>NZ_JAFCXJ010000008.1:0-425843 GCF_049898265.1 Pseudomonas sp. PSPC2-3 | reverse complement strand
TCCGCTATCGGGGGCAAGCCCCCTCCCACATTGGGTTTGTGTAAAGGTTACTGGCGCGCCAGGCGCAGGTTCTGGAACGGCACCGCCTCAGTACTGCGATACGGGTTGATATCCAACCCGCCCCGCCGCACATACCGCGCATATACCGTCAACTTCTCCGGCTTCAGCAGGCGCTGCAAGTCCAGGAAGATCCGCTCCACGCACTGCTCATGGAAGTCCGAGTGCTGGCGAAAGCTCACCAGATACTCCAACAGGCTGGCGTGATCCAGCTGTGCGATGTGGGAGGGGGCTTGCCCCCGATAGCAGTGGGTCAGGCACAGAGACTGTGACTGACACTCCGCTATCGGGGGCAAGCCCCCTCCCACATTGGGTTTGTGTAAAGGTTACTGGCGCGCCAGGCGCAGGTTCTGGAACGGCACCGCCTCAGTACTGCGATACGGGTTGATATCCAACCCGCCCCGCCGCACATACCGCGCATATACCGTCAACTTCTCCGGCTTCAGCAGGCGCTTCAAGTCCAGGAAAATCCGCTCCACGCACTGCTCATGGAAGTCCGAGTGCTGGCGAAAGCTCACCAGATACTCCAACAGGCTGGCGTGATCCAGCTGTGCGCCGCGGTATTGCACGGCCACGCTGCCCCAGTCGGGCTGGCTGGTGACCGGGCAGTTGGATTTGAGCAGGTGGCTGTACACGCTCTCCTCGACAATGCGCGAGTCATCGCAACGCAGCAGTTCCGGACGCGGATGTTCGTAGTTGCTGACGCTGATATCCAGGTCATCGATGCACACTCCCGGCAACGCCACCACGCCTTCGGCTTCAACCTCGGCCAGGCTGCGCACGCGCACGCCCACCGGCTTGCCGGCAGCAGCGCTGAGGTCGGTGCGCAACGTCGCCTCCAGACTTTGCGTATCAGCAAACACGGTCTGGTTCAGCGAGTTGAGGTACAGCTTGAAGGACTTGGACTCGATGATATTCGGCGAGTCGGCCGCAATGCTGAATTCACCGATGGCCACCACCGGCTTGCCCGACGGCAGCAGCCAGGACAGTTCGAAGCAGTTCCAGAAATCCACGCCCGTGTACGGCAGGGTCTCGGCGCTCAGGCCCAGCTCGGCCCATTTCGCGGCGCGCGGAATCGGGAACAGCAACGAAGGGGTGTAGGTGGAGATGTATTCACTGGACTTGCCCAGCGGCGAATGTTCGGCTGCGGGATGCATGGCGGAAACCTGGCTAAATTAACCCCACCAGTCTACCAGCCTTTGCCCCCGCCTCTAACAACCGCCGCATCGACACCGTCAGTTGCCGCAGCGGCTCAATCGACGTTGATCTTGCCGACCATGCCCGCCTGGTAGTGCCCGGGAATATTGCAGGCAAACTCCAACCCGGTGGCTTTGCTGAAGGTCCAGGTCAACTCGGCGGTTTTACCCGGTCCGACCAGAACACTGTTGGGATCATCGTGCTTCATCCCGCCCATATTGCCCATATTGCCGTGCTCCATGGCGCCGTGGTCCATCTTGCCCATGCCGGTGGCGTTCAGCATGCCGCTGGCCTGCATCTGCATCATTTGCTTCTGATGCTCCGCATGCATGGCCGCATCGCCCAGGTTGAACTCATGGAGCAACTGGCCTTTGTTGACCAGTACAAAGCGCACGGTCTCACCGGCCTTTACGTCCAGGGACTTGGGCGAAAAGGACATATCCTGCAGCACCACTTCCACGGTGCGCGTGGCCTTATCGGCAGATGCCGGCTGGCCGAATGCATAGGTGTGGGCCGGGCCGGCCATTGCTCCGACACTCAACGCCAACAGGCAGCCCGCCAACAACAAGGGGGTACGCAATGCCATCTCAATTCTCCAAAGGTGTGGGATCAGTCTGAGGACCACTCTAAGATTGCAGCGCTGCCAGCCAGCTGACTGCTAGATTACAACTTTGTCAGGTTGCGCCCCTCCCCTGGCCACCACGGTATAAAGCCTGACGTGACCCGCCGCCAAGAGCTGCCCATGAAACTGCTGATCGTCGAAGACCAACCCAAAACCGGCCATTACCTGCGCCAAGGCCTGACCGAAGCCGGTTTTACCACCGAGCTGGTGGCCGACGGCACCAGCGGCCAACACTTGGCGCTGACCGGCGATTACGACCTGCTGATCCTCGATGTGATGCTGCCCGGTCGCAATGGTTGGCAGATCCTACAGGCCGTGCGCAGCGCTGGCCTCGACGTCCCGGTGCTGTTTCTCACCGCCCGCGACGCAGTGGAAGACCGCGTACACGGCCTGGAACTGGGCGCCGACGATTATCTGGTCAAGCCGTTCGCCTTCTCCGAACTGCTTGCGCGGGTGCGCAGCCTGTTGCGCCGTGGCAGCAGCGCACCGCAGGAAACCACCCTGCAACTGGCCGACCTGCGCCTGGACCTAATCCGCCGCCGCGTCGAGCGCGACGGCCAGCGCATCGACCTCACCGCCAAGGAGTTCGCCCTGCTCGAACTGCTGCTGCGGCGCCAGGGCGAAGTATTGCCCAAGTCGCTGATCGCGTCCCAGGTGTGGGACATGAACTTTGACAGCGACACCAACATCATCGAAGTGGCGATCCGCCGCCTACGCCTGAAAATCGACGACAACTTCCCCAATAAACTCATCCACACCGTGCGCGGCATGGGTTATGTGCTGGAGGAACGATGCAGTTGATCAAGCGACTGTCCCTGGCCAGCCGCCTGGCCCTGCTGTTTGCGGCCTGCACCGCGGTGGTCTCGTTGCTCGCCGGCGTGCTGTTCAACCGCGCCAGCGAGGCGCATTTTGTCGAGCTGGACCAGCAACTGCTCGAAAGCAAACTGGTGGCGCTGCGCAGCACCTTGCAGGGCGTCGACTCACCGCAGCTATTCGCCCAGCGCGAAGCGCAACTGCGCGCCGAGCTCAATCGCCAGCCCGACCTCGCAGTACGCATCACCGCCGCCGGCCAGCGCTGGTTTGACGGCGCGCCGACCATTGCCCTGCCCGAGTCGCCCGGCCTGCACAGCCTGCAAAACGCCGGCATCGACTACCGCGTGTACAACGCGCCGCTAAGGCCGGGCCAACCCGACTCGCCGCAACTGAGCCTGATGCTCGACATCACCCACCATCAGCACTTCCTGCAACGCATGCAGCATTTGATCTGGCTCACGGTCAGCCTCTCGGCCCTGGCCACCGCGCTGCTCGGCGCCTGGGCGGCGCGCAGCGGGCTGCGACCGTTGCGGCGCATGGGCGAAGTGGCCGCCAGCGTGTCGGCCCACTCCCTGACCCAGCGTTTGCCCGAGCAGGGCATGCCGGTGGAACTGGCGGAACTGGCCCAGGCCTTCAACGCCATGCTGGGCCGACTGGACGACGCGTTCCAGCGCCTCTCGGCGTTCTCCGCCGATATCGCCCACGAACTGCGCACGCCCCTGTCGAACTTGTTGACCCACACCCAAGTCATCCTCACCCAGCCGCGCCCGCTGGAGGATTACCGCGAGGCGCTGCACAGCAACCTGGAAGAGTTGCAGTGGATGGCGCAACTGGTGAACGACATGTTGTACCTGGCCAAGGCCGATCACGGGCTGTTGGCGCCCACGCGCGAACCGTTGAAGCTCGCGGACGAAGTGGACGCGCTGCTGGAGTTCTTCGTCTTGCTGGCGGAAGACGCACACGTCAGCCTGGTGCGCGAGGGTATGGCTCACACAACCGGCGATCGCGGCATGTTGCGCCGGGCATTGTCGAACCTGCTGGATAACGCGCTGCGCTTTACGCCCGCGGGCGGCGAAGTGCGGGTGCATCTGGCGCAGGGCGCACAAGGCGTGACGCTGACAGTGGAGAACAGCGGCGAAGGCATTCCCGCGGAGGTGTTACCGCGGTTGTTCGACCGCTTCTACCGGGCCGACCCGGCGCGGCATGAAGGCAGCAGTGAACACGCGGGGCTGGGGCTGGCGATTACCCAGTCGATTGTGCGGGCGCATGGCGGGCGGATTTATTGCGAGTCTGAGCCGGGGTGGACGCGGTTTGTGATCGAGTTGCCAGGGGGGGTTGATGCAAGCTGTGCCGGCGCTATCGGGAGCAAGCTCCCTCCCACATTTTGAATGTATTCACAGATCAAAATGTGGGAGGGGCTTGCTCCCGATAGCGGTCTTAAATCCTACGAATACCTGAGGGCATGCGCCGGCTCGATCTTCGCCGCCCGATACGCCGGGTAAACCGTGGCCAAAAAGCTCAACACAAACCCGGCCGAGCAGATCAGCAGCACATCCCCACCCTGCAATTGCGAGGGCAGGTTGCTGACGAAGTACACGTCCGAACTGAAGATATGCTGCCCGCTCACGCGCTCCAGCCAACCCACCAGCTCACTGACGTTGAGCGCCGCAATCACGCCCAGCACACCGCCGATCAGGGTGCCGATGATACCGATCACCGTGCCCTGCACCATGAAGATCGCCATGATCTGCCGTGGCGTGGCGCCGATGGTCCGCAGGATCGCGATGTCCGCGCCCTTGTCGTTCACCACCATGATCAACGTGGCAATGATGTTGAACGCCGCCACCGCGACGATCATCAGCAACAGCAGGCCGATCATGGTTTTTTCCATCTTCATCGCGCTGAACAGACTGCCCTGGGTGTGGGTCCAGTCATCCGCCTTGTAGGCCGCACCGAGGCTGGCGGCGATGTCCGCCGAGACCTTGGGCGCCGCGTACAAGTCCTTCACCGCCAGGCGCACGCTCTGCACCTGGTTCGGCTGCCAATGCTGAATTTCTGCAGCGTCGGCCATATGGATCAACGCCATCGAACCGTCCAGCTCGGCGCCGACCTTGAAGATACCGACCACGTTCAATCGCTGCATGCGCGGGGTGATGCCACCCGGCGCGCTGCTGATTTCCGGGACGATCAGGGTCAGCTTGTCGCCCACGTTCAGGCGAAAGCGCCGCGCGGTGATTTCACCGACCACCACGCCGAACTCGCCGGGCTTCAAGTCTTCCAGTTTGCCCTGGACGATATGCTGGGCCACGATCGACACCTTGCCTTCCTGGGCCGGATCGACGCCGCTGATCTCGATCGGCTGCATCGCGCCCTTGTAGGA
Organism: Pseudomonas sp. PSPC2-3; assembly: GCF_049898265.1. Classification (NCBI taxonomy): domain Bacteria; kingdom Pseudomonadati; phylum Pseudomonadota; class Gammaproteobacteria; order Pseudomonadales; family Pseudomonadaceae; genus Pseudomonas; species Pseudomonas sp. PSPC2-3. The sequence continues at coordinate 420,774 of NZ_JAFCXJ010000008.1, read as the reverse complement.
GAACATACCGTCCATCTGCGTGAACGGTACTGCGGCAGTCACTTCGGGATTCTTCATCGCCGCCGCAGCCACCGGCTGCCAGTTGTCGATCGGGTTCACGCCGACGATGGTGGCGTGAGGCACCATGCCGAGGATGCGCGAGCTCATTTCGCGTTGAAAGCCATTCATCACCGACAACACCACGATCATCGCCAGCACGCCCAGGGCGAGGCCGATCATCGAGGTCATCGAGATAAACGAAACAAAACGGTTGCGGCGCTTGGCGCGGGTATAGCGCGTGCCGATGAAAATCGATAACGGTCTGAACATTCGCTTGCACCGCCTGAAAAAATGAAAAAACCCGGCGTCATGCACCGGGCTTGAAACAGGTCAGATGGCGACCAGATGACCTTCCTGCAGGTGCAGTACGCGGTCCATCTGCCGGGCCATGCTCATGTCATGGGTCACCACCAGGAACGCGGTACGCATCTGGGTGCTCAGTTCGAGCATCAAGTCCTTGATGCCCTGGGCGGTGTGGGAATCGAGGTTGCCGGTCGGCTCGTCGAGCATCACCAGGCCCGGGTTGTTCACCAGGGCACGGGCAATCGCCACACGCTGGCGCTCACCGCCAGACAATTCGGCCGGTTTGTGCTCCAGGCGATGGCCGAGGCCAACGCGCTCCAGCAAAGCCTTGGCACGCTGGCGCGCCTCTGGGATCGCGGTCTTGCCGATCAGCAGCGGCATGCACACGTTTTCCAGGGCGGTGAACTCCGGCAACAGGTGGTGGAACTGGTACACGAAACCCAACGAACGGTTGCGCAGTTGGCCGCGGGCCTTTTCGCCGAGGGCCGAGAGTTCTTCGCCGGCCAGCCACACGCTGCCCTGGGACGGCGTATCGAGGCCGCCCAACAGGTTGAGCAAGGTACTTTTGCCGGAACCGGAACTGCCGACGATCGCCACGCGCTCGCCGGGGTGCAGCTCAAGTTGCAGGTTGGACAACACCACCACCGATTCCGGACCTTCCTCGTAGGACTTGCCCAGGTTGCGGCAGCTCAGGATTGCTTTTTCACTCATGCCCGATTCACTCATAACGTAAGGCCTGTGCTGGCTGGGTACGTGCCGCGCGCCAGGCTGGATACAGGGTGGCAAGGAAACTCAGGACCAACGCAGCGCCGCCCACCATCAGCACGTCCTGGGCCTGAACCTGGGACGGCAAGTAATCGATGAAGTAGACGTCGGCGTTGAGAAACTTGTGGCCGATCAGGGTTTCGAGGCCGGCGATGGCAGCGCTGACGTTGAGCGCCGCCAGAATGCCCAGCGCGGTGCCGATCAAGGTGCCGACCACGCCGATCACCGTGCCCTGCACCATGAAGATCGCCATGATCTGCCCCGGCGTGGCGCCCAGGGTGCGCAGGATGGCGATGTCGCCCTTCTTGTCGTTCACCACCATCACCAGGGTGGAGATGATGTTGAAGGCCGCGACGGCGACGATCAGCAGCAACAGCAGGCCGATCATGGCTTTTTCCATGCGGATGGCCTGGTACAGGTTGCCGTGGGTACGGGTCCAGTCGCGGGCGTAGTACTGGCTTTCACCCAGGTGCTGGGCGATTTCCCAGGCGCCGCGCGGGGCGTCGAACAAGTCGTTGAACTTCAGGCGCAGGCCCTGCACCTGGTCCGGCTTCCAGCGATGCAGACGTGCCAGGTCGGTGAGGTTGGTCAGGCCGAGGTAGCCGTCGATCTCGCCAGCGCCGACGTGGAAGGTGCCGACCACGGTAAAGCGCTTCATGCGCGGGAACATGCCGGCTGGGGTCACGGTGACTTCCGGGGCGACGAAGGTCAGCTTGTCGCCGATGCCCACGCCGAGCTTGGCTGCGGCCTTGTCGCCGATGACGATACCGAAGCTGCCGGGCGCCAGGTCGTCAAGTTTGCCCTGCAGCATGAACTTGTCGATGATCGAGACCTTGCGCTCCTGGACCGGGTCGATGGCATTGAGCAGGATTTTCTGCACCTTGCCGTCATTGGTCAGCAACCCTTGCATCTGGGTGAACGGCGCCACGGCCACGACCTTGGGGTTCTGCTTGACCTTGTCGGCCAGGCTTTGCCAGTCGCTGATCGGTTCACCCGACTCGATGGTCGCGTGGGGCACCATGCCCAGCACGCGGGTACGCATCTCATGATCGAAGCCGTTCATCACCGACAACACCACGATCATCACGACCACGCCAAGGGCGAGACCGATCATCGAGGTCAAGGAAATGAACGACACAAAATGATTGCGACGCTTTGCACGGGTATAACGCGTGCCAATAAATACGAAGAGAGGTCTGAACATGTCGGGGCTTGTTCGGAGGAAAAGAAGACGTCCCGGTGGCGGGGTCTGGTAAGCAGCTTTACACTCAGACCATTACCGCTACTTTGGGTTCGCCATGTCGACATTAGATGAAGAAGAACGCCGCGAATACTACCGTATCGACGACATGATCGCACTTCAAATCAAAAGCCTGTCCGCCCCCGAAGCGGCGAGCAAGGAAGTGTTGCTGGATGATTCGCCGCTATTCAATCTACTCAGTGAACTGCACCTGAGCGAATTCGAAGCCCAACACCTGTTGCGCCAGCTCAGCGAGAAAGATCGCAGCCTGGCCGCCCTCCTCCGAATCCAGAACAAACGCCTGGATCTGCTCAGCCAGATCATGGCGCGCGGCCTACTGGATGAAGTCGGCGCACCGCAGCCGGTGATCATTTCCGAAGGCGGCATCGACTTCCTGCACCCGACGCCCCTGGCACTCGACGCCCACCTGGCGGTCAAGCTGGTGCTGATGCCCCAGGCGCTGGGCCTGCTGTTACGGGCGCGGGTCACCCATTGCGATGCCAAGGGCGGCGCTTTTGCCATTGGCACGGAATTCGAATCGATGACCGACGCCCAACGCCAACTGCTGGCGCGCTACATCCTGCAGAAACAGGCGCAGCAACGGCGCCTGGCGCGGGAACAGAGCGACGCCAAAGACACCTGAATTCGTATTCACCCCGCCAGACGACCTGGCGCAAAGGAGCAACTGTGACCCTGATCTACGGCCACCGCGGTGCCAAAGGCGAAGCACCAGAAAACACCCTGACCAGCTTCCAGCAGTGCCTCAAGCACGGTGTACGCCGTTGCGAATTGGATTTGCACCTGTCCATGGACGGCGAACTGATGGTCATCCACGACCCGACCCTCAAGCGCACCGCCGACCGGCGCGGCAAAGTCGTCGAGTATTCGGCGGCAGACCTGGTGAAGATGGACGCCCGCAAAGGCGGCCCCGGCTGGATCAACCCCTGCCCGATCCCGCGCCTGGAAGAACTGTTTGAAAAGTGCGACTTCGATCACTGGCAACTGGAAGTCAAAAGCGCCTCGCGCACCCGCGCCGCGACCACCGTGCTGGCGATCCGGGAAATGGCCGTGCGTTTCGGCCTCATGGACAAGGTCACAGTGACCTCAAGCTCACGGGAAGTGTTGAAAGCGGCGGTGGAACTCACCCCGGACCTGTCGCGCGGGCTGGTGGCCGAATACGCCTGGCTCGACCCGCTGAAGGTCGCGCAAAACTATGGCTGTGAGTTTCTGGCGTTGAACTGGACGTTGTGTACCCCCGAGCGTCTGGAAAAAGCCCAGCGCCAGGGATTGCACGTGTCGGTGTGGACAGTCAACGAACCTGCGCTGATGCGCAGGCTCGCCGACTTCGGCGTAGATAGCCTGATTACAGACTTTCCCGGTTTGGCCACTGCCACGCTCGAGAATTACTGAAATCGGTCTCCCCGGCCGGCTCAGGCCACCGGCCGGAGCCGCTCAAAAAAGCCGGTTGAGGCCGTCGTAGGCCGCGACCCGATAGGCTTCCGCCATGGTCGGGTAGTTGAACGTGGTGTTGACGAAATACTTGAGGGTATTTTGCTCGCCCGGCTGGTTCATGATGGCCTGGCCGATGTGGACGATCTCCGAAGCCTGGTAGCCGAAGCAATGCACGCCGAGGACTTCCAGGGTTTCACGGTGGAACAGAATCTTCAGCATGCCTTGCGGCTCGCCGGCGATCTGCGCACGCGCCATGCTCTTGAAGAACGCCTTGCCCACTTCGTAAGGCACCTTGGCCTTGGTCAGTTCGTGTTCGTTCTTACCGATCGAGCTGATCTCCGGAATCGTGTAGATCCCGGTCGGCACGTCGTTCACATAGCGCCAGCTGCCATTGTCGACAATGCTGCCGGCGGCCGAACGGCCCTGGTCATGGGCGGCGCTGGCCAGGCTTGGCCAGCCGATCACGTCGCCGGCACCGTAGATATTCGACACGCAGGTGCGATAGTTCTCGTCCACTTCAATCTGGCCACGGTTGTTGACCTTGACCCCGACATTTTCCATGCCCAGCTTGTCGGTGTTGCCGGTACGACCGTTGCACCACAGCAAGGCGTCGGCCTTGATCTTCTTGCCGGACTTGAGGTGCAGGATCACACCGTTGTCCAGGCCTTCGACGCGCTCGTACTCTTCGTTGTGGCGCACGGTGATGTTGTTGTTGCTGAAGTGATAACTCAACGCCTGGGAAATTTCCGAGTCGAGGAAGCTCAGCAACTGGTCACGGTTGTCCACCAGCTCTACCAGCACCCCCAGGCCGCTGAAGATCGAGGCGTATTCGCAGCCGATCACGCCGGCGCCATAGATGATCAGTTTGCGCGGGGTATGGCCCAGGCTGAGGATGGTGTCGCTATCGTAGATACGCGGGTGGAGGAAATCGATATCCACCGGGCGATACGGGCGCGACCCGGTAGCGATGATGATGTGCTTGGCCACCAGCTTCTCGACCACGCCGTTGGAGCAGACCACTTCGACGGTTTGCTCGTCGGCGAAGCTGCCGGTGCCGAAGAACAGGTCGACACGGTTACGGGCGTAATAGCCGGTCCGCGACGCCACCTGCTTGGCGATGACTTTTTCCGCGCTTTTGAGCACGTCCGGGAACGAAAACCAACGCGGCTCGCCAATGGCCCGGAACATCGGATTGGTATTGAACTGCATGATCTGGCGCACTGAGTGACGCAAGGCCTTGGACGGGATGGTACCCAGGTGGGTGCAGTTTCCGCCGACCTGGCGACGGCTATCGACCATTGCCACCTTGCGCCCTGCCTTCGCGGCGTTCATCGCCGCACCTTCTCCAGCCGGGCCGGAACCCAGTACTACCACGTCGTAGTTGTAGACAGCCATGCGTACTCCTCAGAACAGGCCAGGCGCGCGGTTTGACGCCTGGCTAAATCATGCCGCGGCCAGCGGTCATGAAGGACAATTTGGCTCAAGTGTGTGAACCGGGGCACAGTCTATATAAGGCTCAACGCCGCGCACATTAACCCTTGGTCGCGTCGTAGGCCAGTTTTGCCTTTACTACACAGCGTGGATTACGGTTTCACAGCGGTCATCTGTTCGAACGCCGGATTACTGCGCGTGACAAAAACATCCCCCTCGCGCTGCACAAAAAACGCGGCGATCTGGTGCTGTTCGGCGTAGTCCCAGCCTTGCTCCGGCCCAAGGATCAACAGCAACGTCGACAACCCATCGGCCATCAGCGCCGACGGGTGCAACACTGTCACCGATGCCAGTTGATGGGTAATCGGCGCGCCGGTCCGCGCATCCAGGGTGTGGGAATAGCGCCGACCACCCTGCTGGAAATAATTACGATAGTCACCCGATGTGGACACACCAAAGCCGTCTACGCGGATGATTTTTTCGGCGACCTGCTGGTCATCGCGAGGCTCTTCCAGCGCGACGCGCCAGGGCGAACCATCCGGTTTGTGGCCGGCAGCCTTGAGTTCGCCGGTGGCTTCGGCGAGGTAGTGATGGATACCCAAGCCGCTCAACAGCTCGGCGATACGATCCACCGCGTAACCGGCAGCAATGCTGTTGAAGTCGACCTCGACGGCGGCGTCCTTGCACAGCTGTTCGCCGTCGATGCGCAGATGCTGGTGACCGACCCGTTGAAGCACCTCGGCCAGCGTCGCGGCGTCCGGCACCTTGAGTTGCCGGGCCTGGGGCCCGAACCCCCACAGGTTCAGCAGCGGTTCCACCGTCAGGTCGAACGCACCCGCGCTGGCCTGGGACAGTTGCTCGCCGGTACGCACCAGTTGCAGCACCGGCGCAGGCATCGGCTGACAGCTATTGGCGGGCAGATTGTTGAAACGCTCGATATCCGAGTCGCTGCGGTAGGTCGACAGCTGTCGGTCGACATCCCCCAGGATTTTTTCCACCTGGCGCTGCAGCTCTTTCGGCGTAGGTGCCGTGGAGCTTCTGACATACTGGATCGAATAGGTGCTGCCCATGGTCGGGCCCCCAAACTGCTCCAGCGTATCGCCGCCACAGCCGGCCAGCGCCGCAAAACCGCACACCATCACTATCTGTCGCAGATTGCCCATAAACCTGATCGCCGTCGAAAAGTGAATTAACCCGCAGGCACACACCCTGGCAGGACCGCCCATTATGCGGCATGCCGTTATCTGTTTATGGCTGATGTTCGCACTCCCGGCGCTCACCAATGAGGCGGATCGTCTCACCTTGGCCGGCCACAGTTGACGGCGTATCGCCTGAAAAAATGCATGCCCCTGTAGGCGCGGGCTTGCGCGCGATGCCTCCCACACAGCCGAAACCCACAGGCAGAAAAAAGCCCCGAACCAGTCGGGGCTTTTTCATTCAACCTGAACGCTTAGCGCGGGAATGCAGGCGGGTTGACCCCAGCCATGTCTTCCATCACACGAACGACCTGGCAGCTGTAGCCGAACTCGTTGTCGTACCACACGTACAGCACAACACGGTTGTCCTGGGTAATGGTCGCTTCCGCGTCCACCACACCGGCGTGGCGCGAGCCAACGAAGTCGGTGGAGACCACTTCCTGGGAGTTGACGAAGTCGATTTGCTTATGCAGATCGGAGTGCAGCGCCATGTAGCGCAGGTACTCGTTCATCTCGTCGCGAGTAGCGGCTTTCTCAAGGTTCAGGTTGAGAATGGCCATCGACACGTTAGGCGTCGGTACGCGGATCGCGTTACCGGTCAGCTTGCCGGCCAGCTCAGGCAGGGCCTTGGCGGCAGCGGTGGCGGCACCGGTCTCGGTGATCACCATGTTCAGCGCGGCGCTGCGACCACGGCGATTGCCCTTGTGGAAGTTGTCGATCAGGTTCTGGTCGTTGGTGTACGAGTGAACGGTTTCGACGTGACCGTTGATGATGCCGAACTTGTCATTGACTGCCTTCAGCACCGGCACGATGGCGTTGGTGGTGCAGGAAGCGGCGGACACGATCTTGTCGTCAGCGGTGATTTCCGTGTGGTTGATGCCGTGAACGATGTTCTTCAGCTTGCCTTTGCCAGGCGCGGTCAGGACAACGCGGGCAACGCCCGGGCAGGTCAGGTGCTGGCCCAGGCCTTCGGCGTCGCGCCATACGCCGGTGTTATCCACCAGCAGGGCGTCCTTGATGCCGTACTGGGTGTAATCCACCTCGGTCGGGTTCTTCGCGTAGATCACCTGGATCAGGTTACCGTTGGCGGTGATGGTGTTGTTTTCTTCGTCGATGACGATGGTGCCGTTGAACGGACCGTGTACCGAGTCGCGACGCAAGAGGCTCGCGCGCTTGGCCAGGTCGTTCTCGGCGCCCTTGCGTACCACGATGGCGCGCAGGCGCAGGCCGTCGCCGCCACCGGTTTTACCGATCAGGATGCGTGCCAGCAGGCGGCCGATACGACCGAAGCCGTAGAGCACAACGTCAGTGCCTTTACGGGCGGAGGCGTTCTGCTTGCCGACCACGTCGGCCATTTCTTCACGCACGAATTGCTCGACGGAACGGCCGTTGGCTTCAGCGCGGAACTTGGCGGCCAACTTGCCCAGGTCTACCGAAGCCGCGCCGAGCTTGAGCTCGCTCATGGCTTTGAGCAGAGGGAATGTTTCGTGGACGGAGAGTTCGCTGTCGTTGGTCGAACGATGGCGAGCAAAGCGATGCGCCTTGAGAATCGCGATGACTGACTGGTTGATCAGACTGCGGCCATAGATCGAGCTCACCACATTGTTATTGCGGTACAGCTGACCGATAAGCGGGATCATCGCTTCAGCGAGTGCTTCACGGTCGATCCATTCACCAAGACACTGGTCGGGCTTCTGAGTCACGGGAACCTTCCACATGTAGGGGCTGAAAAAAGGGGCTACATTATGCCGCCCGGCCGCCCCCGGAGCAATGCGCGTCCTACAACAAAAAGCGCTTACCCAAAAAAGCCATCTCGCTGCAGCCCAGTAAATACGCGGGTTCCAGAAGGCCACTAGTGGAGCGGGCAGCACGACTTGTCCGTAACCCTCCGAAAACTATATGCATATTGGCACTACATATTGAGTCAAAACGCGCCATTGTTTGTCTTAGCCACCACATTTCCCGCAAACCGTAATAGGCTCAGTCAGCAACTGACAGGCGGCACCTCGGGCCGTTACAATTACCGACTTTGTCGCAACGCTTGGAGCTCAACCTTCCGTGCCCGTTCTGCGTCTACCGCAACTCCCTGCCGCGGCAGGTAAACAGCACTGGGGCAATTTGCCCGGTGCCGCCCTGAGCCTGGCCATCGCCGAGGCTGCCAGCGCAGCCAAGCGCTTTACCCTGCTGCTTACCGCCGACAGCCAAAGCGCCGAACGGCTGGAGCAGGAGCTGAGCTTCTTCGCCCCCGATTTGCCGGTGCTGCATTTTCCCGACTGGGAAACCCTGCCCTACGACCTGTTCTCGCCGCACCAGGACATCATTTCCCAGCGCATCGCCAGCCTGTACCGCCTGCCGGAACTGGTCCACGGCGTGCTGGTGGTGCCGATCACCACGGCGCTGCACCGCCTGGCGCCGACCAAGTTCCTGCTGGGCAGCAGCCTGGTGCTGGATATCGGCCAGAAGCTCGACGTGGAGCAAATGCGTACACGCCTGGAAGCCAGCGGCTACCGCTGCGTCGACACGGTGTACGAGCACGGCGAATTCGCGGTGCGCGGTGCGCTGATCGACCTGTTCCCGATGGGCAGCAAGTTGCCGTACCGCATCGACCTGTTCGATGACGAAATCGAGACCCTGCGCACCTTCGATCCGGAAAACCAGCGCTCCATCGACAAAGTCGAGTCGATCAAACTGCTGCCGGCGCGGGAATTCCCGCTGCAGAAAGACGCGGTGACGCGCTTCAAGGCGCGCTTTCGCGAACGCTTCGACGTCGACTTCCGCCGCTGCCCGATCTTCCAGGACTTGAGCAGTGGGATTACTCCCGCCGGTATCGAGTACTACCTGCCGCTGTTCTTCGACGAAACCTCCACCCTGTTCGACTACCTACCCCAGGACACCCAGGTGTTCTCGCTGCCGGGCATCGAGCAGGCGGCGGAAAACTTCTGGAGCGACGTGCGCAACCGCTATGAAGAGCGTCGCGTCGATCCGTCCCGTCCTTTATTACCGCCGGCTGAACTGTTCCTGCCGGTGGAAGACTGCTTCGCCCGCCTGAAAAACTGGCCGCGCGTGGTCGCCAGCCAAGAGGATGTGGACGCAGGCAGCGGCCGCACGCGCTTCCCCGCGCAAAACCTGCCGAACCTGGCGATTGAAGCCAAGGCCAGCCAGCCGCTCGAAGCGCTGTCCAACTTCCTCGGCGATTTCGCCGGGCGCGTGTTGTTTACCGCCGAATCGGCCGGGCGCCGCGAAGTGCTGCTGGAGCTGCTGGAACGCCTGAAGCTGCGCCCGAAAACCGTCGACAGCTGGCCGGACTTCGTCGCCGGCAAAGAGCGCCTGGCGATCACCATTGCGCCGCTGGATGAAGGCCTGTTGCTGGACGATCCGGCCCTGGCGCTGATCGCCGAAAGCCCGCTGTTCGGTCAACGGGTGATGCAGCGCCGTCGCCGCGAAAAACGCGCCGACGCCAACAACGACGCAGTGATCAAAAACCTCACCGAACTGCGCGAAGGCGCGCCGGTGGTGCATATCGACCACGGCGTCGGCCGCTACCTGGGCCTGCAAACGCTGGAAATCGACAACCAGGCCGCCGAATTCCTCACCATGGAATACGCCGAAGGCGCCAAGCTGTATGTGCCGGTGGCCAACCTGCACCTGATCGCCCGCTACACCGGCAGCGACGACGCCCTGGCGCCGTTGCACCGCCTGGGTTCCGAGACCTGGCAGAAAGCCAAGCGCAAGGCCGCCGAACAGGTGCGCGACGTCGCCGCCGAGCTGCTCGACATCTATGCCCGTCGCGCCGCCCGCGAGGGTTACGCGTTCGCCGACCCGAAAGCCGACTACGCCACCTTCAGCGCCGGCTTTGCCTTCGAAGAAACCCCGGACCAGCAAACCACCATCGAAGCCGTGCGCGCCGACATGCTCGCGCCCAAGCCGATGGACCGCCTGGTGTGCGGCGACGTGGGCTTCGGCAAGACCGAAGTGGCGATGCGCGCCGCCTTCATCGCAGTGCATGGCGGCAAGCAAGTGGCGATCCTGGTGCCGACTACCCTGCTCGCCCAGCAGCACTACAACAGCTTTCGCGACCGCTTTGCCGACTGGCCGGTGACCGTCGAAGTGATGAGCCGTTTCAAATCCGCCAAGGAAGTGAACGCCGCCGTCGCCGACCTGGCGGAGGGCAAGATCGACATCGTGATCGGCACCCACAAGCTGCTGTCGGACGATGTGAAGATCAAGAACCTGGGCCTGGTGATCATCGACGAAGAACACCGCTTCGGGGTGCGTCAGAAAGAACAGCTCAAGGCCCTGCGCAGCGAAGTCGACATTCTGACCCTCACCGCCACGCCGATTCCGCGCACGCTGAACATGGCGGTGTCGGGCATGCGCGACCTGTCGATCATCGCCACTCCACCGGCGCGGCGCCTGTCGGTACGCACCTTCGTGATGGAGCAGAACAACAGCACGGTCAAGGAAGCGCTGCTGCGCGAATTGCTGCGCGGCGGGCAGGTGTATTACCTGCACAACGATGTGAAAACCATCGAGAAATGCGCCGCCGACCTCGCCGCACTGGTGCCGGAAGCACGCATCGCCATCGGCCACGGGCAAATGCGCGAGCGCGACCTCGAACAGGTGATGAGCGACTTCTACCACAAGCGCTTCAACGTGCTGATCGCCTCGACCATCATCGAGACCGGCATCGACGTGCCGAGCGCCAACACCATCATCATCGAGCGCGCCGACAAGTTCGGCCTGGCACAACTGCATCAACTGCGCGGCCGCGTCGGACGCAGTCACCACCAGGCCTACGCCTACCTGCTGACGCCACCGCGCCAGCAAATCACCGGCGATGCGGAAAAACGCCTGGAAGCCATCGCCAACACCCAGGACCTGGGCGCCGGCTTTGTGCTGGCCACCAACGACCTGGAAATCCGTGGCGCCGGCGAACTGCTCGGCGACGGCCAGAGCGGGCAGATCCAGGCCGTGGGCTTCACCTTATATATGGAGATGCTCGAACGCGCGGTGAAAGCCATCCGCAAGGGCGAGCAACCGAACCTCGACCAACCCCTGGGCGGCGGTCCGGAGATCAACCTGCGCTTGCCGGCATTGATCCCCGAAGACTACCTGCCGGATGTCCACGCGCGACTGATCCTGTACAAGCGCATCGCCTCGGCCACCGACGAAGAAGGCCTCAAGGACCTGCAGGTGGAGATGATCGATCGCTTCGGCCTGTTGCCGGAACCGACCAAGAACCTGGTGCGCCTGACCCTGCTCAAATTGCAGGCCGAGCAACTGGGGATCAAGAAGGTCGACGCGGGGCCGCAGGGCGGGCGCATCGAGTTCGAAGCGCAGACGCCGGTGGACCCGTTGGTGCTGATCAAGCTGATCCAGGGCCAGCCCAACCGGTACAAGTTCGAAGGGGCTACGCTGTTCAAGTTCATGGTGCCGATGGAACGTGCCGAAGAACGCTTCAATACCTTGGAGGCGCTGTTTGAGCGCCTCATCCCGAAATCTGTTTGAAGGACGCCCCAATGCGCGTGTTTCGCATTCTGAGCTTGTTATTAGTGGTACTCGCACCTTCGGCGTTTGCCGACAGCCTGTACCAAGTGGAAATGGTCCTGGTGCGCCAGAACGCGGAGCCGGTGATCAACAGCCGCGCCGCGCCGGAAGACTGGGATGCCGGCGCCGAGCGCCTGGGCGACAGAAGCAGCCCGGCGCGCCTGGGCACGATCGTCGACAAACTCCGCGCAGACGCCAACTACACGGTGCTGGCGCACAAGGCCTGGGAACAGAACCTCGGTGAGCAGCCGGTAAAAATCGCGATCACCGACGGCCGGGAGCAGTTCGGTCAGTTTCCCCTCGAGGGTGTGCTGAGCCTGCAACTGGGGCGCTTTACCGATATCGACGCGGACTTCTGGATCAACCAGTTCGACGGCAACGGCAGCGTCATCGCCAGCGAGCATCTGGCGCAGAAAGACGTGCGGACCAAGAACAACCAGCTCAACTACCTGGATGGCGGCCACCTGGCGCTGCTGATCAAGATCACTTCGTTGACCGCCAAACAGCCCAGCGCACCGCCCGTCGACTTTCAGGACTGATCCAGCGCCATGCCCCTGACGTCGCCGCTCACCAAGCCCCTGGCCCCTTCGTGGGCCAATCGCTTCAAAGAACAAAGCCTGGAGCGCGGGCGGCGCTATGCCTTGGAGAACCGGGTACGCATCGTCGAGTCGGGCGACAGCACCATCATCGCCAGTTGCGAAGGCTCGGGCAGCAACGTCTACCGGCAGACCATCTCGTTGCGCGAATCGGCCAAGGGCACGCTGATCCTGGTGGACAGCCGCTGCACCTGCCCGGTACACACCAACTGCAAACACATCGCCGCGGTGCTGCTCAAGGTCCAGGAAACCCTGGCCTACCCGGCGGCGGCCCAGGACGCCGAACTGCTGGAAAAACTCCAGGCCGTGCTGGACAACCGCGTGGTGCTGCCGCAGGTGGTGATGGACGACGTGCTGCCCGTGCCGCGCCTGTGGCTGGCCAGTGTCGAGTTCAGCGCGTTCGAGCCGCGCAACGGCAAGATGCAGCGCTATATCCAGCACCGTGCGGCGCTGTCGTTCAACTATCTGGGCAACTACGTCAGCGGGCAAAAGAACGTCGACATCATCGTCCGCCAGGAAACCCAGAGCCTGCGGATCAAGCGGCACCCCGAGCTGGAACAGCGCTATCGCGAACAACTGCGCCTGCTCGGTTTCAAGATCGCCACGCGCCAGAGCAAAGCGTTGCCGGAAAGTGCCGGCGAACTGTTCGAGATGATCAATGACAGCGCCTGGCTGAACTTCACCCTCAACGCATCGCCGACACTACGGGCCGAAGGTTGGGAGTTGCAGATCGACGACGACTTCGGCTTCGACCTGAGCCCGGTGGACGACTGGTATGCCACCGTCGACGAAGGGCCGGAGCGCGACTGGTTCGACCTGGAACTGGGGATCATCGTCAACGGCGAACGCCTGAGCCTGCTGCCGATCCTGCTCAACCTGATGCGTTCGCACACCGAAATCCTCAACCCGGAAAAACTCGCACGCCGCCGCGATGACGAACTGATCCTGGTCAACATCCCCGGCCTGCCCAACGGTGGCCACGGCCCGCTGCAAGTGGCGCTGCCCTACGGCCGCCTGAAACCCGTCCTGGCCACCCTCGGCGAGTTCTACCTGCAGGAACCCGGCACCACCACGCTGCGCCTGGCCAAGGCCGACGCGATCCGCCTCAACCCGCTGGAAGACCTGCCGCTGCAATGGGAAGGCGGTGAGAAGATCCGCACCTTCGCCCAGCGCCTGCGCGACATCAAGGATTTCACCTGCGTCGCGCCCGAAGGCTTGAACGCGACCTTGCGCCCCTATCAGCTGGAGGGCTTGAGCTGGATGCAGTCACTGCGCCAGCTGGAAGTGGGCGGCATTCTTGCGGACGACATGGGCCTGGGCAAAACCCTACAGACCTTGGCGCATATTCTCAGCGAGAAGATCGCCGGGCGCCTGGACCGCCCGTGCATGGTGGTGATGCCCACCAGCCTGATCCCCAACTGGCTCGACGAGGCCGCGCACTTCACGCCGCAACTCAAGGTCCTGGCGCTGTATGGCGCCACCCGCAAAAAGCACTTCGCAAACCTGCAGGACTACGACCTGCTGCTGACCACGTATGCGTTGCTGCCCAAAGACATCGAGCAACTCGCCGCCCTGCCCTTGCATGTGCTGATCCTCGACGAAGCGCAGTACATCAAGAACCCTTCGAGCAAGGCGGCCCAGGCGGCGCGTGAGCTGAACGCACGGCAGCGCCTGTGCCTGAGCGGCACCCCGCTGGAAAACCACCTGGGCGAGCTGTGGTCGCTGTTCCACTTCCTGTTGCCGGGCTGGTTGGGCGACGTGAAAAGCTTCAACCGCGACTACCGCGTGCCGATTGAAAAACGCGCCAGCGATGTACGATTGCAGCACCTGAACGGTCGGATCAAACCGTTCCTGCTGCGCCGTACCAAGGAACAGGTGGCGACGGAATTACCGCCGAAAACCGAGATCATCCACTGGGTCGAGCTCAATGAGGCCCAGCGCGATGTGTACGAAACCATGCGCCTGGCCATGGACAAAAAAGTCCGCGATGAGATCACCCGCAAAGGCGTGGCGCGCAGCCAGATCATCATTCTTGAAGCGCTGCTCAAGCTGCGCCAGGTGTGCTGCGATTTGCGCCTGGTCAACGATGCCACCCTGCCAACGCGCGGCAGCAGCTCGGGCAAGCTCGACAGCTTGATGGAAATGCTCGAAGAGCTGTTTGCCGAAGGGCGCCGGATTCTGTTGTTCTCCCAGTTCACCTCGATGCTGAGCCTGATTGAACTCGAGCTGAAAAAACGCGGCGTCGCCTACGCGCTGCTGACCGGCCAGACCCGCGATCGGCGCACGCCGGTGAAAGACTTCCAGAGCGGCAAGCTGCAGATCTTTCTGATCAGCCTGAAGGCAGGTGGCGTAGGACTCAACCTGACCGAAGCCGACACCGTGATCCACTATGACCCGTGGTGGAACCCGGCCACGGAAAACCAGGCCACCGACCGTGCGTATCGCATCGGCCAGGAGAAGCCGGTGTTCGTCTACAAGATGATTGCACGGGGCACGGTGGAGGAGAAAATCCAGCACCTGCAGAAGGAAAAGTCCGACCTTGCAGCGGGCGTGCTGGACGGGCGGACCACCGGGGATTGGCAGCTGGGCAACGAAGAGATCGAAGCGCTGTTTGCGCCGCTGCCCAACAAACAAGAAAAACGCTGACGGTTAGATCGCCCTCACGGGCCAGCGCGCCGCCACATTCAACCGCACTTCGACAGAATGTACGCAATCAAGTGTAGGAGCGGGCTTGCCCGCGATAGGCGCGCCGCCGTTTCAATCGATCAACTGCGCATCCCGCAACGCGCCGAGCGCCACCAGCCAACGCGGGTCTTGCTTATACTCCATCGACGCAACCGCCTGCCCACGCATCCGTGCGATCCGCGCCGATGGCGTGACCTTCATCCGCTGGGCCGCGCTCAGCGCCAGTTCGGCAGCCGCCCGATCGTTGCACACCAGGCCCATGTCGCACCCCGCCGTCAGTGCGGCTTCAATACGGCTGGCCGCATCCCCAACCACATGGGCGCCAGCCATGGACAGGTCGTCGCTGAAAATCACCCCGTCAAATTGCAATTCGCCGCGCAGGATGTCCTGCAACCAGCGGCGCGAGAAACCGGCCGGCTGGGCGTCGACTTGCGGGTAAATGACGTGGGCTGGCATCACCGCAGCCAATTGCCGGCTCAGGCGTGCGAAAGGTACCAAGTCATTGGCGCGAATCTGTTCCAGGCTGCGTTCGTCATTGGGAATCGCAACGTGGGAATCGGCCTCAGCCCACCCGTGCCCCGGGAAGTGCTTGCCGGTGGCGGCCATGCCGGCGCTGTTCATGCCGCGGATAAACGCCCCGGCAAGCACCGCGGCGCGCTCGGGGTTGCCCTCGAAGGAACGGCTGCCGACCACGGCGCTGCGCTGGTAGTCCAGGTCCAGCACGGGGGCGAAACTCAGGTCCAGGCCGACGGCCAGGACTTCAGTGGCCATGATCCAGCCACACTGTTCGGCGAGGTATTCGGCGTTAGGGTGATCCGCCAGCGCGCGCATGGCCGGCAGGCGCACAAAACCCTGGCGCAGGCGCTGCACGCGACCGCCCTCCTGGTCGACCGCCAGCAGCAGGTCCGGGCGCACGGCACGAATCGCCGCGCTCAATTCCCGCACCTGGCGCGGATGCTCGATATTGCGCGCAAAAATGATCAGGCCGCCCACCTCAGGCTGTCGCAACAGGTGGCGATCCTCGGCCGTCAGCCAGGTACCGGCAACGTCGACCATCAAAGAACCTTGCAGGGCAGCAGTCATAAACCTTCCTTAAATAACGCACACAACCCATTGCCCTCGCGGCGCGACAGGCGCGGCAAGAACAATGGGTTGCGAGTAAATAGCTGAATTCGGCATGGGCGGCTAGCTTAGCGGATGCTGGCGGCCGCGCACACCCGGGGCGGTCAAACCTTCGCGGGGATTGGCGTCGATTTGCTGCGCGGACGCAATTGCGCGGCAGCCATGGTCTGGTCGGTCACGCCGGTTTCGGCGCGCATGCCGGCAGCGAGGAACGGCACCATCAGGCGCATCACCTGCTCGATGGAGGTGTTGACGCCAAAGTCGGTCTCGGCAATCGCCCGCAAGGCCTTGATCCCGGACATGCTGAATGCCGCAGCGCCGAGCATGAAGTGTACGCGCCAGAACAATTCGATCGGCGGGATGCGCGGGGCGGCTTCGTTGACCAGCAACATATAGCGGCGGAACACCTTGCCGTACATGTCTTCCAGGTAGCGGCGCAGGTGGCCCTGGCTCTGGCTGAACGCCAGGCCCAACAGGCGCATGAAGATCGACAGGTCGTTGCCGCTGCGTGGCTGCACCACCAGCGCTTGCTCAACGAGGATTTCCAGCAGTTCTTCCAGGCTTGGCTTATGGTCGGCCTTGGCCTGGCGGCGTTCGAGCTCACGGTCGAGACTGGCGCAGAACGGCCCCAGGAAACGCGAGAACACCGCCTGGATCAGGGCTTTTTTCGAGCCGAAATGGTAGTTCACGGCGGCGAGGTTGACCCCGGCCTTGCTGGTGATCAGCCGCAATGAGGTTTCAGCAAATCCTTTTTCCGCGAACAATTGCTCGGCAGCATCGAGAATGCGTTCAACGGTTTCCGACTGGGCCATGGCTACTCCGCCTGACAAACACTTGTTTGAAACATACGTTTCAGCTTGTGTCTTGTCAAGCCTGTGGGTTCGCTTTCCGGCCAGGCAGTCATCTATTTGAACGCTATTTAATCACATCCTTTCAACTCTGTAGGCAGCGCTGTCTTTGCGTTGTAGGAGGGCTGACGAATGACCGTCCAGCGGACGCGCAAAAAAGGATGATTGCCAAGCGCAGTCCACTGTATATAATCCCAGTCACTGTATAAAAAGACAGAGCGATCAACATGCTAAAACTGACGCCACGCCAAGCTGAGATTCTGGCTTTTATCAAGCGCTGCCTCGACGACAACGGCTACCCGCCGACGCGCGCGGAAATTGCGCTGGAGCTGGGGTTCAAATCCCCCAACGCCGCCGAAGAACACCTCAAGGCCCTCGCTCGCAAAGGCGCGATCGAGATGACCCCGGGCGCTTCGCGGGGCATTCGCATCCCCGGTTTCGAAGCCAAGGCCGACGAATCGACCCTGCCGATCATCGGCCGCGTCGCTGCCGGCGCGCCGATCCTGGCGCAACAGCACGTCGAGGAATCCTGCAACATCAACCCGACCTTCTTCCACCCTCGCGCCGACTACCTGTTGCGGGTGCATGGCATGAGCATGAAGGACGTGGGCATTTTCGACGGTGACCTGCTGGCCGTCCACACCACTCGTGAAGCCCGTAACGGCCAGATCGTCGTCGCCCGCATCGGCGATGAAGTCACCGTCAAACGCTTCAAGCGCGAAGGCAGCAAGGTCTGGCTCCTGGCCGAGAACCCTGAGTTCGCCCCGATCGAAGTCAACCTGAAAGACCAGGACCTGGTGATCGAAGGCCTGAGCGTCGGCGTCATTCGCCGCTAAAGGAGGCATCATGCAGCTCGTGCACACCCCACAACACACACAACTGTCGCTGTTCGAGGCCTTCATGGCCCAACCCCTTGCGCCCATCCTCAAGGAAACGGTCGAGGCGCCCTGGTGCGCCGAGCCTGAGGCGTTCAGTGAACTGTCGTTGCGCGGTGCGGCCGGGAGCTGCCTGAGCCTGCTGGCGCCGATCCTGCGAGAACTGAGCGAGGAACAGGATGCACGCTGGTTGACGCTGATCGCCCCACCCGCCAGCCTGACCCAGGCTTGGCTGCGGGACGCCGGTCTCAACCGCGAGCGCATCCTGTTGCTGCAACCACGCGGCGCGCAAAGTGCCCAGCAGTTGACCTGCGAAGCCCTGCGCCTGGGCCGCAGCCATACAGTGGTGAGCTGGTTGAACCCGCTGAATGCCAACGCCAAGCAACAGTTGATCAGCGCTGCGCGTACCGGCGATGCACAGAGCTTGAATATTCGTTTGGGGTAATTCGAGGTGCCGCAGGCTAGCCCTGTGGCAAGGGAGCTTGCTCCCATTGGACGGTGCAGCAATCGCATGTTCAGGGCCGCTTAGCGCCCCAGCGGGAGCAAGCTCCCACGCCACACTCAGTGCAGAACCCGTGGACCGTCTTCTTTCTCCGGTTCGCCTTCTGCCAGGCGGCCTGCCATCTGTACGCCAACGCTCAACATGGCTTTTGCCACTTCCACGTGCTGGCCTTGCAGGAACGCCTTGGCGTCTTCGGAAAAGTCCAAGATAACCAGAGAACCCTCGTCCTCAGCCCGGCGCAGCTCGATTCGGCCGTCAGGCAATTCAACAATTTCCAGAAAGGACGTTGGCATAAAAGTCTGTTCTCCACGAAAGGCCGGGATTATATCAGTCATCTGCCGGGCCTCGCAGTGGATCTGGCGAGGTTTCTTTACGGCTGGATGAATGGTGCTTAGTGAGAGCAAGCCCACTGCTACAATTTTGATTGGCACCCATCTGCGCAGGTGCCTTGGCTGTCAGCTCGCAATGATCACCGGCTCAACGAGCGTGTCTCAGCACTCGTTCAAACCTTCACGAAAACGCAGCGCCATGTTTTTCAGCTCCTGGCGCCAGCCTTCAAGCTCTTCGCGGCTCAACGGCTTCGGTTCATCCTCTTCCAGCGACAGCGCCACGATCAACGGCTGGGTCACATCGCCCTTGGGCACATGGGGAACACGTGGCGGCTGGAACATATCGGCATGCGCTTTGAGCAGGCGTGCCACCCAACTGTCGGGGCTTTGCGCCATTTCCACCAGTTCGGCGAGTTCAGGGATCGCCATGGCGTCCAGCACTTCGCGATTCATGATCATTTCCGCACGCGGCGAACCGGCCTGGGGCAAACGGTAGAACCCGGCGATTTCATGACACAGCCCGAGCAAGGCGCCGTACAGGTGGAACAGGGCCGCCTCACGCCCCGCCTGGACCAGCGCGATGGCGTTCATCTCCTTCCCTTCCTCGGCACGGCCAAGGGCTTCCAGGGATAAACCCGCGAAGTAAATTTTCTGGTTGGTACGGGTATAGAGTTCGTTGGCCATGACGGCAATCTCCACAACGAATAGGCGTAATGCTGGTATGTAGGAGCGAGCTTGCTCGCGAAAAACCTGGGGGCGCCGTAGGGCATCAGGTTTTTCGTGTAATCGTTAGCGACCTTCGCGAGCAAGCTCGCTCCTACAGCAAGCAAAAGCCGTCTATGCAGACGGCTTTTAGCGTTATCAGATTAACCGATCAAGCGCCCTGGCGCTTGTCCTCGACCTTCCACTTGCCGCCGTCGTAGAACGCCTTCCAACCGGTCGGCTTACCGTCCACTTCGGACTGCACGTACTGTTCCTTGGTCTTGCGGCTGTAGCGGATCACGGCCGGGCGACCGTCCGGGTCCTTCTTCGGCGCTTCGCACAGGAAGTGGTACTTCGGATCGATCTCATCCTTGTGCGGCACGATCTCGAGCACCAGCGGCGCACGGGTCTCGCGGTTTTTCGGGAACTGGCTGGCAGCCAGGAACAGCCCCGAAGCGCCATCACGCAGGATATAGGTGTCGTTGACCTTCTCGCACTTGAGTTCGGGCATCTTCACCGGGTCCATCTTCGGCGGCGCCGCGTCACCGCTTTTCAGCAGTTTGCGGGTGTTCTTGCACGTCGGGTTGGTGCAACCGAAGAACTTGCCGAAACGGCCGGTCTTGAGTTGCATCTCGCTGCCGCACTTGTCGCATTCCAGGCTCGGGCCTTCGTAGCCTTTGATGCGGTAGCTGCCCTCTTCGATCTCGTAGCCGTCGCAATCCGGGTTGTTACCGCAGATGTGCAACTTGTGCTTCTCGTCCAACAGGTAGGCATCCATCGCCGTGCTGCAGATCGGGCAACGGTGCTTGCCACGCAGCACCAGCGATTCGGATTCACCCTCGTCGTCGGCGGCGATTTCATCGCCCGGCACCAGGTTGACGGTGGCCTTGCAGCGCTCTTTCGGCGGCAGGCTGTAGCCCGAGCAACCGAGGAACACGCCAGTGGACGCGGTACGAATCTGCATCGGCCGGCCGCAGGTCAGGCACGGGATGTCGGTCATCACCGGCTGGTTGGCACGCATGCCGCTGTCCGGGCTTTCGGCCACTTCGAGTTTTTTCTTGAAGTCGCCGTAGAACTCGTCGAGCACGCTCTTCCAGTCGCGCTCGCCCTGGGCCACGTCATCGAGGTTCTCTTCCATGCCGGCGGTGAAGCCGTAGTCCATCAGGTTGGAGAAACTCTCGGACAGACGCTCGGTAACGATGTCGCCCATTTTTTCCGAATAGAAACGCCGGTTGTGCAGCGCCACGTAGCCACGGTCCTGGATCGTGGAGATGATCGCCGCATAGGTCGAAGGACGACCGATACCGCGTTTCTCCATCTCTTTCACCAGGCTGGCTTCCGAATAACGCGCCGGTGGCTTGGTGAAGTGCTGGGACGGGTCGAGCTTGATCAGCTTCAACGTGTCGCCCTGGGCCATGTCCGGCAGTACGTCGTCGTCGCCTGGCTTGGCGATTTGCGGCATCACGCGGGTGTAGCCGTCGAACTTGAGGATACGGCCCTTGGCACGCAGCTCAAAGTCGCCTGCGCCCACGCTGACGGTGGTGGACAGGTATTGCGCCGGCAGCATCTGGCAGGCCAGGAACTGGCGCCAGATCAGCTCATAGAGGCGCTCAGCGTCACGTTCCATGCCGCTCAGCTTGCTCGGCTCGGTGTTGGCGTCGGAAGGACGAATCGCTTCGTGAGCCTCCTGGGCGCCTTCTTTGCTGCTGTAGACGTTCGGCTTCTCCGGCAGGTACTTCTTGCCGAACTCGCTTTCAATATACGTGCGCGCCATCGCCACCGCGTCTTGCGACAGGTTGGTGGAGTCGGTACGCATATAGGTGATGTAGCCGGCTTCGTACAGACGCTGGGCCATCATCATGGTTTTCTTCACGCCGAAGCCCAGGCGGTTACTCGCGGCCTGTTGCAGGGTGGACGTGATGAACGGCGCCGACGGCTTGCTGCTGGTCGGTTTGTCTTCGCGCTTGACGATGCTGTAGCTGGAAGACTTGAGCTTCTCCAGCGCGGCCATGGCCTGGGCTTCGTTCAGCGGCTTGAAGGCCTCGCCTTTTTCACGGGCCACTTCAAAGCGCACGTTGGCGCCCTTGGCGGTGCCGAGGTCGGCGTGGACTTCCCAGTATTCTTCAGGGTTGAACGCACGAATCTCGCGCTCACGCTCCACCACCAGCTTGACCGCTACCGATTGCACACGGCCAGCGGACAGGCCACGGGCAATCTTGGCCCACAGCAGTGGCGAGACCATGTAACCCACGACACGGTCGAGGAAACGACGGGCCTGCTGGGCGTTGACGCGGTCGATATCCAGTTCGCCCGGTTTGGAGAAGGCTTCCTGGATGGCTTTCTTGGTGATTTCGTTGAACACCACACGCTTGTAGCGGCTGTCATCACCGCCGATGGCTTCCCGCAGGTGCCAGGCAATGGCTTCCCCTTCGCGGTCCAAGTCCGTTGCGAGATAGATGGTGTCGGCATCTTTGGCGAGCCGGCGCAGCTCTTCGATGACCTTTTCCTTGCCCGGAAGGATTTCGTACTTGGCCTTCCAGCCATGTTCCGGGTCCACACCCATGCGCGAGACCAGCTGCTTGCGCGCTTTCTCTTTAGGCGTGAGCACCGGACCTTCGCCCGCAGCCGCCTTGCCGCGCTTGGCGGCAGGCTCCTTGCTGGCGCTAGCCGAACCGCTGGTGGGCAGGTCTCGGATATGGCCGATACTCGACTTCACCACGTACTCGTTGCCCAAGTACTTGTTGATGGTCTTGGCCTTAGCCGGGGATTCCACAATGACCAGCGATTTGCCCATGGATCGGAAAATTCCTGAATTCGAGAAGTGAAAGGCAGTTGGCGCCTGACGCGGCAACGCTATATATAGTGGCAACCGGGTGAGGTCAAGCGCAGCATTCTGCGCAGCCTGCCGTTATTGCCCTGAAAAAAGACTGGGTTCGGCCTGCACCAAAGCAAAGCGTGGGACCTGTTCGCCGTCAACTTCGACGGACTCGAGGAACATGCTCAACGGGCGCACCCAAAAGCCGTAATCGCCATACAGTGCTTGGTAGAACACCACTTCTTCTTCGGTCTCGGAGTGCCGCGCCACATTAAAAACGCGGTACTGCGGACCTTTATAATGTTGGTAGAGCCCTGGTTCGACTTTCATGCTCTGGCCACCTTACAAAATTTGTTAAAAAAAAATAATAAAACTACCGAAAAACAAAAACCGGGGCACTGGGCCCCGGCTTCCGTCAACCCAACGCTTAAAGGCGTTCGAAGACGGTGGAAATGCCTTGGCCGAGACCAATGCACATGGTTGCAACCCCGAGGTTGCCGCCATTTTGCTTCATCACATTGAGCAAAGTGCCGGAGATTCGCGCGCCGGAGCAACCGAACGGGTGGCCCAGGGCGATCGCGCCGCCGTGCAGGTTAACCTTCTCGTTCATCTTGTCGAGTACTTTCAAATCTTTCAGCACCGGCAGGGCCTGTGCGGCGAAGGCTTCGTTGAGCTCGAAGAAGTCGATATCGGCGACGGTCAGGCCCGCGCGCTTCAAGGCTTTTTGTGTCGCCGGTACCGGACCATAGCCCATGATCGCCGGGTCCACACCCGCTACGGCCATCGAACGAATCACCGCCATCGGCTGGATACCCAGGTCCTTGGCACGCTGCGCCGACATCACGATCATGCACGAGGCACCGTCGGTGATTTGCGACGAAGTGCCGGCTGTCACGGTGCCGCCCTTTGGATTGAACGCCGGTTTCAAGGCGGCCAGGCTTTCCAGGGTGGTATCCGGACGAATGGTTTCGTCGTAGTCGAACAGTTTCAGGAAACCGTTCTCGTCGTAGCCGTTCATCGGGATGATTTCATCCTTGAACTTGCCTTCCACGGTCGCCTTGTGGGCGAGCTGGTGGGAACGCAGGCCGAACGCATCCTGGGCTTCGCGGGTAATGCCGTGCATCTTGCCGAGCATTTCCGCGGTGAGGCCCATCATGCCCGAGGCTTTTGCCGCGTGCAGCGACATGTGCGGGTTGGGATCGACACCGTGCATCATGCTGACGTGGCCCATGTGCTCCACGCCACCGACCACGAATACATCACCGTTGCCGGTCATGATCGCCTGGGCGGCCGTGTGCAATGCGCTCATCGACGAACCACACAGGCGGCTGACCGTCTGCGCGGCCGCGGTGTGCGGGATCTGGGTCAGCAAGGAGGCCATGCGGGCGATGTTCCAGCCCTGTTCCAGGGTCTGGTTGACACAGCCCCAGATCACGTCTTCGACTTCGTTCGGGTCGACCTTGACGTTACGCTCCAGCAATTTGCTGATCAGGTGCGCCGACATGTCTTCGGCGCGGGTGTTGCGGTGCATGCCGCCCTTGGAGCGGCCCATCGGCGTGCGACCGAAGTCGACAATCACGACGTCTCTTGGATTCAAGCTCATAAATATTCTCGCTCAAGTGTATGGGACGCTTAACCGAAGAAGCTCTGGCCGTTCTTGGCCATCTCACGCAGCTTCGCGGTCGGGTGGTACAGCGGGCCCAAATCAGCGTATTGATCAGCCAGGGCAACGAACTCGGCCACACCGATCGAGTCGATGTAACGCAGTGCACCGCCACGGAATGGAGGGAAACCAATACCGTACACCAGGCCCATGTCGGCTTCGGCGGCGGTTTCGACGATGCCGTCTTCCAGGCAACGCACGGTTTCCAGGCAGAGGGCGATCATCATCCAGTTGATGATGTCCTCGTCGGACACCTCACGCTGTTCATAGATGACCGGCGCGAGCACTTCGTGGACCGACGGATCGGCAACCTTCTTCTGCTTGCCCTTCTTGTCGGTCTCGTAGGCGTAGAAGCCCTTGCCGTTCTTCTGGCCCAGGCGCTTGGCCTCGTAGAGCGCGTCGATCGCCGAGCGGCGGTCGTCTTTCATGCGGTCTGGGAAGCCTTCAGCCATCACGTCGCGACCGTGGTGGCCGGTGTCGATGCCGACCACGTCCATCAGGTACGCCGGGCCCATCGGCCAGCCGAATTTTTCCATGACCTTGTCGATACGCACAAAGTCCACACCGGCGCTGACCAGCTTGGCGAAACCGCCGAAGTACGGGAACAGCACGCGGTTGACCAAAAAGCCCGGGCAGTCGTTGACCACGATCGGGTTCTTGCCCATTTTCTTGGCGTAGGCAACGGTGGTGGCGACGGCCAGCTCGCTGGACTTCTCACCACGGATCACTTCCACCAGCGGCATCATGTGTACCGGGTTGAAGAAGTGCATGCCGACGAAGTTTTCCGGACGCTTGAGGGCCTTGGCCAGCAGCGTGATGGAAATGGTCGAGGTGTTGGACGCCAGGATGGTGTCGTCTTTGACCTGGGCTTCCACTTCCGCCAGTACCGCTTGCTTGACCTTCGGGTTTTCGACAACCGCTTCGACCACCAGGTCGACGTGGCCGAAATCGCCGTAGGACAGCGTAGGACGAATGCCGTTGAGCACTTCAGCCATTTTCGCCGCGGTCATGCGACCTTTATCAACCCGACCCACCAGCAGCTTGGCCGCTTCCGCCAGGCCTTGCTCGATGCCGTGTTCGTTGATGTCTTTCATCAGGATCGGCGTGCCTTTGGACGCCGACTGATAGGCGATACCGCCGCCCATGATGCCGGCACCGAGTACGGCGGCCTGTTTCACATCCTTGGCGACTTCATCGTAGGCCTTGGCCTTTTTCTTCAGTTCCTGATCGTTCAGGAACAGGCCGATCAGGCTCTGGGCAGCGGAGGTCTTGGCCAGTTTGACGAAACCTGCCGCTTCCACTTCCAGGGCTTTGTCGCGACCGAAGTTCGCGGCTTTCTGGATGGTCTTGATCGCTTCAACCGGCGCCGGGTAGTTCGGGCCGGCCTGGCCAGCCACGAAACCTTTGGCGGTTTCGAACGCCATCATTTGTTCGATGGCGTTGAGCTTGAGTTTTTCCAGCTTCGGCTGACGCTTGGCCTTGTAATCAAATTCGCCGCTGATGGCGCCCTTGATCAGGTTCAGCGCGGCTTCGGCCAGTTTGTCCGGAGCAACCACAGCATCGACGGCACCGACTTTCAGCGCGTCTTCAGCTTTGTTTTCCTTGCCGGCGGCGATCCACTCGATGGCGTTGTCGGCCCCGATGATGCGCGGCAGGCGCACAGTGCCGCCGAAACCTGGGTAGATGCCCAGCTTGACTTCCGGCAGGCCGATTTTCGCAGTGGCCGACATGACGCGGAAATCCGCGGCCAGGCACATTTCCAGGCCGCCGCCCAGCGCGATGCCGTTGATCGCGGCAACGGTCGGCACGTTGAGGTCTTCGAAATCGCTGAAAATCTTGTTGGCTTCGAGGTTGCCAGCCACCAGCTCGGCATCGGGCAGCTTGAAGCTCTCGACGAATTCGGTGATGTCGGCGCCGACGATAAACACGTCCTTGCCGCTGGAGACGATCACGCCCTTGACCGAAGCATCTGCTTTGATGGCGTCTACGGCCTGACGCAGTTCGTTCAGGGTTAGACGGTTGAACTTGTTGACGGACTCACCCTTGAGGTCGAATTTCAGTTCGACGATGCCACTTTCAAGAGCCTTAACCGTGATGGCTTTACCTTCGTAAATCATCAACTGATCTCCACGATATGGAAGCTGAACAGTACACATCGGACGCTGGCCTCTGGTTGGACATTGATGATTTCGTCAATGCTCACCCCAATGCGCCAGGCACACCCGCCAATGCGATAGTCGGGATTCTGTATGAGACGTCTGACAGACAAACGCTCAATTCATACGCCCGTTTGATTTGGGTACGCCACCTTCATCCAATTCCGGGCAATTGTCAATCGCTCGAAAGCGCTAGGAAAAACGCGACTTTCCAGTCATTTCAGAACCCCAACCCTTGGCCCACGCTTCGCCAATATTCAACTATTCACCAAATCAATAATGAATACAGCGTAGGAAAAGACTGTACAGATCCGGATATCCGGCTAGGCTTGCGGCAGCCATTACAGAATAGTCAAAACGCCTGGGTGAATACCCGGCGTGAAACACACAGCTTTACCGGCCTGCCTGGCCAACCCCGCCCGATGATGATGTCGGGCTTTTTATTGCCCGACGTTCAGGCCAGGGCCTTGAGCAACGTATCAATGGCCTGCAGGTCGCTCACCTCACCCTTCTCGCCCCAGCACAACGCGATCATTTGCCGGTCTGCCTCGACTTTGTAGACGTTGGCCGGCAGCGTCGCAAAATGCGCCAGCAATTGCTCGTCCACGCAGGCTTCCTGCCACTGGTTGACCCACACGCCAGGCTCCAGCTGCCAATAACTCCATAGTGCAGGGACCTTGCCGCGCCGTGGCCGGTGGTATTGCGCGCACGGGCTCGGCGGCTCCTGCTTGAGCCAGTGCGGCCACGCCTGGGGCGCCAGTTGCATCGCCAGGCCCATGCGGCGCGCCTCCATGCGCAGGGCCATGCGCCCACTCTGATGGCGCGACGGGCGCAGCCATGCCAGGGGGCTCAAAACCACCGCAAGGATTGACACCACTATCCAGACCGTCATATGTGTACTCCCGATTTTTTAGATAAGCGGATTTGACCTGACGCAACCCCATCCGCTTGAAAGCAGCCATACTGAACTTATTGCAGTCCCCTGGAGGAACGCCCCATGTCATACGAACATATTCTGGTCGCCGTAGACCTGACCGAAGAGTGCGATCCAGTGATCAAACGCGCCGTGGATCTGGCTGGCACCACTGCCAAGCTGTCCCTGGTGCATATCGTCGAACCGATGGCCATGGCCTTTGGCGGCGACGTGCCGATGGACCTGTCACAACTGCAACAGCAGCAATTCGATCAAGCCAAGGAACGCCTTGAGCGCCTGATCACCAAGTACCCGAACCTGAAAAAAGGTCAGAGCCACCTGACCTATGGTCAGCCACGCCAGGAAATCCATCACCTGGCCAAGGAACAGGGCTGCGACCTGATCGTGGTCGGCAGCCATGGCCGTCACGGCCTGGCCTTGCTGCTGGGCTCC
This sequence comes from Pseudomonas sp. PSPC2-3, assembly GCF_049898265.1. NCBI lineage: Bacteria > Pseudomonadati > Pseudomonadota > Gammaproteobacteria > Pseudomonadales > Pseudomonadaceae > Pseudomonas > Pseudomonas sp. PSPC2-3. The sequence goes on along the minus strand of NZ_JAFCXJ010000008.1, from coordinate 393,142 downwards.
ACCGCCAATGACGTCCTGCACGGCGCACCGTGTGATGTGCTGGCGGTGAAGCTGAAAAAGAACGCGTAAGACCGATCGAGACCCAAATATGGGAGGGAGCTTGCTCCCTCCCATATATTGGACTGCAGCTCATATAAAAAACCCGGTGCTCATTGAAATGAACACCGGGTTTTTTAATGCACTGGAATCAATCAGGCGTCCAACTCGGCCCAACGTTCAACCAGCACTTCCAGCTCCTGGTTCAAGGTTTCCAGGGACGCGATGACCTCGGCGGTTTCCGCCGCCGGACGCAGGTAGAAACCCGCGTCAGCCATTTGCGCTTCGACCGCAGCGATCTGCTGCTCCTTGGCGTCGATTTCACCCGGCAGGGCTTCCAGCTCACGCTGCAGCTTGTAGCTGAGTTTCTTCTTCGCGGCAGGCGCGGCTTCCGGCGCCGGTGCAGCGGCGGCCACGGGGGCGACGACGGCAGAGGTCAAGTCGGCCTTGCCGGACTTGCTCTCGGTCACGCCCAGCAGGCGCGGCGAGCCGCCCTGGCGCAGCCAGTCCTGGTAACCACCGACGTACTCGCGCACCTTGCCTTCACCTTCGAAGACCAGGGTGCTGGTGACCACGTTGTCGAGGAATGCCCGGTCGTGGCTGACCATCAGCACAGTGCCGTTGAAGGTCAGCAGGACCTCTTCCAGCAGCTCGAGGGTTTCCACGTCGAGGTCGTTGGTCGGTTCGTCGAGGACCAGCAGGTTGGCCGGCTTGCTGAACAGCTTGGCCAGCAGCAAGCGCGCACGCTCACCACCGGACAAGGCCTTGACCGGCGTGCGTGCGCGCTGCGGGCTGAACAGGAAGTCGCCCAGGTAGCTCAGCACATGGCGGCTCTGGCCGTCGATATCGATAAAGTCGCGGCCTTCGGCGACGTTGTCGATCACGGTTTTTTCCAGGTCCAACTGGTGACGCAATTGGTCGAAGTAGGCCACGTCGATGCGCGTGCCCTCTTCCACTTTACCGCTGGTCGGCTGCAGGCCGTTGAGCATCAGCTTGAGCAACGTGGTCTTGCCGGTGCCGTTGGCGCCGAGCAGGCCGATACGGTCGCCGCGCTGCAGGACCATGGAGAAGTCCTTGATCAGGAACGGACCGTCCGGGTGATGGAAGCTGACGTTCTCCAGCACCATCACCTGCTTGCCCGACTTATCGGCGGTTTCCAGCATGATGTTGGCCTTGCCGGTGCGCTCGCGACGCTCACTGCGTTCAACGCGCAGGGCCTTGAGTGCGCGTACACGGCCTTCGTTACGGGTGCGGCGCGCCTTGATGCCCTGGCGGATCCACACTTCTTCCTGGGCCAGGCGCTTGTCGAACAAGGCGTTGGCGGTTTCTTCAGCGGCCAGGGTGGCTTCTTTGTGGACCAGGAAGCTGGCGTAGTCGCCGTTCCAGTCGATCAGGCCACCACGGTCCAGCTCGAGGATGCGGGTCGCCAGGTTCTGCAGGAAGGACCGGTCGTGCGTGATGAACAGCACGGCGCCCTGGAAATCCTTGAGGGCTTCTTCGAGCCAGGCGATCGCGCCGATGTCCAGGTGGTTGGTCGGTTCGTCGAGCAGCAGCAGGTCCGGCTCGGACACCAGGGCCTGGGCCAGCAGGACGCGGCGACGCCAGCCGCCGGACAATTCGGCGAGGGTCTTGTCGGCCGGCAGTTGCAGGCGGCTCAGGGTGCTGTCCACCAGTTGCTGCAGGCGCCAGCCGTCACGGGCTTCGAGGTCTTGCTGGACGTGCATCAGCTTGTCCAGGTCTTCCTCGGTGACGCAGTTCTGCGCCAGGTGATGGTATTGCGCAAGCAACTCACCGACGCCGTCCAGGCCTTCGGCGACCACGTCGAACACTGTCCGTCCGTCGGCCACCGGCAGTTCCTGCGGCAATTCGCCAATCTTGAGGCCCGGGGCGCGCCATACAGAGCCGTCATCGGGCTTCTGGTCGCCTTTTACCAGCTTCATCATGCTGGACTTGCCGGTGCCGTTGCGGCCGATGATGCACACCCGCTCACCACGGGCGATCTGCCAGGACACCTTGTCCAACAACGGCATAGCGCCGAAAGCAAGGGACACATCGCTGAATTTGAGCAGGGTCATACGCTTCTCCAAAAACTGGGCGCGCATTCTACCTGAGTTGAGGGTGGGATGCGGCCGGCATTTTCGCTACGGGTGGGTTCTGTAAGACAATTCCGGCGAACTTGAACGAACAGGTCGGCAAAGCTTTCACCGGCCGCTGGCAAAAGGCTAAGCTAGAGGCAATGAGTGTCGGCGGTGCCGGCGCTAGTCGTGATTTCTCTGCACGGACGTCTCATGCGCAGTCGCCTTTTCAACTTTTTATCTTGTCTGCTTCTTACTGCCACTGCCGCTCAACCCGCCCTGGCCGTGGACATAACCACCCAACGTCAATATTACGATGAAGCCAAACGCGCCCTGGCCAAGGGCGATACCGGGCCCTACATGCAATACAGCCAGGCCTTGGCCGACTACCCGCTGACGCCGTACCTGGCCTACGACGAGCTGACCGCACGCCTGAAGACCGCGAGCAACGAGGAAATCGAACAATTCCTCGCCAAAAACGGCGACCTGCCCCAGGCCAACTGGATGAAACTGCGTTGGTTGCGCTGGCTGGCCGAGCGTGGCGACTGGCAGACCTTTGAAAAGTACTACGACCCCAAGCTCAATTTCGTCGAGCTCGATTGCCTGCATGGCCAGTTCCAGCTCACGCACAATCTGAAGGCCGAAGGCTACAAAACCACCGAAAAACTCTGGCTGACCGGTAAATCGCAACCGTCCGCCTGTGATGCCACGTTCGCGCAGTGGGCCGCAGATGGCCAACTCACCGAACAGAAAATCTGGGACCGCGCCAAGCTCGCCGCCGAAGCCCGCAACTACGCGCTGGCCAACAGCCTGGTGAAAAGCCTGCCGACCCTCGGCGCCCAAGGCCGCCTGATGGTGGACGTGGCGCAAAAGCCGGAGATGCTCAGCGACCCGTCGCGCTTCCTGCCGGCCACCGAGGCCATGTCTGACGCCGTGGGCCTGGGCCTTCGCCGCCTGGCGCGCCAGGACCCGGACAAGGCCATGGCCATGCTCGACGGCTATGCCAGCAGCATGCACTTCTCCCGTGACGAAAAAGTGGCGATTGCCCGCGAGATCGGCCTGACCCTGGCCAAGCGCTTTGACCCACGCGCCCTTGAGGTGATGACCAAGTACGACCCGGAACTGCGCGACAACACCGTGTCCGAATGGCGCCTGCGCCTGCTGTTGCGCCTGGCCCGTTGGGAAGACGCCTACCAACTCACGCGCAAACTCCCGCAGGACTTGGCCACCACCAACCGCTGGCGCTACTGGCAGGCCCGCAGCCTGGAGCTGGCCGAGCCGAAAAACCCGCAAGCCCTAGTGCTGTACAAGAACCTGTCGCGGGAGCGCGATTTCTACGGTTTCCTCGCCGCCGACCGCTCCAAAGCGCCGTACCAGTTGATGAACAAGCCGCTGTTGATGAGCCAGGCGCTGATCAACAAAGTGCGCAACACCCCCGGCGTGCGCCGCGCCCTGGAGTTCTATGCGCGGGGCCAGGTGGTCGATGGCCGCCGCGAGTGGTACCACGTCAGCCGTCACTTCAACCGCGACGAAATGGTCGCCCAGGCCAGGCTGGCCTACGACATGAAGTGGTACTTCCCGGCGATCCGTACCATCAGCCAGGCGCAGTACTGGGATGACCTCGACATCCGCTTCCCAATGGCCCACCGCGACACCCTGGTGCGCGAAGCCAAGGTGCGTGGCCTGCATTCGAGCTGGGTGTTCGCCATCACCCGCCAGGAAAGCGCGTTCATGGACGACGCCCGCTCCGGCGTCGGCGCCAGCGGCCTGATGCAGCTGATGCCCGGCACCGCCAAAGACACCGCGCGCAAGTTCAGCATCCCGCTGGCCTCCCCAGCCCAGGTGCTCGATCCGGATAAAAACATCCAGCTCGGCGCCGCTTACCTGAGCCAGGTACACAGCCAGTTCAACGGCAACCGCGTCCTCGCTTCCGCCGCCTACAACGCCGGCCCGGGCCGCGTGCGCCAGTGGCTGCGCGGCGCCGATCACCTGAGTTTCGACGTGTGGGTGGAAAGCATCCCGTTCGACGAAACCCGCCAGTACGTGCAGAACGTGCTGTCTTATTCGGTGATCTACGGGCAGAAGCTCAATTCGCCACAGCCGTTGGTGGACTGGCATGAGCGGTATTTCGACGATCAATAAAGCGTGACGCATACACAAAAATGCCCGCATCGAAGGATGCGGGCATTTTTTATGCGCAGTGATTTCAGTGCGCAGCCTGTTCCTCCACGCCGTCACTGAACTGCAACGCCGCCAACCGCGCATACAGCGGGTTGCTCGCGATCAACTGCTGATGCGTGCCGATCGCCACCAGCTTGCCCTGGTCCATCACTGCGATCCGGTCCGCATGCTTCACCGTCGCCAGCCGATGCGCGATGACCAGCGTGGTGCGGCCCTGCATCAGTTGTGGCAGCGCCTGCTGGATCAGGTGTTCGCTCTGGGCGTCGAGGGCGCTGGTGGCTTCGTCCAGCAGCAGGATCGGCGCATCTACCAGCAACGCGCGGGCGATCGCCAGGCGTTGCCGTTGGCCGCCGGAGAGGCCCATGCCGCCGTCGCCGAGGTGGGTCTGGTAGCCATCGGGCATTTGCAGGATGAAGTCGTGAGCATGGGCAATCCGCGCGGCGGCTTCGACCTGCTCGCGAGTGGCGCTCGGGTTGCCGTAGCGGATGTTGTCTTCGACACTGCCAAAGAACAGCGCCGGGCTCTGGGACACCAGGGCAAAGTGGCGGCGCAGGTCCTGGGGGTCGAGTTCGGTCAGCGGCTGGCCTTCGAGCAGGATGCGGCCGTGCTGGGGATCATAGAAGCGCAGCAACAGGTCGAAAATCGTCGACTTGCCCGCGCCCGACGGCCCCACCAGCGCGAGGGTTTCGCCGGGGTTGATGGTCAGGCTCAAACCGTCGATGGCGTAAGTGTCCGGCCGCGACGGGTAGGAAAAGCGCAGGTCTTGCAGCTCCATGCGGCCGCTGACGCGTGGCGGTAATTGCACGCTGCCAGCGGCGGGCGCCTGGATCTCGTTGTGCGACTGCAGCAACTCGCCGATCCGCTCTGCCGCCCCCGCGGCGCGCTGCAACTCGCCGAGCACTTCGCTCAAGGTGCCGACGGCGCTACCGACGATCAGGCTGTAGAACACAAACGCGGCCAGCTCGCCGCCGGAAATGCGCCCGCTGATCACATCCATGCCGCCGACCCACAGCATCACCCCGACAGCGCCGAGCACCAGCATGATCACCAGGGTAATCAGCCAGGCACGCTGGGCGATGCGCTTACGTGCGGTGCTGAAAGCGTCCTCGACGGTCACGGCAAAGCGTTGTTCGTCCTGCGCCTGGTGGTTATAGGCCTGCACGGTCTTGATCTGGCCGAGCGTCTCGGACACGTAGCTGCCGACGTCGGCGATACGGTCCTGGCTCAAGCGCGACAGGCTGCGCACGCGGCGGCCGAAAATCAGGATCGGCGCCAGCACCAGCGGCAGCGCCACCACCACGATGCTGGTGAGCTTGGGGTTGGTGACAAACAGCAGCACGATGCCGCCGATGACCATCAACGCATTGCGCAGGAACAGCGACAGCGAGGAGCCGATCACCGATTGCAACAATGTGGTGTCGGTGGTCAACCGCGACTGGATTTCCGAGCTGCGGTTGTTTTCATAAAACCCAGGATGCAGGTAGATCAGGTGGTTGAACACCTGCCGACGAATGTCGGCCACCACCCGCTCGCCGATCCACGACACCAGGTAAAACCGCGCAAACGTGCCGACGGCCAGGCCCAGTACCAGGATCATGAACAGGCCGATGGATTGGTTGAGCAAGTGCGGCGACTGGGTCATGAAGCCCTGGTCCACCAACAGGCGAATGCCCTGGCCCATGGACAAGGTGATACCGGCGGTGACGATCAGCGCCACCAGCGCGCCAAGCGCCTGCCAGCGATAGGGCGCAATGAAGCGGCTGGCCAGGCGAATTGCACGGCGTTGTCGGACTGAGAACATGGGGGGCATCACCTGATGAGGGGAGATCGGAACCTACAGACAACATTGGGGGAACTTGGGTAAATAACAATGAGTCGGGTTAATTATGCCCGCCCACTCTGCCCCCTAGAGGTTATCGGTCTAACACCCGGCTGGAAATTTGTAACGGTTTCTGGTGGACTGAGTATTCGAAGCGATGATCTTGCAAGGAGTTGTAACAGCTCGGTCACGCGGGGGGGTTAAAGTTGGTACACAACCTGATGAGGAGACAGGCCATGACCTTGCAAAACAGCAGCGATGCCAAGATTGAAGTAATCCGCCAACCGCAATACCTGCCTTGCTCCGTCATCGACGCCCAAGGCCGCGAAGTGCAGATTACCGAAGACATGATCCAGCAAGCGTGCCGCGAGCTGGAACAGCGACTGGTCAAGCCTGCCCAGCAAGGCTGAAGCGCCCACGCTCTTTCAGAACCGGCCTTGATGGCCGGTTTTTTTGTGACCTCGTTCCTACAGCAGCTCAGCGCCCAATGCCTCGACGATGCCAGACAACAGCGCCGATTGCCCATGGATACGCACCTTCAAGCCATCGATCTCACGGCGCTCCGGATAGTGCTTGCGCAGCAGATCGAACGCCTTGCGTTGCTCGTCCACCGTTCCCACGAGGCTGCGACGGAAATCCGCATCGTCGCGACGCGGGTCGTACACGCTGCGGCATAACGTCGCCAGCGCCCAGGCCGGGTCGGTAGACGCATTCAAGTGGACCTCGGCCAGCCACGGCGGCGGCAGCAAATCACTCAGTTCAATCGCCGGCGCCTGGCCCAGATGCGCGCAGAACGCCTGGTAGATCTGCGCCGTGCCGCGCTGCTTGCCGTCCAGGCTGTAACCGGCGATGTGCGGGGTGGCCAGCACGCAGAGGTCGGCCAGGTCGACATCCACTTCGGGCTCGCCTTCCCACACATCCAGCACCGCTTGCAGGTCTTCACGCGAAAGCAGCACGTCGCGCAGGGCGGCGTTGTCCACCACCGGGCCACGGCTGGCGTTGATCAGCCAGGCACCGGGCTTGAGGCGGTTGAGGCGCTCGCGGTCGAACAAGTGCCAGGTGGAGCCGTTGCCGGACTTGGTCAACGGCGTGTGCAGGCTGATCACGTCGCATTGCTCGATGATCTGCTCCAGGCTGACGTAGTCACCGTCTTCGGCGATCTGCCGCGGCGGGTCGCAGACCAGCACGTTCCAGCCCAGGCCCTTGAGCACCTTGACCAAACGCCCGCCCACTTCACCGGCGCCGACGACACCGTAAGTCCGCTGGTTGAGGTCGGCGCCCTCGATCTCGGCCAGGGTCTGCAAGCTGCCCAGCACGTAGTCCACCACGCCACGGGCATTGCAGCCGGGCGCGCTGGACCATTGAATGCCGGCACGCTGGAAATAGTCGAGGTCCAAATGATCGGTGCCGATGGTGCAGGTGCCGACAAAGCGCACCTTGGAACCTTCGAGCAAGGCCCGGTTGACGTTGGTCACCGAGCGCACCAGCAGCACATCGGCCTGCTCGACGGTGGCGCGGTCAATGGAACGGCCGGGCACCCGGCGTATTTCGCCAAATCCTTGGAAGAAAGCATCGAGCAGCGGAATATTTTCGTCGGCAACAATCAGCATGGCAGGCTCCTTTGGCGGAACAGCAGTGTACAGGGATGCGATCGGTGTTCCACCGCAGATCGAAGGTGGACGCTGCGGCGCCTGGAAGATCGCTTACAAATCGCTAACACAGGTTTTTTCCTGACCGCTGCGTCAACGCGTAGAATCCGCCGTCCTGCGCTCTTCTTTGGACATCTGCACGTGAACACCGCCACCGCCCCCCTCACCCGTCCCGCCCGCATCAGCCGGGAAGTGCGCGGCCTGCTGACACTCGCCGTGCCGATCATGATCGGCCAACTGGCAACCACCGCGATGAGCTTCGTCGATGCGGTGATGGCCGGGCGCGTCAGCCCGCAGGACCTGGCGGCGGTGGGCCTGGGCAATTCGATCTGGATTCCGGTGTACCTGCTGATGACCGGCACCTTGCTGGCCACCACGCCGAAAGTCGCCCAGCGCTATGGCGCCGGTCACTACAGCGAGATCGGGCCGCTGGTGCGCCAATCCCTGTGGCTGGCGGTGGTGGTCGGCATCACCGCGTCACTGCTGCTGCTCAGCGCCGAACCGATCCTGCACGCGATGAAGGTTGAACCCGACCTGATCAAACCCTCCATGGGCTACCTGCACGGCATCGCCGCAGGCATGCCGGCCGTTGCCCTGTATTACGTGTTGCGTTGTTTCAGCGACGGCCTGGGCCGCACACGCCCGAGCATGGTCATGGGCCTGTGCGGGTTGGCGCTGAATATCCCGCTGAACTACATCTTCATCTATGGCCATTTCGGCGTGCCGGCCATGGGCGGCGTGGGCTGCGGCTGGGCCACGGGCATTGCGATGTGGGTGATGATGCTCGGCCTGGCGGGCTGGACGCGCTGGGGGCCGGCGTACCAGAGCAGCGAACTGTTCAAGCGTTTCGATTGGCCGCAATGGGCGGTGATCAAGCGCGTATTGGGCATCGGCCTGCCAATCGGCATCGCGATCTTTGCCGAATCGAGCATCTTCGCGGTGATCGCCCTGCTGATCGGCAGCCTGGGCGCCACGGTGGTCTCCGGCCATCAGATCGCCCTGAACGTCAGTTCCCTGGTGTTCATGATCCCCTACTCCCTGAGCACGGCCGTCACCGTGCGCGTCGGCCAGGCCCTCGGCCGTGGCCTGCCGCGTGAAGCGCGCTTCGCTGCCGGGGTCGGCATGGGCACGGCGCTGGCGTATGCCTGCCTGTCCTGCAGCCTGATGCTGGTGTTTCGCGAGCAGATCGCGGCGATCTACACCCCGGACCCGGTGGTGATCCACCTGGCGTCGACGCTGATCGTGTTTTCCGCGCTGTTCCAGTTTTCCGACTCGATCCAGGTCACCGCCGCCGGTGCCTTGCGCGGCTATCAGGACACCCGCGTGACCATGGTGCTGACCCTGTTTGCCTACTGGGGCGTGGGGTTGCCGGTGGGTTACGCCCTGGGGCTGACCGACTGGCTGGGCGCGGCGAGCGGCCCCAGCGGTTTGTGGCAGGGGCTGATCGTGGGCCTGAGCTGCGCGGCGGGGATGTTGCTGGTGCGCCTGGCGCGCAGCGCACGCCGACGCATTCGCCGGGACAAGGCGCGGGGTTAAGCAGCACACACCCGCGCTTGCTCGCGAAGGTCGCCAGCGATAACGCAGCTTGCCTGGTTTGACGTGGCGCTCTCGGGGTTTTCGCGAGCAAGCTCGCTCCTACAGGAATCGGGGGCTTAGTTTTCGCGAGCAAGCTCGCTCCTACAGGAATCGGGGGCTTAGTCGAGTTTCTTGCGGATCCAGTACAGGTACGTACCGGCCTGTTCCTGCTGAGCCACCAGTTCGTGGTCAAGGAACACGCAGAACTTGGGAATGTCGCGGCGGGTCGACGGGTCGGTCGCGATCACCTTGAGCAGGCCGCCAGGCGGCAGGTCACGGATGTGCTGGTGCAGCATCATCACCGGCTCCGGGCAGTTCAGCCCGGTGGCGTCGAGGGTGCCGTCGACGGCAGTGTCGGTCATATCGCTCATTGATTACTCCTACGGCAGGCGCTCAGTTTAACGGGCCTTGGTTTTCTTCACATCCACCAGCCGACGCAAGTGGCAGGTCACTTCCTCACGGTCGTGGTACAGCTGCTTACAGCCGATTTCCACACGAATACCGCGCGCCTTGAAGCCGTCTTCGATGCGCTCGAGCAAACGCTTGACCTCGGCGTAACGCTGCTTCATCGGCAGTTTCAGGTTGACCACCGCTTCACGGCAATAGCCTTCGCCGATCCAGGTTTCCAGCAAGGCGGCGTTGCGAGCCGGTTTTTCGACGATGTCGCACACCATCCAGTCCACCGGCTGCTTGGGCACGAAGGTGAAGCCGTCGGCCATCAAGTGTTGCACCAGGCCGGTGTCCATCAGGCTTTCGGCCATGGGGCCGTTGTCGATGGCGGTCACCAGCATGCCCCGGTTGACCAGTTGCCAGGTCCAGCCGCCCGGAGCCGCGCCCAGGTCGACGCCGGTCATGTCGCCGTGCAGGCGCTCGTCCCACTGGTCGCGGGGGATGAAGTGGTGCCAGGCCTCTTCCAGCTTCAAGGTCGAGCGGCTGGGCGCATCGCGGGGGAATTTCAGGCGCGGGATGCCCATCGGCCACATCGCCGAGTTATTCGACTCGGCCAGGCCCATGAACACTTCGCGGCCGCTCTTGAAGGTCAGCAGCAGGCGCGGCTTGCTCGGGTCGTCCACCAGCTTGCCGGCGTTCAGCAGGGCTTTGCGCAGGTGGACTTCGAATTTCTTGCAGAAGTTCGACAGCTCCTTGCCGTCGTTGGTGTCGACCATCTCCAGCCACAGGCTGCCGCACACCGGGAATTCGCGCAGGTGCGCGAGGATCACGCTGATGCGGTCGGTTTCCGGCAGGTCGATGAACACCCCGCGCGCCCACTGCCGCGGGAAGATCAGCTCGGCAAAACGCTGGCCGTGCATCAGGCGCTGGGCGCCGTCTTCCTCGGTGCAGACAAATTCGGCGCAGGCGCTGCCGGTCTTGGCCTTGGCGTAGCCGGAAACGTTCAGGCGCGCGGCGTGTTCCGCGATCTCGGAACAGACTTCGCCTTCAAAACCCGGGCGGCAGTGCATAAAAAGGGTGTTCATCGACTCTCCTGGCGACCCAACGGACTTGCGCTATCGCAATGTCTGTCATGAAAACGCGCGCATGATAACTGACTTCGGAACCTTGGATCTGTCCATAGAGTCCAGTAATTAGCCAGCTACTGAAAACAGGGCTAGTTTGATAGTTCTGTTCGTCCCGTCAGGTCCGTAGCCGTGCGGACCATAAGGAGTCATGTAATGTCATCCCTTGATAGCCTGAGAACCCTTAAAACCCTGCAAATCGACGACAAGACTTATCACTATTTCAGCTTGCCCGAAGCCGCCAAGCGCCTGGGTGACCTGGATAAGCTGCCGATGTCCCTCAAGGTGCTGCTGGAAAACCTGCTGCGCTGGGAAGACAACAAAACCGTCACCGGCGCCGACCTCAAGGCCATCGCCGCCTGGCTCAAAGAGCGCCAGTCCGACCGCGAGATCCAGTACCGCCCGGCCCGCGTGCTGATGCAAGATTTTACCGGGGTGCCCGCCGTGGTCGACCTGGCCGCCATGCGCGCCGCCGTGGCCAAGGCCGGTGGCGACCCGCAGCGCATCAACCCGCTGTCGCCGGTGGACCTGGTGATCGACCACTCGGTGATGGTCGACAAGTTCGGCACCACCGCCGCGTTCGGGCAAAACGTCGACATCGAAATGCAGCGCAACGGCGAACGCTACGCCTTCCTGCGCTGGGGCCAGAGCGCCTTCGACAACTTCAGCGTGGTGCCGCCGGGCACCGGCATCTGTCACCAGGTCAACCTCGAATACCTCGGCCGCACCGTGTGGACCAAGGACGAAGACGGCCGCACCTACGCCTTCCCCGACACCCTGGTCGGCACCGATTCCCACACCACCATGATCAACGGCCTCGGCGTGCTCGGCTGGGGCGTGGGCGGGATCGAAGCGGAAGCGGCGATGCTCGGCCAGCCGGTGTCGATGCTGATTCCGGAAGTGATCGGCTTCAAGCTCACCGGCAAATTGAAAGAAGGCATCACCGCCACCGACCTGGTGCTGACCGTCACCCAGATGCTGCGCAAGAAAGGGGTGGTCGGCAAATTCGTCGAGTTCTACGGCGACGGCCTGGCCGACCTGCCCCTGGCTGACCGCGCCACCATCGCCAACATGGCCCCGGAATACGGCGCCACCTGCGGCTTTTTCCCGGTGGATGAGGTGACCCTGGACTACCTGCGCCTGTCCGGTCGCCCGGCGCAGACCGTCAAACTGGTCGAGGCCTACACCAAGGCCCAAGGTCTGTGGCGCAACGCCGGCCAGGAGCCGGTGTTCACCGACAGCCTGGCCCTGGACATGGGCAGCGTCGAAGCCAGCCTCGCCGGGCCGAAACGCCCGCAGGACCGCGTGTCGCTGCCGAATGTCGGCCAGGCATTCAGTGACTTCCTCGACCTGCAATTCAAACCGACCAACAAGGAAGAAGGCCGCCTGGAAAGCGAAGGCGGCGGCGGTGTGGCCGTGGGCAATGCCGATCTGGTGGGCGAAACCGACTACGAGTACGACGGCCAGACCTATCGTCTGAAAAATGGCGCCGTGGTGATCGCCGCGATCACCTCCTGCACCAACACCTCCAACCCCAGCGTGATGATGGCCGCCGGGCTGGTGGCGAAAAAGGCCGTGGAAAAAGGCCTGACCCGCAAACCCTGGGTAAAAACCTCCCTGGCCCCCGGCTCCAAAGTGGTCACCGACTACTACAAGGCGGCCGGCCTCACCCAATACCTGGACAAGCTCGGTTTTGACCTGGTGGGTTATGGCTGCACCACCTGCATCGGCAACTCCGGCCCGTTGCCCGAGCCGATTGAAAAAGCCATCCAGAAAGCCGACCTGGCCGTGGCGTCAGTGCTGTCCGGCAACCGCAACTTCGAAGGCCGCGTCCACCCGCTGGTGAAAACCAACTGGCTGGCCTCGCCGCCGCTGGTGGTGGCGTATGCGTTGGCCGGTACGGTACGTATCGATATCAGCCGCGAACCGTTGGGCAACGATCAACACGGCAATCCGGTCTACCTCAAGGACATCTGGCCAAGCAGCCAGGAGATTGCCGACGCGGTCGCCCAGGTCAGCACCGGCATGTTCCACAAGGAATACGCCGAGGTGTTCGCCGGCGACGCACAGTGGCAAGCCATCGAAGTGCCGCAGGCCGCGACCTACGTATGGCAGAAGGATTCCACCTACATCCAGCATCCGCCGTTCTTCGACGACATCGCCGGGCCGCTGCCAGTGATCAAGGACATCCACGGCGCCAACGTCCTGGCCCTGCTGGGCGATTCGGTGACCACCGACCACATCTCCCCCGCCGGCAACATCAAGGCCGACAGCCCCGCCGGCCATTACCTGCGCGAACAAGGCGTGGAACCGCGCGACTTCAACTCCTACGGCTCACGCCGCGGCAACCATGAAGTGATGATGCGCGGCACCTTCGCCAATATCCGTATCCGCAATGAAATGCTCGGCGGCGAGGAAGGCGGCAACACGCTGTATGTGCCCACCGGCGAGAAAATGCCGATCTACGATGCCGCCATGAAGTACCAGGCCGCCGGCACACCGCTGGTGGTGGTCGCCGGCCAGGAATACGGCACCGGCTCGAGCCGCGACTGGGCGGCCAAGGGTACTAATCTGCTAGGGGTCAAGGCAGTGATCGCCGAAAGCTTCGAGCGCATTCACCGTTCCAACCTGGTGGGCATGGGCGTGCTGCCGTTGCAGTTCAAGCTGGACCAGAACCGCAAGGCGCTCAAGCTCACCGGCAAGGAGAAGATCGACATCCTGGGCCTCAGCGACGCGCAGCTCGTGCCGCGCATGAACCTGACCCTGGTGATTACCCGCGAGGATGGCAGCAGCGAGAAGATCGACGTGCTGTGCCGGATCGACACCCTCAATGAAGTGGAATACTTCAAAGCGGGCGGCATCCTGCACTATGTGCTGCGCCAGTTAATCGCGTCATAAGGCGATCTCAAAAGCAATGGAGGTCCAATGTGGGAGGGGGCTTGCCCCCGATGGCGGTGGATCAGTCGATACATCTGATGACTGACACACCGCTATCGGGGGCAAGCCCCCTCCCACAGTTTTGACCGCATTTAAAGCTTCAAGTCAGCCGAAGAGCCACTTCCACAGCAGTACCAAGACGACAACCGCCAGCACCGGCCGCGCAATGCGGTAGGCCTTGGGATGCTTGCGCTTCCACTGCTTGACCACGCTGCTGATCTTGTCGCTGAACGACTTGCTCCAGGCATAAGCCTGGTTGATGCCACCGACGCGTTCGTCGTCCAGGTTCTGCGGCGCGGTGGCGCGGCCCAGTTGCGCGCTGACCCAGCGGTTGATGCGGGTCATCAGCGGATTGCTCAGCGGGCGCTCGATGTCGCAGAACAGGATCACGCGGGTCTTTTCCGTCTCGTTCTTCACCCAGTGTACGTAGGTCTCGTCGAACATCACGTCTTCACCGTCGCGCCAGGCGTATTCCTGGCCGTCGACGAAAATGCGGCAGTCGTCAGAGTTCGGCGTGGACAGCCCCAGGTGATAACGCAAGGAACCGGCAAACGGGTCGCGGTGCGGGTTGAGGTGACTGCCGCCCGGCAACAGCGCGAACATCGCGCCCTTGACGTTGGGGATGCTGCTGACCAGGGCCACGGTTTTCGGGCACAGGGCCTCGGCCGACGGCAGCGGTTTGTCGTACCACTTAAGGTAGAAACGCTTCCAGCCCTTCTTGAAGAACGAGCCGAAGCCGGCGTCGTTATTCTTTTCGGCGGCGCGGATGTAACCCTCGTCGAACAGGTGCATGGCCTCTTCGCGGATCACTTCCCAGTTGTCCTTGAGCACGTCCAGTTCCGGGAACTTGCTGCGGTCCAGGTACGGCTTGGACGGCACGGCCGAGAACAGGTACATCAAGGCGTTATACGGGGCAAACAGCGCCGAGTGGTTGACGAACTGGCGCAACATCGGCAAACGGGCCTTGCCGCGCAGGTGTACGTACAGCGTGCTGCCGATAAACACCAGCAACACCGACAGTTTGGCGGCCAAAGAAAAGGTCATGCAGCAACTCCTGGAAATAAGCGCCTGGCCAACAACCTCCCGTCGAGGGGAAACCAGGCGTAGCAGCCGGCCATGATAAACACTCCGGACCTCGGGAAAAACCCGCGCAGTCCAACAATCAGCGTTTAAAACGGCGCGAGGGTAGGCCAATTATGCATAAGGCCCCCGCTCTCACGCTGATTTGCATCAAGCCTGGTTTTCTTGATCGGTAAACAAATCACTGAACAGCATGCTCGACAGGTAGCGCTCGCCGGAGTCCGGCAGGATCACCACGATGGTCTTGCCCTGCATCTCCGGCTTCTCGGCCAGGCGCACGGCGACCGCCATCGCCGCGCCGCAGGAGATCCCGCACAGAATCCCCTCTTCCCGCATCAGGCGCAGGGCCATGGCCTTGGATTCGTCGTCGCTCACCAGTTCCACGCGGTCGACCATCGACAGGTCGAGGTTCTTCGGCACGAACCCGGCGCCGATGCCTTGGATCTTGTGCGGGCTCGGCTTGATCTCTTCACCGGCCAGCGCCTGGGTGATCACCGGCGAAACGATCGGCTCGACGGCCACCGACAGAATCGGCTTGCCCGCAGTGTTCTTGATATAGCGCGACACCCCGGTAATGGTGCCGCCGGTGCCCACGCCCGCCACCAACACGTCGACGGCGCCGTCGGTGTCGTTCCAGATTTCCGGACCGGTGGTTTTTTCGTGGATCGCCGGGTTGGCCGGGTTTTCGAACTGCGCCGGCATGTAGTAGGTGGCCGGGTCGCTGGCGAGGATTTCCGCGGCTTTGTCGATTGCGCCCTTCATGCCCTTGGCCGGTTCGGTCAGCACCAGCTCGGCGCCCAGGGCCTTGAGCACTTTGCGGCGCTCGATGCTCATCGACGCAGGCATGGTCAGCACCAGTTTGTAGCCACGGGCCGCGGCGACGAACGCCAAGCCGATACCGGTGTTGCCCGAGGTCGGTTCGACAATGGTCATGCCCGGCTTGAGTTTGCCGGTGCTTTCCGCGTCCCAGATCATGTTCGCGCCAATGCGACACTTCACCGAATAACCCGGGTTACGCCCTTCGATCTTGGCCAGGATGGTCACGCCACGCGGTGCGATGCGGTTGATCTGAACCAGAGGCGTGTTACCGATGGAGTGCGCGTTGTCTGCAAAAATGCGGCTCATGACGGGTCCTTGAGGCGGCTTGAAGAAAGCCCCAAGGGTATGCCTCGTCTTCCAAAGCGTCCAGTCAGCGGAACGTCGGAGACATCGCAATAGTCAATTTCCTACAAGCCCGCAGAACAGCCCCGGGAACGACCACGCCTTCGATCGACTGAGCGCACGCGTGACTGGTCATTCAGAGACTGAATAACCCGTCTGCGTTCACAGTCGCCGGGGCCGCACGGTATAGTCGGGCATTGATGAATTCGAGGAATGACCGATGAAGTTCGAAGGCACCCAGGCCTACGTTGCCACCGATGACCTGAAACTGGCCGTCAACGCGGCCATCACCCTGGAGCGGCCGCTGCTGGTCAAGGGCGAGCCGGGCACCGGCAAGACCATGCTCGCCGAGCAGTTGGCCGAATCCTTCGGCGCCAAGCTGATCACCTGGCACATCAAGTCCACCACCAAGGCCCACCAGGGCCTGTACGAGTACGATGCGGTCAGCCGCCTGCGCGACTCGCAGCTGGGCGTGGACAAGGTGCATGACGTGCGCAACTACCTGAAGAAGGGCAAGCTCTGGGAAGCCTTCGAGGCCGAGGAACGGGTGATCCTGCTGATCGACGAAATCGACAAGGCCGACATCGAATTCCCCAACGACCTGCTGCAAGAACTCGACAAGATGGAGTTCTACGTCTACGAAATCGACGAGACCATCAAGGCCAAGAAACGCCCGATCATCATCATTACCTCCAACAATGAAAAAGAACTGCCGGATGCGTTCCTGCGCCGCTGCTTCTTCCATTACATCGCCTTCCCCGACCGCGCCACCCTGCAGAAGATCGTCGATGTGCATTACCCCGACATCAAGAAAGACCTGGTCAGCGAAGCGCTGGACGTGTTCTTCGACGTGCGCAAAGTGCCGGGCCTGAAGAAAAAGCCTTCCACCTCCGAACTGGTCGACTGGCTCAAGCTGCTGATGGCCGACAATATCGGCGAAGCGGTACTGCGCGAACGCGACCCGACCAAGGCCATCCCGCCCCTGGCCGGTGCGCTGGTGAAGAACGAGCAGGACGTGCAATTGCTCGAACGCCTGGCGTTCATGAGCCGTCGCGGTAACCGATAAGGGCGCCTGCCATGTTGCTCAACCTGTTCAATGAAATGCGTGCAGCCAAGGTGCCGGTGTCGGTGCGCGAGCTGCTCGACCTGATCAACGCCCTGAAACAGCGGGTGATCTTCGCCGACATGGACGAGTTCTACTACTTGGCCCGGGCGATCCTGGTCAAGGACGAACGCCATTTCGACAAGTTCGACCGCGCCTTCAGCGCCTATTTCAACGGTCTGGAAAAGCTCGACGACCACCTGCAGGCGCTGATCCCCGAAGACTGGCTGCGCAAGGAGTTCGAACGCTCGCTGAGCGACGAAGAACGCGCGCAGATCCAGTCCCTCGGCGGCCTGGACAAGTTGATCGAAGCGTTCAAGAAACGCCTGGAAGAACAGAAAGAGCGCCACGCCGGCGGCAACAAGTGGATCGGCACCGGCGGCACCAGCCCGTTCGGCTCCGGCGGCTACAACCCGGAAGGCATCCGCGTCGGCGATGCGGGCAAGCGCCAGGGCAAGGCGGTGAAAGTCTGGGACCAGCGCGAGTACAAGAACCTCGACGATCAGGTGGAACTGGGCACGCGCAACATCAAGATCGCCCTGCGCCGCCTGCGCAAGTTCGCGCGCCAGGGTGCGGCGGAAGAGCTGGACATCGACGGCACCATCGACCACACCGCCCGCGATGCCGGCTTGTTGAATATCCAGATGCGCCCGGAGCGGCGCAACACCATCAAGCTGCTGTTGCTGTTCGACATCGGCGGCTCGATGGACGCCCATGTGAAGATCTGCGAAGAGCTGTTCTCCGCGTGCAAGACCGAGTTCAAGCACCTGGAGTACTTCTACTTCCACAACTTCGTGTACGAGTCGGTGTGGAAGAACAACCAGCGCCGCACGTCGGAGCGCACCTCCACCCAAGACTTGCTGCACAAATATGGCGCCGATTACAAAGTGATCTTTATCGGCGATGCCTCGATGGCGCCGTATGAAATCACCCAGGCCGGCGGCAGCGTCGAGCATTGGAACGAGGAGCCGGGGTATGTGTGGATGCAGCGCTTCATGGCCAAGTACAAGAAGCTGATCTGGATAAACCCGTATCCGAAGGACACCTGGGGCTATACGGCGTCGACCGGGATCGTGCGGGAGTTGGTCGAAGACCAGATGTATCCGCTGACCTTGCGCGGGCTGGAAGAAGGCATGCGGTTCCTTTCCAAGTAACCCGATATCTCCCATAGGCGTGGCGTCACTGGCACTTCAACGCCTCGCGAATGCGCTGCACGGAGGCCACCGAACTGGCGTTATCGCCATGCACACACAAGGTATTGGCCCGCAGGACCAAGGGGCTGCCATCGCTGGCGGTCAAGGGTTCGCCACGGGAAATGGTCAGGGATTGCTGGATGATGGCTTCGGTATCGTGGTGTACCGCGCCGGGCAATTGGCGGGAAACCAGGTGCCCCTTGTTGTCGTAGGCACGGTCGGCGAACGCCTCGAACCACAGGATCACACCGTATTCGTCGCCAAGCGCCTGGGCCGCGCGGTTGTCGCGGGTGGCCAGCAGCATCAGCGGCAGTTCGCCGTAAGCGGCAACGGCCTGGATCACCGCACGCAACTGCGCGGGGTTGGCCATCATGTCGTTGTACATCGCGCCATGGGGTTTGACGTAGCTGACCCGTCCGCCCTGGGCGCGGCAAATGCCGTCGAGCGCGCCGATCTGGTAGTGCAACAGGTCTTGGATTTCTTCGGGCGTGTAGGCCATGGAACGGCGGCCGAAACCCTGCAGGTCCTGATACGCCGGGTGCGCCCCGACCAGCACGCCATGCTTGAGCGCCAGGCCGACGGTCTTGCGCATGACGCTCGGGTCGCCGGCATGGAAGCCGCAGGCCACGTTGGCGCAATCAATGAACGGCATGACCTCAGCGTCCAGACCCAGGTTCCAGTTGCCATAGCTTTCGCCGATGTCGCAATTCAATAGCAGACGGCTCACGCTGAGTGCTCCTGTAGGCTTTGTTTTTTTGTAGTGTGGGATCTTTTACACAAGACTCGCAACTTATCCCACCGTCCCAGCGACACTTATCGTGAAACGGCGCGATTTTTGGCGTGTGTCCGGGACGGTGTCCAACCCATAAAGGTCGACCCCATGAAGTTGAAGGAACGCGATTAAAACGGTGGGAGCAAGCCCCCTCCCACCATTACAGGCCTTTCTACAGCCCTTTCAAATCACGCTCTTCGATCGGCCGGCTCTGGCGCAGGCGCTTGCCGCCCAGCACCACCCAGTCGATCAAGCGGAACAGGCACTCCAGGCCGAACGACAACAACATCGCCCCGCCCAGGCCCCAGCCCATGGCTTCGGGGGTCAGCAGGATCTGGTAGCTGTAGCCGTTCCAGGTTTCCAGGCGGATCGCCGGGTCGGCCGCGACCGCTACCTGCAATGCGCGAATGTACCAGGGGCCTTGCATGGCCTGGAATTGCTTGTCCAGCGCCAACTGACGATCCAACAACGTGCCGAGGCTGTTGGCATCGCTGCGAAACACCGGGTCGTCGCTGGCGCGGTAGTGGGCGACCAGGGCCTGCAAGTCGCCGTTGAAGAACTGTTGCGCGGTGGATTCAAAGCCGCGCAGACCGGTCTGGGCCTCGATCAAGTGGGCTTCGACGCGCTTGGCGTAGTCATTGATGAACCCCGGCACTTGCACACCGACCAACAAGCCAATGGCAAACAACACCAACCGCAGATAGCTGAGCAACATAGTCGACTTCCTT
The DNA here is from genome assembly GCF_049898265.1 of Pseudomonas sp. PSPC2-3. Classification (NCBI taxonomy): domain Bacteria; kingdom Pseudomonadati; phylum Pseudomonadota; class Gammaproteobacteria; order Pseudomonadales; family Pseudomonadaceae; genus Pseudomonas; species Pseudomonas sp. PSPC2-3. The sequence continues at coordinate 373,320 of NZ_JAFCXJ010000008.1, read as the reverse complement.
ACTCGGTAATGCCCTGGCTGACGCATTCACCGCGCCGCCACAGGCTCCACTGGCCCGGTTCGTAGCGGGTCCAGTTTTCGTTGTCGGTCAGGGGTTCGGTGGCGATCACCGTTACCACATCGTTGGGCGTGGTTTCGGCCTGGAAGTCGACGATCACGTCGACATCTTTCAAGCGTGCCGGGCCGAACGGAGCGCGCCGGGTGATCTGGGCCAATTTGGTCGTGCAGTAGCAGAACAACCAATCGCCGTCGCTGAGCAGGCAGTTGAACACGCCTTTGCTGCGGTATTCGGTGCAGGCGGCGATCAGGTCCGGCAGCATCTGTTCGATCTCCACCGGCTCCGGGAACGCCTCGCGGACGCGGTTGAGCAGGTCGCAGAACGCCGCTTCGCTGTCGGTGTCGCCCACCGGCCGGTAAAACGTGGCGCGCGGTTTGAAGTCGGCCAATTGGCCGTTGTGCGCAAAGCACCAGTTACGCCCCCACAGCTCGCGCACGAACGGGTGGGTATTGGACAGGCACACCTTGCCCACGTTGGCCTGGCGGATATGGCCAATCACCACTTCACTTTTGATGGGATAACGCTGCACCAGCCGCGCGACTTCCGATTCGCTGCTCGCGGCCGGGTCCTGGAACAGGCGCAGGCCACGACCTTCATAGAACGCGATGCCCCAACCGTCGCGGTGGGGGCCGGTACGCCCACCGCGCTGCATCAGCCCGGTAAAGCTGAACACGATATCGGTGGGGACGTTGGCACTCATGCCCAATAATTCACACATGCCAGGGCTCTCGCTGCAGGGCAGACAACGTTAAAGGCGCGGTTCGACCCGCATACCGCCCACAGGCGCCGGGCGACGGAACGGCTCGTCATCGTCTTCGGGCTCGGCGGCCAAGGCGGCATCAGCGGCGGCCTTGCGCTCACGGCGGGCATTGGCGGCGCGCTCGATGGGCCAGCGGATCAACACAAACACGAGGTACACGCCAAAGGCGATCATCGTGTACATGAACAAATCGGAGACGGCCCGCCAGGCGTTATTGCCGACCTTGAGCACCAGGTCCAGCGCAGTAATCGCCACGGCCGGCGCGAACTGGGTCTTGACCGGGTCAACGATGGTCGGGCTCAACAGCAGCACGGCCATCAGCAATTGCAGTGGCTCGCGCAACCAGCGCCAGATCCAGCGGGTCATGCGCCACCACACCAACAGGCAGCCCAAAGCGGCGAAGGCGTAAAGGCCCCAAGCGGTCAGATAATCGTTCTCGGTCATGGTGTCCATGGCAAGGTAGGCAAACAGGCCGCTATGATAACGGCTTTTGCGTGTCGCGGCTGCAATGCCTGCCACCATCCGCCAGACAGAGAGTGATCCATGCCGCCATCGACCCCCATCACTGCCGCCCCGATTGCCCGCAAGGCCCCAGGCCAGGACCCTTACGCCTGGCTGCAAGTGCGTGACAGCGCAGAAGTGATGGATTACCTGAAAGCCGAAAACGCCTGGCAGGAAGCCCAACTCGCCGGGCAACAGGCGCTGCGTGAAACCCTGTTCGAAGAGATCAAGGGCCGTATCCTCGAAACCGACCTGTCGCTGCCCTCCCCCTGGGGCCCGTACCTGTATTACACGCGCACCACCGCCGGCGACGAATACGCCCGCCACTACCGCTGCCGCCGCCCGGCCGACGACAGCAACCAGGTGGATGACAGCAGCGAGGAGCTGTTGCTCGACCCCAACGTGCTGGCCAACGGCGGCTTTTTCTCCCTCGGTGCGTTCAGCATCAGCCCCGACCATCAGCGCCTGGCCTACAGCCTCGATACCAATGGCGAAGAGATCTACACCCTGTACGTGAAGGAATTGGCCACCGACAAAGTCAGCGAACTGGCGTTCGATAACTGCGACGGCAGCATGACCTGGGCCAATGACAGCCTGACCCTGTTTTTCGGCGAACTGGACGATACCCATCGTCCGCACAAACTCTACCGCTATCGCCTGGACGGCACCGCCGCGCAGGAAGTGTTCCACGAGACCGACGGGCGCTTCTTCCTGCACTGCTACCGCTCCAGCTCCGAGCGCCAGTTGCTGGTGGCCCTGGGCAGCAAGACCACCAGTGAAATCTGGGCGCTGGACGCCGACCAGCCGCACCTGGACTTCACCTGCCTGGCGCCACGGGTCGAAGACCACGAGTACGACGTCGACCACGGCCAGCTCGACGGCGCGTGGACCTGGTTCATCCGCAGCAACCGCGACGGCATCAACTACGCCCTGTTCGTCGCCGCCGACACCGGCCGCGTGCCGACCCAGGCCGACTGGAAAAACCTGATCCCCCACAGCGATGAGGTGATGCTCGACGGCGTGAGCCTGAATGCCGGCGCCATGACCTTGAGCCTGCGCATCGGCGGCCTGCCGGTCATCGAAGTGCATCCCCAGGGTCTACCGACCTATCGTGTGGAATTGCCTGACGCTGCCTACAGCCTCTACGTACAAAACAGCCTGGAATTCCCCAGCGACAAGATCCGCCTGCGCTACGAAGCCCTGAACCGTCCGGCCCAGGTGCGCCAGCTGGAACTGGCCAGCGGCGCGCAACAGGTGCTCAAGGAAACCCCGGTACTCGGCGTCTTCAACGCCGACGATTACGTCAGCCAGCGTTTGTGGGCAACCTCCGCCGATGGCACCCAGGTGCCGATCAGCCTGGTGGTCAAGCGCGACCAGCTCGGCAAGCCGACGCCGCTGTACCTCTACGGCTATGGCGCCTACGGCCAGAGCCTCGATCCGTGGTTCTCCCACGCGCGCCTGAGCCTGCTGGACCGTGGCGTCGCGTTTGCCATTGCGCATGTACGCGGCGGCGGCGAGCTAGGCGAAGCCTGGTATCGCAATGGCAAACAAGAACACAAGCAGAACACGTTCAGCGACTTTATCGCCTGCGCCGAACACCTGATCGCACAGGGTTTGACCTGCGCCAAACAGTTGGTGATCAGCGGCGGCAGTGCCGGTGGCCTGTTGATCGGCGCGGTGCTCAACCAGCGTCCGGAGCTGTTCCAGGCGGCGATTGCCGAAGTGCCGTTCGTCGACGTGCTCAACACCATGCTCGACCCGGACCTGCCGCTGACCGTCACCGAGTACGACGAGTGGGGCAACCCGCAGGAGCCCGAGGTCTATGCGCGCATCAAGGCGTATGCGCCGTATGAGAACGTGCGCGCCCAGGCCTACCCGGCCCTGCTGGTGATCGCCGGCTACAACGACAGCCGCGTGCAGTACTGGGAAGCGGCCAAGTGGGTGGCCAAGCTGCGCGACACCAAGACGGACGACAACCTGCTGCTGCTCAAGACCGAACTGGGGGCCGGCCATGGCGGCATGAGCGGGCGTTACCAGGGATTACGTGACGTAGCGCTCGAATATGCATTTGTGTTCAAGGCGCTGGGGCTGGTTTAGCGGTCCTGTCTGAACGCTGGAGGCTCGACGCGGTTAACCGCCGGGCGTCTTCGGCTTGCTGTCGTTCGGCGGCACGCCGGGGACCGTCTGGTCCTTCGGTGGCGCAGGTAACACGATAGGCACCAGCGGCGGCGAGCCGTTCGTCTTGGGCACCGCCGGCGGGGTGACTTGCGGATACAGCGTCGGGGTGGGGGTGCCCGGCGCGCCTGGGGTTGGCGCCGGCGCAACCGGTACGGTTTGCAACTCCTGAGCCTGCGCCACACCCAATGTGAGCGCGCCCAACACAATGACCGTTAGAATGCTGCACTTCATCGATGGCTCCATGGCCTGACCGGAATGTCGTAAGGCTACTCCCAACCGCGCAAGAATGCCCTTCCCAATGAGATCTCCATGAAACGTTTCGTTCTGCTGGACACCACCCCGATCCCCGACAACGGCGGTGCCTTGTGCCTGTTCGAATACGGCGAGGACTTTGTCATCAAGATCCAGGGCGGCGACGGCGGCCAGTTGATGAACACGCGCATGCACGGCTCCGAAGACGCGCTGGCAGAAATCCCTTGTCGCAAAGTCGCCGGCCGCCCCGGTTCGCGGGTATTGATCGGCGGGCTGGGCATGGGTTTCACCCTCGCGTCGGCCCTCAAGCACCTGGGCAAGACCGCCGAAGTGGTGGTGGCAGAACTGGTGCCCGGTGTCGTGGAATGGAACCGTGGCCCTTTGGGCGAAAAGGCCGGGCGCCCGCTGCTTGACCCGCGCACCGTGGTCCGCATGGAAGACGTGGCCAAGGTGCTGCAAGCCGAGCCCCAGGGCTTTGATGCGATCATGCTCGACGTGGACAACGGCCCCGAAGGCCTTACGCAAAAAGCCAACAGTTGGCTCTACTCCGCCGGTGGCCTGGCCGCCTGCGCCAAGGCCCTGCGCCCCAAGGGCGTACTTGCGGTGTGGTCGGCCAGCGCCGACAAGCTGTTCAGCGACAAGCTGCGCAAGGCCGGTTTCAAGGCCGAGGAAGTGCAAGTGTTCGCCCATGGCAACAAGGGCACGCGGCACACCATCTGGATTGCGGAAAAGCTCAAGGGCTAATTGCGCCGCGATTGGCTAGAATCAACCCTATCCGTGAACCACCCGAAGACAGGAGCCATGATGAGCTCGACCAACCCGCCCTCCCACACCGCCAAGCTCGACCGCATCCTCGCCGATGCCCAGCGCGACCGGGAAATGGGCTACCGCGACAAAGCCCTGAAAATGTACCCCCACGTGTGCGGCCGCTGCGCCCGTGAGTTCGCCGGCAAGCGCCTGAGCGAACTGACCGTACACCACCGCAACCACAACCATGACGACAATCCCCAGGATGGGTCCAACTGGGAGTTGCTGTGCCTGTACTGCCACGACAACGAGCACTCGCGCTACACCGACCAGCAGTACTTCGGCGAAGGCTCCACCAGCAGCCCGACGATCGCCAAGGCCACGCACAACCCGTTCGCGGCGTTGGCAGGGTTGATGAAGAAAGACGACTGAAGTTGCGCGCGGGCTGCCCCGCCCTCTTCGCGGGCAAGCCCGCTCCTACCTTTGACCGCATTCCAGAGCATGGACACGGACCAATGTGGGAGCGGGCTTGCTCGCGAAGGCAGCAGCGCCAGCGACGCAGCGCTCGATAGCGACCACAGCCCGACCAATCCCCGTATAATCGCCGCTTTTCTCCAAGGCACCCTTCCCCGTGGGCAATAAACGCTACAGCTGCATCGGTCTGTATAACCCCAAATCCCCCGAAAACGTCGGTTCGGTGATGCGCGCCGCCGGTTGCTACGGCGTGGCCTCGGTGTTCTACACCGGCAAACGCTACGAGCGCGCCCGGGATTTCATCACCGACACCAAGAAGGTCCACCACGACATTCCGCTGATCGGCATCGATGACCTGAGAAAAATCCTGCCGCTGGGCTGCATCCCGGTCGCCGTCGAACTGGTGGACGGCGCCCGCCCGCTGCCCGAATACACCCACCCCGACCGCGCGCTGTACATCTTCGGCCCCGAAGATGGCTCCCTCGACAAAGAGATTCGCGACTGGTGTGAAGACGTGGTGTACATCCCGACCACCGGCTGCATGAACCTCGCCGCCACCGTCAACGTGGTGCTCTACGACCGCCTGGCCAAGGGCAATAACACCCGCTCGGGGCCCAAATACTGAGTTGCCGGGAACATCCGGCGCCTGCACACAGTCAGTTGCGTATCACTAGCCCTTGTTGGAGACCGATCATGAGCGACAGCAAAACCCTGCGACCTGTCATTGAATCCACCCCACGCCAGGCCCGCCCCACGCAGAACGTACACGGCTGGGAGCGCATCGGCTCGGTGGCCGGCGGCGTGATCATGGTCGGCAAAGGCCTGCGCCGTGGCGGGATTTTCGGGCTGCTCCAGGTGGCGATTGGCGGCGTGGCGCTGACGCGTGGGTTTACCGGGCACAGTTCGCTCAAGGACAAGCTGGAACAAGGTCGCCAGGAAATGAACAGCCTGCGCACGAAAATCGAGCGGGCCGGTGACGAGTTGAAGAACCTGAAGACCAAGGCGCAAACGGGGGCCGAAAAGGCCACAAAAACCACCGGCTGAGCCAAGTCTTCTGCCTGGTGCTGATCCAGATGTGGGAGGCGGCTTGCTCCCACCTTTATTCTGGGTCAGCGCAACAGCTTGGAGTCCAACACCACCGACGACTCGCCGATGATGCTCTGGGCCAGTCGCACAAACTCTGGGGTGCTGACGCTGTTCGCCCGCATCACCACTTGCGCGAGATCATCCAGCGAGCGCTTGTTGTGGGTTTTCACGCGGATCTCGCGATCCAGCTCCTGCATCACCACCACTGCCCGCGCCACGGTTGCGCCGCTGACGTGCTCGCCACGCAGGCTGGTGACGTCCTTGCCTTCGCGGGTCAACCGCGCCTGTATCGCCGCATAGCGCTCATCGGTGATCCCGCCGCCACGGCGCAGCAACTCGATCGCGTAATACTCCGCCAGGCCTTCGCTGATCCAGTCGCTGGCATCATGGTCACTGAAGCGGCCGATGGCATGCACCACTTCGCGGATCAACGGGCTGCTGCCGTTTTCACTGACCAGCGGCGTGCGGCTGTTGAGGTAGACCGAGTCGCGCGCCGAGAAGGCGCCACGGCGCATCGGGTCGCTGGCGCCGACAATCAATAGCTTGGCGGGGTGACGCGGGAACGCGGCTTCCACCTGCGGCCAGACGAAAGTCAGCAACGTCAGCACATCCATACGGCGCATGGCCTGGCCCTTGGGCGAGGCCACGGTGACGTCGGTTTCGCCCAGGCGCACACGGCGGCTGCCGAGGTTACCGGCGAGCATCCAGCCGGTGGGGCGGTCGAACAGGCGCGAGACGTTGTTGATCCGGAAGGTGTGCTTGCCGATACGCGGCCAGGCGGTTTCGACGCTTTTCCAGCCCGTCGGCAGCTCGAACACCAGGCGCGAGACCAGCTCGACGCCGTCCTGCTGGTCGAGGTGCGCGGTCGGCACCAGGTCTTCCCCGCGAAACAGCGCCCAATCCGGCGTCATGCGCGTTTCATAGATACCCGGCTTGCGCGCATGGCTGAGGCGCACACGGTAGGTCAGGCTGGCCTTGTCGGCGCTGGGTTGCCAAAGGCCGCGATGGCCACTGACTTTCCATTGGCCATCGGCCTTGAAATCGCTGTAGTCACCGTCGCGACCCAGCTCGAAATCCAGGCTGCGCACCGCCGAACCCTGGGACAGGCTCACGCGCACCTCAGCCTGATCGCTCTGGGGCAGCAGTTTGACGTGATAGTCCAGGTCGACTTTCTTCGCGCACCACGCCGGTGTGCTCAGCGCCAGCAACACCAGGCTTGCCGCCAGCCGGGTCAGCCCCTTCATACTCGCTCCTTGTTCAGCCAGCGCGGAAAATCAGGTAATCCTCCCAGTCTTCTTCGGGCACGCTGCCTTCGCGGAGCATGCGTCCGGACTGGGAAATGCGTTCGTGATGCACGGCGTCACGGTCGCCGCAGACCAGGTGATGCCACAGCGGCAAGTCCTTGCGCTCGCTGACCAGGCGGTAACCGCAGGTGGGCGGCAACCACTTGAACTGGTCGGCCTGGCCCGGGGTAAGCTGGATGCAGTCGGGTACCGACGCGCGGCGGTTGGGGTAATCGGTGCACTGGCAGGTTTTCAGGTCGAGCAGTTTGCAGGCGATGCGCGTGTAATAGACGCTGTTGTCGTCTTCATCCTCGAGCTTTTGCAGGCAGCACAGGCCACAGCCGTCGCACAACGACTCCCACTCCTCCTGATCGAGGTGTTCAAGGGTTTTGCGTATCCAGAAAGGTTCGACTTTGGCGGCCATGGCTCTACATCGGTATCGGTGGGTGAAAAGGCCGCCAGTCTAGTGCCCAAGGCCACTGGGGCCAAGCGCTTACGACTGGCGGTGTTGCAAGACTTGTCAGTCTAGCGGGAGCGCAGTAGCTTTGAGCGCCGAATTGACGATCAGGAACTGCCCATGAGCACCAACCCCCGCGCTGCCGATTACCCGATCAACCCACAGTTCACTGAGCGCTGGTCGCCCCGCGCCTTTACCGGCGAGAGCATCCCGCAGGAAACCCTGCTGAGTTTTTTCGAAGCCGCGCGCTGGGCGCCATCGGCCTACAACTCGCAGCCCTGGCGTTTTCTCTATGCGCGCCGTGACACGCCGGACTGGGAGCGTTTCCTCGGCCTGTTGAACGAATTCAACCGCAACTGGGCGCAGCATGCGTCGGCCCTGGTGATCATCGCCTCGAAAACCGACTTCATCGCCCCCGGCGCCAGCGAAGAAACCCCGGCGCTGTGGCACACCTTCGACACCGGTTCGGCCTGGGGCTACCTCGCGCTGCAGGCCAGCCTCAGCGGCTGGCACAGCCATGGCATGGCCGGCTTCGATCAGGCGCTGACGCGCAAGGAGCTGAAGATTCCCGAGGGTTATGCGCTGCATGCGGCGGTCGCGATTGGCAAGCTGGGCGACAAGTCGAGCTTGCCCGAGTACCTGCAAGGCCGTGAGACCCCAAGCCCGCGCAAGCCGTTGAGCGAGCTGGTTTCGCAAGGCGATTTCAGTCTCTAGGACTGACGTGGGAGCTGGCTCGCCAGCCCCCACCTGTGGTTCGACGCGGTGTCAGTAGCCGCGCTCGAAATCCACTTCACCGCGCAACACTTGCTTGGCCTGGTAGGCGCGCACGTTTTCCAGAAACAGTTGCACCATCATCGACGGCGAGGTCGGCGCCGAGCTGTGCCCGGTCAGCAGCAAGCCCCAGGCGGTCCAGAACGGGTGGCGCTGCGGCAACGGTTCCTGGCGGCACACGTCGATCACCGCGCCAGCCAGGTGCCCTTCTTTCAACGCTTCGACCAGATCCGCATCAACCACCGCAACGCCGCGGCCGACGTTGATAAACAACCCGCTCGGCTTGAATTGCTTGAACAGCGCCGCGTCGTACAGGTCGTGGGTGTTCGGCGTGTTGGGCAACAGGTTGATCACGTAGTCCGCTTCGCCCACCAGCCGGCCGAGTTGATCGAGCGCAGCCACTTCGACAAACGGCGCCTGCTCGCGCGCCTGGCTGGCGATGCCGTACAGCTTGACGCCAAACGGCACGAGGAACTGCGCCACGCGCTGGCCGATATCACCGCAGCCGACGATCAGCACCGTGCGCCCCGCCAGGCTCTGGCCCATGCGGTTGTCCCACTTGCGCTCGACCTGGCTGACCAGGCGCGCCAAGACTTCGCGTTCATGGCCGAGCATGTAGGTGAGGATAAATTCCGCCATGACCTGGCCAAAAATCCCCACCGCACGGGTCAAGCGATAGTCGCGGGGCAGGCCGTCGGCCAGCAGCGGCGTGATGCCGGCCCAGGTCGATTGCAGCCACTGCGGCTGGTGCCCCTGGCGCAACAGGGTGGCGAGCAGGTCCGGCTGGCCGAGCCACACCGGGCAATCGGCAGCCAGGCGCGAGAGTTCGGCCGAGTCGCCGCTGGTCAACACCTCGAGGTCCGGGGCCGCTTCGCTCAGCAACCGGGCGTAGAGCGGGTGATCCTGTTCAGCAATCAGAACACGCATGGTTCAAACCTTTCAAAAACAATGCGGACGGCCGCCCGCATCCTTACGGCCACCATCCATTAATACGATTCCATGGAAAAGAATGCGCCCCGGGCAGGGCACGCCGCGATCACATCGGGTCGTTGCGGCGCAGCAGCTCTTCGGGCAAGTGTTCGATGTACTCGTCCTCGGCCGGTGGCATTTGCAGGTGGTAGCCCTGCTTTTCGAGGTTTTCCAGGACCACTGCGATGTCCTCGCGCGACAGCTTGCGCTCGGGCGTCAGCACCATGTCGAAAGCGTGATGGGCCTTGCCGAAGGCTTCCATCAAGGGTTCCGGCACGCGCTCCAGGGCATCGCTTTTCAGCACGTAGAGATACATTTCGTTGCGTTTCAAGCTGCGATAGATGGAGCAAATACGTTTCAAGGCTGTTCTCCGGCAGTGGCCAGGCTGTCGAGCAGCGCCTGGCCCATCAACTCGCGGCGCCAGCCACGCAGCGAGTCTGGCAATTGGTAAGGCCCGTCGGGGTAGCCACTTTTGACCAGGGCTTCGAGGGTTTTCTTGCGCAGCATCAGTTCCGGCGCCATCTCCAGGCGTTCGGCTTGCGCCTGGCCCAAGGCGCGCAGGTGCTTGATCAGCGCAGCGGCATCCACCGGCAGCGGTTCAGCCACGGCGGGCGGCCATTGGTCCATGGACACGCTGCCGGCGCGCTTGATCAGGTCCAGCAGAAACTGGCCATCCTGACGCACGGTGCGCGGGTGCATGTCTTCGATTTTGCCCAGGGCGGCGAGGTTATCCGGCTGGGATTTGGCCAGGGGCCACAGCGAGTGTTCACGAATGATGCGATTGCGCGGCAGGTCACGGGCACGCGCTTGCTGCTCGCGCCAGGCGCACAGTTCACGCAGCACGGCGAGTTGGGCACGGGACAGTTTCCACGCCAGCTTGGCCTCGCGGTACACCTCGTAAGGGTCGACTTCGCGGCGCAGGTTGGCCACCAGTTCGGCACCGTCTTCCAGGACCCAGGCGTATTTGTCGTCCGACAGCCGCGGGCGCAGGCGAATGAAGACCTCGGCCAAGTGGACCGCATCTTCGGCGGCGTAGCTCACCTGGGTCTCGGACAACGGGCGCTGCAGCCAGTCCGAGCGGGTTTCGCCCTTGGGCAAGTCGATATCGAGCACGGCTTGCACCAGGCGCGAATAGCCCATGGAGAAGCCGAGGTTCAGGTAAGCCGCGGCCAGTTGGGTGTCGAACAACGGCACTGGCAGGCTGCCGGTCAGGCGCAGCAACACTTCCAGGTCTTCACTGCAGGCGTGGACCACTTTGATCACGGCCGGGTTTTCCAGCAACGCCGCCAGTGGTTGCCAGTTGTCGATGGTCAGGGGGTCGATCAGGTAAGCGCGAACGCCATCACCGATCTGGATCAGCCCGGCAATGGGATAAAAGGTGTCGACCCGCATGAATTCGGTGTCGAGGGCGACGAATGGCAACTGCTGCCATTCGGCGCAATGCTGGCCGAGGCTATCGTTGTCGCAGATCCAGTGAATATCGATGGCCACACGGCTCTCCCTTGAAGAATGGCGCGCAGTATATATCGCGGAAGGGACTTGCGAGCATCCGCAGTGCACACGCAATCATGAAAACTCCGACAGCGTGTAAAGAATAGTCCGACAGATTGGAGTTATCCCATCTTACGTAGAACGTAGACACGCCATACGCTGGAGCCAGGAATGAACTCCTGGTGATTCAGGACCTGGAACCCCGCCTGGCAGAACTCCTCCTCCACTGGCGTCCGGGAGGCGACCGACACGATCACGGTGTCGCGGCTGACCCGATGAAACTCCTGCAGCAGCGCTTGGCGCCCTTCGCTGCTGGGCACGTGGCGAAACAATTCCAGACAGAAAATGCAATCTACCGCGTTCGCCGACAAGCCGATGGAAAACGCCGAGCCCTGAAAGGTCTTGACCCGCTTGAGCAGCGCCGCCGGGTGATGGGTGCGGGCATGGTCGAGCATGTCCTGGGAGTTATCCGAGGCGAGGATGACCCGGTTGACGTGTTCGGCCAACACCGGCCAGAACCGCCCCGAACCGCAGGCCAGGTCGAGGATCAGACCGGGCTCGCCGGCCACCTTGAGGGCATTGCGCACCAGCCGCCCGTCACGCCACGCCGCCAGACGCTGACGCAGCCCAGGCGGGCGCGTATCGCCGCAGACCCTGGCGTGCTCACGGTCACAGCGTTCGGCGTATTCAATCTCGATGGACGAAAGTGGTGGTGACAACATCACGGGCTCATGTGAGTGGAACGGTAGTGAATGACCTTGATTCGCAGCTTAACCAGTGCAACGTGAAAAAAAGGTCGAAAAAACCACCACCGTCAATCCGTTCACGCCGAGTGCAGATACCAGCGCCAGTCCTGCTCGCCCACCTCGCCCATGAACTGCCGATATTCAGCCCGTTTCACCGCCAGGTACACGCCGAGAAACTCACTGCCGAACGCCTCCCGTGCCCAGCTGGAGTCTTCCAGGGCGCGCAGGGTGGTGAGCCAATCGGTGGGCAGCAACGCGTTGGCCTGGGCGTAGCCGTTGCCTTCCACCGGAGCGCCGGGGTCAAGTCGTTCGCGGATGCCGCGGTGGATACCGGCGAGGATCGCCGCCGCCGCCAGATAAGGGTTGGCGTCGGCGCCGCAGAGGCGGTGTTCGATGTGCCGCGACGGCGCCGGACCACCCGGCACACGCAGGCTGACGGTGCGGTTGTCGACGCCCCAGGTGGCGGCCAGCGGCGCATAGCTGTTGGTCTGGAAGCGGCGATAGGAGTTGGCGTTGGGGCAGAACATCAGCAGCGAATCGAGCAAGGTGCTGAGCATACCGCCCACGGCCTGGCGCAGCAGCGGCGTACCGTCGGCGGCTTCGCTGGCGAACAGGTTATGGCCCTCGGCGTCCGCCAGGCTGACGTGCATGTGCATGCCGGTGCCGGCTAGGTCGTCGAACGGTTTGGCCATGAAGCACGCCGTCATCCCGTGCTTGTGCGCCACGCCTTTGACCAGGCGTTTGTAGCGCACCGCTTCGTCCATCGCTTGCAGGGCATCGGTGCGGTGTTCGAGGGTGATTTCGACCTGGCCCGGCGCGTATTCGGAAATCGCCGTGCGCGCCGGGATGCCTTGCAGTTTGCAGGCGCTGTAAAGGTCGGCGAGAAACGGCTCGATCTGCTCCAGCTCGCGCAGGCCATAGACCTGGGTCGCACGCGGGCGGCCGCCGTCCATGTCGCGCGCCGGTTGCGGGCGGCCGTTGTGGTCGGGTTTCTGGTCGAGCAGGTAGAACTCCAGTTCCGCCGCCATCACCGGGTAATAACCATCGGCCTTGAGCCCGTCGATCACCCTGGCCAGCACGTGCCGGGGGTCGGCCACGGTGGCGGGCAAGCCTTCGGTGGGGTGCATGCTGACTTGCACCGCCGCCGTCGGAATCAGCCGCCATGGCATGCGCTGCAAACTGCCGCTGATCGGGTACGCACGGCAGTCGATATCGCCCACCTCCCACACCAGCCCGGAGTTTTCCACGTCATCGCCATGGATGGTCAGGCCAAGGATCGTGCTGGGCAGCGGGCGGCCACTTTCATACACCGCCAGCAGTTCGTCGCGATGCAGCAACTTGCCGCGCGGCACGCCATTGTTGTCGAGGATGAACAGCTCGAACATCTCGATGTCCGGGTTCTGCTCAAGGAAAGAGCGGGCTTCGTGCAGGCTGGCAAAAACACTCATGGCAATTCTCATACGTTAGCGTCAGGCAGGCGCACAGGCGCCGCCGGGCGGATGCGCGCAGGTGCGCGTCATCCATCGGATAGATCAACGTAAGAGAGAGGTATCTGGTGGGCGCGCATGTCGACAGTGGAACAGGGCCCAGAAAGCCAGCGCGGAGGGCAACGCCTCGACATCCGCGGGACCGCTCGGCGCGACGACGCCAGGCAGTGTCTCGGGGTAAGTGTCGGGGTAACCGTCCATGGGCGAATCACCGTGAGGGAGATGCCCGGCAGCGTCACACGCCGGGTCAGGGGCGTCAATTCAGGGTTGACGGAGTTTGGTTGCACGTTGGCTAAACATTCGCCGTCCTTGCCACCCCGCCATCTTGCTGGAAATAATGACCACCCGATCATGCCCAAGGACTCGACCGCATGAAAGCTCCTTTAGCCCTGTGTGTATTGGTGAGTCTGGCGACACCCGCCTTCGCGGACACGCCCCCCTCGCGCCTGGACAACGTGCTCGACAGCGGCACGCTCACCGTCTGCACCACCGGCGACTACAAGCCCTACACCTTCCTGCGTGCCGATGGCCGCTACGAAGGCATCGATATCGCCATGGCCGAGTCCCTGGCCAAGAGCCTCAACGCCAAGATCGCCTGGGTGCCCACCACCTGGAAAAGCCTGATGCCGGACTTCCTCGCGCACCGCTGCGACATCGCCGTGGGCGGTATTTCGGTGTCGCTGGAACGCCAGAAAAAGGCGTTCTTCAGCCAGTCCCTCGGCGTCGACGGCAAGATCCCGCTGGTGCGCTGCGCCGATGTGCAGCGTTACCAGAGCGTCGAGCAGATCAACCAGCCACAGGTGCGGGTGATCGAACCGGCGGGCGGCACCAACGAAGTGTTCGCCCGGGCGCACCTGGGCCAGGCGCAACTGCGCCTGCACGACAACGTGACCATCTTCGACGAACTGCTGGCGGGCAAGGCCGATGTGATGATCACCGACGCCAGCGAGGCGCGCTTCCAGCAGAAACTCAAGCCGGGGCTGTGCGCGGTCAACCCGCAGCGGCAGATGCAATATAGCGAGAAAGCCTTCCTGCTGCCCCGCGACGATGTGGCCTGGAAAAGTTACGTCGACCAGTGGTTGCACCTGAGCGTGGCCACCGGGGTGTACGACGGCATCGTCAATCAATGGCTGGCGGCGCCCTGAGCCGCAGCCGTCTAAGCTGTGCTCACATCTATAAGAACGAGGCACGGATAATGAAGCGACTGCTCCGATTCAGCTGGCTGCTGCTGTTGGGTTTCAGCCAGGTACACGCCGCCACCTTGCCGGAGGAGGACGCCCAGGCGGCCAAGGCTCTGCTGGGGAAAGCCTTGGCCTACTACCAGAGCAATGGCGACAAGGCCTTCGCCGCCTTCAGCCGCCAGGGCGAGTTCGTCGACCATGACCGCTATGTGTTCGTGGTCGACACTCAGGGCGTGTTGCTGGCCAGCGGCGGGCCCTCCTCCGCCTTGATCGGCCGCGATGTGTCCGAAGTGCTCGGGGCGGATTTGCGCCAGTCGTTCAAGGACGCGCTCAAGGCGCCGGAAGGCCAGGGCATCCAGCAGGCCGACTACCGCTGGCAGAACTGGAACGACGGCAAGATCGAACACAAGCATGTGTTTTATCAGCGTGTCGGCGAACGCATTCTGGCGGTGGGCTATTACCTGCCACGGGCCACGCCGGAACAGGCGCGAGCGCTGCGGGACCAGGCCGTCAAGGCGCTGGTCAAGGATGAAGCCGGCACGCTGAAGGCGATCAACTCATTGCAGGGCGGTTTCCTGCAGGACGATCTCTACGTGTTCGTGGTCGACCTCGATACCCGGCGCTATGTCGCCCATGGCACCAACCTGCGGCTGATCAACACCGACTTCAGCAAGATCAAGGACCCCGACGGCAAGCCGGTGGGCGCACCGATCCTCAAGTTGATGGCGGAGCAGGATCAGGGTGAGTACAAGTACCGTTGGAAAAACCCGGTGACCGGCAAGGTCGAGAACAAGCATGCGTATTTGCGCAAAACCGGGCATTTCATGGTGGCGGTCGGTTATTACAGCCCTTGAATTGCACAGGCGGTCAAACCGCTGGGAGCGGGCCAGCCCGCTCGCACATTTGGATGTCCAGCCGGCCCGTCAGCGGGCCTTGTCTTCACGGCCGCGCAGCATGCGATCGGGCATCGCAATCGCCGCCGCCAACCCCAGCAACGACACCGCCGCACTGACCATCAGCAAATGCCGGAACGTCACCGCCAGTTCCCCGCGCAGGGCATCCTGCGCCGGGCCTGGGGCGGCGTTCAGGCCGTCGAGCAAAACGCTGCCGGAACCGCCCTCGACCACCAGCGCGCCGCTGGCCAGGTGGGCAAAGCTGGAGTCCTGCAACAGCGCCAGCAACAACGCCGACATGCACGCCACCCCGACCGCCCCGCCCAGGGAACGGAACAGGTTGGTGGTGCTGGTGGCGACGCCGATATCGTGCTGTTCCACCGAGTTCTGCGTGCCCACCAGCGAGGTCGGGAACTGCATGCCGGCAGCGATGCCGCACAACAGCATGAACATCGCCGTCAGCCCCATCGCCTGCGGCGCACTGTAGGCCATGCCGAGAATCGCCAAGGGGCTCAACACGGCGCCGCTGAGGATCAGCGGTTTATAGCGCCCGGTCACCGAGGTCATGCGCCCGGCAAAGTAGGCGCCCATCGGCAAGCCCATCGCCAGCGGCAGCAGGTGCAGCGCGGCACTGTCGGCGCCGGAGCCGGTCACGGTCTGAAAGCGCAAAGGCATCAGCACCGTCAGGGAAATCGCCTGGAAACTGGTGAAAAACATCGTACACCAGCACAGCACCGCGCTGCGGTTGGCGAACAGGTGCATCGGCAGCAACGGTTCCCGCGCACGCCGCTCATGCCAGACAAATATGCTCAGCGCCACCAGCGCGCAGGCCAGCAACGCTAGTACCGAGTCATTGCGCCAATCATGGCCCTGGCCGATCTCGGTGATGCCCAGCAGCAAGGCGCTCAAGCCGATGATCAGCAGCACGGTGCCGAGGTAATCGATGATCGGCTTGCGTTGCGGCAACGGCAGCCCGACCAGGCTGCGATGGGCCACGTACCAGGCGCCGGCGCCCAACGGCAGGTTGATCAAAAACACCCAGCGCCAGGACAGGTACTCGGTCATATAACCGCCCAGCACCGGCCCGGCCACGCTGGCCACCGCGTACATGCCGCTGAAATAGCCCTGGTAACGCCCGCGCTCGCGCGGCGGGATGATGTCGCCGATGATCGCCTGGCTCACCGAAATCATCCCGCCGGCGCCGATGCCCTGGAGCACCCGCGCCAGCACCAGTTGCTCCATGCTTTGCGCCATGCCACAGAACAGCGACGCCAGGGTGAACAGGCCCATGCCGATCAGCATCATCGGCCGCCGCCCGTACAGGTCGCCGAGCTTGCCGTAGATCGGCACCGCCACTGTCATCGCCACCATATAGCCGGAGATCACCCAGGCCAGCAGGTTGACGTCGTGGAACCGCGCGGAAATGGCCGGCATGGACACGGCGACAATGGTCTGGTCCAAGGCACCGAGGAAGATCGCCATCATCAACGAGACGAGGATGCTGCGCACGGCAGGTACGGCTGGAGTAGGCTGATTGAGCTGAGTCACGGTAAACCTTCGAGCAAGGCCCGCAGGAAAAGGCGACCTGCGGGCATGCTCGATACGATAGCAGGCTATTCGATAGCTTCGTAAGGAAGCCCGACGTAATTTTCCGCGATGGTGGTGCGACCGGCGTGCGAGTGGATGAAGTACGCCAGTTCGCTCTCGGCAATGCGCTGGCTGAACCCGTCCGCTTCGGGAAACTGATGCAGCATCGACGTCATCCACCAGGAAAACCGCTCAGCCTTCCACACGCGTCGCAGGCAGATTTCCGAATATTTCTCCAGCAACTCCACGCGCCCCTCGCGGTAGACCTTGAGCAAGATGCGAAACAGCGTGCTCACGTCGCTCGCCGCCAGGTTCAAGCCCTTGGCCCCGGTGGGTGGGACGATGTGCGCCGCATCCCCCAGCAGAAACAAACGCCCGTACTGCATCGGCTCGACCACGAAGCTGCGCAGCGGCGCGATGCTTTTTTCGATCGACGGCCCGGTCACCAACTGCTCGGCCAACTGGCTTGGCAGGCGCGTTTTCAGTTCAGCCCAGAAACGCTGGTCCGACCACTCATCGACCGACTCCTCGACGGGTACTTGCAGGTAGTAACGGCTGCGCGTCGGCGAACGCATGCTGCACAAGGCAAACCCACGCGCATGCTTGGCGTACACCAGTTCAGGATGGACCGGCGGCGTGTCGGCCAGGATGCCCAGCCAGCCGAAGGGATACACCCGCTCGAAGACCTTCAGCGACTCGGCCGGGATCGATTGCCGGGCGACACCGTGAAAACCGTCGCAACCGGCCACGTAATCACACTCCAGGCGATAGGCTTCGCCTTCATGTTCGAACGTCAGCCAGGGTTGATCAGTTTTGAGCCCGTGGGGTTGCACCTCACGCGCGTTATACAAGGTGACGCCACCGGTGGCGGCGCGTGCGGCCATCAGGTCGCGGGTCACTTCGGTCTGGCCGTAGACCATCACCGATTGACCGCCGGTGAGCGCCTTGAGGTCGATGTGAGTCAGTTGGCCATTAAGCGCCAGTTCGAAGCCATCATGGACCAGGCCTTCCGCGTCCATGCGCTGGCTGACGCCGGCCTCGCGCAACAGGTCGACCATGCCTTGCTCCAACACCCCGGCACGGATGCGCCCCAGCACGTAATCGGCGCTCTGGCGCTCTAGAATCAGGGTTTGGATACCGGCCTGCTGCAACAGTTGGCCGAGCAACAGTCCCGAAGGACCGGCGCCGATGATGGCGACTTGAGTTTTCAGCGTTTTCATTATTTTTATGGCCCGAAAAATTCACCCGAACGGATAAGGTGAAAGAGTTGTCATTGGTCTTGTTGCTGACATTTTTCACTTGAGTGGGCGCTATAAGAAGGTGAAAACTGCGCCAAAGCCTGCGCTTTTTGCCAATCGGGGCGATTACCGAACCACTTGCCTGAGTATCGGATTGAAACTATGACCAAAACTGCCAGTTCCGCGATTCCGGTGTTCAAGCTGTACGGGGAAAACCAGCAATGGCCGACGCCGGATTTGTTGCACTGCGAAACGATTTCCCGACGCAGCCGGGACTACCAGTGGGAAATCCAGCCCCACCGGCACGCGGATCTGTGCCAGTTGTTGTACGTCCACCAAGGCCAGGCGCAACTGGAAATCGAAGGCCAGCGCACCACCCTCAACGAAGCGACCTTGCAGGTGCTGCCGCCGCTGTGTGTGCACGGGTTTCGGTTTGCGGAAGATGTCGAAGGCTACGTGCTGACCCTGGCGGCACCGCTGGTCAGCCACCTGCAAGCGCAATTGGGCGCAACGGTCGACGGCCTGCAGGTGCTGGGCAGTTACCCGGCAGGCAAGGACAGCGACTATCTCAACAACCTGTTCGCCCGCCTGCAGGACGAATACGCCGATGAGCAGCCGGCCCGGGACATGCTGATGCACGCCCTGGTCAGCGTGCTGCTGGTGTGGATCAGCCGCCAGGCCATCCAGCGCCGTCACCCGCGGGCACCGCGTGGGCGCGAGTATTTCCGGCGCTTTACCCAATTGGTCGAACAGCAGTATCGCGAACACCCGAAGATTGAAGACCTGGCCCACAAGCTGGGTATCTCGGTCTCACACCTGAACGGCACATGTCGGGAATTGGGTGGGCAACCCGCGCTACAGATCATGCACGACCGCCAATTGCTGGAAGCCAAGCGCCTGCTGACCTACACCAGCATGACCATCAATGAAATGTCGGAGGTATTGGGCTTTTCCGACCCGACCAACTTCTCGCGGCTATTCCGCCGCCGGGTCGGGTTTTCGCCCAAGGCATTTCGCGAACGACTCAAGGCCGAAACACCCGAGGATTAAACGCGGGATCGTCCTTGGTTGGCCATTAGCGCAACGCGCTGAAACTGCCGGTGCGCGGAATGCATTGATCCTGATGGCAGCTGATCGCAAAGCTCGGCTGCATGCGGGTCTGCTCGACGCGATAGGCGGCGGTGCCGTACAGCGCGCTGACCAAGGCGCAAAGGATGAAAATTTTCAGGTACTTTCTGGTTTTGACGGTCATGGCACAGACCTCTGAAGGACCTACTCGGTGCTGTTTAAAGCATAGGTCAGCCAGGGCGAGTTGCCATTATTGGACGCCATTCAACATCTGTATGTCGGGTCACAGGCCCCGGTCCCACTCCGGCGTTTCCGGAAACCTCAGCACCAGGAAATCCAGGAGGCTACGCAGCGCCGACGGCATGTGTTTGCGCGACGCGTACACCGCGTAGATGTTCATCTGCCGCGGTTCGGCCGCGGGCAACAGGCGCACCAGTTCGCCACGGCGGATGTGCTCGCCGGCCTGATAACTGGGCAGCATCGCCACCCCCGCCCCGGCGAGCGTCACGCGTAACAGCGTGCTGGCTTCGTTGGCGGTGATATTGCCGTGGACCGGCACCGAAACGTGTTCGCCGCCTTCCTCGAAATGCCACAGGCTTTTGCCGAAGTACGAGTGGGTCAGGCAGTTGTGCCGCGCCAGGTCTTCGACCTTTTGCGGCGCCGGATGCTCAAGCAGGTAGGCCGGGGTCGCGCACACCACCGAGCGACAGACCGTCAGGCGCCGCGCGATCAGGTTGGGGTCCAGGTCGTTGCTGGTGCGGATGGCCAGGTCGATGCGCTCATCCACCAGGTTGACCGTGCGATCGAGCATCTGCAGGTCGACCGTCACCAAGGGGTAGCGCCTGACGTATTCGGCGATGGCCTCGGCCAACTGCGCCTGGCCGAACGAGGTGCTGACACTCAGGCGCAGCAGGCCACGGGGCGCGTCATCCGGTTCGCTGACGGCGGCCTGCATGTCGCCGCACAGCTCCAGCAATTGCCGGCAACGTGGCAGGGTTTCCCCGCCGGCAGCCGTCAGGCTGAGTTTGCGCGTGGTGCGATGCAGCAAGCGCGCGCCGACCCAGTCTTCCAGCTCGGCCAGGTAGCGCGAGACCACCGGGCGCGACAGGTCCAGATGGTCGGCGGCGGCGGACTGGCTGCCCAGATCCACCACCGTCACAAACACGCGCATTGCTTGAAGACGATCCATGATCTGCCCGATTTTAGAAACAAACTATGTCCCAGCATCGCATTTTTTGTTGTGTTTGGTGCAACTAAGCTCTGTGCATCCCTTACCGATTGCCGGAGTTGCCCGATGTTGTCCACCCTCAAGCGCCTGACCCTGGCGACCGCCGCCCTGGCCTTCGCCGTGCAGGCGGCCGCTGCCGAGCTGACCCTCGACGTGTACAACCCCGGCGAGGCCGCGATCTTCCCGGTCAGTTCGGTGCTAGTCAGCGGCGCGAAAGACGCGATCCTGGTCGACGCACAGTTCGGCAAAAGCCAGGCCGAACACCTGGTGCAGAAGATCCGCGCCAGCGGCAAACACCTGACGACCATCTACATCAGCCACGGCGACCCGGACTACTACTTCGGCCTCGACACCCTGACCGCCGCATTCCCCGACGCCAAGGTGCTGGCCCCGCAAGCGGTGGTCGACCACATCAACGCCACCGTCGCCGGCAAACTGGCGTTCTGGGGCCCGAAAATGGGCGCCGACAAGCCAGGCAAAACCATCGTGCCGCAGGTGCTCGACGGCCACCGCCTGACGCTTGAAGGGCAACCGCTGGAAGTGATCGGCCTCGACGGCCCGCAGCCGGAACGCAGCTTTGTGTGGGTGCCGTCGATCAAGGCCGTGGTCGGCGGTGTGGTCGTCGCCGACAACATCCACCTGTGGATGGCCGATACTCAGAGCGCGCAGTCCCATAAAGACTGGCTGGCCACCCTGCAACGCATCGCCGAACTGCAGCCGCGCACGGTGGTTCCGGGGCATTTCCTCGGCAACCCGTCGCTGCAATCCGTGGCCTTTACCGCCGACTACATCCAGGCCTTTGACGAAGAAGCCGCCAAGGCCAAGGACTCCGCCGCCCTGATCGCGGCGATGAAAAAGCGTTACCCGACCCTCGCCGACGAAAGTTCGCTGGAACTGAGCGCCAAAGTCGCCAAGGGCGAAATGAAGTGGTGAAGCGTTTCAAACCTTAACCGTACTGGAGAATGTCATGAGCAAGATCGCAATCATTGGGGCCACCGGCCGCGCCGGTAGCCAACTGCTGGAAGAAGCGCTGCGACGCGGGCACAGCGTCACCGCCATCGCGCGCAACACTGACAAGCTCGCCGTGCGTCCTGGCGTCAGCGTCAAACAGGTCGATGCGCTGGATGCCGAGGCCTTGCAACAGGCCATCAGCGGCAGCGATGTGGTGATCAGCGCGGCGCATTTCGCCACCCTGCCCGCCAGCGCGGTGATCGGCCCGGTGAAAAAAGCCGGGGTCAAACGCCTGCTGGTGGTGGGCGGCGCGGGTTCGTTGCTGCTGCCGGGCGGCACTCGGGTGATCGACAGCGAGGGTTTCCCAGAGGCGTACAAGGCTGAAGCCAGTGCCGGCGCGACGTTCCTCGAGGCGTTGCGTCAGGAGCAGGAACTGGATTGGACCTTCCTGTCGCCATCGGCCGAATTCGTTGAAACCGAGCGCACCGGCACCTTCCGCCTGGGCCAGGATGATTTGCTGGTGAGCCGCGAAGGCCGCAGCTGGATCAGCTTCGCCGACTTCGCTATCGCGATGATCGATGAAGTGGAAACACCGAAGCATTCGCGCCAGCGTTTCACCGTCGGCTACTGAGCCGACACGATCAACCTGTGGGAGCTGGCTTGCCGGTTCCCACAGGTGGATCTTCAGCGTTACGCCTGTTGCGCCTGGTTGACCAACCACTCCATCAACGCTTCAAGCCCGGCGGACGGCTTTGTCCCCGGCGGATACACCAGGTAATAGCCCATCCCCGTCGGCACCCGCAATTCAAACGGCGTCACCAAGCGCCCCGCGCTCACATCCTCGCCAATCAACGCGCTGTCGCCGATCGCCACGCCTGAACCCTGGGACGCCACTGTCATGGCCAGATCCAGCGTCTCGAAATGATGGCCCTGGCTCACATTGCTCAAGCGCGTCTTCGCCGCGTTCAGCCATAACGCCCAGTCCCGCTCGTCCCGCGTGGGGTGCAGCAGCACCTGTTGCTGCAGGTCCGCTGGCGTATTCAACGCGCCCAGCAAGGCCGGCGCGCACACCGGGGTGAGGTGTTCGTCGAACAGATGCCGAGCCTCGGCCGACTGTTCGGCGCTGGGCGCATAGATCACCGCGGCATCGAATTGCTCGCGACGAAAGTCCACGGTGTAGGCCACGGTCGTGGTCAGCTCCACCGGCACATCCGGGCGCTCCCGCTGCCATTGCATCAAGCGCGGCAGCAGCCAGCGCATCACGCAGGTGGAGGCCTTGAGCTGCAAGGTGTCGCGGCGGCGGCCGATCTGCTCCAGCGCGTCACCGATCAGGCCGAAGACCTGCTGCACCCGCAGCGACCACTCGCGACCTTCTTCGGTCAGGCTCAGGCCCCGCGCCTGGCGCTGGAACAAGGCATAGCCCAAATGGCTTTCCAGCCCGGCGATCTGCCGGCTCACCGCGCCTTGGGTGATGTGCAACTGCGCGGCAGCGTGGGTGAAGTTGCAGCACTGGGCGGTGACCCAGAAGGTGTGCAGCGCGGGCAGCGGCGGGAGGCGTTTCATAGGGCAAGCAGCCATGACGTGAGGACATGGCTAGTATGACTTTTTATCGATTGTTGCCGCTACGGGCCAGCCGGTCCAATACCGCCTCACCTCAACCTGAGAGCGACATGTATGGCGACCTGCGGCGAAGTATTGGTCAAGCTCCTGGAAAGCTACGGCGTGGACCAGGTGTTTGGTATTCCTGGCGTCCACACCGTGGAGTTGTATCGCGGCCTGGCGCGCTCGAACATCCTCCACGTCACCCCGCGCCACGAACAGGGCGCGGGTTTTATGGCCGATGGCTATGCGCGCACCAGCGGCAAGCCCGGCGTGTGTTTGATCATCACCGGCCCCGGCATGACCAACATCACCACGGCCATGGGCCAGGCCTATGCCGACTCGATCCCGATGCTGGTGATCTCCAGCGTGCAGGCGCGCAGCCAGCTGGGCGGCGGGCGCGGCAAGTTGCATGAGCTGCCGAACCAAAGCGCGCTGGTCGCCGGCGTGGCGGCGTTCTCCCACACCGTGATGTCGGCAGCAGAATTGCCCGGCGTGCTGGCGCGGGCGTTTGCACTGTTCCAGGCAGGGCGCCCGCGCCCGGTACACATCGAAATCCCGCTGGATGTGCTGGTGGAAAACGCCGATGCGTTGCTCGGCACCTCCCCCATCAGCGTGGCGCGTGCCGGTGCGGCGCCAGTGGCGGTCGCACAGATGAGCCAACGGCTCGCCGCCGCCCAACGCCCGCTGATCCTGGCCGGCGGCGGCGCCATCGAGGCCGCCGCGGCGTTGACCCGCCTGGCCGAAACCCTCGGCGCCCCCGTGGCGCTGACCATCAACGCCAAAGGCCTGCTGCCCGCGGCCCACCCGCTGCTGATCGGCTCGACCCAGTCCCTGCTCGCCACCCGCGCCCTGGTCGCCGAAGCCGATGTGGTGCTGGCGATCGGCACGGAGCTGGCGGAGACCGACTACGACGTGACCTTCGCCGGCGGTTTCGAGATTCCCGGCGCACTGCTGCGCATCGATATCGACCCCGACCAGACCGTGCGCAATTACCCGCCCGAGCTGGCCTTGGTGGCCGACGCGCAGATCGCCGCCGACGCCTTGCTCGCCGAACTCCAGCGCCAACCGCTGGCGCCTCGCCACAGTGCCTGGGGCGCCCAGCGCGTCGCCCGCCTGTGGGCCGAATTGACGCCGACCTGGGACGCCGCCACCCGCGCGCAAACCCGCATGCTCCACACGGTGCTGGAGGAACTGCCCGGCGCGGTGCTGGTGGGCGACTCCACACAGCCGGTGTACAGCGGCAACCTGACCCTGAACCTTGACCACCCGCGCCGCTGGTTCAACGCGTCCACCGGCTACGGCACCCTGGGTTATGCCCTGCCCGCGGCCATCGGTGCCTGGTTGGGGCGTGGCGATGGCCAGCCGGTGGTGTGCCTGATCGGCGACGGCGGGCTGCAATTCACCCTGCCGGAACTGGCCAGCGCCGTGGAGGCGCGCACGCCGATCATCGTGCTGCTGTGGAATAACCAGGGCTACGAGGAGATCAAGAAGTACATGGTCAACCGGGCCATCGAACCGGTCGGCGTCGACATTTACACGCCGGACTTCATCGGCGTGGCCACGGCCCTCGGTTGCGCTGCCGAACGCATCCAGGGCCTGGACGCACTGCGCGTGGCCTTGCGTGCCGCCGCGGATCGCCAGGGGCCGACGCTGATTGAAATCGACCAGGAACGTTGGATGCAGGAGGTAGCGGTATGAGTACGGTCGTAAACGGTGTGTATATCAATGGTGCGTGGCGTGCGGGCCATGACGTGTTGGACGTGATCAACCCGGCCACCGAGGAAATACTCGCCCAGGTCAGCGTCGGCGATGCCCGCGCCGTGACCCAGGCGGTCGACGCCGCCAGTGCGGCGTGTGTCGGCTGGTCGCAGAGCACCGGCCGCGAGCGCGGCGCCCTGCTGCGCAAAGTGGCTCAAGGCGTAAGCGAGCAGCGCGAGCCGTTGATGCGTGTACAGTCGCGCAACAGCGGCAAACCGTTGTTCGAAGCGGGAATCGATGTGGACGACGTCATCGCCACCTTCGAGTACTACGCCGGTCTCGCCGAGGCGCTGGACGCCGAGCAAGACCGCGCGGTGGCGCTGCCCACTGATGCCTTCAGCGCCCGCCTGCGCCGCGAACCCTGCGGCGTGGTGGGGCTAATCGTGCCGTGGAATTTCCCCATGGTCACCACCGCCTGGAAACTCGCCCCGGCGCTGGCCGCCGGCTGTTGCGTGGTGCTCAAACCGTCGGAAGTGACGCCGCTGGCGGAGTTGCAACTGGCGCAGATCATCGCCGCGGCCGGCTTCCCGGCGGGGGTGTTCAACCTGGTCTGCGGCACCGGCTTGGCCGTGGGCGCCCCGCTGGCGGCGGACCCTCGCGTGGCGAAGATTTCCTTCACCGGCAGCAATGCGGTGGGCGTGCAGGTAATGCAACGCGCCGCCGAAACCGTCAAGGGCGTGAGCCTGGAACTGGGGGGCAAATCCTCGCTGCTGGTGCTGGAAGATGCCGACCTCGACCTGGCGCTTGAGCTGGCCTGTGGAGGCGGCTTTTTCAACGCCGGGCAGATGTGTTCAGCGACCAGTCGTGTGCTGGTGGCGGACAGTCTCGCGGATGAATTCCTACAGCGTTTAACTGCGCGGGCTGAAGGGATTCGCGTCGCCGACCCATTTGCCGACGACGTGGAAATGGGCGCGTTGATCAACCGCGCCCAGTACCAACGGGTGTTGGCGCATATCCAGCGCGGCGTGCAGGACGGTGCCCGCTTGCTGTGCGGCGGTGAGCGCCCGGCGCACTTGGCGAAGGGTTATTTCATTCGCCCCACGCTGTTCACCGACGTGCCGCTGGACAGCGCGTTGTGGCGGCAAGAAATCTTCGGCCCGGTGCTGTGTGTACGACGCTTTACCACGGAGGCCGAGGCCATCGCCCTGGCCAACGACAGCGATTTCGGCCTGGTGGCCAGCGTGGTCAGCCGCAACGACGAAACCGCCGCACGCGTGGCCAATGCCTTGCAGGCCGGCATGGTGTGGATCAACGCGCCGCAGGTGATCTTCCCGCAAACGGCGTGGGGCGGTTACAAGCAGAGCAGCATCGGCCGCGAACTGGGCCCTTGGGGGCTGGCGACGTTTCAGGAGATCAAGCATGTAATCCGGTCTAACTGACGACGCAGCCTCCCGATGGAATGTGGACCAATGTGCGGCATTTCAGTTAACTGCGTTTTTTAGATAGCCCCTGCGACTTTCTCATTTGCCCCACTCCCCCGCCCGTGGCCTGATTCGCCCTTGTTCACTCAAGGCAGGCCCATGGAAAACGTTCACGCAAAACCCACCACCGCCGTATGGCTGATGATCAGCGTCGTGCTGGTCGCGCTTAACCTGCGCCCGTCGATGGCCGCCGTAGGGCCGTTGTTAGCGTCGATTCGCGGCGAGGTGCCGTTGAGTTTCAGCAGCGCGGCGCTGCTGACCATGTTGCCGGTCATGGCCATGGGCCTGGCGATGTTTTTCGGCATGGGCCTGGCCAAGCGCTTCGGCGAACATCGCAGCATTGCGGTGTCGCTGCTGGTGATCGGCGTGGCGACGCTGTCGCGGTTGTTCCTCGATTCGGCGCTGGAGTTGATCGTCAGCGCCATCGCTGCGGGGGTCGGCATCGCGATGATCCAGGCGGTGATGCCGGCGCTGATCAAGTCGCGCTTCAGCGCTGACGTTTCATTGTTCATGGGCTTGTACGTCACGGCGATCATGGGCGGCGCGGCGCTGGCGGCGTCGTTCTCCCCGTTCGTGCTGGTGCAGACCGGTAGCTGGCGCATCGGCCTGGCGATCTGGGCGGGGCTGGCCGTGCTCGCCCTGGTGTGCTGGTCCGCCCAGCGTGCGGCGCTGCCGGTTCTGCCCCAGGCAGGTTCTGACAAGCAGGAAGGATTTTTCGGCAACGGCCGCGCCTGGTTGCTAGCGATCTTTTTTGGCCTCGGTACAGCCTCCTACACCTGCGTACTGGCGTGGCTGGCGCCGTACTACGTAGAACAAGGCTGGAGCGAACAGCATGCCGGTTTGCTCCTGGGTTTCCTCACCGCGATGGAAGTCATCTCGGGCCTGGTCACCCCCGCCCTCGCCAACCGCCGCCGGGATAAACGCGGAGTGTTGGCCGTGTTGTTGGTGCTGATCATCCTCGGGTTCTGCGGCCTGATCCTCGCGCCACAACACCTGAGCCTGCTGTGGCCCTGCCTGCTCGGCCTGGGCATCGGCGGCCTGTTCCCGATGAGTTTGATCCTGTCCCTCGACCACCTCGACCACCCGCGCCGCGCCGGTAGCCTGACGGCGTTCGTGCAAGGCATCGGTTACCTGATTGCCGGCCTGTCGCCACTGATCGCCGGGATGATCCGCGATCAGTTGGGCAGTTTCGAATGGGCATGGTGGTCGCTGGCGGCGGTGATCGGGGTGATGCTGCTGATCGTCACGCGCTTCAATCCGAAGCATTACACAGACCACATCCGCTGACGTCGTGTTGCAAACACTTTTTGTCCCACGCACAACACTGAAATACCCTACAGAGCTTTCTATTGGCACTCCCGTTCCGTTAAGCTTTTGCCCTTGTCGCGCGCTGCCACAGTGCCAAGGCTTACCGGATGGAATGGATGCTAAACAGTAACTTGCTCAGAAAGCTCGATATGCAGGATTTGATGGTGTTTATCGCCGTCTACGACCAGAGCAGCGTTACCGAGGTGTCAGAAACGCTGTTCGTCAGCCAGTCGACCGTGAGCTACAGCCTGAAGAAGCTGCGCACCAGCTTCGAGGATGAGCTGTTCATCAACACGCGGGCGGGTATGCGTCCGACGTACAAGGCCAGCACCATGTACGGCCATGTGCAGAAAATCCTCGAAAGCATCAACCTGTGCCACGCCGGTGGCCAAGCTTTTGACCCCACCCAGAAAGCCGTGACCTTCAACGTGTGCGCCCCGGAGTATTTCGAGCAACTGATCCTGCCGCGCCTGTTGAAACACTTCGACCGCGCGAACCTGCCGGTGATCGTCAATGTGCGCAAGCTGGAAACCGAGATCCCTGCCGACGACCTGCGCGAAGGCCGCCTCGACCTGGTGATTTGCTTTGGCCCGCACTTTCACCGCGCGCATAAAGACTTCAAGACCCAGATGTTGCTGGAAGATGATCTGGTGTGTGTCTTCGACAAGCGTGCGGCGCCCCGCGAGGCGGCGTTCAGCCTGCAGTCGTTCGTCGAGCGGCGCCACGTGTTTCCCACGCCGTGGACCTCCGACACCAACATGGTCAACGGCTGGCTGGCGCGTCAGGCCCACAAGCGCCAGGTGGTCGCACGGGCCAACAGCTATGGCGCGGCGTTGAAGATGATCACCGGCACCGACTTCATCGTGACCCTGCCCCGCCGCGTCCACAAACTGCTGGCCCCGGCGTCGGTGTTCGGCCACTGCGAGGCGCCCCACGGGTTGCCGGGGTTCACCCTGGATATGCAGTGGAACGAAACCAGTGAACAGGACAGCGCCAATACCTGGTTCAGGGAGCAGGTGGTCAAAGTCTGCGCTGAACAGGGATTACTCTGACCTTACGCATCGACGGTTGTGGTGGATGGAAGCGCTTAGCCGATCACGACCTTACTGTAGGAATCACGATCGATATCCAGCAATTCGACACTCAGTTGCACCTGCACACCTTCCGGCCATGGCCCAAGTTCCTGCACCACGGCCAGCAGGCTTTCTGACAGCTGCTTCTTGACCTGCGCCGAGCGTCCACTGAGCAACGCCAGGCGCACGGCGACAAAACCCCGCGGGTTCATGCCGGTGCCCACGCGAAAACTCTCGACCTTGAGTGAACGGCTCTTGATATCCAGCTCGGCGCCAAACTGACCGGAGGCCACCAATGCATGGTTCAGACGCAACAGGGCCTTGTCGGTGTCCAGTTGCGTCAGGTTGGCGGTGTATTCCAGGTGCAGGTGTGGCATGGGAGTCTCCGAAGTATCGATAGGAAGACTCCTAGATATACCACGGATAAAAGCATCAGACCTTTTTCGCCAGCCCGCGGTCGCTCATGAACGCCTCCAGCCGCGAACGCACCCAGCGCTCGGCCGGATCGGTGTCCACATGGCTGAGCCAGACCATGGACAGATCCAGGGTCGGCGTCTCGAATGGGTAGGGCTCACAAAACAGATTGCCCGACAGCGTCATGGCTTCGGCGGTGTAGTCCGGCAGGCTGGCGATCAGGTCGGTGCCGGCCAGCAGCGCCGGCAGCGCGCTGTATTGCGGCACCGACAGCACCACATGGCGCTTGCGCCCGATTTCCGCCAGCCACTCATCGGCAAACCCGGATACGTTGGCGGTGTGGGACACCAGCACATGGGGCCGCGCACAATATTCATCGAGGGTCAGCGGCCGGTCAGACGCGTCGGCGCGCAGCAAGCGCGGGTGGATATGGCGCAGCAACTTGCGCTTGGCATTCGCCGGCAGGCCACGGGTCTGGGTGATGCCGACGGTGATATCACCGGATGCCAGCAGATCGGGAATCCGCCAGTAATCCACATGCTGCACCACGAACACCACCATCGGCGCTTCCTGGCGCAAGGCGCGCAACAACGGCGGCAACAGGCCGAACTCGACGTCATCGGACAGGCCGATCCGGAAGGTCATGGTGCTGACGGACGGGTCGAAATCGTGGGTCAGGCTCAGGGCCGATGAAAGAGAGTCCAGGGCCGGCGACAGGTGCCGGATGATTTCCTCGGCCCGCGCGGTAGGTTCCATGCGGTGGCCGACGCGAATGAACAGCGGATCGTTGAACAAGGTGCGTAACCGGTTGAGCGCCGAACTGATGGTCGGCTGGCCGAGAAACAACTTCTCCGCCACCCGCGTCACATTGCGCTCGAGCATCAGTGCCTCGAAGACCACCATCAGGTTGATGTCGGCCTTGCGTAATTCATTGCGATTCATCGGCACCTGCCCTTTCCCCACGACAAGCCGCAGTTTAGAAAGCCCGAGGGGCTGCGTCTATGCGCGCACTGTTCATTGGGCGGCTTTACGACTATATATTCAGCTCTTCACGGTCGCAGGAACACTATCGTGCTGGTTATTCTCGCCGCGGCCTTCCTCCTGGCCGGGTTCTGCATCTGGGTCATCCAGTTTATCGCGCACCCCACCGCCCGCACGTTGCTGCGGGTATTCGTCGGCCTGTGCCTGGCGGCGGTGGTGGCGTACCTGGTCTTGGCGTCGGGTTATCCTATTTCGTTGCTGGTCTCATAACGACCCGAGGGGCCGGCGCCTGTTCCTGGCCCTGGCGCAAACGCAGCGCGGCCAACGCCGCGACCACCAGCACCACGGCAATCACCTTCAGGCCATTCATCGCGTTGCCGGTACTCATCTCAATCATGCCCATCACCGACGGCCCGACAAACCCGCCCAACAGCCCGCAGGCATTGACGAAACCCAGCCCGCCCGCCAAGGCGACGCCCTTGAGACGCGAGGCCGGGTAGAGGAACACAATCGACTGCACCACAAAAAACATCACTGCCGACAGACAAAAGCCCAGCAGGCTGAACACCGGCCCCGACACCGACGCGATGCCCAACCCCAGCGCCATGGTCAGCAACCCGGTGATCAACAGGCGCCGCGCGCGGGTGGGTGTGGTCGCAAAACGCGGCAGCCACACTGCGCCCAAGGCGGCGGCGATCCAGGGCAGCGAGGTCAGCAACCCCACGCTCATGGTGCTCAATTCACCGTATTTGCTGATGATGCTCGGCAGGAAAAAGATCACCGTGTAGACCGTGATCTGATGGCAAAAATACACAAAGATCGCCAGCAGGATCTGCGGAGTCAGCCAGTTTTTCAACGCGTGGCCGCCCTCCCCGGCGCCTTCCTCGGTTTCCTGGGCAATGCGCTGTTCGATACCCTGCGCTTCCGCCGCCGTCAGCCACGGCGCCTGGCTCGGGCGGTCCGGCAACTTGCGCCACACCACCCAGGCGAACGCCACCGCCGGCAAGCCTTCGAGCAGGAACATCCACTGCCAGCCATGCCAGCCGAGCAGCCCGTCCAGGCGCATCAACGCTGCGCCCACCGGGCCACCGATGATGTTGGCAAAGCACACGCCGAGCAGGAAATAGCCGGTGGCCCGTGCGCGTTGTTCGCGGTTGAACCAGTAGGTCAGATAGAGCATGACCCCGGGAAACAGGCCCGCTTCGGCGATGCCCAGCAGCAGGCGCAATACGTAGAACGAGGTCTCGCCCTGCACAAACGCCATGGCCGCCGAGATCAGGCCCCAGGTCACCATGATCCGCGCGATCCAGAAGCGCGCGCCGACTTTGTGCATGATCAGGTTGCTGGGGATTTCCGACAGTGCATACGTGAGGAAGAACAAGCCCGCGCCCAGCCCGTAGGCCGCGGCGGAGATGCCCAGGTCGACGTCCAGGTGGTGCTTGGCCAGGGCGATGTTGGTGCGGTCCAGAAAGCTCAGGATGTAGGCGATGATCAACAAGGGCATCAACTTGGCGAACATCAATTTGTTCAGCACCTGCGGTTCGCGGGCCTGGGTGGCGGTAGTCATCGGGCAGTTCCTCCTGGCGCCCCGCCAGCGCGGCTGGGGGGCGCATCAATGTTGTTCTAGGGTTCGAGTTGCACAACCAACGCCTGCGGGCGATGGGAAAACAGTTGCAGCAGCGCGCCGCCCAGGGCGCAGCCGGCCATCACGAAAAAGCACACGGTGTAGCCATGCAGCGTGGTCCAGCCGCCGCCCATCGCGATCAGGCTGCCCATCAACACCGGCGCCAGGCCGCCGCCGATGAACATCGCGGTGGTGATGATGCCGTTGGCCGTGGAGGTGGCCGACGGCTCGGCCGAGTCGCAGGCCACCGCGTAGTAGATCGGCCAGACCGCATTGGCGACCAGACCGAACAGCAACTGCACGACGATGATCAGGGTCAGGGTGCTGGCGAAGTAGAACGCGCCGACACTGGCGGCCATCCACAGCCCGCAGATGATCAGGGTGGTACGGCGGCCGATGATGTCCGACAACGACGGCCACACCAGTTGCCCGAGAATCCCGGTCAGGGTGAACACCACGCTCATCCCCGCCGACTGCGCCAGCGACAGCCCGACGATGTTGTAGAGGTAGGCCGGCAACACGATATTCACGCCCATGTACACCACCTGCGTGAGCAGGGTGTTCCCCGCCGTCAGCGCGATATTGCGGTTGCGCAGGGTGGCGACAAAGGTGCGCCAGGTGTCGCCCTTGATCTGGCTGGCCGGGGCATTGTCCGGTGGCGTCATGCCTTTGGCGGCGATGTCGACGTACAGCGCGGTGATGCGTTCGGCCGTGGAATACCGCGCCCAGAAGATCATCAGCGGCAAGGCCACCACGAAGGCGAAGAAGAACACGTAGCGCCAGTTGTCCTCGCCGAAGGTGCTGATCACAAAGCTGGCGACGATGCCGCTGAGCATCGCGCCGATCGGGTAACCGGTGTGGTGCGCGCCGAGGGCAAAACCGCGGCGTTCCACCGGCCACCATTCGGCGGTGTTGCTCACGCCCACCGGCTCGCCCCAGCCCGCGCCGAGGTTGACCCCGACACGCAGGGCGATAAACGTCGCGAGGTTGCCGCTCAACGCCTTGAACCCGGACAGAAACGAGATCGCCGTGTAGCCCAGCACCAACGGCACCTGGAACCGCGCGCGCTTCCAGCCGCCGCCGTAGCGGTCGCTCCACATCGAACCCGGGATATCCAACAGGGCCAGGGCGAGCATGATCACCGTGGCCACGGTGCCCCACTGATCGGCGGACAAATCGAAATGCTTGGAGATGGTCGGCCCCAGGCGCAACACGATCTCACGGTCGTAGGCGTTGAGAATCCAGATCATCCAGCAAACCAGCAGCGACACCCAGGAATGCCGGTGAATGCTGCGCAGCGACGCTTTTTTTAAAGTAGCCATGGGCCTCTCCAGGCGCGCGAAGGCGCGCACTGACACAAGGTTGCGAAGGAATGTTGCTGATCGAACACACGCGCTAGCTGGCGAACCGTCGCTCGGCTATTCCTTGCACGCCCAACCCGGTAATGGCGAACAGCGCGCCGCGCTGCTGGCCGTCGTGCGGAAAACGCGGCAGCGGCGGCTTGGCCATGGAGGTCACAAACAGGGTGTCGAGGTTCGGCCCGCCGAAGGTCAGGCTGGTGACCTTCTTCACCGGCATTTGGATGACCCGGTCGACGTGGCCATCGGGGGTGTAACGCACCAGCTTCCCGGCATAGACCAGGGCCTGCCACAGGCAACCTTCGGCGTCCACGGTGCAACCGTCCGCGGCGCCGCCACCCGAGGTGTCGACCTTGGCGAAGGTGCGCCGGTTGCTGACATTGCCGCTGGCGAGGTCGTAGTCATAGGCCCAGATCCCGCCCGACCAGGTGTCGCAAAAGTACAAGGTGTCCCCGGATGGGCTCCAGCACGGGCCATTGGAAACGATGATGCCTTCGTCCAGGGTGTGCAGGCGCAGGTCCGGGTCCAGGCGGTAGAGTCTGGCGCTGGCGCGGTCTTCCTGGGTGTCCATGGAACCGAAGACAAAGCGGCCCTGGCGGTCGACCTTGCCGTCGTTGAGACGGTTGTTCGGCAGGTGCGGTTCAGGGTCTTCGATCAGCGCCAGTTCGCCACTGGCCAGGTCCAGAGTGTGTACGCCATTCTGCAAGGCGACGATGGCCGCCGCGCCGTTGTGGCGCAGGGCCATGGAGCCGATTTTCTGGCCCACGTCCCAGGCACGCAGTTCGCGGCCGTCGTCGGTGCAACGCAGGATGCGGCCGTCGGCGCTGTCGATCCAATACAGCCGCTGTTGTTCGACGTCCCACACCGGGCCTTCGCCCAGGGTGGTCTTGACGTCCACAAGCACTTCGATACGCATGGTGTGATCCCCTTATTGTTGTTGTGCGGGATTCGGGCCGCGCCAGCACGCGGCCGTGTCGTCGGTTAGAAATTGACCTGGTCACGCCCCTTGAGCCCGAGGATGTCCCGCGCTTCATCCGGCGTGGCGACGCGATGGCCGAGGGCTTCGATCACGCTGCGAATGCGCCGTACCTGATCGGCGTTCGAAGCGGCCAATTTGCCCGGCCCGTCCCACAACGAATCTTCCAGGCCGACCCGGGCATGGCTGCCCATGGACAGGCCCATGGTCGCCAGCGGAATTTGCCCACGCCCGGCACCGAGGATCGACCACACATAATCGTCGCCAAACAGGCGATCGGCGGTACGACGCATGTGTGCCAGGTCTTCCGGGTGCCCGCCGATGCCGCCGCGCAGGCCGAACACCGATTGGATGAACAGCGGCGACTTGAGCAGGCCACGTTCCAGGAAGTGCGCGGCGGTGTAGAGGTGGCCGATGTCGTAGCACTCGATCTCAAAACGGGTGCGGTTCTCGGCGCAGGAATTGAGGATGTGGGCAATGTCGCGGAAGGTGTTGCGAAAGATCCGGTCGTCACTCTCTTCCAGGTATGGACGCTCCCAGTCGTGCTTGAACTCGGTAAAGCGGTTGAGCATTTCGTACAGGCCAAAGTTCATCGAGCCCATGTTCAGCGAGGCCAATTCCGGCTTGAACTGCATCACCGGCTGTAGGCGTTCTTCCACGCCCATGGTCGGCGCGCCGCCGGTGGTGATGTTGATCACCACGTCGCTGGCGGCCTTGATCTGCGGCAGGAATTCAGCAAACAACGCCGGGTCCTGGCTGGGGCGGCCGTCGTTGGGGTCACGGGCATGCAGGTGAACAATCGCCGCGCCGGCTTCGGCGGCGCCGATGGCGGCGGCGGCAATTTCCTCGGCAGTGATGGGCAAATGCGGCGACATCGACGGCGTATGGATGGCACCGGTCACGGCACAGGTAATGATCACAGGACGTTTTTTGGACATGACGATTCTCCGACTTTTATTCTTATGAAAAAATCCTGGGTACAGCTCGGGGTTCTTCCTTGGCGACTGGCGCCGCGTCCTACAGGTACTCGACGTTACCGTCGACACTGATCGCCTGGCCGGTCACGTTGCGGGCGGCGGGCGAACAGAGGAACAGCGCCATGGCCGCGACGTCTTCGGCGGTGACCATGCGTTTGAGGGAAATTTTGTTGAGGTATTCCTGGCGCATCTCGGGTTCGGGTACGCCGACCTGCTCGGCACGGGCGCGAATCACCGCGTCCATGCGCGGGCCTTCGACGATGCCAGGCAGCAAGGCATTGACGCGGATGTCACTCTCGCCCAACTCCGAGGCCAGGGATTTCATCAGGCCGACAATCGCCCACTTCGTCGCCGCATACGGCGTGCGCCACGCGTAGCCCAGACGCCCGGCCACCGAGGCGATATGCAACAGATGGCCGTGGGACGATTGCTTGAGCATCGGCACCGCATGGTGGGCAAAACGGTATTGCGCAGTCAGGTTGATGTTGATGGTGGCTTGCCATTCGGCGTCGCTGATCGCGTCGATACCGCCAGTGGGGCCGGCGATGCCAGCGTTGTTGACCAGCACGTCGAGGCCGCCGAAATGCTCGCGCTGCACCTCGAACACCGCCGCGATCTGCGCGGCATCACTGACATCGGCGCGGGTGGCGACGCTGCCTGGGTATTTGTCGCGAAACGCCGCCAGGGCCGGTTCGCTGACATCACACACATGCACCTGGGCACCGGCCTCCAGGTACGCCGCGGCCAACACTTCACCGATGCCGGCAGCCCCGCCGGAAATCAATACACGTAACCCAGGATAGGGCTGTAGCCGCTGTAGGACACTCATGCACGTTTACCTCCTGAAGCAGACGACCGCGAACGGTCGTTCTTGACGAGCAGGCGCGCTAGGGAATCGGCGGCCTGCATGATGTCATCGGTCACCGCCGCCCGTGCGCCAGCGCCGTCGCGGGCGGCCAGGGCTTCGACGATGCGCGTATGCGCCTCCATCGAGCGTTGCAGGTGAGCTTTATCGGGGGCGACCAGGGCAAAGCACGGCCCCATGTGCAGCCAGAAATTCTCCACGGCGGCCATGGTCAGCTCGGCCTGGGCCACTGCGTAAATCCGGCGGTGGAAGGCGAAGTTGGTCCACAGGTAGCGCGACACATCGACTTCGTCGGCGGCGTGCTGCATTTGCTGGCACAGGTCGGTGATTTCGTCGAGGTCGGTTTTTTTCAGGAGCAATACCGCCTTCTCGGCCAGCAAGCCTTCAAGAGCAACCCGCGCATCGCGGATTTCGCGCAGGCGCTCGACCGTCATCATGCGGACCCGCAGACGCGAGGTTTCGGTGACTTCAAAGGCGTTTTCGGCGCTGAGGCGTTGCAGGGCTTCGCGCACCGGCATCGGGCTGGAGCCGAGCGCTTCGGCCAGGCCACGGATGGTGAGTTTCTGGCCAGGCTGGAAACGGCCACTCATCAACGCTTCGCGGATCTGGCGGTAGACCTGGTCTTGCAAGGTATCGCGGGACACCTGGCGCAGGGTGGGCAGGAGGAGCGGACCATCTGTCATGAGGCAAACCTGTGTTGTGGTTCTTATGCCTCCAATATGTGATCACAAATCAAATATGTCAAATAGTTTGCCTATTCCCGAGAAACGCCCGTTGCACATGTGGGAGCGGGCATGCCCGCCCCCACCGATCACGCATCAGGGTTTCAGCGGAATTTCCTGATCCCGCTCCGAAAGCTCCGTGCCGTCGTCGGGATGCTTCCAGGTCTGCGGCTTTTCTTCCTCCAATTGCTGCTTGCGTCGCTCCTGCTTCCGTTCGTCCCGCTGTTTCTGTTCGTCAGTCATAGGCACCCCCGACCGTAAGAATTAGTTACGCCTGCAAGCATAGAACAAGGACGCCGCCGTGGGCCTGCACTGACCACTGATAACCAAAACGCATCAATAGATCAAAAATATTCACTTATCATTTCTAAATGTGTCAGCCACTATCCTTGGCCTTAAGCGAAACAAGCACTTTAAAAAGAACGCTGGAGACACAAAAGCATGACTAGCCCTACCCGCCCTGACTCTGCCCGTTCGAAAATTGGTGCGGTTTTCCGCGTTACTTCGGGCAACTTCCTCGAACAGTTCGACTTCTTCCTGTTCGGCTTCTACGCCACCTACATCGCTGCCGCGTTCTTCCCCGCCGCTAATGAGTTTGCGTCATTAATGATGACCTTTGCCGTGTTCGGCGCGGGCTTCCTGATGCGTCCGCTGGGTGCGGTCATCCTGG
Source organism: Pseudomonas sp. PSPC2-3 (assembly GCF_049898265.1). Taxonomy (NCBI): domain Bacteria; kingdom Pseudomonadati; phylum Pseudomonadota; class Gammaproteobacteria; order Pseudomonadales; family Pseudomonadaceae; genus Pseudomonas; species Pseudomonas sp. PSPC2-3. Next base: position 336,166 of record NZ_JAFCXJ010000008.1, on the reverse strand, counting down.
GTGCCTACATCGACGATGTGGGGCGGCGCAAAGGGTTGATCGTGACGCTGTCGATCATGGCCAGCGGTACGCTGCTGATTGTGCTGGTGCCGGGTTATCACACCATTGGCCTGTGGGCTCCGGCGCTGGTGTTGCTCGGCCGTCTGCTGCAAGGCTTCTCGGCCGGTGCGGAACTGGGCGGGGTGTCGGTGTACCTCGCAGAAATGGCCACCCCCGGCCGCAAAGGTTTCTACACCAGCTGGCAGTCGGGCAGCCAACAGATCTCCATCGTGGTCGCCGCCGCGCTGGGCTATGGCCTGAACGTGTGGATGCAACCGTCGGTCGTGGCCGACTGGGGCTGGCGCATTCCGTTCGCCGTCGGTTGCGTGATCATTCCGTTCATCTTTGTGCTGCGGCGCAACCTTGAGGAAACCGAAGAGTTCGCCAACCGCAAACATCGCCCGAGCATGCGTGAAGTGCTGGCGACCCTGGCGAAAAACTGGTCCGTGGTCATCGGCGGCATGTTGATGGTGGCCATGACCACCACCGCGTTCTACCTGATCACCGTGTATGCGCCGACCTTCGGCAAGACCGTGCTGCAACTGACCACGTCCGATGCGTTGCTGGTGACCCTGTTGGTGGCGATCTCGAACTTTGTCTGGCTGCCCATCGGCGGCAGCCTGAGCGACCGCTTCGGGCGCAAACCGGTGCTGGTCGCGATGACCGCGCTGACGGTGCTCACGGCTTATCCGGCGTTGTCCTACGTGGTAAACGCTGCGAGCTTTGCGCATATGCTGGAAACCCTGCTGTGGTTCTCCTTCCTGTACGGCATGTACAACGGCGCGATGATCCCGGCGCTGACCGAAATCATGCCGGTGGAAGTGCGCGTGGCGGGCTTCTCCCTGGCCTATAGCCTGGCGACTGCGGTCTTCGGCGGTTTCACTCCGGCGATCTCCACCTGGTTCATTCACGTCACCGACGACAAAGCCTCGCCGGCCTACTGGTTGATGTTCGCCGCCCTGTGCGCCCTGTGCTCGACCCTCGCGCTGTATCACCGTGCCAATACCCGCGGGCAGGTCATGCAAGAGGCGGCGCAATGAAAGCGCTGTCGAAAACCCTGACGGCCCTGGCCCTCGGTGCCCTGGCACTGACGGCCCAGGCCGAACAACTCAAGGTGATGACCTCCGGTGGCTTCACCGCTGCCTACAAGCTGCTGGGCCCGCAATACGCCCAGCGCAGCGGCGACACCCTCGACACCGTCCTCGGCCCGTCCATGGGCAAGGCGCCGGAAGCGATTCCCAACCGCCTGGCCCGTGGCGAACACGCGGATGTGGTGATCATGGTCGGCTACGCCCTGGATGAGCTGATCAAACAGGGCAAGGTCGACAAAGCGTCCCGCGTGGAACTGGCGGATTCGCGAATCGGCCTGGTGGTGAAAGCCGGCGCGGCCAAACCGGCCATCGGCACCGATGCCGAACTCAAAGCGGTGTTGCTCAAGGCCAAGTCCGTGGCGTATTCGGACAGCGCCAGCGGCGTGTATGTCGAGAAGGAACTGTTCAAGAAACTCGGCATGCCGGCCAAGGGCACCATGATCGAACGCATCCCCGTGGCCGAACAGGTCGCCAAGGGTGACTACGAGGTGGGCTTGCAGCAGGTGGCGGAACTGTTACCGGTGCCGGGGGTGACTTACGTCGGCAAGATACCTGAAGACGTGCAATCGGTGACGCGCTTCGCCGCGGGTATTCCGGTCAACGCCGAACACCCGGCGCAGGCCAGGGCGCTGCTGCACTACCTGGCCTCGCCCGAGGCGCAAGCGGTGGTGCAATCCACCGGCCTGGACTCGGTGTCACGCTGACCGAAACGGCAGCTCCCGCACCAACCGCTCCAACTCCAGCGCCGCTGGTGGCAACGTCCGCCCGCGGCGCTTGATCAAGCCCACATTGCGCATCACCTGCGGTTCCACCAGCGGCACACTCAGCAGGATCGGGTGTTCAGTGCCCGGCATGGCAATCGACGGCACCATCGCCACACCCAGCCCCGCCTCGACCAAGCCGATCATGGTGGTCACGTGGTGCGTCTCGCAAATACTCGGCTTTTTCACCCGCACGCCGCGCAGGGCCTGGTCCAGCAGAAAACGGTTGCCCGAGGTTTTGTCCACCGTGATGTAGTCATGCTCGTAGGCCTCGGCCCAGCTCACGCTGGCGCGCTCGGCCAGCGGGTGATCGCGGCGGCAGGCCAGCACATAACGCTCCTGAAACAGCAACTCGAACTCCACCTCATCGGCCAGGCTGCCGCTGAAACTCACGCCGAAATCCGCCTCGCCGCTTTCCACCGCATTGCACACCTCGCCGGCACTGGCATCCAGCACCCGCAGGCGAATCTTGGGGTAGAGCTTGTGGAATGCCGAGATCACGTGAGGCATGAAGTAATACGCGGTGGACGGCACACACGCGATGGTCACATCGCCCATCCGCGTGGAGGCGACGTTGCTGATGCCCATCAGCGCGATGTCGAGGTCGTCGAGGATACGCTCGACCTGCGGCAGGAAGGCGCGCCCGACCATGGTCAGGCTGACGCGGCGCGTGGTGCGCTCGAACAGCTTCACGTCGAGGGCGGTTTCGAGCTTTTCGATGCGCCGGCTGAGCGCTGGCTGCGAGATCCGGATGGCATCGGCGGCGCCGCGAAAACTACCCTTGTCTACTACGGCGCGAAAGGCTTGGAGGTCGTTGAGGTCGAAGTTGATGATCACGGTAGGAAGCCAGTGGGAATCGGGATGGAGGGCATTATCGTATGGCAGGTGACGGGGCGCCATGTGCGTAAGGACCGGCGCCCGGATACGCCAGGTTGTCAGCATGAAACTGCGCAGTATGGCGCGTTTCGACGGCCTGCGAACCTGTCAGGAATGACAGTACCGCTGGTCTTGCGCAGTGTTGACGACGGGCTGGCGCGGGGCTTTTATTAAGCATGTCGCACTGCGTCGGTGCGCAGTAGGACATCAGGGTTTAGAGGATACGAACAATGAGCGACAGACAGAACGGCACGGTGAAGTGGTTCAACGATGAAAAAGGCTATGGGTTCATCACTCCGGACAGCGGGCCCGACCTGTTCGTACACTTCAGGGCGATTGAGGGCACTGGATTCAAATCATTGAAAGAAGGACAGAAAGTCAGCTTCGAAACGACAAAAGGGGAAAAAGGCATGCAGGCGGACAAAGTCCAATTGATCAGCTGATAAGCCTGCGACTCACCGCGTCACCCCGCCCACCCTGGGCCATGTATTGCACTGAAAATGGAGAACGGCCATGTCCAGAAAGACTCCACAGACTGCAATCTTCATCAGCAGCGAAACTGCCGCCCACGATGCACAGGACGTTTTCTTTCGCAGCAGCACCGCCCAGGGTGGCCAGGTCCTGCGCGAAGGGCAAACCGTCACCTACGAATTGGAACGGGGGCCGGGGGGCGAGTGGCAAGCGGTCAATATCAGGATCGTGGAAGAACCGACGCTGAATTAGCGCCATCCTGCGCGCCGCCACTCGCGGCGCACTTCACTACAGCTGAAAGCGTGCCACCGCCTCGTTCAGTGCGACCGCCAGTTGCGCCAGTTCCCGGCTCGCGCCGTTGATCTGCCCGGCGCCGGAAGACGATTGCGCCGACAAGTCGCGAATGTTGACGATGTTGCGATCGACTTCCTTGGCGACCTGGGCCTGCTCCTCGGCGGCGCTGGCGATGACCAGGTTGCGCTGGTGAATCTGGTCGATGGAATCGGTGATCTGGCTCAAGGCGCCGCCGGCGCCTTCCGCCAACGCCAGGGTGTCGGTGGCGCGTGCGGTGCTCGACTGCATCGAGGTCAGTGCGTGGTCGGAACCCGCGCGCATGGCGCTGACCATCTGGTCGATTTCCAGGGTCGATTGCTGGGTGCGGTGCGCCAGGGCGCGCACTTCGTCGGCCACGACCGCAAAACCGCGTCCGGACTCCCCGGCCCGCGCCGCTTCGATGGCGGCATTGAGGGCCAGCAGGTTGGTCTGCTCGGCGATGGAGCGAATCACGTCGAGTACCTTGCCGATATCCCGCGATTGCTCGGCGAGGTGTTGCACCAGGGTCGAGGTCTCGCCGATGTTGCTGCTCAGGGCTTGAATCGCGCTGACCGTTTCGCCCACGCGATGCTGGCCTTCGCGCGCCGTTTCATTGGACACCCGCGTGGACTCGGAGGTGGACACCGCGTTGCGCGCCACCTCGTCAGCTGCGGAAGTCATCTCATTGACGGCAGTGGCGGCCAGCTCGATTTCCGCGGTCTGCTTTTGCAGGCTGCGGCTGCTTTGATCGGTGATGCCGTTCAGGTCGGTAGCCGACGACGCCAACTGCCCGGCCGACTGGCGAATCAGCTGCAAGGTGCCGCGCAGGCTGGCTTGCATACTCTGCAGCGCCACGAGCAGGCGGGTCACTTCGTCGTCGCCGGTCACCGCCACCGTTTCGGTCAGGTCGCCACGGGCGACGTTTTCCGCAGCCCGCACCGCATGGCTCAGCGGGCCGACGATGCTGCGTGTCAGCAGCCAGGCCAGCGCCACGGTACTCAAGGCGGCCAGGAGCACAAAGCCGAAGACCATCGTGCGCGAACGGCCATACTGCGCCTCGGCCGCCTGCCCCTGTTGGTTGATCTGCGTGTTGTAGTAGTCGGCCAATGCGTTGAGCTGGGCACCGGAGCCATCGACCACGGTTTTCATATCCACCAACAGCAACTTATTGAGCTCAGCCCCCTGTTGCTGGTCGGCCAGCGCAAACGAGCGGGTCAGCCCTTGCTGGTATTGGCGCAACGAGACCTGGAACTGCTCATACAACGCGCGCACTTCGGCGCTGTCGATCACGGCCTCGAGGTCGGCCAGCTTTTTGCTCAGGTCCTGGCTGCGCGTGTCCATCTGGCTGCGGTATTGCGGGATGCTTGCCGGGTTCGGGTCCAGCGCCATGCGCAAAGAGATGGTCCGAATGCGCAACATGATCTCGCGGATATCCGAGACCAGACGCATTTTAGGCACCAGCCCACGCTCGACCTGGACTGCACTTTCACGAATGCTGGCCATGTTCGAGAGCGCAAAAAAACCGAGTACGGCCACCAGCAAAGCAATCAGGGCAAAACCCAGGCCCGCGCGACGGGCGATGGACAGGCTACGTAAGGACATTTTTCGAGGCTCTTTTATTAGTGATCAGATGTCATACAAGAGCATTTCGGCCGCCAGGATCAGGACTTTAGAGACGTCATCCATTTCCCCGCGTGCGCCTGCGATCAGTCATGCAGGATTACAGGGAGATTTGCGTATGCGGAAAAATCCCTACACGGGAAAGAACCTGATCTCTCCATCTGAAACGAAAAAGCCTGCAGAACGCTCGGTTCGGCAGGCTTTTCGCTGCGGGCATCGGTTAACCGCCCTCAAGCGCACCCGCACGGGGTTGACGCTCGAACCGCGACTTCACACGCCTTGTCGAGCCATCGACTACTGACAAGTCCCACCTTTGTGGTGCGACCCCGTGCCCCCGACCGGATGTGTCCCCTTCGGACACGCCGCGGCAAAAAACGGGCTACACGCCAACACCACCAAAACCCCGACCAATAACAGCTTCTTCATACCATCCTCCGTGATCGTCACGACATATGATGGCACAAAGATATCACACCTCCACAAAACCGATACTCGGTTACTTCGCCCAAGCCTGCGGGCCGCTGAAGAACGCCTGCGCATTGCTGTCCAACGTCTCCAGGTGATACCCGCCCTCCTGCACGATCACACAGGGCAACCCCAGGCCGCGGATGTGCTCACCCAAGCGCGCAAACCCGTCCCGCGTCACCGCGACTTTGCTTTGCGGGTCCAGTTCGTAGATATCGAAGCCCAGGGAGAGCACCAGCACATCCGCAGAAAAGTCCTTCAGCGCCTTGAGGGCCAGTTCGAGCTGTTCAAAGAACACCGCCTCGCTGGCACCGTGGGGGATCGGCAGGTTGAGGTTGAAACCTTCGCCGGCCGCGTTGCCGCGCTCGTCAGCAAAACCGGCGACAGCCGGGTAGAAGTTGGTCGGGTCGCCGTGGATCGACACGTAGAGCACGTCGTCGCGGTCGTAGAAAATCTCCTGAATGCCTTGGCCGTGATGCATATCGGTATCCAGCACCGCGACGCGCTGGAAGCCTTCGCGCAACACCTGCGCCGCCACCGCGGCATTGTTGATGTAGCAGAAGCCGCCCGCCGCATCGAAGCGCGCGTGATGACCGGGGGGGCGACACAGCGCGTAGGCGGCGGGCGCGCCATCGAGGACGGCCTTGGCGGCAGCGACGGCGCTTTGGGCCGACCAATAGGCCGAGCGCCAGGTCCGTTCGCCGACCGGGCAACTGCCATCCGCCAGGTAGCGTGCGGCTTGGGCGAGGATGCCGCGCAGGGCGTTGGGTTCACGCACGAAGATGTTGGACATGACTTCGTCGCCCCACTCTTCAGGGATTTCCTTCCAGCGCGGGTAAGCCTCCTGAAGGAAGGTCAGGTAGGGAGCACCGTGTACCGCCAGCAGCGGCTCAAGGCCGTGGTCCTCGGGTGACACAATCTCAAACCCCAGGGTTTGCGCGGCCCGCAGCAGGTTGCGGGCACGCTCGGGGACTTCCTGCGGCGTTCGCATCTGACCACGGGAGTAGTAGCTGCGCGGATGATGCAGGAGTTGTTCGGGGTGGAAGAACGTTTGCATGGGAATCTCCTGAGTGAACACGCTGCCGGTGGGCGCTGGCTTGCCTGCGGCCCGGCAGGTCGTCTTCAGTCGTCCTGAATGAGGCGGTCAGTTGGCTTGGCCGGCACGTTTCAACACGGCGTTGAGTAAAACATCGGCGCCCTGGCGCACATCCTCGGGCAGTACGTCTTCGGCTTCGTTGTGGCTGAGGCCGCCGACGCAGGGGATGAAGATCATCGCCGTCGGGCAATAGCGTGCGAGGTGGATGGCATCGTGGCCGGCGCCGCTGACGATGGGCTGCTGGCTGTAACCCAAGGCGTCCACCGCCGCTTGCACGCAGGCCACGCATTCGGCATCGAACGGCGTCGCTGGGCTGATCCAGTGAGGGCTGATGGTGACGCTCAGGCCGCGCTTCTGCGCGATGGCCTGCAAGCGCGCCCTGACCTGCTGCTCCATCGCCTCAATGTCGGCGTCGCGGTGATGGCGCAGGTCGACGGTGAAGGTCAGCAAACCGGGAATGGTGTTGCGCGAAGACTTGGCAATGCTCAACTCGCCGACGGTGGTGAGGCCCTGGGGGGCGAAATCCATGGCGAGGCATTCCAGGGCCTGGATCATTTTCGCGGCGCCATACAGCGCGTCCTTGCGCAGCGGCATCGGTGTGGTGCCAGCATGCGCGGCCAGCCCTTCGACCCGCACATCGAGCCAGCGAATCGCCTGGCCGCCGCTGACCACGCCGATGCTCTTGGCGTGGTCCTCAAGGATCGGGCCTTGCTCGATATGGGCTTCGAAATACGCATCCACCGCCCCGCCCAGAGCACGCTTGCCGTGGCAGCCGAGCGTGCGCAAGGCGTCGGCCACGCTGATGCCGTCGGCATCGGTGGTGGCCAGGGCTTGGTCCAGCGCCAAGGTACCGGTGAACACGGCGGAGCCGAGCATGGCGGGGGTGAAACGGGCGCCCTCCTCGTTCGTCCATACCGCGATTTCCAGCGGCTTGCGGGTCTGGATGCCATGGTCGTCGAGGCTGCGCATCACCTCCAGGCCGGCCAGCACGCCGTAGACACCGTCGAAGCGGCCGCCTTCCGGCTGGGTGTCGAGGTGACTGCCGATCATCACCGGCGCGGCGTCCTTATCCGTACCGGCACGCCGGGCGAACAGGTTGCCGATGGCGTCCATGCTCAGGCTCAGCCCGGCGGCCTTGCACCAGTGGCTGAACAGCTCGCGACCGGCGTGGTCTTCAGCGCTCAACGCCAGGCGGCAACTGCCGCCGCGCGCGGTCGCACCGACTTCGGCCATGGCCATCAGGCTGGCCCATAAACGCTCACCCTTAATCTTCAACATTGCACCCGCTCCATTAAACACCAGGGGCCATTTCCAGACGGTGGGCAGTGGCGTGGCGGCGCGACAAGGCCAATACGCTCACCAGCGAGACCGCCGCGATCAGGCTGTAAAACACTGCCATCGGCCACCATTGGCCTTGGTATTCGTGGGCCAGCCAGGTGCCGATCAACGGTGTCAGGCCACCGGCCAGCGCACCGCACACCTGATAGGCCAGGGAAATCGCGGTGTAGCGCACGCGGGTTTCAAACAGGCCGCTGACAAAGCCCGCGATCACCGCATAAAACGAGGCCATGCACACCACCGCCAGGGCGATGCCGAGGATGATCAACGGCGCCTCACCGCTGCTGACCAGTACGAACATCGGGTAAGGCGACGCCATCGCCAGCACCGTCATCGCGCAGAGGAAACGCGTGGCGCCGACCTTCTCCGCGACCCAGGCCGCCAGGGGCTGTACGCAGAACTGGATGATGGCGACGACGAACAGGCACTCCAAAATCAACGAGCGCGGTAGGCCCAGTTGCTGAGTGCTGTAGGCAATCATAAAAGTGTTGGTGAAATACACGCCGGCGATGCCCAGGGTGTTGGCACCGATGCACAGCAGCAGCGGGCGCCAGGCGGTTTTCAGCACCTCGATCACCGGGGCCTGGTCCGGCTTGAGCGCCCGTGCCTTTTCGGCCAAGGCTTTGTCTTCGAGGAACTCAGGCGACTCGTTCACCCCCAGGCGAATCGCCAGGCCAACGATCAACAGCAAGGCGCTGGCCAGGAACGGCAGACGCCAGCCCCAACTGAGCAGGTCTTCTTCGGGCAAACGGGTCACCGCGCTGAACGCCAGCAGCGACAGAATCAAGCCCGCCGGGCTGCCCAACTGAGCAAAGGAGGCAAAGAAATTGCGGCGGCCCTTTGGCGCGTGCTCGCCGGCCATCAACACCGCCCCGCCCCACTCGCCACCGACGGCGATGCCCTGCACGATGCGCAACAGCACCAGCAGGACCGGCGCCGCGACGCCGATCTGCGCGTAGCTCGGCAACAACCCGATGCACACCGTGACCACGCCCATCATGACCAGAGTGATCACCAGCGACTTCTTGCGGCCGATGCGATCGCCGATATGCCCGAACACAATGCCGCCCAACGGCCGCGCGAAAAAGCCTACGGCAAAGGTGCCGAACGCGGCCATGGTGCTGAACAATTTATCTTCGGAAGGAAAAAACAGCTGACCGAACACCAACGCGGCGGCGGTGGCGTAGATGTAAAAGTCGTACCACTCGATCATGGTGCCGATGAAAGCGGCTGCCGCAGCACGGCGAGGCTGGGGCGAAGCGGAAGGCTTCATGGGGTGGGCTCCTTTGGTTATTTTTTTGGCAGGAGAAAGGTCGAACGCATGCGCTCTGATGGCGCTTGTTGAGGGTGATTTATCGTCGCGGGGCTATGATTAGTCAATTTTCTATTTATTATTCCAATTATAAATCCTGCTTATTATTGAGCCGCGCCATGCCCGAAACCCGTCGCGATATTCACCCGCTGCTCAACGACCGCCTGGACTGGAACCTGCTGCGCACCTTCCGCGTCATTGGCCAGGAACTGAGCATCAGCCGCGCCGCCGCACGCCTGCACCTGACTCAGCCGGCCATCAGCCAGGCCCTCAAACGCCTGGAAGAACAACTCGACTGCCAACTCATCGCCCGCCGTGGCCCGCGCTTCGTACTGACCGAGGCCGGCGAACAGATCTTCGCCATCGCCGGCGAGATGTACGGCCAGGTCTCGCAGATGAGCAACGCCCTGCAAAAACCCGGCGATGAAGTGATCGGCAAAGTGCGCCTGCTGATGATCAGCCGCATCAACTCCAACACCTTCGATGAGTTCCTGGCCGAGTTTCACCGCGAACACCCGCGGGTCGACCTGGAGGTCGAGGTAATGCGCAGCTCCGACATCGTCGCCGCCCTGCTGGAAAAAACCGCCACCCTGGGCCTGAGCCTCAACCGCCGGCCACAGCCGCGCCTGGAACAACATCTGTTCCTGCACCAGCGCTATGGTTTTTTCTGCGGCAAACACCACCCACTGTTCGGCCGCAGCGGCTTGGCCGAAGGGGACTTGCAGTCGGAAAACTTCGTCAGTTTTACCAGCGACCAGATCGGCGGGATGCTCTCGCCGTTGACCATATTCCGCGATCAGCAGGGGTTCAGCGGGCGGATCGTGGCGTCGTCATCCAGCCTGGAAGAAGTGCGCCGCCTGGTCATCGCCGGGTTTGGCCTGGGCTGCCTGCCGATTCATGTGGTGGCGGAGGATGTGCAGAACGGACTGCTCTGGCGATTACCGCCGGATGAGGGAATTGCGGATGTGGATATCCATGTGTTGTGGCATCGGGAGCAGAAGATGAGTCGCGCAGAAACAGTGTTTATCGACAGTTTGTTGGCTCGTCTGGCGCGGTAGTCGAATGTATTTAGCGATTTATCAGACGGCTCTCTCAGGCGAACTCAATAGGGCCTTGGCTTGTTCATTCTGGACTTCGGCGAACTTTGTAAACTCTTTCCTCGTCAACTAAAGTTCAGCTCGTTGAAAAAATCGCTTTTGCTTCGCCAATTAATGACACCTGTCACACCGGCCAGGCCGAACTTTAAAAAAGTTCATCAATACCAACGAACACATCTCTGATGCACTCATCTAGCAGCAGGAACAGAAATAACATTATACGTTCCTATACTTAATGAAGCTTAAACAACCACCTTCAAAAAATAATGAACCGCGCCTGACTCTACTCAGTATTCTGCGCCACCTATCAGATGAATTGAACCGAGCACTGCTATGGCTCTCGATTCTTCAGGATCCTTTTTGCGGCGCCAATAATTTCTTTCAGCGACGTTTCATCTGCTTGATAGGCAATGTCGCATAGGCAGTGGCGAAGGTTCGCGGCGGTTGGTTCAGCGTGATCCCGGCTCGTGAAAAAAGCATCCAGTCCCACGCCCAGGACGTCAGCGATTCGCTCCAACATCTCGATGCTAGGGGCGTATTCGCCCCTCTCGTAACGACTCACTGTCATCGACTCACACCCCAGTGCTTCGGCAAGGGCGGCCTGTGTCCATTTATTGTCTAGTCGTAAGTGCTTGATTCGCTTGCCTATACGTATAGTGGCACTTTGCTTCATCTGAAATATCACTTAAAATCAAATGCTTACACCTATTCACCTCCCCAGGAAGATCATAAAAAGGCTAGATTGCTATTATTTTCTAGCCAATTTCAGTATAGTCATTTTTTGACTATCTGAACGATGTTGAATTGCTAAGGAATTTTCCCATGGACGCCGAAAATTATGCCTGCCGGAAAATGCGATTGATTTTTGGTGCCTGCAGGTACCCGCGTTTGAGAAGCACCCAGCATTTATTTGTCGTTACAGGTCAAAAAACACCGCTCCTATTGCCTATGGTTGGGTAACTGGGGGGTAAACGTTCATGCTCACACCTTCCCACCTTCAACAACTGACACGACAAGGCATGATCGAACAGGCGTTACGCCAGGTCGATATCGAGCACGAATTCAGCCTGGTTTTTCAGCCGGTGATTGATTTGCGCAGCTGGCGCACCGTAGCGTTCGAAGCATTGGCACGCTGGAACAGCCCAGAGCTAGGTGACGTGCCTCCCGGCCAGTTCATTCCGATTGCCGAGCGGATCGGCCTGATAAATCGCCTGACCACTCACCTGCTCGGCAAGGCATTGCTGATTGCCTCTGATTGGCCCCGCCACATTTGCCTTTCTTTTAACTTGTCCGCGCACGACTGTGCTTCAGACGAAATCGCCGGACAAATAATCGAAATCATCAAGGCCAGCCATTTCGACGCCAGGCGACTGGACCTGGAAATAACCGAAACAGCGATCATGCAGGATGTCGTTAAAGTGCAACATACTATTGACAGGTTCTGTCGGCTAGGTTGCGGAGTGGCCCTTGACGATTTCGGCACTGGATACTCCAGCCTTAGCCAACTACTTTCGCTGGCGCTCACTAAAATAAAAATAGATCGAACCTTTATTACTGGCATTGACGAAAACCCCACCAGCTACAAAATTGTAAAGTCTCTAGTTGCTTTGAGCAGTGACATGCAACTGGAATGTATAGCCGAGGGCGTGGAAACTCGCGAGGAATTGGAATCCTTGATTAGCCTGGGTTGTTTTTTTGTCCAAGGTTATTACTTTTCGCAGCCCATGCATCATTCGCACATAGATAATTGGCTCAAAGACAATTGAATGGTTCGTGGCATGTCAAAAACTCAATGTCGAGCGCTGACTGAAGTGCAGACCTTCGCAAGGTTTCTCTAATATCCAACCCGGTGCAAAGTGGCTAAACCTGGAAGCGTCCTTGCATTTTCTGGCCAACTGCAGCCCAGAGATCCAGGCAACGGATTCCTCAGGCACGGTGGCCTTGGTTTGCTCGGATAAACCGCCAGCCTTGCGCGCTTCGCTCATGGTCTCCTCGGCCTGTTTGCTGAAGGCGCCGGAGGCACACTCCAGCTCGGAGGAAACCTGTTTGAACTGGTCGCGGGTGGTGTCGGACATGGGTTATCCTCCCTGTAGGGTATAAACCTCTATCGCCGCAGACACAAAAAACTTAAGGACGAGTTAAAAATGCCTATTGCTTAATGGCTAAAAAGCCAATTAAACCTTCCATCAGAACTAAATCAAGGATGACTCTGTGTCACAGCAAAACTTCAACGACAACATCGTAAACTGGACATTTGAAAACTATGCAACACTGGCAAGCTTAGGTAGCGGTATCGCCATCTGCTTGTTAGCTTTGTACATTTATTCACGTTCAGGCTCACTGATATTCCTACGCGACTTAATGTGGCGCTTTTTCGGCGGCTCCACAAAATTTGAAACCGAAGACTACGAACAAGTACGAAAAAACCTCAGGGAAGTTGAATACTACCGATTCGAGTTCAACATACCCGCACAGAACTTGGCTGACACCAAACTCGCCGAAGAATGGATCAAGAAAAATGGCTTCTGCCATAGAGATGTTGCACGAGCAAGAAAATATATAGACTGGAAAAACTTTGACAGCCTAAAATTTAAAGAGGCCCTGTTTTCGAAAAAAGCTCAATGTGCGTTTTTTTGCGCTACTCTTCTTTTTCTTCGTAATTATCAGCATTTCAGTACCACTTACGAACGCAAAATACCTGATGGTTTCATTGAAAGACGCTCCGGAAGCTCCGTCATTTTACCTATCCGAGGGCGATGCTAAATTCAGCTTTTTCAAATCCAACCCAACACTAACAGAGAAAGAGTGCCAGTCACCGGAATCACTTAAAAAATTTATCAATCACGAGTTCTCAGAAAAAAATATCAACATCATCTGCTCGCTCTTTGGCGAGGACAAATACCGTGAGCATGTAAACAATGGGCTCAAGGGGCAACGAGGGCTTCTTCTGGCAATCGTCGCAATTTCGATTTTCTCCGTGTTCTGTATATTGGTGCGAATATCCAGATCAGATGTTGCAAAAAAACTCCACGAAAAAATTCATCCGCCCAAAAAACAAATTTTCAAAAAATAACCCATCCAGCTGAATAGCTTTGCGACTCTTACATTACACCGTTAGAGTCGCCTCGCTGGATTGATCACACCCCGAAACCTATCTAATGCCTTTTCTAGACTACGAGCAGGCTCATAGAACGTTTGGCGAAGACCTTCGCTGCGGCCTCTTCCGCTGACAGCGAAGCTCCGAAGATGCTGTCCAGCCGCATGGCGGAATCGACCGACACGGCGTTGCCACTGCTGGAGGTGCTGAACCACTCTTGCCAGAAGGCCCTTTCAGCCAAGCCGATGGGCACGCCGAGCCACTGCTGCAAGGCGGCGCGCAGCCGTCCGGGTTTCCAGCGTTTCACGGTCAGACGCCCGCCATGATCGGGTTGTTGAAGAAGCCCTTGCGGCCACCGATGTCGGTCAGCCATGAACGGCAGGCAAAAAAATCCGGCACTCCTATCAGAAGCCCGGATTTTTCAGCAAATCAAACTAGCTCAGTACTACAGAGTTTTTACCGGCTTAATCAAACTCTCCGCCGGAATCCCAAACATCTCATGCAGTTTCCAAATCATCGGCAGCGTAAGAGCTCGCTTCCCGTTCAGAACCTCATAAACCCGATTCTTGCGCCCGATGGCAGGCACAAGGTCTGTCGCTGACAAACCGGACTGCTCCATCCTGAAACGTATGGCATCCACCGGGTTGGGCAGGTCAACCGGGAAGTGTTTCGCTTCATAAGCTTCGATCAGCGTAATCATTACCTCTAGGTAATCCCCTTCAGGAGTCCCTGGCTCTGGCTCATTATCGAACAGCGGCGAGACAGCCTTCAGCGCTTCTTGGTAATCCTGTTCGGTACGAATGGGGCGAATGTTCATGGGTTACTCCATTTCAACAGTATCTGCGTCAACGGCGTCGTACTGCTTATGTGTGCCGACAAATTTGATATAGAGAGCGCTGTAGCGGTAGGCCACAGCGACCACTAGCCGGTAGTCATTGCCCTTGATGTTGAACACGACCCGGCGGCTCTTGAGAACGCTCGCATGGCGAAATTGGCCTTTGATGTCTGCGGGCGTCTGCCAGTTCGCTTTCTTGACCTCGTCAATCCAGGCAAGGAGGGATTGCTCTGAATCCGGATATTTCTGCCAAAAAGTCTTGAGCTGGCTGATCGCGATGATTCTCATAGAATGATCCTAGTCCCACCGTGGGACTCACACAAGTGCGTTTCATCTGTTTGCCGTGTCCTGATACTCCCCCACACTCAGAAACGCCAAACTGAAATCATAAAAAAATTTTGCAGTCAGACACCCGCCATGATCGGGTTGTGGAGAAGCCGTCGCGGTCACAGAAGAGATGTACGTCGCCGTGGTGGGGATCAAAGGGTCCACGATCACTGCGGCGCCGGTGCGACCGCGACGAGAGCATTCAGCACAAAGTGGATGATCCCGGAGCCAGCCGAGTCGAGTATTTTGCCAGTGGTAGCTATAGAGCCTGGGTTTACTCTCGCTCATCGCCGGGGAAATTTGATGCGTGCGAAACGTTATCAATTAGAACTTTTAAAAGCCTTCACTAGACTCAATCAGCAACCCCTGATAACTTAACTTAAAATCAGACCCAACTTATAAAGTACACACAACATGACTATTGAAAACAACATGAGAGGGATAGTTATAGCACCCTCACTAGATCTCGAGGCACATAAAAACATTAGCTACTTAGGAACCATTCACCCTGACACCTTTAAAAAATACTTACTTTACTTTGACAAAATTGACATCCCAAAAACTACCAGAATAGGTTTTGAATCAACACCTGACGATAAATTTCTCGAGAGCGCCGGAATCTTAGAACACACGCTGCACGACGAGGGCTCTACATTTCAGCCAAAGCACACAAAACTAAACCTAATCGAAAATGCCCTGAAGATACGCCATAGCGTCCAACCTGGGCAGTGGAGCCTGGCGAATCACAAGCTCTCTCCGAGCGAGAACCAGCTTACGAAGAACCCAGGGATCGAAATAAAAATTTATGAATGCCTACCGATTCCAAGCCCAGAATCATCTTTCGATGACATATTAAACTACAAAGACAAGAGAAAAGATGAACTATTAGAATTTCGAAGTCATCTGGACAACATCTACCAACTGATTCTTTCTCAGCCAGACACCGAGAGAGCTTTAGTGACAGCAATAGCAAACCTCAAAAAATCCATAACCAACGTCAATGCCTCAGCTACGAAAGGCCTACTACGAAGAGTTGCTTCCAGCTTCAACATCAGCCTTAACATCGAAAGCACTTTTTCGTTGGCCAGTGCTTTACTAACAGGAGACAAAAATCAGGTCATCAAAGAAGCATTGGATTTCATTAGCCTTGAACCTGCAAAACTATTTACAGCGACTGAAATCCCGAAGGATCTAAAGGCGCTCTCTTATTTGGTCAACCTCAACAAAATATGACATCACTCGTCCAACTTTTATAACTCGATAGCAATGGGGATCCGTCCTATGCGGAGATGCAAGCAACCAACCTGAGATCTTTTTACTCTCTAACAGAAAACCTACAAAGTAGGCGTTTCAAGTGTTTTTCCGCAACGACACAGTGATTAAACTTTGACGCACTATCAGCTGACAGCTGGTCAAGTACCGCGTCTCTCAGAGCGTCTCGATAACTCAGCAATCATTCGATCATGCAGTCGCTGGGCCCAGTTGCGATAAGTCCTATCCGCCGATGGCTCCAGTCCCAGCAGCCGCATCTGCTCAGCAACGGACAGCTCCCGTTCCGGTAGATAGCGCAAGCTCGCCAATTTGGCTAACCGCTGGCCCTGCTCACCTTGATGTTGCAACCAGGCCAATGCGGCTTCCACCTCGCGCGCCATGTGATCGGGACCGGCTCCCACGAGTAGATCCCTCGAGCCCGGCGTACCACGGCCCCCCCCCCCCCCAGTTTTGGCAAGACATTCGAAAGAGAATCGGTGCGCGTTTGGCAGCATCAACACGGACTCGAACAAAGTAAGCATCTTTCAGCTCGAAGTGATATTCGCTTTCGGGGGAGTTCATGGTTTTTTCACCCCGATCCAAAAGCTGCAGGTACGTGCGCGCTTCGGCGTACTGAATAACGCCTGCTGTGCCTTCTACGGAGACCACCACATTGCTTGAGTAGGCAGCGGCGGGAGAGCCGCGCAACAAGGCGCGGTAGCGGGTATCGCATCACCAAATCCTTATGAGTGATGGAAGGCTGCTGGGCGAGCCTTGAGAATTACCCTAAACCAAACCCCAACAACGAAAAAGCCCCTGAAATGTTCAACCATTTCAGGGGCTTAGTCGTATTCAATAATGGCGGAGAGATAGGGATTCGAACCCTAGGTACCGGTGAAGGTACAACGGATTTCGAATCCGTCCCATTCGGCCACTCTGGCATCTCTCCAACGGCGCGCATCATAACAGCCTGTCTCTGGAAAGCAAAGCGCCGAAGCGATTTTTTTCCGTGCTATCAGATGCTTGCGTCGATTACAGCGGTACGCCGAGGCGCTTGGCGACTTCTTCGTAGGCTTCGATCACATCACCGAGGCCTTGGCGGAAGCGGTCCTTGTCCATCTTCTTCTTGGTGTCCTTGTCCCACAGGCGGCAGCCGTCCGGGCTGAATTCGTCGCCCAGGACGATGGAGCCGTCGTGGAACACGCCGAATTCAAGCTTGAAGTCGACCAGCAAGAGGCCGGCGTCGTCGAACAGCTTGCTCAGCACGTCGTTGACCTTGAGGGACAGTTCCTTCATGCGCGCCAGTTGCTCGGCGGTGCCCCAGCCGAACGCCACGACGTGGGATTCGTTGATGAACGGGTCGCCCTTGGCGTCGTCCTTCAGGAACAGCTCGAACGTGTAAGGGTTGAGCTTGAGGCCCTCCTCCACGCCCAGGCGCTTGACCAGGCTGCCAGCGGCGTAGTTACGCACGACGCATTCGACCGGGATCATGTCCAGCTTCTTGACCAGGCATTCGTTGTCGCTCAGCAGTTTATCGAATTGGGTCGGAATGCCGGCCGCTTCGAGTTTCTGCATGATGAAGGCGTTGAACTTGTTGTTCACCATGCCCTTGCGATCCAGTTGTTCGATGCGCTTGCCGTCGAACGCCGAAGTGTCGTTGCGAAACAGCAGGATCAGGCGGTTGGCGTCGTCGGTCTTGTATACCGACTTGGCTTTGCCGCGGTAGAGTTCTTCACGTTTTTCCATGATGGGCTCCGCTTTGAGTGAGGTGGGCTAGGCGATGTGTCGCCAGTCGAGCCCTGAATCTTGATCGGCCAGTTGCAGCCAGTCCGGGTCGCACCCAAGGGTATCGACAAAACATTGCCGGGCCAGCTGCGGCAGGTTGTTCTTGCTGCTCAGGTGGGCCAGGACCAGGTGTTGCAGGTCTTGCCAGCCCAACTCATACACCAGGTACGCCGCCTGGTGGTTGTTCAAATGCCCGAGTTCGCCGCCCACCCGTTGCTTGAGAAAGTACGGGTAATGACCGCGAGCCAACAGGTCTCGGCAGTGGTTGGACTCGATCATCAATGCATCGAGATCCCGGTAACCGTCCAGCACCTTGGCGCAGTAGGAGCCCAGGTCGGTGAGTACGCCGAAACGTCGCTCGCCGCCACTGAATACATACTGCGTCGGCTCCTGGGCGTCATGCGCCACGGCAATCACATCGATGCTCAAGGCACCGATCTGCAACTGCTCGCCACCGGCCAGGAAGCCTGCGGGTTCAATGGGTTTGCGCATCCCGCGCAAGGTGCCGCGACTCAGGTACACCGGAAGATTGTAGCGCCGAGACAGCAAACCCACGCCATGCACATGGTCGGCATGTTCGTGGGTCACCAGAATCGCGCTCAGCTGCGAGGGGTGAACCCCCAGGCGCAGCAGGCGCCGCTCGGTTTCCCTTAACGAGAAACCACAATCCACCAGCACATACGTGTCGTCTTGAGCGACCAGCGTGCCGTTCCCTTGGCTACCGCTGCCGAGAACGGCAAAACGCATCGGATCAGCCCAGGTTGTCCTGAATCACGCCCAACACTTTGCGCGCTGTTTCAGCTGGCGCAACGGTGTTGATGTTCTTCTCGACGGTGACTTGCACGCTGTCGCCAACCTTGCTCAAACGAATCTGATAACGCTCGGCGCGGGTTTCGATCTCTTCCTTGGTCGGCGCGCTGCCGAACAATTTGCTGAAGAAACCTGGCTCGGCGTCTTTCTTCTCGGCTTTTTCCGCCACGTTGATGTAGTACAGGCCCAGGCTGCGGTTGATGTCTTCAACACGCCAAGGGCCTTGTTCCAACGCGCGACCGACACTGGCCCAGGCACGGTCCAGATCTTCACCCAGGTTCAGCACCACGTTGCCGCTGCCGTCTTCGGTGAGGCTGACGCGGCTCGGGGTATCGTAATCGCGTGCGGCGAGCAGGGAGATCGAACCGCCCTTCTCGGAAATACGGCTCATGCTGGCCAGCATCTCGTCGACCAGTGCGGCGTCGACGCCGGTGTTGACCGAGCGGTTGGTGAACTCGACGTTGGATGTGCTGCCGGCAGGACGCTCGGCGCTGACCACATAGACTTCACTGGTATTGCGCTGCACGCCAGGCTCGATGCGTACACGTACACGGGCTTCGCTGTCAGCGGCGATACCGCCGGACTGCAAACGCTTGGCCATGCTGGCGGACAGCTCGCTGCCCTGCTGCCACGCCGTGGTGAACTCACCGGTCTGCGGGCGCTGCTCGTCGATGCGGAAGCCATTGTCCTGGAAGAACTGCACCGCCACCGGCCAGACTTCGGCAGGTGGGCGCTGTGCCACGATCCAACGCGAATCGCCGCTCTTCTGCAGGCTGTAGTCGCTGGTATTCGCCACGGCCGAGATCGGCTGTGGACGCGGCACCACGTACTCACCCTTGGCAGTGTCGTCGGCGACATTGCGCGGAATCGGCAGCAACGGGTCAAGGCGCTTGGCGACATTGACGTCCGGCGGCAGTTGCATCGGTTTGGTTGCTTGTGCTTCCAGGTAATCGCTGCCGCGGTCACGGAAGTAGCCTTCCGGGCCCCAGATCCAACCGCAGCCGCTGGTGCTGGAGATAATCAAGGCAAGTGCGGAAAGTCCGGCCAATCGCTTCATGCGTAGTGCTTCCTCAATTAAACCAGGACGCCGGACTGGCGCAGGGCCTGTCGCAGCGGTTCGTGACAGGCTTCGCTGAGGCGGGTGAGCGGCAGACGGATACCGTCCGGCATCATGCCCATCTCGAACAGCGCCCATTTCACGGGAATAGGGTTGGATTCGATAAACAGTGTCTTGTTGAGCGGCATCAGCTTCTCGTGAATCGCACGCGCGGTCACGGCATCGCCGGCGAGGGCGGCGGCGCACATGTCGCTCATGGCACGCGGGGCCACGTTGGCGGTCACCGAGATGTTGCCCTTGCCGCCCAGCAGGATCAGCTCGACAGCGGTGGCATCGTCGCCGGAATACACCAGGAAGTCGCTGCTCACGCCTGCCAGGATGTCCTTGGCGCGCTGCAGGTCGCCGGTGGCTTCCTTGATGCCGATGATGTTCGGCACGGTGGACAGGCGGATCACGGTCTCGGCCTTCATGTCGCACGCGGTGCGACCTGGCACGTTATAGAGGATCTGCGGGATATCGACCGCTTCGGCAATGGTGCGGAAGTGCTGGTACAGGCCTTCCTGGGTCGGCTTGTTGTAGTACGGGGTCACCAGCAGGCAGGCGTCGGCGCCGGCTTTCTTGGCGTTCCTGGTCAGCTCGATCGCTTCACGCGTCGAGTTGGCGCCCGTACCGGCGATCACGGCGATACGGCCCGCGACACGCTTGACCACGAACTCGATGACCTGGATGTGTTCTTCCACGTCGAGAGTGGCCGACTCACCTGTGGTGCCGACCGCCACAATGGCGTTGGTGCCCTCTTGCAGGTGGAAGTCCACCAGTTTGCCCAGGCTATCCCAGTCGAGACGACCTTGTGCATCCATGGGTGTGACCAGTGCCACCATACTGCCCGCAATCATGCAACCGCTCCTGCCGGAAAAAGAGAGCCGTAATGGTACTGGCGCCAAGATGCTTGTACAAGCGAAGTACCGCCTGAGGATGCGTTCTGGCGCAACTAAACGACGGGCATTGCCATCATTGCGCGAAAGTGCGGGTCGAGACGGGGTAAAAACCCGCCGATCACGCAATGAAAACGCCACCTCCTATCCCTTGGCGACGCTTTTCGCTACCCTTCATGCTTTGATCGATACAGCCCTCACCGTATCGACCGCTCATCGTTTTAGGAAGGCTGCATGTCCACCCCCACAGTTCGCGAACAATTCCTTGTTATCAGTGCCCTCGGCGCCAACCCCATGGAGCTGACCAACGTCCTGTGCCGCGCCAGCCATGAAAACCGCTGCGCCGTCGTCACCTCTCGCCTCACCCGCCATGGCGAGTGCAGTGCGCTGGTGCTGCAGATTTCCGGCACCTGGGACGCCCTGGCACGCCTGGAGACCGGCCTGCCGGGCCTGGCCAAGAAGCACGACTTCACCGTCAATGTGGTACGCAGCGCCGCGCTGGAAAACCGCCCGCAGGCCCTGCCTTATGTGGCGTATGTCAGCTCGGCCTACCGCTCGGACATCGTCAACGAGTTGTGCCAGTTCTTCATCGACCATAACGTCGAGCTGGAAAACCTCACCTGCGACACCTACCAGGCACCGCAAACCGGCGGCACCATGCTCAACGCCACGTTTACCGTGACCTTGCCGGCCGGCGTGCAGATCAGTTGGCTGCGCGACCAGTTCCTCGACTTCGCCGATGCCCTGAACCTCGACGCCTTGATCGAGCCGTGGCGCCCACAGAACCCAATGTAAGGAAGCCCCCATGGCGGTAGTCATCGACAAACCCGTAGCCGATTTCGAAGCCCAGGCCACCAGCGGCCAGACCTTCAGCCTCGCAGCCCTCAAGGGCAAGCAAGTGGTGATCTACTTCTACCCGAAGGACAGCACCCCGGGTTGCACCACCGAAGGCCAGGGTTTCCGTGACCAGTACGCGGCGTTCAAGGCAGCCAACACCGAAGTGTTTGGCGTGTCGCGCGACAGCGTGAAGTCCCATGAGAACTTCAAGGGCAAGCAGGAATTCCCGTTCGAGCTGATCAGCGACAAGGACGAAGCGGTTTGCCAGCTGTTTGACGTGATCAAGCTGAAGAAGCTGTATGGCAAGGAATACCTGGGCGTGGATCGCAGCACCTTCCTGATCGACAAGGATGGCGTGCTGCGCCAGGAATGGCGTGGCGTGAAAGTGCCAGGGCATGTGGACGCCGTGCTGGCGGCCGCCCAGGCTTTGCACAACGCGTGAGCATCATCGGGAGAGGGCGCACGCGCCCTCCCCTCGCTTCAGAGTAAGGGCGCCACCACCGGTTCCTGCCGCGGCCATGCATCCAGCACCGCCTTGAACAGCGTCGCCAGAGGGATCGCAAAGAACACGCCCCAGAACCCCCACAACCCGCCGAACAACAATACCGCGCAGATGATCGCCACCGGATGCAGGTTGACCGCCTCCGAGAACAGCAGCGGCACCAGTACGTTGCCGTCCAGGGTCTGGATGATGCCGTACACCGCCATCAGGTAGATAAACTGGTCGCTCCAGCCCCACTGGAACAAGGCGATCAACGTGACCGGCACCGTCACCACCACCGCGCCGACATACGGCACCACCACTGAAATGCCCACCAACAATGCCAGCAGCGCCGCGTAGTTCAGGTCCAGGGCAATAAAGGCGATGTAGGTCACGCCGCCACAGATGATGATCTCGATCACCTTGCCGCGAATGTAGTTGGCGATCTGCCGGTTCATCTCCTCGGCCACCCGGGTGATCAGCGCACGCTCACGCGGCAGATAGCCACTTACCCAGCGGCCGATCATCGCGCGGTCCTTGAGGAAGAAAAACACCAGGATCGGCACCAGCACCAGGTAGATCATGATGTTGACCAGCAACGGCAGGCTGGACAGGGAAAAGGTCACCGCCCACTGCCCGAACTTTCCGATCTCGCCGCGCGCCACTTCGATGGCTTGCAATACCTGCTCATCCGACACCAGATGCGGGTAGCGCTCCGGCAACAGCAGCAATAGCGACTGCCATTTGGCGAGCATGCCGGGCAACTCATTGAACAGGGTGATCAACTGGTGCCACAGCAGTGGCACGACCACCACGATAAATACCAGCAACAGCCCCATGAACAAAGCAAATACCAGCCCCACTGCCGCCGCGCCCGGTAAGCGCAGACGCTCCAGGGTGGTGACCAACCCCTGCATCAGGTAGGCCAGCACCATCCCCGCCAGCACCGGAGCGAGCATGCCGCCCAGGGTGAGGACGGCGGTAAAGGCCAGGAACAGCAGGACCGCCAGCACCACGGCTTCCTCGTCGGAGAAGTAGCGCTGAATCCAGTCTCGTAACACTT
The DNA here is from genome assembly GCF_049898265.1 of Pseudomonas sp. PSPC2-3. NCBI lineage: Bacteria > Pseudomonadati > Pseudomonadota > Gammaproteobacteria > Pseudomonadales > Pseudomonadaceae > Pseudomonas > Pseudomonas sp. PSPC2-3. The sequence continues at coordinate 313,210 of NZ_JAFCXJ010000008.1, read as the reverse complement.
TGAACATCAATCAACCTCGGGTGGTGGGAAGCGGACGCTTCAGGCCTTGCGCAACCAATAACGGTAGACACCGGCGGCGTCTTCTTCATGCACCAGGGTATGACCGGCCAGCCTGGCAAAGGTGCGGAAATCACGCTGGGAACCGGCATCCGTGGCGATGACTTTGAGCACCGCGCCGCTGGCCAATCGATTGAGTTCGAGTTTGGCCTTGAGCAAAGGCAACGGGCAATTGAGGCCGCTGGCATCGAGTTCGGCATCAAAGGCTACAGCGTCGGTCATGGTTTTACTCCGGGCAAGCGTTCAGGTTGCTTAGAATATCTGGTCCGACGCTCAGTGTCCGGCTACAGTAAGCTCTTTGTCGAAAGGCTCTGTGCATGACTTTTTTGCGCCCCACCCTGCTGACGCTGGCCTGCCTGCTGGCCTCCCCGGCCTTTGCCGACGACCTGCCGTCACTTGGCGACGCCAGCTCAGCCATTGTCTCGCCGCAACAGGAATACCAACTGGGTCGCGCCTGGCTTGCCTACTTACGCGGCCAGGTGGCGCAGCTCAACGATCCGCAGCTCAAGGATTACGTCGAAACCAGCGTGTACAAACTGGTGGAGACCAGCCAGGTCAATGACCGCCGCCTGGAATTCATCCTGATCGACAGCCCGCAGCTCAACGCCTTTGCCGCACCTGGCGGTATCGTCGGGGTCAACGGCGGGCTGTTCCTCAACGCTCAGACCGAAGGTGAATACGCCTCGGTGCTGGCCCACGAATTGGCTCACTTGTCCCAACGCCACTTCGCGCGCGGCGTCGAAGCGCAACAGCGCATGCAGATCCCGATGATGGCCGCGATGCTCGGCGGCATCATTGCCGCCGCAGCCGGTGCGGGCGACGCCGGCATTGCTGCAATTGCCGGCACCCAGGCTGCGGCGATCCAGGAACAACGGCGGTTCTCGCGCCAGAATGAACAAGAGGCCGACCGCATCGGCATCCTCAACCTGGAGAAAGCCGGTTACGACCCACGCTCCATGCCGACCATGTTCGAGCGCCTGATGCGTCAATACCGCTTCGACGCCAAGCCGCCGGAATTCCTGCTGACTCACCCGGTGACCGAATCGCGCATCGCCGACACCCGCAACCGCGCCGAACAGGCCAAGCTCGGCGGCACCGAAGACAGCCTGCGTTATCAATTGATTCGCGCACGGGTGCAGCTGAAATACGAAGACACGCCAGGCCTCGCCGCCAAGCGCTTCCAGGCCCAACTGGACGAAAACCCGAAAAGCGACGTGGCGCGCTATGGTCTGGCCATCGCCCAAATCAAGGGGACCAAGCTCAAGGAAGCCCGGGAAAACCTGGCCCCGCTGTTGGCCAAGTCGCCCAACGACATTACCTACAACCTGGCGCAGATCGAACTGGACATCACCAACAACCGCTTGCCGGATGCCCAGCAACGCACTGACCGGATGCTCACCCAGTACCCCGGCAACTATCCGCTGAACCAGGTGCGAGTGGACCTTTTACTCAAACAGAACCGCACCGCCGATGCGGAAAAGGCCCTGGACGGTTTGCTCAAGTCGCGCCCGGACGATCCGGACGTGTGGTACCAGGTCGCCGAAACGCGCGGCTTGTCCGGCAATATCATCGGCCTGCACCAGGCGCGCGCCGAGTACTTCGCCCTGGTCGGCGACTTCCAGCAAGCCATTCAACAACTGGACTTCGCCAAGCGCCGTGCCGGCAGCAACTTCCCACTGTCGTCACGTATCGACGCACGCCAGCGTGAGCTGATCGAACAGGAACGCTTGGTGAAAGGAATGATGGGCTAAACCCACCGCCCACAAAAAAGCCCCGCCCTCGTTAAACGAAGGCGGGGCTTTTTGATGCGCCGGTGTTACTCAGCCAGCTTGAAGGTAATGAAGCTGGCACGGCCCTGACGCAGGACGCGCATCGAGACCGAACGGTTCTTCGGCAGCGCCTTGGCGATGTCGGTGAACTGCTTGGTGCTGTCGATGGCCTGATTGTTCAGGTGAGTGATCACATCGCCTGGCTGCAGGCCGATCAACGCGGCAGGACCGTCCTGCACTTCCTTGATCACCACGCCGCTTTTCAGGTCGAAGGCCTTCTTCTGCTCGTCCGTCAGCTCGGCCACGGCAATACCCAGGCGATTGCTGCTGCGCTCGGCGCCCGGCTTGGCGCTACCGAGGGCATCGAGGGTCGCGCCTTCTTCCGGAATGGCGCCGACGGTCAGTTCAACGTTCTGGCGTTTGCCTTCACGGATCACTTCCAGCTTGGCTTTGCTGCCCGCCTTGAGCGCGCCCACCAAATGCGGCAGGTCTGCCGACATGACGATCGGCTGGCCGTTCATGCTCAGAATCACGTCGCCGACTTGCAGGCCGCCCTTGGCTGCCGGGCCGTCGTCCTGGATCTGAGCGACCAGCGCACCGGCCGGCTTGTCGAGGCCGAAGGACTCGGCCAGGTCCTTGTTCACTTCCTGGATCACCACGCCCAACCAGCCACGGCTGACTTTGCCGCCGCTTTTGAGTTGGTTGGAAACGTCCATGGCCACGTCGATCGGGATGGCGAACGACACGCCCATGAAGCCACCGGAGCGCGTGTAGATCTGCGAGTTGATGCCGACCACCTCGCCGTTCAGGTTGAACAGCGGGCCACCGGAGTTACCCGGGTTGATCGGTACGTCGGTCTGGATGAACGGCACGTAGTTTTCGTTGGGCAGGCTGCGGCCGATGGCGCTGACGATGCCTTGGGTCACGGTGTGGTCAAAGCCAAACGGCGAACCGATCGCCACGACCCATTGCCCGGCCTTCAGGTCCTGGGACTTGCCCAGTTTCAGCACAGGCAGGTCCTTGCCGTCGATCTTCAGCAACGCCACGTCGGAACGTGGGTCAGTGCCGACCAGCTTGGCTTTCAACTCGCTGCGGTCAGCCAGACGGACGAGGATCTCGTCAGCGTCGGCAATCACATGGTTGTTGGTCAGGATGTAGCCATCGGGCGAGATGATGAAGCCTGAGCCCAAGGACTGCGCTTCACGCTGGCCACCGCCACCACGGGGCGCGCGTTGTTGCGGCATGCCACGCTCGAAGAACTCGCGCAGCATCGGCGGCAGGCCTTCCAGGTCCGGCATCTGCTGGTCGGAGACTTTGCGCTCGGGCAGTTTTTGCGTGGTACTGATGTTCACCACGGCAGGCGAGGCCTGCTCGACCAATTGGGTGAAATCAGGCAGCTCGACCGCTTGCGCGGGCACGGCCTGACCCAACACCAACAATGTGGCGACTATGGATAAATAGGACTTCAAGCGTGGTATCGACATACAGCTCCCGTTACGACGAGCAGGGTTGGGCGACAGGGTTCTGGAAACGCCGGAAACTGTGACCGACATCTCCGTTCCGCGAACAAAACATGGTCAGCGCCGACAAGCCCTGACCTATAAAAAATATGAGAGATTTTTGCAAGTGAAAATGCTGGACCAGACATTTCATGACGCTCGGCAGCCAACCTCGCATGGACGTAGGGTGAAAGGCCAGGATGAACATAAGATTAACGATTCACGGCTTGGCGGCTGGTTTTTTTTCACCGCGCACCGACAGCGCGATGCGCTCGGCGGTGCCCATGGGGATTTCGCCCACTACCGTGACCATCATTTCGCCATCCACCGTATTCAGCCGACGCGACACCGCCACCGTCGGGCCCAACTGGGTACGGGTTTCGGTAACGCCGGATTCGCCGATCGGCTCAAGAAATACCGAAAACCGCGCCAGCCCATCTTCATACATCCGACTGTCGACCGTCGCTTTGGTCTGGGTGTCTTTGCGCGCATTGCTGCTGGTCAACTGGAAACCCGGCGGCAACCATTCCAGATGCCAGTCCTGGGCAGGTTGCACCTCGGGCGCTTTAGCCGTGGCCACTGCAATAGGCGTGCAATCGCCAGTGGGTTGCAAGTCGCGATCATCCGGCGTGACCGAGGTGTTCAATCGCGTGAACTGGAAACGCTCCAGCAACTGCCCCTGATCGTTCACCAGCAGGGATTTAAGGGGCAACGCGGTTTCGCGGTCCAGGTGCAACTCAAAACCATAGCGGTATTGGTCACGCGGAGTGATCGACACAATCACCGCATTTCGACCGGCCACGCGAGATTTACCGATGACGGCCAGTTCATAGAATTGCGCGATTTTTTGCGGATCAAGCGCACGTGAAGGGGCATCACGCGAATTGCCGAGGCCGGCGACAAGAGTGCCGCTGACGCATTGCGTCCGACCGTCTACCCGCACGACTTCCTGAGCCGAACCGTCGAGCTGCAAAAGCCGCTCGCGAACCTGACCGTCCTGGACACGATGCCAGATGTCGTGGGTAGAAAAATTGCCGTTACGCTCGTAGACGAACGTACCTTGGAAGCTTTGCTGTTGCTCAGCACGCCCAAGTCGAGTCAACCAGTCTTGGGCATCATCGGCGTGGGCGGGGAGTGCAAACCAACCACTGAGCAAAAGCGTAAGGAGCGGTATGGCGCGCATAGTGCTCCTCAACGGTTCAACGGTTTTCCAGGCTTGCCGCGCGAGCATAAGGCAGAGCGCTTTCAGTGCCTTTCAAGGCCGATTCCTGTGCGTGTTGGCGCAGGTAGCCTGGAAGACGCTGATCCTGCCAGCCGGATTGCCCTTGAAGCACACCGTTCGCCATCGGGCCGGTAGTGTCGGAGCTTTCCTTGTAGCCTGCCAGTACGGCGGGGCCCTTGACTTGCGGGCCAGCCATGATCGGTTGCTGAGTCTGCTGGGCCAGTTCGGCACCGGCGATTTCGTCCTGGTTGTACAGGCGAACACCAGCCAGAACGGCAACAGTCACCGAAGCGGCCACTGCCAGGCGACCCAGGCTACGCCATGGCCCCCGCGCAGCTTTTGCCGGAACGGCTTCATCAGCCAGTGCAGCAGAAACGGCCGCAGCAATATCCAGACGAGGGATTAGAAGATCCTTGTGCATCACCGCCCGAGCGACTTGGTAACGAGACCAGGTATCACGGGTTTCGGCATCACCGAATGCATTGAGCACCCGACGAAGTTCCAGTTCATCCGCTTCGTTATCCATCACTGCGGACAGCGATTCCTGCAGGGCATCACGACTCATGGCGGTTCCTCTCTTGGCTGTCGCCGCTGTCTTTAGTTTTCCTGCAACAACGGTTGCAAGGCTTTATCGATGGCTTCCCGGGCCCGGAAAATCCGTGACCTTACAGTCCCCACCGGACACTGCATGACGCTCGCAATGTCTTCATAACTCAGACCATCGAATTCACGTAAAGTTAACGCCGTCCGTAAATCTTCTGGCAGTTGCTGAATAGTGCGATGAACGGTGCCTTCGATCTCGTCGCGCAGCAATGCACGCTCCGGCGACTCGAGATCTTTGAGGCCGTGATCACCATCGTAAAATTCTGCATCTTCCGAACTGACATCACTATCTGGTGGGCGGCGTCCGCGAGACACCAGATAGTTCTTCGCCGTGTTGATGGCGATGCGGTAGAGCCACGTGTAAAACGCGCTGTCACCGCGGAAATTGCCCAGCGCACGGTATGCCTTGATAAAGGCTTCCTGTGCAACGTCCTGCGCTTCATGGGTGTCGTGCACAAACCGCACGATCAACCCGAGAATTTTGTGCTGGTATTTCAGCACTAGCAGATCAAAAGCTCGCTTGTCGCCGCGTTGAACGCGCTCGACCAGCTGCTGATCCTCTTCCTGGGTTAGCATGAACACTCCTCGTTGTACTTGAAGGAGGCTTGCATAACTGAACGATCAGGCTTGCAAACATAGACTCGGACTTTCCGCAAAAGTTCTCCCCTCCAAGCAAGTTTCCGGCATGCACTGATTTGGCACACACGAAAAACGCAGCGCGGGCAATGCCGGCTGCGCGAATAATCTTGTCGCCGGTTTCCTGACGCGTCCAATGCTCCCGACGGGCCAATAAACTCAACGTTTTCCCAGCTTTCGGGCAACCTGCTATTGAGTCGGGGCTTATGCAAAAAGTTCCCACTTCAATAACCGGTCCATTTACCTTGGCCGTGCACCGTAATTTCACATTGCCACGAATGCGCGGCTATTGTGCCGCTCCCCCCCTCTATATACTAGTAGCCCGTGTGACCCTTTGATTCGCCGATCCAGGCGTCCTGTTTGCGCCAGCCCCTGTGGATCGCTTTTTGCGGAATCCTTCAAATGAGCCAACAGTTTCAACACGATGTCCTGGTGATCGGCAGCGGCGCAGCCGGCCTGAGCCTTGCGCTGACCCTCCCCAGCCACCTGCGCATTGCGGTGCTGAGCAAAGGCGACCTGGCCAATGGCTCGACATTCTGGGCCCAGGGCGGTGTTGCCGCCGTGCTGGACGACACCGACACGGTGCAGTCCCACGTCGAAGACACCCTCAACGCCGGCGGCGGCCTGTGCCACGAAGATGCGGTGCGCTTTACCGTCGAACATAGCCGCGAAGCCATTCAATGGCTGATCGACCAGGGCGTGCCGTTTACCCGTGACGATCACGCGGGCAGCGATGACGGCGGCTTCGAGTTCCACCTGACCCGCGAAGGCGGGCACAGCCACCGCCGCATCATCCACGCCGCCGACGCCACCGGGGCCGCGATCTTCAGGACCCTGCTCGAACAAGCCCGCCAACGCCCGAATATCGAACTGCTTGAGCAACGGGTCGCCGTCGACCTGATCACCGAGAAACGCCTGGGCCTGTCGGGCGAGCGCTGCCTCGGCGCCTATGTACTCAACCGCAACAGCGGCGAAGTCGACACCTACGGCGCGCGCTTCACCATTCTCGCCTCGGGCGGCGCGGCCAAGGTCTACCTCTATACCAGCAACCCCGACGGTGCCTGTGGCGACGGCATCGCCATGGCCTGGCGCTCGGGCTGCCGGGTGGCCAACCTGGAATTCAACCAGTTCCACCCCACCTGCCTGTATCACCCGCTGGCCAAGAGCTTCCTGATCACCGAAGCCCTGCGCGGCGAAGGCGCGCACCTGAAACTGCCGAATGGCGAGCGCTTCATGCAACGCTTCGACCCGCGCGCCGAACTGGCCCCGCGCGATATCGTCGCCCGCGCCATCGACCATGAAATGAAGCGCCTGGGCATCGACTGCGTCTACCTGGACATCAGCCACAAGCCCGAAGCGTTTATCAAGACTCACTTCCCGACGGTCTACGAGCGCTGCCTGGCCTTCAATATCGACATCACCAAAGGCCCGATCCCGGTGGTGCCGGCCGCGCACTACACCTGCGGCGGCGTGATGGTCGACCAACACGGGCGCACCGACGTGCCCGGCCTGTACGCGATCGGCGAAACCAGCTTCACCGGCCTGCACGGCGCCAACCGCATGGCCAGCAACTCGCTGCTCGAATGTTTCGTCTATGCGCGTTCGGCGGCAGCGGACATCCTTGAACAACTGCCGCAGATCCCCGTCCCAGCCGCCCTGCCCCGCTGGGACGCGAGCCAGGTGACCGATTCGGACGAAGACGTGATCATCGCCCACAACTGGGACGAACTGCGACGCTTCATGTGGGACTACGTAGGGATCGTGCGGACCAACAAACGCCTGCAACGCGCACAACACCGCGTGCGACTGTTGCTGGATGAGATCGACGAGTTCTACAGCAACTACAAAGTCAGCCGCGACCTGATCGAATTGCGCAACCTGGCCCAAGTGGCGGAACTGATGATCCGCTCGGCCATGGAGCGCAAGGAAAGCCGCGGCCTGCATTACACCCTCGACTACCCGCAGATGCTGCCCGAGGCCCGCGATACTATTCTGGTGCCAACCACCTACGCCGACTGAACTTCAGGCGAACCCGCAGGCGCCGGTGTACATCGGCGGCCTGCGAATCCTTGGGCACACAGATCGACCGCACCGCCCATTCGCCCTGCACCCGATAGCGCAGCACCACGATCAACGGCAACGCCAGGCTGTCGGGACGCAGTTGCACGCGGTGCCAGCCGCGCGCTTCGCTCCACAACTGCCACCCGCTTTCGTCACGGCGCAGGCCGCGAATCGACGAACGGTGAGTCAGCCGGATATGGCGCGGGATAACCCAGGCGGCGTGAGCCAGGCACAGCAACAGGCCAAGGCTTGAATAAGGCAAATCGACAAGCAGCAGCGCACCCAGTGCGGACGACTGGGCCAGGAGATAGGCCGCCAGCAACAGCCGCGAGGCCTGCCAGCGGCATTCGAAGGCGGGATTACTTGGGCTGGACACGATCCAGGATCATCCGAACCATGCGCTGCAGCTCCGGGTCTTCCGATTCAGCGCGTTCCATGAACCAGCCGAACATGTCCTGGTCTTCGCATTCCAGCAGGCGCACGTAACACTTGCGATCCACCTCGTTAAGGGTCGAGTAAACCTCTCTGACGAATGGCACCAGCAACACGTCCAGCTCAAGCATGCCGCGACGGCTGTGCCAGTAGAGGCGATTGAGTTCTACATCTTCGACCATGGAACGCTCCTCAAATAGATTGCAAGTATACAGGCCCCAAGGCAGCGGAACAGTCGGCTTTGGTCGCCCCCTACAGAAACTATCCATTTGTCGGGCGCCCCTCTATGATGCACCTAGACTTTTTGACCTGCGATGACCCATGGCCGACTCTGCTTTCTTCTGCCCACTGACCCACGAAGGCGTTCTCGCCGTCCGCGGCGCCGACGCTGCCAAGTTCCTGCAGGGCCAACTCACCTGCAACCTCAACTACCTGAGCGACACCCAGGCCAGCCTCGGCGCGCGCTGCACGCAAAAAGGGCGCATGCAGTCGAGCTTTCGCATCCTGCTGCAAGGTGATGGCGTGCTCTTGGCCATGGCCACCGAGCTGCTGGAACCGCAACTGGCCGACCTGAAGAAATACGCGGTGTTCTCCAAATCCAAACTCACCGACGAAAGCGCCGCCTGGGCACGTTTCGGCCTGGCGAACGCGGATCATGCCCTGGCGAGCCTGGGCCTGGAACTGCCGGCCGCGACCGACAGCGTCGTCCGCAGCGAACAATTGATCGCCATCCGCGTATCCCCTGGTCGCGTCGAACTCTGGGCGCCCGCCGAGCAAGCCGAAGCTGTGCGCAGCCAATTGGCCGCGCAGTTGCAAACGGCTGACTTGAATGACTGGCTGCTGGGCCAGGTGCGCGCCGGTATCGGCCAGGTCATGCCGCAGACCCGCGAGCTGTTTATCCCGCAGATGCTCAACCTGCAGGCCGTGGGCGGCGTCAGTTTCAAGAAAGGCTGCTACACCGGCCAGGAAATCGTCGCGCGCATGCAATACCTGGGCAAACTCAAGCGTCGCCTGTACCGCCTGAGCCTGAATACCGCTGAATTGCCCGAGCCAGGCACGCCGCTGTTTTCTCCCAGCCACAACAGCTCGATCGGCGAAGTGGTGATCGCGGCAAAAGCTGACCAAATGGTGGAACTTCTGGCGGTTCTGCAAGCCGAAGCAGCCGAGAGTGGTGATGTGCATTTAGGCACCCTCGAAGGTCCCGGTTTGCAACTACTTGACCTGCCCTACCAATTGGATCGTGATCGAGAGATCCAGCACTGATCGTCGCACCCCTTTGCAACACCTTAGAGAGCATGAATGAACGAGCTGGCGGAAAAAGTCCAACAGGCTTTGATTGCGGCCATCGACAACGATGACCTGGTTCTGCCGACATTACCGGAAGTGGCCCTGAGCATTCGTCAGGCCGCCGAAGACCCGGAAATCGGCATCAGCCACTTGAGCAAAGTGATCGGTCGCGACACCGCGCTGTCGGCGCGCTTGATCAAAGTGGTCAACAGCCCGTTGTTGCGGGCGACGCAGGAAGTCACCGACCTGCACACCGCCATCACCCGGCTGGGCACCAACTACAGCAGCAACCTGGCGATCGGCCTGGTGATGGAGCAGATCTTCCACGCCCGTTCCGAAGTGATCGAACAGAAAATGCGCGACGTCTGGCGCCGCAGCCTGGAAGTGGCGGGCGTCAGCTACGCGCTGTGCCGCAGCCACAGCCAGCTCAAGCCGGACCAGGCAGCGCTCGGAGGCCTGGTGCACCAGATCGGTGTGCTGCCGATCCTGACCTATGCCGAAGACCATTACGAGTTGCTCTCTGACCCGGTCAGCCTCAACCACATGATCGAGAAAAGTCACCCAATGCTCGGCGACAAACTCCTGCGTGGCTGGGACTTCCCGGAGATGCTGGTCAAGCTTCCGGGCCAATACCTGGACCTGGAACGCGACTCCGCCAGCCTCGACTATATCGACCTGGTGCAAGTCGCCGTGCTGTATTGCCATCGCGGCACCGCGCATCCACTGGCGGATGTACCGATCACCAACCTGCCGGCAGTCAAGAAACTGCGCCTGGACCTTTACAGCGACAGCGTGCGTGCGGAACTGGATGAAGCGCGGTCGATGTTCTACTGATCAACCGGCGACAAAACTGACGCGCACTTTCAAGCCCGTCGGTTCACCATCATGCAGACTGATCTGGGCCAGATGCGCGCGACAGATTTCGCCGACAATCGCCAGGCCCAGACCGGAGCCCAGGCCCTGCTGACTGCGGCGATAGAAGCGTTCGAACACGCGGTCGCGCTCGTCCAGCGGAATGCCCGGGCCATCATCTTCCACTTCCAGCACCGCCGGTGCCGTCACGCGCAGGATCACATTGCCGCCAGGCGGCGTATGCGCCAGGGCGTTATCCACCAGGTTACTCAACAGCTCGTTGAGCAGCGTCGGTTCGCCGCGCAGCCACACCGGCTCGTCGGCTTCCAGCGCCAGCGCGACCCCACGCGCATGGGCCAACGGCGCCATGGCCATGCCCAGTTCGCGGGCCAGTTGGCTGAGGTCGAGCAATTGCGCCCCGCCTTCGGCAATCGCCCGTGCGCCGTTTTCGATGCGCGCCAAGGACAACAATTGATTGGCCAGATGGGTCAGGCGGTCGGTGCCTTGCGCGGCGGTTTCCAGGGTGCTGCGCCAGGTGGCCGGGTCTTCGGCGCGCAGGCCGAGTTCCAGGCGCGCCTTGAGCGCGGCCAGCGGCGTGCGCAGTTCGTGGGCCGCATCGGCGATAAACTGTGCCTGGCGCTCGAACTGGCCCCGCAGGCGTTCGGTGAAATGGTTGATGGAACGCACCAGCGGGCCGAACTCGAGCTGCACCTCGACCAGCGGCAACGGCCGCAGATCGTCGGGCTGGCGCTCTTCCACCGCCGTGCGCAAGCGCTCCAGCGGGCGCAACGCCGCGCTCACGGCAAACCACACCAGCAATAGCGCGCCGATGGCGAGCATGCCCAGGCGCAGCAAGGTGTCGGCCATCAGGCTGCGGGCCATGCTGACGCGGGCTTCATCGGTCTCGGCCACGCGGATTTCCGCCATGCCGTTCATGTTCGGTTCGGAAACCGCCTTGAGCAGGCTCACCACGCGCACGGCCTGGCCCTGGTACGTAGCGTTGTAAAACCGTGCCAATGCCGGGTAATCATCGGTGCGCGGCGTGCCAGGCGGCGGGCCGGGGAGGTTTTCGTAACCGGAAATCAGCTTCTGGTCGATGTCATTGACCTGGTAATAAATCCGCCCGGCGCTGTCGTAGGCAAAGGTGTCCAGGGCCACATATGGCACATTCGCGCTCAAGCTGCCGTCGACCTCGGTCAGGCCGGCGGCAATCGTGCGTGCCGAGGCCAGCAAGGTGCGGTCATAGGCGGTGTCGGCGGCTTCGCGGCCGTTCCAGTAGGCGCTCATGCCGCTGGCGACCATCAACAGCACCAGCAACAGCGCGAGGTTCCACAGCAGCCGCCAGCGCAGACTGCTGGGCTTATGCATCGCGCGCTTCCAGCAGGTAGCCGAGGCCACGGAAGGTGACGATGGCGATAGGCTGGCCGTCGAGTTTCTTGCGCAGGCGGTGTATGTAGATTTCGATCGCATCCGGGCTGGCCTCTTCGTCGAGGCCGAACACCTGGGCGGCCAGTTGCTCCTTGCTCATCACCCGGCCCGGGCGGGCGATCAGCGCTTCAAGCACAGCTTGCTCGCGGGACGTGAGGGTCAGCAGCTCGCCGCCGACCGTGAAGCGGCGGGTGTCGAGGTCGTAGACCAGCACGCCGCACGCCTGCTGGCGCTCGCCGCCGAGCACGCTGCGCCGCAACAGCGCCTTGACCCGCGCCTCCAGTTCCGTCAGCTCGAACGGCTTGGCCAGGTAATCGTCGGCGCCCAGGTTCAGGCCATGCACACGGTCTTTCACATCACTGCGCGCCGTCAGCATCAGCACCGGCAGATTTTTCCCACGCGCCCGCAAGCGCGCCAACACCTCGAAACCGTCCATGCGCGGCAAGCCCACATCGAGGATCGCCGCGGCGTATTCCTCACTGCCCAAGGCCAGGTCCGCGGCCACTCCGTCGTGCAGCACATCGACGGTCAGACCCGTGCTCTTGAGCGCCTGGGCGACACTTTCGGCCAGTTGCAAATGGTCTTCAACCAGGAGGACACGCATGGATTTCTACCTCATTCGGGGGTGGTCGGCGCCACGCTCTGCGAGGCAGTTTACAGGCGCCGCCTGGGCTGTGAAGCCCGAAAACATTGAAAGGCAACTGAAAGGTTAGTGAAAGCTTCACCCTTTAGCATCCAGCCACGGTAGGCCATGCCCGCCGAGCTGCCTGATCCGTAGCGCCCGAAAAACGCCTCGAAGCGTTTTCGTCAAATAAGAACAATAACGGAGTACTCAACGATGCTGTCGACACAGCCCCAGGCTTGCACGCCTGTGCGTTTTTCCCGCCTGACCCAAACCGCCCTTGCCAGCGCCGCCACCCTTGCCGGCTTTTCGCCGCTTGCCCAAGCCGCCTTCTTCGAAGACAGCAGCGCGACCCTGGAAACCCGCAACATGTACTTCAACCGCGACTTTCGCGACGGCACCAGCGCCCAGCAATCCAAGCGCGACGAATGGGCCCAGGGCTTCATGCTCAACCTGCAATCGGGCTACACCGATGGCACCGTCGGCTTTGGCGTGGATGCGCTGGGCATGCTCGGCGTCAAGCTCGACTCCAGCCCCGACCGCACCGGCACTGGCCTGCTGCCCACCCACGACGATGGCCGCGCCGCCAACGAGTATTCCAAGCTGGGCCTGACCGGCAAAGTGAAGATCTCCGCCACCGAACTGAAAGTCGGCGCGCTGATCCCCGAGCTGCCGATCCTCAAGCCCAACGACGGCCGCATCCTGCCGCAAACCTTCAACGGCGGCCTGATCACCTCGAAAGAGTTCAAGAACCTGGTGTTCACCGGTGGCCGTCTCGACAAGGCCAAGGACCGCGACGACACCAACTACGAGGACATCGCCCTCAACAACAAGAACAGCCGTTTCCTCAGCGGCGCCACCGGCAAGCACTTCAATTTCGGCGGCGTGGACTACAAGTTCGCCGACAAGATCACCGGCAGCTATCACTTCGCCCAACTCGACGACGTGTACCGCCAGCACTTCCTCGGCCTGGTGGCTGCGCGCCCGATGGGCCCCGGCACCTTCGCCACCGATCTGCGCCTGGCGATCAGCGACGACACCGGCGCCGCCCGCGGCGGCAAGATCGACAACACCTCCCTCAACGGCCTGTTCAGCTATGCCCTCAATGGCCATAAGCTCAGCGCCGGCTACCAGCACATGTCCGGCGACAGTGCGTTTCCGTATGTGGATGGCAGCGACCCGTACCTGGTCAACTTCGTGCAGATCAACGATTTTGCCGGCGCCGAGGAACGCTCCTGGCAGGCACGCTACGACTATGACTTCGCCAAGCTGGGGATTCCCGGCCTGAGTTTCATGAGCCGTTACCTATCGGGTGACCATATCAAGCTCAAGAACGGCGAGACCGGCAAGGAGTGGGAACGCAACAGCGAGATCAAGTACGTGGTGCAAAGCGGCACGTTCAAGGATGTCGCCGTGCGCCTGCGCAATGCGACGTATCGTTCCAACTATTCAGCGCGTGATGCGGATGAAGTACGCCTGCTGGTCAGTTACAGCGTCGCGCTCTGGTAAGCAGTGCCTGGTAATAGCCACTCATAACAACAACGACGGAGATAACCATGACCCTTTCATTGCGTAAATTCGCCCTCGCCGCCGGCTGCATGCTGTTCGCCGGCCAACTGCTGGCCGCCGACGAACCCAAGCGCCCGGAATGCATCGCCCCGGCCTCCCCTGGCGGTGGTTTTGACCTGACCTGCAAACTGGCGCAAAGCGCGCTGGTCAACCAGAAGCTGCTGAGCAAGCCGATGCGCGTGACCTACATGCCCGGTGGCGTGGGCGCAGTGGCCTACAACGCCGTGGTCGCACAGCGCCCTGCAGACGGCGGCACCCTGGTGGCCTGGTCCAGCGGCTCGCTGTTGAACCTGGCCCAGGGCAAGTTCGGGCGCTTCGATGAAAGCGCCGTGCGTTGGCTGGCGGCGGTCGGCACCAGCTACGGCGCCATCGCGGTGAAAAGCGATTCGCCTTACAAAAATCTCGACGACCTGGTGCAGGCGCTGAAGAAAGATCCGAGCAAAGTGGTCATCGGTTCCGGCGGCACCGTGGGTAGCCAGGACTGGATGCAAACCGCGCTGATCGCCAAGGCCGCCGGGATCAACCCGCGCGACCTGCGCTATGTGGCGCTGGAAGGTGGCGGTGAAATTGTCACCGCGCTGATGGGCAACCACATCCAGGTGGGCAGTACCGACATCTCCGATTCCATGCCCCATATCCAGAGTGGAGACATGCGCTTGCTCGCGGTGTTCTCCGAAGCGCGCCTGGACGAGCCGGAAATGAAGGATATTCCGACCGCCAGAGAGCAAGGCTACGACATCGTCTGGCCAGTGGTGCGCGGTTTCTACCTTGGGCCAAAAGTCAGCGATGCCGACTACGCCTGGTGGAAAGACGCCTTCGACAAACTGCTGGCCTCCGAAGACTTCGCCAAGCTGCGTGACCAGCGCGAACTGTTCCCGTTCGCCATGACCGGCCCGGAGCTGGACACCTACGTGAAGAAGCAGGTAGCGGACTACAAAGTGCTGGCCAAAGAGTTCGGCCTGATCCAGTAATCGCCCCTCTGTCGCGCGGCCACGCCCTGCTGAACCAGGGGCGTGGCCCAGGAGTTCAACATGCTCTTACAACGCATATTCGCCGCCGCGCTGCTGCTGGCCTGCGCGGGCCTGGCCTTGATGGCCTGGCCCTACCAGGCGTCGTTTTCCTACGAACCCGTGGGGCCTCGGGCCTACCCGCTGCTGATGCTTGGGCTGATGAGCCTGGCGCTGATCTACATGCTGTTTCGCCCGCAGCCGACCAAACACACTGAGGAAGAACCCGCGCTGGACCGCGCCACCCTGATCAAGATCGGCATCTGCGTGGCGCTGTTGATCGTGTTTGCCGCCACCTTCGAATCCCTCGGTTTCATTCTCAGCAGCATGTTGATCGGCATTCCGATGGCACGGCTGTATGGCGGCCGCTGGTTGCCCGGTGCGGTGATCATCACCTTGATGAGCGTCGGCCTTTATCTGCTGTTCGATAAAGCCATGGATGTTCCGCTGCCCCTCGGCCTGCTCGACGTTCTGGAGAACTGATATGGATACTTTCGGCTATTTGGGCCAGGGCTTCGGCGTGGCACTGTCCCCCTACAACCTGGTGACCGCGCTGTGCGGCACCTTGATCGGCACCGTGGTCGGCCTGCTGCCGGGCCTGGGCCCGATCAACGGCGTGGCGCTGCTGATCCCCATCGCGTTCGCCCTGGGCCTGCCGCCGGAGTCGGCGTTGATCCTGCTGGCGGCCGTGTACCTGGGCTGCGAATACGGTGGGCGTATCAGTTCGATCCTGCTGAACATCCCGGGCGAAGCCTCCACCGTGATGACCACCCTCGACGGTTACCCGATGGCCCGCAAAGGCCTGGCCGGTGTGGCCTTGTCGTTGTCGGCGTGGAGTTCGTTCATCGGCGCGTTTATCGCCACCTGCGGCATGGTGCTGTTTGCCCCGCTGCTGGCCAAGTGGGCGATTGCCTTCGGCCCGGCGGAATATTTCGTACTGATGGTGTTCGCGATTGTCTGCCTCGGCGGCATGGCCGGCGATAAACCGCTGAAGACCTTTGTCGCGGCGCTGATCGGCCTGTTCCTGTCGGCGGTGGGCATCGACGCCAACAGCGGCGTGTACCGCTTTACTGGCGATAACATCCACCTGACCGACGGCATCCAGTTCGTGGTGTTGGTGCTGGGCCTGTTCTCCATCAGCGAGATCCTGTTGCTGCTGGAAAAAACCCACCGTGGCCAGGAAGCAGTGAAAGCCACCGGGCGGATGATGTTTAACCTGAAGGAAGCCTCGTCGGTATTTGTGGTGAACATCCGGTGCGGCCTGCTCGGTTTCATCATGGGCGTATTGCCCGGCGCCGGCGCGACGTTGGCGTCAGCCGTGGCCTACATGACCGAGAAACGCCTGGCCGGGGCCAGCGGTAAATTCGGACAAGGTGACATGCGCGGTCTGGCGGCACCGGAAACCGCCATCGGCGCCTCCGCCTGCGGTGCGCTGGTGCCGATGCTGACCCTGGGCGTGCCGGGTTCGGGCACCACCGCGGTGATGATCGGCGCCCTGTCGCTGTACAACATCACGCCGGGCCCGCTGTTGTTCCAACAGCAACCGGATATCGTCTGGGGCCTGATCGCCTCGTTGTTCATCGCCAACATCATGCTGGTGATCCTCAACATCCCGATGATCCGCATCTTCACGCGCATCCTCGCCGTGCCGAACTGGGCGCTGGTGCCGGTGATCGCGATCATCACCGCGATCGGCGTGTACGCGGTTCACGCCACCACGTTCGATCTGTTCCTGATGATCGGCATCGGCATCTTCGGCTACATCCTGCGCAAGCTCGACTTCCCGCTGTCGCCGGTGTTGCTGGGCTTTATCCTCGGCGGCCTGATGGAGCAGAACCTGCGCCGCGCGCTGTCGATCTCCAACGGTGCGCTGGAGATCCTGTGGTCCAGCCCGATCACCTTCGGTGTCTGGGTATTGACCGCCGTGATGCTGCTGTTACCGCTGGCGCGCATCTACCGCAAACGTGCGTTGCAGCGTCGTGCCGTGGCCGATGTCTGAGGCCAGCTTTAAACACTGGTGGGGAACACCGCTGGTCGGCCTGGCCGGCGGTTACCTGGCCAGCCTGGTCGGCTGGCCGTTGCCGTATATGGTCGGTTCGCTACTGGCGATCATCCTCGTGCGTTGCCTCACGCCGTGGCAGTTGGCGGAGATTCCCGGCGGGCGCAAAGGCGGCCAATGGGTGGTGGGCATCGGCATCGGCCTGCACTTCACTCCGCTGGTGATCGAACAGGTGATGAGCCACTTCGGTTTGATCTTCTTCGGCGCGCTGGTCACCAGCCTGTCGAGCGTGGTCGGCGTGTGGTTGATGCGCCGCAGCGGCGAAGACCGCGCCACCGCGTTTTTCTCCAGCATGCCCGGCGGTTCCGGCGAGATGGTCAACCTCGGCGCGCGCAATGGCGCGGTGCTCAGCCGGGTCGCGGCGGGGCAAAGCTTGCGGGTGTTGGTGGTGGTGCTGTGCGTACCGGCGATCTTCAAGTACGTGCTGGACGGTGGCGCGCCGCAGTTTCATCCCGCCCCCGTGAGCTGGGCCTGGCTGGCGCTGCTGTTTCCCGCCGGTGCGCTGGTGGCCTGGGGCTGGCAACGCTTGCGTCAGCCGAACCCATGGTTGTTCGGGCCACTGTTGGTCAGTGCCACCGCCAGTGTGGCGTGGGACCTGCACATCGGCCTGCCCGACGGCGGCAGCCAGATCGGCCAGTGGCTGATCGGCAGCGGGTTGGGCTGCCACTTCAATCGTCAGTTCTTCCGCAGTGCGCCGTCGTTCATGGCGCGCACCTTGATCGGCACCGCCTTGACCATGGTGCTGGCGACGCTGGCCGCCGTGGGCTTGAGTGCGATGACCCAACTGGACCTGCGCTCATTGACCCTGGGCATGATGCCCGGTGGTATTGCCGAGATGAGCTTGACCGCGGAAACCCTGCAACTGTCGGTGCCGTTGGTGACGGCAATGCAGGTGATGCGCTTGTTGTTCGTGTTGTTTCTGGCGGAGCCGCTGTTCAGGCATTGGAACCGCCAAGGCTAGCGGCTGCCGAGGGCCGCTACCGCCTGTCGGCACTGTCATTTCTAACAGCTAGCCTGCTCGCAGCCCTTCTGCGTTCAATCCTTGTGTGCCCCGGACCTTTTCGGCTCCTTGGCCCAGCACGAGGTGAAAACCATGGCTCCAGACCGCAACGCGCCCCCTTTCGTCGCGCAGTTGTCGCCTTATATTCCCGGCCTGACGACCCCGGTCGTGGGCTTCTCCGGCGGCGTGTATCAACTGCTGCTGGAGAGCCATGGCAGCGCGGGCCTGATTTGCATCTTGCGCGCCTACGCAGGCCAGCTTGAAGGCGATTTCATCGAGTTGTTCTGTAGCGACCTGCTGGTCCCGGTCGACTTCCATACCGTAACCGAGCAAGAAGCGCGCGAAGCAAAGGCGATTACCCTGCACATCTCCCTGGCCCGCTTGGTCGACGGCGCGGCCGGGCCCGTATTTTTCCGGGTGACGCACCTCGATCACCGCGTAGAAGAAACCCAACGCCTGACCCTCAAGATCGACACCGTGGCGCCAACCGGCAGCGACCCCGTTACCCGCCCGCCCTGGGTCAATGAACAACTGTCGCGGCCGCAACCGGCGCAGGTCCTGATCGATTCGGCCGCAGCCGGGCGTGGGGTGGTGGTGAGAATCCCCTTTTACCCGCTGGACCTCAACCGGCCTCCCAGTACCTACCGGGCGGTACGCGATCGCATTCGCTTGATCATCGGCGGGCAAATCATCGAGCACATCGTCACAGAGAATGAGGCCAGCAGCCGCAACCCGATTTCAATCACGGTCTATTACGGCACCTGGCTGCGCATCGGCAGTGGCTTTCAGGCCTGCGCCTACGATGTCATCGATGAGGTCGGCAACTACGCGTCGGGTCGCTCGCCGATGCAACTGATCGAAGTGCGGCTGGATCCCAACGAACGGTTGCTGGACGCCGCCCAGATTGTCGAAGCACCGACCGGCACGCTGGATGCGGACACGCTGGCAGGCAAAGACGCAACCCTCAGGGTGGCTGTCGAGGGAAAAGGCTGGGCGTCGGGCGACGGTCTTCGACTGACCATTCGCGGGCGTTTGCCGGAAGGTGTCGATGTCGAACAGACCTACAATGCCAGTATCACATCGACCACAACGCCTTTCGTCGACGTCCCATGGCCCAATGCTGACGTGCGTATGCTTATCGGCGCCTTGATCCAACTGAGTTATGAGCGAATTCGCACAGGGCAAGTCAACCGGCCCTCGGAAAACACCTTCGTCCAAGTGAGCGGAACCCCCGAACAAACCGGCCTCGTGGCACCGCAAGTGCCGGCCGCCAGCGGCGGCGTTCTGCACCCCTTGACCGACCCGGTGACCGTTACGATCGCGGCTTACACCGGCCAAAAGCCGTTTGACCGCGTCACGCTGGTGCTGGAAGGCACCTACGCCAACGGCCACCGTTTTTATCAGGAGCACGGGTTGCCGGCCGGCGAAGGCTGCGTCGTGTTCGAACTGCACAATGGGATCGACGGTGACATCCGCCAGCTCGATGGCGGCGAGCTGATGCTCTACTACTACATCAACACCGCCGGGGGGCGCCCACCGTCGGCCATTCTGCAACTCAACATCGGCGAGCCCCAGGACGCCCTGCCCGCGCCTGAGGTGTTGCAAGCACCCGCCCCTGCCTTCAACTTCGACCCCGAGCAATCCCGAGGCAATGCCAACGTGAGGGTTGCGGCGCATGCCGCTTTCACGGAAGGCGCCACGGTCACCCTGTACGTCGAAGGCAGCGCCATGGGCGGCAGCGCCCCACCGGACCGGTTCCCCATCACCCAGCCGTGGGTCGGGCAGGACCTGGCGTTTGTCATCGCACGGGTGTTTGTCGTGGCCAACCTCAACGGCTCGGCGCGCATTTACTATCGGGTGGAGCACGCCGGCCAGCGCACCCGTTATTCCCAGGCGTTGGTGATGAGCGTCGGCAGCGGTCTGCAACTGCCGGTGCCGCATATTCTGGAAAGCACGATCAACATCGCCGACCCCTCCACCGCCCGGCTCAACCCGCAACATGTGCTGGAGCCGCCGGTCTGCACGTTTCGGGTGAGCTACAAGCCGATGCTGGCCAGCGATGATATCCAGCCCAGATTCACCGGCACCTACGGGCTCGGAACGCCCGTCATCAATCCACGGCCAGGCGACCCGATGAAAGGTTATGTCGACTTCATCATCAGTAATCGGGTGATTGCCGCCAACCTGGGCAGAGACGCTGCATTGTCCTATACCGTGACCCGTGCCGGTGCCACCAGCATCTCCCAGGTGTTGACCTTGACCATCGACCCGCTGGCCGAACAAGTGCTGGACCTGGTCAACGTGCCCCAGGCGTCGAACGGCATCATCAACGCCAACGTGGCGCATAGTGCAGTGATTCAGGCATGGCCGTTCATGCGGACCGGGCAGCCGGTGTGGCTCGAAATCAAGGCCGCGGCCAATCGGGTGCTGCGCGACGGCACGCCGCTGAGCGCCGCGGAGTTCAATGCCAAACGCGTGGAAGTCCGCTTACCCGCCGATTATCTGCAATCCTTGCCGACCCAGAGCACCCTGCGGGTTGAGGCGCGGGTATCGCTGAACGGCAGCGCCCATAAGGATTTCGCCATCGCCTTTCGCCCTGTCGACTACCGCATAAGCAACACCGTGGGCATCTTCGCCACAATCCCGGTGGGCAATTCGCCGAACGCCCTGGCGCTCAGCCCGGACGGTACGCGGCTCTACGTCGCCTGCACCTTCGGCCGCACTTCGATCTGGGTCATCGACACCCTGCGTAACCGCGTCATCGACAGCTTCGAGGTGCCGGGCTCGCCGTTGCGCCTGGCCATTCATCCAACGGCCGAGCGTCTGTATGTGACCGACAACAGCAGCGCCACCAATACCCCGATTCGCCTCTACAGCACGCGGGACTATTCGCTGATCGACACGCTGACCGGGTTCACCACCGTCCGAGGCATTCGCTTCAATGCCAACGGCTCGCGCCTGTATGTGGCCGATGAAGGTGCATCGCGCCTGGTCGTCATCGACACAAGCAACCACCAACGCGTGGCTTCGATCCCGGTGCGCGCGCCCATCGATGTCGCCGTCAGCCCTGATAACAACCGCGCACACGTGGCCACATTCTTCGACTGGTCCATCATCAATCTGCCGACCAACAGCCTGATCAACAGCGCCGACACCCGCTCCGCCCCCGTCGCCATTGCCCATAACCCCCGTGGCTCTCAGGTGTATATCAGCGCGCGCGAAGGCGGCAGCGTCACGATCGGCAACACCTCGACCCAGCGCATCGAGCAGACCTTGACCGGGTTGCTGGGCCCCTACGACATCGCCTTCGAACGCGGGCGTGATCGGGCCTACGTGTCGCAGACCGATGGCGACCTGCTGGGCATTATCGATACGCGCTCGCGACAGGTGATTGGCAGCTATGCCGGGTTTAACAAGCCGCGCGGGCTGGTGGTGGCTCCAGACGATTCCCACGGCTACGTGGCCAATATCGGCGGGGATTCAGTGTCGTTGGTGGTGTTTTAGCTGACGGACAAGTCGGGTTCACCATTCGTCGGCACTGTCATTTCTCACAGCTAGGCAGTCCCGGGTTCAGGACGTTGAATTGAGCGTGCCGACGCCTCGCGTCAGTCGTCCAATCAACTGCTCAGACAGGATTACGATCATGGCCACAGACTCCGATGATCAAGCGCTCATCCCCGCCGACAACGCTTTGCCCGTGTTGCCCTACGATCCTCCAAGCGATGAATTCAGTGCCCGCGAACCGGACGAGCCGCGATCGGAAGGTTTCACGCTGCCTCAGGTCGACGGCTCGACATTGACCCCTCAATCGTTTCGCCAGACGCCGTTCGCCGATCTTCCCCTGTACCTGCCGACGCTGAGCACCCCTGTCGTCAGTTTCGACGGCGGGCTCAACCGGGCGGCGCTGGAGGTGAATGAAAAAGGTGTCACGTGCATTTTGTTCAGCTACCTGAACCAGGCAGAAAACGACTTCATCGAGTTGATGCTCAACGACGAACGGGTTGTTTTTCACACCGTGACCGAAGACGAAGCCCTCAAAGGCACACAAATTGTCCTGTATGTGCCCAGCAAGCATTTCATCAGCGAGGCAGGCAATGCACTACAGGCATTCGTAACTCCTTTGGGAGGCAACACTCAACAGACCAAACGCTTCAACATCAAAGTTGATATCGAACACCCCGGTGGACGCGACCCGATAGCCAGCACATGGCAAAACGAAAACCTGCCCAAACCGATATTTCCCGACGACGTCATACAATTTGGCGTGGACAGCGACACCGCGGGTAAAGGCGTACCGGTGATCATCGACTATTACCCGGTGGATTCCTCGGCGCCCGTCGCCAACCGCCGCAAGGTGCGAGATCGCATTCGCCTGAGCATAGGCGGAGTCGTGGTTGAACACCGTGTCAGCGAATTTGAAGCAGCGGGTACTGCGCCCATTACCATATGGGTCTACGCGAACACCTGGGCCACCGTGGGCAGCGGGGTAAAAATCTGTGAATACAACCTATTCGACGAGGTAGGCAACGCGTCCCTCGGGTTCTCACCCGAACAAGAACTGACGGTGCGCCTTGACGATGGGGCGCAGCCGCTGCTGCGTGAAGCCTATATTGATGAGGCCGAACAGGATCCCGACGGTAACGATCAACTCGATGCCGATGGCCTCGGTGGCGAACCGGCGACCATTATTGTTCCCGTGCGCAATGAAGGTTATATCTCCGGCGATACGATTCGTGTGAGGGTCAACGGCCTCACCGCTGAGGGTATCCGGATCATCACATTTTACGATTTCCCTGTCGTATCACCGACCATCGTCACCGCGAAGATCCCCTGGCCGTTCGCAGACATCCTGCCGCTGGTCAACGGTCGCATTCAGTTGACCTATCAGCGCATACGCACAGGCGTTCTACCGCGCGACTCCAGAGGTGCCAACGTCAACATCGTCGGCACGCCTGGCGAGGTCGGCCTGGCAGCGCCCATTGTCGAGGCGGCCATGGGTGGCACGCTGCCTGATCCCACCGTCAATCCGTTTGAAGTGCTCATCAAGACCTACCCCGGCCAGCTATCCAATGATCGCGTCACGCTGGTACTGGAAGGTACCTTCGCCAATGGCAGGTCTTATTACGCCGAATACAGCGATATGGCAGGCATCGGTGACATTTACTTTGACTTGCCCAACGGACCCGGCGGGCCCATCGCCCAGTTGGAAGGTGGCTCTCTCATTACCTATTACAAAGTCAACAATCGGCCGCCGTCACGTCGACTCGAGCTGAGTATCGGCGAGACCCAGGCCTCACTGCGTGCCCCGACCACCCGGCAGGCTGTGCCGCCAAATCATGTGTTCGACCCGCTCGTCAGCAAGGCCAACCTGAACGTCACCGTTCACCACCATGCCAGTTTTGTACTGAATGCCGTAGTTACCCTGCACTTTGAAGGGAGCAAGGCGGGCGGCAGCAATCCGCCAATCGCCTTCCTGATCGATTCAAACTGGTTGGGGGCAGACCTGCCCTTCACGATTCCTCGAACTATCGTCCTGAACAACCTGAACGGCTCGGCACGCCTTTACTACACGGTCGATGCGCCTGGACAGCCACGCCAACTCATCTCCCATGATCTGGTGATTACGATAGGCAGCGCACTGGAGTTGCCAGAACCGGTCGTACTGGAGTCTACCCCGATCAAGCCGCCCAGCCTCGCCTCGATCAACCCCCTACATGTCCTGCCGCCGCGTCCTGCCGTTGTCACTGTCCGCGTGACCTATGCCATGCTCGCCAGCGATAACGTCAAAGTACATATCATCGGAGAAAGCGGCACTGGGATTGGAACACCGAATATCCCGATGAAACCCGGCATCCCTGATGCGGGGGAGGAGTACATCACGTTCACCACGTCCAACGTATTCGTGGGGGCGAACCTGGGTCGCAAGTGCCGGGTATTTTTCGAGGTGACCCGCGACAACGCCATCACCCAGTCGCGGGAATTGACCCTGGAGGTCGAAGAGCTGCCAGAGCAGGAATTCGAACTGGTCAGTATCCCCGAAGCCTCGGGTGGGGCGATCAATACGGCAGTGGCGAACAACGTGCGGATTGATAAATGGCCGTTCTTCAGAGCCGGGCAACCCGTGTGGATTCAGTTACTCAGCACGACCAATCGCGACCTGCGGCTTGCGGTCGGCGTGACATCCGCGGAATTCAATGCCGGACGCACGCTCGACCTGATACCCGCCAGCTATTTGTCAGGCTTGGAGAACAACAGCGAGGTTGCGGTCAAAGCCTGGGTATCGCTGGACGGTTCCAACAGCCTGGAGACGGCCAAGTACTTCAAGGTGCCTACTTATGTGACGCGTAAGGGAAACGGGGAGATTATTCGTCATATTACAGCTGGGAATGGCCCGGCTAAAATCGTAATCAGTCGAGACGGCACAACGGCATGTGTCGCGAACTCGCGTGCCAATGCGATTTCAATCATCAATCTTACAACTGATGCAGTCAGAACACTGAGCACTCCCTATGCCTATGCTGCTTATAGATTGGCGTTGCACCCTACTGACTCAAGGCTCTTTATCTCGGCCTATGGCGTTGCTGCCAACTCCAACATCCTAGTCTTTAATATCAGCTCCTTCAGCTTCTCCTACCCCTACAACTATGGCGCCATAACCCAGGCAATTTGCCTAAACCCCACCGGTTCGCGAGTACTTTTCGGCCCTAACACCGCATATGGTAACTATGCGCTGTTCGGCTACAATACAATAAGCAACCAGCTTTCAACTTACTATACTGGCACGTCCGCCCCTAGAGCTGCGATAGTCGATCCACAAGGCATATCGGCATTTACAACGGGCGTCAACACGGAGCGATTTATTTTCAGCAGCGGGCTGCGTACCCACACCGTTGTCAACGGGGGAGTTGCTCAAGAACTTGCCCACAGCCCTCTTAACTCCCCCTTGGAACGACTCTATGTGTCGGTATCGGCCATAAACAGAGTTGAAATCTACAACACCGCCGATGAGGGTCTTACTCACGTCAAAACCCTAACCGGGCTGAGTGATCCAAGAGGAATTGCCTTCCATCCCACTCTCCCCCGGGCGTATGTAGCGGAACTTTCCGGTAACCGTGTCAGAGTCATTGATACGACCACCGAGACACTCGTTGGTACTATTACTGGTTTTGATCAACCCGATGGGGTGGCTTGCACACCTGATGGCCAATACTTGCTGGTCTGCAACTCTGGCAACACGACCGTGGCGGTGGTGAGCATTTAAAAACCACCCCGCCCTGCCTTAAAGCAAAAAAATGCCCCGCCTCTTTCGAGACGGGGCATTTTCATTACCCGCACGGTTTATACCGCTACCGCGCTATACATCCAGCCCGTTAAAAATCGTAGCGCAAGCCCAGGTTAACTCCATACGGCTGCTTGATGTTCTTGCCCGTGCTGTGTTCCAGATCCGCATGCAACTTCAGGTTCTGCGATACCGACATCGCCACACCCGCACCCAGCTTCAGGCGCGAACCCGACAAGTCGTTGTTGAACGAGTTGTCGTTGACGAACACTTTATTGCTCTGATCGAACTCGTGGGCCACCGCCGCCTTCAAGTACGGCTGCAAGACGCCGCCGCTTTCCAGCTGGATATTGCGCCCCACGGTAGTACCGAGTTCACCGATCACCGTACTGGAGCGGTCACCCTTGGCGTCCAGGCCATTGTCCAGCGTGTAGCTCTGGCCCTGGGTAATCACCGCAGACAACTGGCCATATGGTTCAACGAAGAAACCGTCGTCCAGCGTGATGTGGCGACCGACTTCCGCCGACGCGCCCATTGCGTTTTGCGCATAGTTGCCCTTGCCTTTCTTGCCGTCGCTCATGGCCACATTGGACTCGTTGTGCATGCGGTTGAACTTGAGCACACCGTCAAAGTAGAACCCGCTCTCGACATCCAGCCAGGTGGCGTAACCGCCGACATAGTAGCTGTCGATAGTTGCACTGCTGCCACGGTTCAGGTCCAGGTCCGAGGTGCTGTGACCGACCATTGCACCGATCAGCCACTGGCCGTCACCACCCGATACCGGCGCGTCGGCACCGAGCGCGAAGCCGCGTTGCGACTGGCTGTAACCCAAGCCGGTCTTGTCGTTGGACACCTCATACTTGTTGCCATAGGCGCGGGTCCACAGCCCAGCCGACTGACCTTCGCTGAAGCGCAGTTCACCCATGCGGGTGCGCAGGGTGGTCATTTCGCCCAGCAATACAGTGGGGGCTGCGTTGAACAATGCCAACACCGAGTTGGTGCTCGGGCTGATCACCTTGCTGCCTGGGTCGAGCAGCCAGTCCTTGCCGTCGTTGTCATTGATCAGGCTGTAGGAATAGGTCCCGACATCCACGCGATCGCCGATCAGGCTGAACTGGGCGCCACCGTCGGCGGTGTGTACGACATGCAGGCGGTCATCGCTCAACGGGTCAGCACCGCTGCTGGCGATCAGCAGTTTGTGGTCGCCCGACGACGTGCCGGTCACATTAAGGAAATCGCTGCTCAGGGTGGCGAAATCCGCGCTCATGATGAAGGTGCCGTTGCCCGACAGGTTGGCCACGTCCAGCTGGTAGAACGTACCGGTCTCGCCGAACTTGACGTTGCCGCCGCTCAGGGACAAGTCACCCACCTGCTGATGGTCGACCATCACCCAGGTGGCGTCGCTGTTGATCGCCAGTTTATCGACGTGCTCCAGGCGCCCGGTGAGGACCGAGCCGTTGTTCAGACCGACACTGGCGCTACCGCCATTGTTGATCACATCGCCCTTCATGATGGCGCCATCAAGGCTCAGGTCGAGGGCGCTGTCGGTGCCTACCTGGATGTTGCCGGCCAGGGCGCTGTTGTTGACACGCATGTTGGCATTGCCGCCGCCGGTCAGCTCCAGCATGTTGCCGTTGCCGCCGATCAGCGTGGAGCCGTTGTTTACATCGATCTCGGCGGTAATGGTCTGATTCACCAGAATGGCCGGGCCGCTCACGCCTTCGACACGCGAACCTTCCAGCACCAACACGGGAGATTCGTTTACCGTGCGATGCTCGCGGGTCATCGTGACGCCATTAGTCGCCCCGGTAATGGTACTGCCCACCACGGTGGCCTTGCCGCCCATCAACTTCAGGCCTTCCTGGCTGCCGCCGGTCAGCGTGGAGCCGTCGAGCAACTGCAGATGGCTGAACGCCGTGACCGTAGCGCCGTAGGTGGCACCCGTGATCTGGCTGTTGCTCACTACGGCTTCGGAGCCGATATCCTCCGACAGGCTGCGGGACATATCCAGGCCACCCTTGGAGTAGCTGGTAATCTGTGAGTTGGCAATGGTGGCGTTGCTTCGATTCAGAAGTATGGCTGCATCGAGAGTGGAGTAGCCGTCAACGCGGCCTCCATCCATGTTGAGGGTCGAGGCGCCGGTCACGAGAATCTCACGCGTGACACCACCTGGCTTCACATTCAAGACGCCTTCGCGTTGCACAATATAATTGTCGGTGTGCGAGCCAGGGACGACGTCGAAATAAGCCGGGCCAGTTTGCCCATCAATGACTTTTACGGCAAAGGCTTGCTCGCCCAACAGGCACAGAGGGGCGGCTGCAATGAGCTTGATCGCGGTGGACAAACGCGTACAACGAAAACGTGGGTGAGTAGAGGTATGGATCATGTTTTGCGACTCTCAGAAAAAAGTTCCAGTTCGAAACCGGAGCCGTATCGAGCAGGTTCCGTTTTCAAGAGCCGCAGAGACTAAAGATCCAAAAAGAAAGGATATGTAGGATATTCCTTATCTAATACCTACAAAAATCCCCTCAACGAGAGGGGACTTTTGATTACCTGGAGGCCCGAATAGGTGCGTATGAAGGCCTAGGCCAACGAGCCGTTTCTTAGGGTGATGGGGGCACAAGTCCCTGTTGAAGCGCTGCTGCGGATATCCCACTTCACCGCAACAGGGTCCGACGTTCCACTCTCTGGCGGCGGCCCCGAGCGGATGATGCTCCAACTGACTTCCAGCCAACCGCGCCGCCTTGCCGTATCGCCGTCGAAGTAAGAATTCAAGGCAAAATTATAGGTGAAACCGTTGATCCTTTCAGACGGCCCAATCCCTATAGGAGGACTGTTTATCTCACTGCCCGCCACCGGCGTTGGAGGCTTTGTCACACCTGAATAGAGATACCGCACAGCGTGAATAACGACGGTGTCACCATCCTGGAGCGTCACCGGATCAAAAATCCTGATGGGCACGCCGACCCAAGGTATTTGCTCACAGGAAATGAAGGGCGCGTCGGTGGAAGGCGGTGGCGGCGTGAACAGGTTGGTAAAGACAGGGTCCGCCAACCCGTCAAGCGAAAAGACGTTAACATTCACGTTCTGCTTATGGGACTCTTTGTAATTGTTAGCATTGCGTACCCGATACCAACAAGGAACTTCACCGTTCCCGTAGCTTTCAATGATATCCGACGCGATAGTTATCGATATCATGGTCCCTTCAGGTTCCGTACCCGTGACTCCATACGTACCGACAGCCGTCCCGTCCATGAACCCGTAATAGAGATCGATGAACTCAGTGCCCGGAGTCGTTGTACGCCCCGCATAGATGGGAAAGGTCGCACGAATCGTACCGTCCAGGTCGGACGCAATCAACGAGTTATCAACCGCCGAATCGCCTCTCACCACAGGCAATGCCAGTGCTGTATCCACCGGCCCCTCCCCGGGGATCGGCGTGCCGGGCTCCACAAAGTCGACGGGGACGTCGGTCTCCGGAGAGGGGTATGTATCCAGACCACGACGAACTTCATATTTGAAACTGGCGGTATACAGCACGCCACCTGCGCGCAGGGTGGAGTAACCAACGACAAACGGCAACGCAAATACTGGCGTGACGCCAAGGCGCTGACTACCAAACTCAATGCCGTTCATAAAGATATGTACCCAGTCGTTGGGGTGGAAGTTGTCGATGGTGGGCACAGTCACCAGCACCCCATCACGCGCCTCTTCCTTGTCGATCAGAGCGCCTGCATTGGGAACCAGCGGGGCCAGCAGCACAGGTGGATTGCTCGTTCTAACCGAGAGCGTGCGGGGTATCGACACTTGTGTGGCATTTCCTGCCCTGTCGGAGATCTGATAGCTGATTAAAAAATCGCCCTCTCCGAAGCCCTGAATTTCAAGCGTGTTATACGTGAGGGTAATCGGCCCTGTGGGCGGAACGTTAATCGTCTTGCCCGTATCGTCCGTCTCGCCAAAAAACGCCACAAGAGTATCCCCAGGTCTTGAATCCACTGGCCGGGGGAAGGTCAGCGTGACGCCACCATGTGCCGCCAAATACGCAGGTGTCACCCCTTCCGATGGCAAATCAACCGGCAGCGTGAGGGCACCCGGCCGGTTATTGCCATTGGGGTCGATCGCATCGACAAAGACGGTCTGCGGCAAGGAAAACTCGCCAGCGGGTAAGCCGCTTAGCGTAACGGAGTAGGTAATATCTTTCGGTCCATGGGTTCTAAGACGGCTCGACTTGATCACAATATCCACGTCAGCCGTGACAGGACCTTCGATCTCTTGAAGTTGAACTGCCTGTCCTTCAAGCGAAACCGTCAAGATATCGAACTCTCCCGGAAACTCGGCAGCATTCGGCCAGAGCCGTATCGTCGCGGGCAGCCCGTCCCTCTGTTGCTCGGCGCTGACTACAGCGAGTTGGTCATCCCCTACTACATCCGGCAGCGTATGAATATCAGCCGGCGCTGGCGGGGTCAGGATGGTGGGCCATGTGTTGGGTTTATTCGAAGACGCTTTAGACGCCTTTACATCTTTGAAACGTGCTGGGTTTGCCATTTTTACAAACTCCTGGGTAGACGGAGCCGAGGGCCCACCGCGAATGGACCTTCAGGAACTTCCGACAAATGTGTACTGCTGTTGATCAGTGCCACTCACAACGACTCAACGAACTCACACTGACAAGCGCAGTAAACTCTTTTCGAAAAGCCTTCGTAACTGTCAAACTTGACAGGTTGATATATGTAAAAATTGAGCGAAAGGCCGCCACTGGCCCCTTCGACGACAACCGTCCAAGCGGCTTTTTTTATTGCGAAATAGCGCAAAAAGGCAGGAATCCAACGTCTGAAAATGAAACCGGGAAGGCTTCATGCCCTCCCGATTGCACGTACAACATGCCAGGTTCAATCACTGATGCAGGGCGGCAGGGTGCCGAGGCGAGTCAGAGAAATGAACACCAGTTCCCGACGGGAATCCCCTATCCCCCCTCCGCCGCTTTTGATCAGCCGATACTGTATGACCGCCGAGCCATAGCGCGGATTGGTTTGCCCCTCAGGCGGCTTTACAAGTCCCGGCAGCAGGATATAGGGGTCAAACGGCACCCAAAAGTCATAGCCCTGCTCCGCCTCTTGTTGCGTCAGCGTATGGGAGAACGTATCGATCGTTTCTGGAATGACGCCATCTGAATTGCCGTTGGTATTGGCGTAGCTCGCCCAAGACAAGACAACCGTGTCCTGCTCCGACAACCGGCTGCTGTCGCCGGGAATTCTCACTCGGACGCCTCTGTCCCAAGGCCGCATGTCGCAGTTGATAAAGCCTGCATCAGGCGCAGGCCCATAGTTGACATCGGGAAATTCAGGGTCGCGCAACCCATCGATCGGTACAATATTGACCATCACATCCGTATGGGGCGAACGCTGTCTGTTGATTCCGTTAAACGTCCAATAGAACGTGGGGACAATGCCGCCCGGTGTTTGCTCGATCAGATCCCATGGGACGAAGAACGCAATCTCGTCCCCCGCCCTGTCTTCAGGCCGCACGGTATAGGTATCGGCAAGCACGGGAGGGTTGCCCCACATCAATTCCAACGACTGGTTCGCAACAGGGCCGACATAGAGTCGCACAATAACCCGCGCCGGCTGGCCCCGGTCGCTGATCGTCAACAGGTTGTCGCCGTCTCGGCCTTTGACAGTGACCCGTTCCAGCAACGGGTTCACCGGGTCAGGGTTGTTCGGGCTTACCGGCCCTGCGACGGTCAGATTGACCGGCGCAAACCTGGGAAGTGAACGTCTCGGCGTTCCGGTCCCGCGCTGCCAGGTGTAATCCGTCCTGATCGTACCGCCGATAAACTCGAAGCCGCCACTGGCCAGGGTTCCATAGTCGATCTGCACCACGATCGGCCAGACCTGGCCTACGCCGACGGTAATCGGGGGCAGAGCAATGAAGTCCCAAAATGGCTGCAGAACATCGCCGGGCGCGGCCCCGACCACTTCCAGGATGTGTATATACACACCGCCTGGAAACCCCGGGTCCCGAGCATCCTCCAGATCGATCCGCCCGTCGATCGCCAATTGGGGAACGTCGACAGCCCTGAGGGTGCCCGGCGTGGGTGTCAGGTCTATCAGCAGGACTGAAGTGCGTGAAGGCGGGCCTTCGTTGCCGCCCCTGTCGCTCAAAAAATAACGGGCATTGTATTCAGCGTTGACATGACTGCGCAGCACGTCACCGGTAAAGATCAGCTCAATGGGAGCGCCATCCAAGTGGGCCTGAGTGATCGTGGTACGGGCGATCCCGTCCGCAAGCACCCGACGCTTGCCTTTGGCCTTGCTCAGGGGCAAACGCACCAGGTCGGCCGTCACTTCATCCTCAAGCCGAATGTCCGGCCAGCGCGGAACCCGTGCCACGACGCGATCACCGTTAGACACCAGGTACGCATCCGTCACTCCGCCGCTTTCTATCTCTGATGGAAAAATCAACGGTGCCCCCCGGTTATTCTGATTAGGCGCCTCCTTGTCGATATTAATGAGAATCGGACTGGACGGGCCGGCCGTATCGCCCGGCACCAACGTCACGGTGTAGCGCAGCAAATGCAGGCCGGGTGAGTTCAGTTTTATCTGCGGCACAAGCCCGACCACCGGCAGGTCGCTCTCATCATAAAATGCGGTACGGGACGCGGTAGCGAACGGCGTCGATTCATCATCCCAATAAAATCTGATGACGGTCACCTCGCCAGGATCCAGCCCATCCCCACCGGCCCATAACGTCTGGACTTCTACCGGCAAGTCCGCCGCCTGCGCCGAACGTGGAATGGTGTACGCCGTTTCATCACTCAATAAAGGCAACGCGAAAGGTGGCGGTACCACGGGTTCAGCCGCCATTTTCGGAGTTGGAAGGCCGCTTTTGGATAAGCGCTTGTCCGATGGTGTGTTATTAGGCATTTCCACTCTCCTCAACACTGGGTTCAGTGACTGGCCGCTGGCTGCGTGCTGCTGAACAGCAGAGCGATAAGGCCGGGAGAACAGTTAATTAGGAAACGCGGTGGTTGGATACTGTCAAAAGTAACAGGTAGGGCGGACACAAGACCGTTGCCCCCCACAGACGGTGTGCTCCCGCTAACCCGGGAACACAACGCGCCGGCCCCTCAGACGGGTGGCAACACCCAATCAATCGGCGTCTCGCCATTCTGCTCAAGAAACTTGTTGGTGCGGCTGAAATGCCCGCAGCCCAGAAAGCCGCGATATGCCGACAACGGCGACGGGTGGACCGACGTCAGCACCAGATGCTTGGTCGCATCGATCAGCTTCTGCTTGCTCTGTGCATGCGCGCCCCACAGCAGGAACACCAGGTGCGGCTGGTGCTCGCTGACGACTTCGATGATCCGATCGGTAAAAAACTGCCAGCCCTTGCCCGCATGGGCGTTGGCGTTGGCGCGTTCCACGGTCATGGTGGTGTTGAGCAGCAATACGCCCTGGTCGGCCCAGCTTTGCAGGCAACCGTGGTTGGGGATGTCGATATTCAGGTCGCGCTTGAGCTCTTTATAGATATTGACCAGCGACGGCGGCGCCGGCACGCCCGGTTGCACCGAGAAACACAGACCGTGGGCCTGGCCGGGGCCGTGGTAGGGGTCCTGGCCGAGGATCACCACCTTGACCTTGTCCAGCGGCGTGGAGTTGAGCGCGTTGAAGATCAGCGGGCCAGGCGGGTAGATCTCCTTGCCGGCCGCGTGTTCCTGGCGCAGGAACTCACGCAACTGGGCCATGTAGGGCTGCTCGAACTCATCGCGCAGGGCGTGTTTCCAGCTGGGTTCGAGTTTGATACGGTCGCCTTCGCTCATGATTGACTGGTCTTGTAAAAAAGAATGAGGCGAACCCTAGGAAAGCCGACCCCGCTTGTCAATTGATCTGACACACAACCGGCACTTTCCCATGAAGGGATCATACTCAACCTTCACCTTCCCGATTGAGGTCACGATGAACCTGCACTTCGAAGAGCTGACCGGCAGCGGCGGCGCGCGCATCGGCATCGCCAGCCTGGACGCCGAAAAGGCCCTCAACGCCCTCTCCCTGCCGATGATCCTGGCCCTGGGCGATCGCCTGGACGCCTGGGCCAAAGACCCGAACATCGTCTGCGTGCTGTTGCGCGGCAAGGGCCCCAAGGCATTTTGCGCCGGCGGCGAAGTGCGCAGCCTGGCCATGGCCTGCCGTGAACAACCCGGCGTCGTGCCGGAGCTGGCCGCGCAGTTTTTTGCCGCGGAATATCGCCTCGACTATCGCCTGCACACCTACCCCAAACCGTTGATCTGCTGGGGTCACGGCTATGTGCTGGGCGGCGGCATGGGCCTGCTGCAAAGCGCCTCGGTGCGTATCGTCACCCCCAGCAGCCGCTTGGCCATGCCCGAGATCAGCATCGGCCTGTACCCGGATGTGGGCGCCAGTTGGTTCCTGTCACGCATGCCGGGCAAACTGGGGTTGTTCCTTGGCCTGACCGGCGCGCACATCAACGGCCGCGACGCACTCGATTTGGGCCTGGCCGACCGCTTCATGCGCGACGACCAGCAAGACGAACTGCTCGAAGGCCTGTTGCAACTGAACTGGCAGGAACAGACCGCGATGCAGCTCAACAGCCTGCTCAAGGCCTTGGCCCAGGAAGCCATCGACCAGCAACCCGAAGCGCAATGGCTGCCACGCCGGGCGCAGATCGATGAGTGGCTGGATGTCAGTGACGTGCGCAGTGCCTGGCGGGCCTTGAGCCCGTTGCGCGAGCACGCCGACCCGTTGCTCAGCCGCGCCGGCAAGACCCTCAGCGAAGGCTGCCCGCTGACCGCGCACCTGGTGTGGGAACAGCTCCAGCGCGCCCGCCACCTGTCGCTGGCCGAGGTGTTCCAGATGGAATACACCCTGAGCCTCAATTGCTGCCGCCACCCGGAATTCAGCGAAGGGGTCCGCGCGCGGTTGATCGACAAAGACCAGCAGCCTCATTGGCATTGGCCGGATATCAATGCCATTCCGCAGGCCGTGGTGCAGGCGCATTTCAACAAAGCCTGGGAAGGCCGCCATCCGCTCGCGGATTTTTCCTACTTTTGACAGTCAGTTTTTTGGCTTTTTAACCGTGAATGCGCAATTGTCCGGCTGACTGTCCTGGCAGATATACACCGGCAGGCCGAAGGGGTCGCTGGCAAGGTGCCAATGCAAAGTACCGGTCAGCGACATCGTCTCCACCTCTGCCGATTTGCCGTACCGCAAGTCCACTCTCTGACCGTCACCGGTCAGGTAGCTGCACTTGTCTACATAGCCGTTTTCCCGATCCTGTGCCTTGCCCGGGGTAAAAATGGCGCCAATGAATTGGTCGACAAACTCCCGATAGCCGATCTTCGGGCTTTGCCAGACGAGTGTTCCTACCGTCGCCTGGAAGTAGCCATCAACGTACTTGATTGCCGAGGGATAAGGGCAGCCTTGGTTCGCTTGCACGTGTGCAACGCCGCCGACCATGAGGAGTAAAACGCACATCAATTGTCTGATCATCGGGGGTTCCTTCGCTCACTGGGCGGTCGAAGAGACACAACGGCCGCTCCCAGTTGAATACACTAGAAACCCAAACGATAGCTGTTAAATCTGACAGTACTGCTAAATGCTACGAAAAAGCGGCGCTGCCTGCGCCGCTTGCCTTCAAGAGCGGTCAACGATGACCGCCGCGACCAGCGCCACGATCGCCACCGCGACCGTGCCCGCCATTGCCCCAGCGATCCCCCCAACCCTGGTTTGGATAAGGCCGGTAACCCATGCGAGGCGCCGGCTGGTAATAACGCGGCGCCGGCGCGTAGTAACGCGGCGCCGGGTAATAGTCACGCCGATATTGATACGCCGGGCCGCCGCCGTAGTAATACACCGGCGCGGGCGCGGTATAGACCTCGGAACGGTAATAACCTGGGCCTCCATCGTAATAGGGCACGCACGCAGAAAGGGACAGACCGAGCACAGCGATAAGAAGCAGTCGTCGATACATGGCGGCCTCCTGGACCGCGAAAGAGCACCGCCAGCGACGCTGGCGGGCGGCATTCAACTTTTGCTGAATGACGAAATATCTGACATCAAAAAGCGAAACTGGTGCGATTTCGACACAGACTGAAACATCTGTTTCAGACGAACCGAATGCCTCATTGCAGTGCGACGGCGCACCAGTGCAACGCAGCCGCACGCACTCGAGCGTCGGGCGTTGCGCGCAAACCCGCGACCTACACGCCCGCGCCCTACTTGGCATGACTCTCGCTTAGCCTCTTGCGTGCAGGATTCATCACAGGTTCGCGGCACCACAATTTGCAATGGCTGACTAGGGTTCCGGCTCGCGAAACGCGAGTGGCTGGTCCGAGAGTCGGCGACCTCCAGTTGAGGTTACACGGCGGGATAAAAGCCCGGGAGACAAGCCACCGTTCACGGTGCCGCGTTGCTCCTGCTCGCCCTCGATCAACTGGAGAAGCCCCATGCCCTCAATCCGTTTACCCGCCCTGCTCGCCGCCGCCTTTGCTGCTGTGCTGAGCGTCCAGACCCAGGCCGCCGTCAAAGACCACTTCAGCGTGTGCTGGACGATCTATGCCGGCTGGATGCCGTGGGAGTATGCCGGCAGCCAAGGCATCCTCGACAAGTGGGCCAAGAAGTACGGCATCACCATCGACGTGGTGCAACTCAATGACTACGTCGAGTCCATCAACCAGTACACCGCCGGCCAGTTCGACGGCTGCACCATGACCAACATGGACGCCCTGACCATCCCCGCCGCCGGTGGCGTCGACAGCACCGCGCTGGTGGTCAGCGACTTCTCCAACGGCAACGATGGCGTGGTGATCAAAGGCAGCGGCAAGACCGTCGCCGACCTCAAGGGCATGAACGTCAACCTGGTGGAACTGTCGGTGTCGCACTACCTGCTGGCCCGCGCGCTGGAGTCGGCCGACCTCACCGAAAAAGACCTGAAAGTGGTCAACACCTCCGACGCCGACATCGCCGCCGCCTTCAACACCGACCAGGTACAAGCGGTGACGACCTGGAACCCGATGCTCTCTGCGATCAACGCCAAACCCGGCGTCACCCAGGTGTTCGACTCCAGCAAAGTGCCCGGCGAAATCATGGACATGATGGTGGTCAACACCCAGACCCTCAAAGACAACCCGGCCCTGGGCAAAGCCCTCACCGGCGCCTGGTTCGAAGTGGTCGCCCTGATGAACGCCAAAGGCGCCGCCAGCAGCGAAGCCCTGGAACACATGGCCAAGGCCTCGGGCACCGACCTCAAGGGGTTTCAGTCGCAACTGGACACCACCAAGTTGTTCGCCACGCCCAAGGAAGCCCTGGCCTTCGCCACCAGCGCGCAGTTGCCAGCGACCATGCGCAAGGTCGCCGAGTTCTCGTTTGAACACGGCCTGTTGGGTGAAGGGGCCAAGGACACCAGCGCCGTGGGCATGAGCTTCGCCAATGGCGTGACCAGCGGCGACAAGGCCAACCTCAAGCTGCAGTTCGACCCCCGCTACGTGCAGATGGCCGCCGACGGCACGTTGTAAGAGGACCCGGCCATGCGCCTGATCAACCGTCACCCGGACCGCTCCAGCCGCCTGTTGTTGGTGCTGCTGCCGTTCGCCCTGCTGCTGTTCGCCTACTTCGTGGGCTCGGCCGAGCGCCTGGCGGATAACCCCAACGACAAACTGCTGCCCAGCGCCGGGCAAATGCTCGAGGCGGTCAAGCGCCTGGCGTTGAGCGCCGACAGCCGCACCGGCGAATACGTGCTGTGGCAGGACAGCGCGTCGAGCCTGCGCCGCCTCGCGCTCGGCCTGGGCATCAGTGCCCTCGCCGGCCTGTGCCTGGGCATCGCCGCCGGGACGTTGCCATTGTTCGGCGCGCCGTTGTCGCCGTTGCTGACGGTACTGTCGATGGTGCCGCCGCTGGCGATCCTGCCGATCCTGTTCATCGTGTTCGGCCTGGGGGAATTGTCCAAGGTGATGCTCATCGTCATCGGCGTCACCCCGTGCCTGGCCCGCGACCTGGAACAGCGCGCACGCGAAATTCCTGTGGAACTGCTGGTGAAGGCACAGACCCTCGGCGCGTCGACCTGGACCCTGATGCTGCGCGTGGTGTTGCCACAACTGTTGCCGCGCCTGCTGATCTCGCTGCGGCTGATGCTGGGCTCGGCGTGGTTGTTCCTGATCGCCGCCGAAGCCATCGCCTCCACCGACGGCCTGGGCTACCGGATCTTCCTGGTGCGCCGCTACCTGGCGATGGACGTGATCCTGCCCTACGTGGTGTGGATCACCCTGCTCGCCTGGCTGATGGACTGGGGCCTCAAGGCCCTGACCCGGCGCGCGTTCCCCTGGTATGAAGGAGCGCGGGCATGAGCTTTATCAGCGTCAACAATGTGTGGCAGCGCTACGGCGATCAGGTGGTGCTGGAGGGTTTGAATCTGCAGGTCGCCGAGGGCGAATTCTGCACCCTGGTCGGCACCTCCGGCTGCGGCAAATCGACGTTTCTGCGCCTGCTGCTGGGCCAGGAAACCGCGAGCAAGGGCCACATCCTGCTCGACGGCCAACCGCTGGCCGGCGAACCGGATGCCAGCCGTGGCGTGGTGTTCCAGCGCTACTCGGTGTTCCCGCACCTGAGCGTGCTCGACAACGTCGCCCTCGGCCTCGAACTGCCGCGCGCGCCGTTGCTCGGACGGCTGTTCGGCAAAGCCAAAAAAGCCGCGCGCGAACAGGCCGCCGCGCTGTTGCACAAAGTCGGCCTCGGCCACGCGTTGGACAAGTACCCGGCGCAACTCTCCGGCGGCATGCAACAACGCCTGGCCATCGCCCAGGCCCTGATCATGAAACCGCGCGTCTTGCTGCTGGACGAACCCTTCGGCGCCCTCGACCCCGGCATCCGCAAAGACATGCACCAGTTGCTGCTGGAGCTGTGGCGCGAAACCCGGCTGACGGTGTTCATGGTCACCCACGACCTCAGCGAAGGCTTCAGCCTCGGCACGCGCCTGCTGGTGTTCGACAAGGTCCGCGTCGACCCCCACGCCCCCGGCGCCTATGGCGCCCGTATCACCTACGACATCCCTTTGAACGGCGAGCGGCGCAAGGCGCTCGCCGCCGAACTTGGAGCGACTTCCAAATGACCGATTCGACTCAACTGTTCCCGCCGTTCGCCGAAGAAATACTGCCCGGCGGCGGCCACCGCTCCTTCGTGCTCAAGCGCGGTCAACTGCTGCGCCTCACCGACCTGCGCGGTGGCGCCAACGTCAGCCTGACCCTGCTCAACGCGAACGAAAAAACCGAACGCCTGAACCTGCCCGACAGCCTCAAATGCCAACACACCGCCAAGCTCACCCGCGGCCATTGCCTGTACTCGGACATGGGCCGCGTGCTGGCCGCCATCACCGCCGACACCTGCGGCTGGAGTGACAGCATCGGCGGCGTGCTGTGCGCGGCCGAGGTGGCCGAGAAGTACGGCCAGGGGCGCTATCAGGAACTGCGCAACGGTTTCTATCGCAACGGCACCGACAACCTGCTGGTGGAATTGGGCAAGTGGGGCCTGGGGCTGTCCGACCTGCTGATGACCCTCAACCTGTTCAGCAAAGTCAGCGTGGACGACAACGGTGGCCTGCATTTCGTGCCGGGCAATTCCAAGGCGGGCGACTACATCGAACTCTACGCACCGATGGACACCCTGGTGGTGCTCACCGCGCTGCAGCATCCGATGGACCCCAACCCCGACTACGCCCCGCAACCGCTGAAACTGAGCTGGATGAACGCCGACCCAAGCGTCGCCGAACACTGCCGCACCTCGCGCCCGGAAAACGCGCGCGGCTTTATCAACACC
The DNA here is from genome assembly GCF_049898265.1 of Pseudomonas sp. PSPC2-3. NCBI lineage: Bacteria > Pseudomonadati > Pseudomonadota > Gammaproteobacteria > Pseudomonadales > Pseudomonadaceae > Pseudomonas > Pseudomonas sp. PSPC2-3. The sequence goes on along the minus strand of NZ_JAFCXJ010000008.1, from coordinate 274,005 downwards.
GACCGTCTGTTCGCCTGAGGAGCTGCCATGTCTATCGCACTGAAACAACCCGACACGGCGGTGTACCGCGCCACCATTCCCGCCGGCGAGCCGTGGCTGATGGAGGTCAAGGCCGGGCAGACCCTGCGCATCCTTGACCTGGAGGGCAACCAGGCGGTCGACACGCTGTTCTACAGCGTGAAAAACCCGCGCGAGCGCTACGACGTGCAACGCACCTTGCGCCGCCAGAACAGCGTGTACCTGGGCGCCGGCAGCGTGCTCTATTCCAACCTCGGCCAACCGATGCTGACCCTCGTCGCAGACACCTGCGGGCGCCACGACACCCTCGGCGGCGCCTGCGCCCAAGAGAGCAACACCGTGCGCTACGCCCTGGAAAAACGCTACATGCACAGCTGCCGCGACAACTACCTGCGGGCCTGCGCCCATGACGGTCGCCTGGGCAAACGCGACATTGGCCCGAACATCAATTTCTTCATGAATGTGCCGGTCACGGCCGACGGCGGGTTGACCTTCGAAGACGGCATTTCCGCCCCCGGCAAATACGTCGACCTGCGCGCCGAGATGGACGTGATCGTGCTGATCTCCAACTGCCCGCAATTGAACAACCCGTGCAACGCCTACAACCCGACGCCTGCGGAGTTACTTGTATGGAACTGACACTCAAGCGCTTGCGCAGTTGGTTATTTGCACTCTGCCAGGCCCGAGCCGGGCAGTGTCTTCAAAACCGCTGAACCCTGTGGGAGGGGGCTTGCCCCCGATGGCGGCAAGTCAGCCAAACACGCACCCACTGGCTCACCACCATCGGGAGCCCCCCCCCCTCCCACACTCACGACATGCACTGCGGACGACCGTAGTGCTCCTTCACTTTGCGGGACGGCCCGCAGGGTTTTGCCATGTTCGAAAAACTCTTGATCGCCAACCGTGGCGCCATCGCCTGCCGCATCCTGCGCACCTTGCGCGAGCTGCATGTAAAGGGCGTCGCCGTGTACGCCGAAGCCGATGCGGCCAGCCTGCACATCCAACACGCCGACGAAGCCTACAGCCTCGGTGAAGGCGCCGCGGCCGGCACCTACCTGGCGGTGGACAAAATCCTCGCCATCGCCAAGGCCAGCGGCGCCACGGCGATTCATCCCGGCTACGGCTTTCTCTCGGAAAACGCCGCTTTCGCGCAAGCCTGCGAAAACGCCGGCATCGCCTTTATCGGGCCGACCCCGCAACAGCTGCGCGTATTCGGCCTCAAGCACACCGCACGGGCGCTGGCCAAGCAACACCACCTCCCCTTGCTCGAAGGCAGCGAACTGCTCGACAACCTCGACGCCGCCATGCTCGCCGCCGACCGCGTGGGCTACCCGGTCATGCTCAAGAGCACCGCCGGCGGCGGCGGCATCGGCATGCGCGTATGCCGCCACGCCGCGGAGTTGAATGAGTGCTTCGACGCCGTCAAGCGCCTGGGCCAGAACAACTTCAGCGATGCCGGCGTGTTTATCGAGAAGTACATCGAGCACGCTCGCCACCTGGAGGTGCAGGTGTTCGGCGACGGCGCGGGCGAGGTGATCGCCCTTGGCGTGCGCGATTGTTCGGTGCAGCGGCGCAACCAGAAAGTCCTCGAAGAAACCCCGGCGCCGAACCTGCCCGAAGGCATGGCCGAGGCCCTGTGCTCGGCCGCCATCACCCTGGCCAAGGCGGTCAACTACCGCAGCGCCGGCACCGTGGAATTCATCTTCGATAGCGCAGACAGTCGCTTCTACTTCCTGGAAGTGAACACGCGGTTGCAGGTGGAACACGGCGTCACCGAACAAGTGTGGGGCGTGGACCTGGTGCGCTGGATGGTGCAACTGGCGGCGGGAGACATGCGGCCATTGAGTGAGTTGGCGTTGAAGCCCCAGGGCCACGCGATCCAGGCACGCTTGTATGCGGAAGATCCAGGCCGCGATTTCCAGCCGAGCCCGGGGCTGTTGACCTGCGTGGATTTTCCGCAGGCCGAAGGCTTGCGCATCGACACTTGGGTCGAGGCCGGTTGTGAGATCCCGCCGTACTTCGACCCGATGATCGCCAAGCTCATCACCTGGGCGCCCACCCGCGAACAGGCGCGCCTGGATTTGCATCGCGCCTTGAGCGACAGCCAGCTCTACGGCGTGGAAACCAACCGCGATTACCTGCGCCAGATCCTGCTAGCCGCGCCCTTTGCCGGTGGCCATCCGTGGACGCGCTGCCTGGAAGATCTGGTCTACGTTGCCCACACGTTCGAAGTGCTCAGCGCGGGCACGCAAACCAGCGTGCAGGACTATCCCGGACGCCTCGGTTATTGGGCCGTGGGCGTACCGCCGTCGGGGCCGATGGACAGCCGCGCGCTGCGCCTGGGCAATCGTCTGCTGGGCAATCGCGAAGGCGCGGCAGCCTTGGAGATCACCATGAGCGGGCCGCTGTTGCGCTTCAACTGCACCGCCGTGGTGGCGGTGACCGGGGCGGATATTCCGCTGCTGCTGGACGATCACCCCGTGCCGATGAACACCACGCTGCGGATCGAAGCCGGATCGCTGTTGAGCCTCGGCACCCTCGCCGGGGCCGGCGCGCGCAGTTACCTGTGCCTGCGCGGCGGGCTGCAAGTGCCGGACTACCTGGGCAGCCAAAGCACCTTCACCCTGGGCCAGTTCGGCGGGCATGGCGGGCGGGCGTTGCGCGCGGGCGACGTGCTGCATCTGTTGCCGCTGGTCGACGTCACCGCAGGCCGGCAACTGGTCGCGCAACCGCTGGCGCAGGTCCGCACGCTACGGGTGATTTATGGCCCCCACGGCGCGCCGGAATACTTCCGGCCCGAGTACATCGACACCTTCTTCGCCACACAGTGGGAAGTGCATTTCAACTCCAGCCGCACCGGCGTGCGGTTGATCGGCCCCAAGCCGTTGTGGGCGCGTACCGATGGCGGCGAGGCCGGGCTGCATCCGTCGAATATCCACGACAACCCTTATGCGATCGGCGCGGTGGATTTCACCGGGGACATGCCGGTGATCCTCGGCCCGGACGGGCCGAGCCTGGGTGGGTTCGTGTGCCCGGTGACGGTGATCGAAGCCGACCTGTGGCAACTCGGGCAACTCAAGGCCGGCGACAAACTGCGCTTCGAACCGGTGAACCTCGAGACCGCCCGCGATCTCGCGCTGAAATGGGATCAAATGCCGGAGCCAGGCTTGCCCGCGATGCAGGCGACGCGCGCTCACAGCAACACCGAGGCGATGCCATCGCGAGCAAGCCCGCGCCCACATTGGCCCGCGTCGCCTGTGGTGTTGGATATCGGCCAGGAAGATACGCGTCTGGTTGCCCGATTGGCCGGCGACACCCACCTGCTGCTGGAAATCGGCGCGCCCGAGCTCGACCTGGTGCTGCGCTTTCGCGCCCACGCGCTGATGCAGGCCCTCGAAACCCACGCACGGCACGGCGTGATCGACCTGACGCCGGGCATCCGCTCGCTGCAGGTCCACTACCAGCCGGAACAATTGCCCCTGGCCGACCTGCTGGCGCTGATCAGCGGCGAATGGACGGCCGTGTGCGCCACGCCCAACCTGCAAGTGCCTTCGCGCATCGTCCACCTGCCGCTGTCCTGGGATGACCCGGCGTGCCAGTTGGCCATCGACAAATACATGACCACCGTGCGCAAGGACGCGCCGTGGTGCCCGAGCAACCTGGAGTTCATCCGCCGCATCAACGCCCTCGCCGACCTCGACGCGGTGCGCCACACCGTGTTCGAAGCGAGCTATCTGGTGATGGGCCTGGGCGATGTCTACCTCGGCGCCCCGGTGGCCACGCCGCTGGACCCGCGTCATCGCCTGGTGACCACCAAATACAACCCGGCCCGCACCTGGACCGCCGAGAACTCGGTGGGCATCGGCGGCGCGTATTTGTGCGTGTACGGCATGGAAGGCCCCGGCGGCTATCAGTTCGTCGGGCGCACGTTGCAGATGTGGAACCGCTATCGCGAAGTCGCGGCCTTCGACGGCAAGCCGTGGCTGCTGCGGTTTTTCGACCAGATCCGCTTCTACCCGGTGAGTGCCGAAGAACTGGTAAAGATTCGTCGGGACTTTCCGCTGGGGCGCTTTGCGTTGCACATCGAGGACAGCGTGTTGAACCTGGCGGACTACCAGGATTTTCTGGCGCGTGAAGCCACCGGTATCGATGCGTTTCGTGAGCACCAGCAACAGGCGTTCAATGCCGAGCGCGAACGCTGGATCGCCAGCGGCCAGGCGCACTTCGACAGCGAGGAAGCGCCAGCGCCGCTCGCGCAGGACACGCCGCTGAAGGCCAATGAGCACAGCATCGACAGCCATATCGCGGGCAATCTGTGGCAGGTCCGGGTGGCGGTGGGCGAACGCGTTGCCGCCGGCGATGTGCTGGTGGTGCTGGAGTCGATGAAAATGGAGATCGCGCTGCCGGCGCCGTTCGCCGCAGTGGTGCGGGAAATCACCGTGCAGCCCGGCAGCGCGATTGGCGCCGGCCAGCGGGTCGTGGTGCTGGAACGGGACTGAGCGGCGCTGTATCGTGCAGGGACCTTCGGCGCCCTGCCCGATCCAGCCTGAACCGAACGATGACCACAGCCACCCTCTGCCCCGCCTGCGGCGCCCGCAACGACTGCACCCTGGCCGACCCGCGCACCGCCGACCAGGCCTGCTGGTGCTACAGCGTCACCATCGACCCGGCGGTGCTCGAAGCCCTGCCCGATGCATTACGCAACCAGGCCTGCCTGTGCCCGCGCTGTGCCCAGGTCGATGCACAGTTGCGCGGGGCTGAGCCGTTGTAATGCGGGTTGATCGATTCCTCAGCAACCTGCCGCGTTTCAATCGCCAGCAAGTGCGCCTGCTGTTGGTGGAACGGCGGGTGAGCGTCGATGGCGTGCCCGTCAGCGATCCTCACCACGAGGTGCGCGAATTCAGCCGGGTGTGCGTGGACGATGAGGTGCTGCAGGCGGGTAAACCGGCGCGCTATTTCATGCTGCACAAACCCCAGGGCTGCGTCAGCGCCACCTGCGATCCCCAGCACCCGACCGTGCTGGATTGGCTGGACGAACCGGACAAGGACGAGCTGCACATCGCCGGCCGCCTGGACTTCAACACCACCGGGCTGATGCTGATCACCAACGACGGCCAGTGGTCGCGGCGCCTGACGCAACCGACGACCAAACTGCCCAAGGTCTACCTGGTGGAGACCGAACAACCGATCGGCGCGGAATACGCCGCCACCTTCGCGGCGGGCGTGTATTTCGCGTTTGAAGACCTGACGACTCAACCGGCCCAGCTGGAGCTGTTGGCGCCTCGCCTGGCACGCTTGAGCATCATCGAAGGTCGCTATCACCAGGTGAAACGCATGTTCGGGCACTTCGACAACAAGGTGCTGCGCTTGCATCGGGAACGCATGGGGCCGCTGGCGTTGGATGACGCGCTGGCGCCCGGTGAGTATCGAGCGTTGAGCGCCGATGAAATCCGCCAGGTCTGACGACCGTTCGGCCGGTGATGGCTAAAACCCATCCCTGCGACTTGCGACATCCCGAACCGACTGCTTGAATCAAAACGTCAGCCAAAAGATGACTGGCGAGTCGCCTATAACCTCCAAGAAACACCTTGCCGCGCCCGCGCTTGATCCACGGGCCTTCCCGGCAAACAACCCGCCCTGGTAACACCCGTCGGCCAGCCGTCATCGGCGCGACATGGGCGCTCATCTTCAAGGCGTATGCCTACCTGTCACAAAGCTCGTGCAGAGTGATCTGCGCGCCCTACCCGCTTGCCAGGAGTCTTACGACATGAGGCCAGAAATCGCTGTGTTGGATATACAGGGTCAGTATCGGGTTTACACGGAGTTCTATCGCGCGGACGCGGCTGAAAAGACCATCATCCTGGTCAACGGCTCCATGGCCACCACGGCCTCCTTCGCCCAAACCGTGAAAAGCCTGTACCCGCAGTTCAATGTGGTTTTGTACGACCAGCCCTACGCCGGTCGCTCCAAAATCCATAACCGCCACGAGCAGATGCTGACGAAGGAAGTCGAAGGCCAGATCCTCCTGGAACTCATCGACCACTTCGCCGCCGAACACGTGTTGTCCTTCTCCTGGGGCGGCGCCGCCACCCTCGTCGCCCTCGCCCAGCGCCCGCGCCGCGTGGAAAAGGCGGTGATCAGCTCGTTCTCGCCGGTGATCAACGCGCCCATGCGCGATTATCTCGAACGCGGCGTCGACTACCTCGGCAAGCTCGACCGCGACCGCGTCGGCCACCTGGTCAACAGCACCATCGGCAAACACCTGCCGTCGCTGTTCAAGCGCTTCAACTACCGCCACGTCAGCAGCCTGGCCGAGCATGAATACGGGCAGATGCACTTCCACATCAGCCACGTACTCAACAGCGACCGGCTGTGCTACCTCAAGGCCGCGCGCCAGATCACCGTGCCGGTGCTGTTCATGAACGGTGAATGGGACGAATACACCAGCGCCGAGGATGCCCAGCAGTTCGGGCAATACGTGCCAAACAGCAGCTTCAGCACGATCCAGGCGACCGGGCATTTTCTGGACATGGAGCACAAAGCGGCCTGCCGCGACAGCCGCGACGCCGTGGTCGGCTTTCTGAAGCCCGCGCGGCAGACCAGCCGATTGCGCTATCACCAGGGCCAGGCGCAGCATGCCTTTGCGCTCTGAAACACAGCCGACTGTAGGAGCGAGCATGCCCGCTCCTACAGTCGGTCGGCTCGTTGCCTACGCAAACACGCGCAACCTGCACATTTCTCAAAGAAAAACTTCAAATCGCGGCGCACATCTGGTACAAAGTCAGCCGCTCTGAGCGGGTGTCGTATAATGGCATTACTCCAGCTTCCCAAGCTGATAACGAGGGTTCGATTCCCTTCACCCGCTCCACTCAGATATTGATCTCGCGTCAGGATGGTTTTGACGGGGGATGTAAAAACCGGTCCTTGGTGGCCGGTTTTTTTATGGGTGGAATATAGAGTCGGGCGCTTCAAAGCCTCGGAAGCCTTCAAAATAAACACCGCGAAACATGTACAAAACAATATTTTTGTACAACTATCAATCCTTGAACCTCAGTACCCCGCCCCACACGATCAAGGAGCCGGTCCATGGCACGCCTACTGGTTTCACTGCTTCTGGTATTGAGCCTGTGCAGCTGCGGCAACGTAGAGGTCGACCACTACGCCGACCAGCAACCGCAGTTGGACCTGGAGCGTTTCTTCAGCAAACCCGTCAAGGCCTGGGGCATATTCCAGAAGCGTTCGGGGGAAGTGGCCAAGCGCTTTGAGGTAGATATCGCCAGCCGACGCGAGGGCGATGCGTTGATTCTCGACGAGCGTTTTCTCTACAGCGATGGCACGCGCCAGCAGCGGGTGTGGACGTTGACACCGGATGGCCCTGGGCGCTGGCGCGGGCGCGCGGGGGATGTGGTTGGCGAGGCGATTGGCGAGGTGGCCGGCAACGCATTGCGTTGGCGCTACCGCCTCAACCTGGCGGTGGATGGCTCGGTCTACGAAGTCAGTTTTGACGACTGGATGTACTTGATGGACGAAGACACGTTGATCAACCGTTCGAGCATGTCCAAGTTTGGCGTCGAATGGGGCCAGGTCACGCTGTTCTTTCGTCGCCAATGAACGACCCACTGCGAGGCTGAATCATGAATATGCAAATGCTGACCGAACTGGCCGTGAAGGGTGAGATACGCGAGCTGGAGCTGCTGTCGCTGGAGGGCGGTTTTTACATCGCGCGCGTCAGGCTCGAGCATACGGCGATGACGCTGCTGGACGAGGATGCGAAACCGATGCGTATCGGCTCGACCACGCATTTGCGCGACCTGTTGCAACGGGTTCCGGCGTTTCCTTGTGTGCTGGTACAGCACTGCGTCCACGATGAAATGTGCGGTACACGTGAAGGCCCCATCGGTGCGTTGCGTATTCCGTTTACGTTGGCCCAGTCCTTCTAGGGTGCATTTCATTCTTTGGCTGGCCTTCCCCTTGGTATGGGTGGGCTGGAAAGGGAAACCTACCGCACGCGATCCTGTGCCGCTTCTGTCAGTAACACCTCCTACACGCTAATTCTCTGCTCCCCACACTCCAAGTCAACGTCGATGGACAGATTCAAACGCCCATAGATCTGAAGGTCAGCGGTCCCGACAACCGCTTTTATATACATATAAAATATGCATAATTAAAACCTTCAGAATTCAATATGACGCCGCGAAAAACACGCTCAATAAAAGCAAGCACAACGGCTTGAGCCGGGCGGATACGGAACCGGTGTTTTATGACGAATCAGCACTGGTATGGCAAACCCATGACCATGACGAGTATCGCTGGTGCATCATCGGGAAGGACGCGAAAGGAAGAACATTGGTGCTCGCCTATACCTATCGGGACCCGAATTTTGTGAGACCTATCAGCGCAAGACTCGCATCCAGAAATGAACGACCGGAAGTATCTGGAGGCTTGAATCATGAAAGACGAATACGACCTCAGCACCACTAAACGCGGCGCTGTCGCCAGCAGTAAAGGCAAAACCCGGATCACCATCATGCTCGACGACTCGGTGATCGAGGCGGCTCGCGAAAGGGCTGAAAATGCCGGTACGGGTTACCAGACCGTCATCAACAACATTCTTCGGCAAGCGCTGATTTCTCAGGATGTTCATGATCTGGCACCCACGCCTAAAAAACCGCTGAAGACACTTCAGGTCATCAACAGCGGAATCAGTCAATCCGAAGTGGAGGCGCTGGAACAGCAATTGATCGCCGTTGCAGGAGAGCTGAATCGCGTGTTGGGTACGCCTAAGCTCGGCAAACAGAAAAACAAACCCTCGCTGTGATAGATAAAGCCCTACGCCCTTCCAAATAAAGACAGCGAGGGGCAAGGCGAACAAGCACCGACTGCCGTAAGCCAAACCCGCTTAAACCTCGTTTCTTAAACTCCTTCGCACCTCCCACACCAACGGCAACGTCACCAGCAACATCCCCGCCAACACCATCACCGCCACCGGCACGCCCAGCGCATCGCCTACGCCCCCCATCAGCACCGGCGCCAGCGCTCCGCCGCCAATGGTGCCGGTGTAGAACAGCGCAAAGGCCCGTTCCCGTTTGCCGGGGCTGACCAGGTCCGGCACGGCGCCGTACAGCACCGACGAGGTGCCATTGAGCACCAGCCCCAACACCGGCAACATCAGCATCAGCCCAGCCAGCGGCAGATACAGCGCGGCGACGATCAGCAGCGCCGTGCTGGTTTCCGTCAGCCAGACGGTTTTCATCATGCCGATACGCACGCCGAGATAGCCGCAGAACAGTTTGCCGAATGCACCGCCGATGAACAGCAGCGTCAACGCCAGGCCGATACCGGCCGTGCCCGCGCCTTTGGCTTGCAGCAGGAACGGCAGGAAGGTGAGAAAACCCATTCGCACGGCGCTGTCGATAGTGCCGGTAAGGATCAATGCGCGCAGGCCGGCCGCGGAGCCGGTTGCGGTGCAAGGCTGGGGCTTGGTTGTGGATGCGGCTGCGTGTGGCTGACCGGGGATCAGCCACCACAGCAACCCCGCCGCCGCCAGGCCGAGCAGCCCCAACAGTGTGGCGCTGGCCCGCCAACTGATCAGCGTGAGCAACAGGCCAACCAGGCCGGGAATCAGGGTTTTGCCGATGTCGCCGGAAAAGTTGTAGTGGGCCAGCGCTTGCTTGACGCCACCACCCTCCTCATACGCGTCCGTGATCATCGAGGATGCCAGCGGGTGCTGGGTGCTGGCGCCCAGGCCGCCAAGCAGCAGCGCCAACAACAGCACGGTCAACCCGCTGGCTTGCCCGACCAACAGGTAAGCGACACCCGCCAGCGCGGTGCCGCCCACCAGCATCGGAGTACGCCCCCAGCGTGTGGCGGCGCGGCTGGCCATCAGTTGGAACACCGCCATCATCCCGGAATAGGCGCCGCGCAACAGGCCGATCTGGACGTAGGACAAGGCGAATTGAGCTTGCCAGATAGGCAGCAGAACGTAGATCACATCGGTGAGGCCATCGTGTACGGCATGGGCGCTGCAGCCGGCGATGAGCGCGCGGCGGCGGGTGGATGTTTCAGCAGCAGGCAAAGCGACGGTGTCGTTCATGGTGTGCGGATCAATTGAGGTTTAAGGGGCTTCCAGCCAGTCAAGGCGATCAGCAACGTCAGCAGTTGGAACACGATGATCAGCGCCACACACCCGGCCCAGCCCCAGCGCTCCCAGATCAGCGCCGGGACGACGGCCCCGCAACTGCCGCCCAGGTAGTACGCGGTGAGATAGACCCCCACGGCCCCCGCCTTGTTGTCGCGAGCGCTGCCGGCAATGAACGCATTGGCGGCAGCCTGGGCCAGAAACACACCGGTGGAACTGAGCGCCAGCCCGATCACGATGCACCACAGCGACGGCATCAGGGTCAGCGCCGAGCCGCTGATGCCAAGCACCGCCGCGACACTCAGCAGTTCGGCGGGTGGGCGGGCTTTGCTCAGGCGCCCGGCGATGGGGATCACAACCAGGGCCAGCAAGAACACCATGTACAGCGTTCCCAAGGCCGCAGGCCCCAAGTTAAAAGGCGGTAGGCCAAGGTACAAACCTGCGTAGGTAAACGCCGCAACCTGGGAAAACAGCACGCAAAAACCTACGGCATACGCCGCCACCAAGGGTTTGCGAAACAGCCCCGACGAAAACGCTTCAACCTGCATCGCTCGCGGCCGACCGGCGGGCAGCAGAAACTGGATAAACCCGCCCACCATCAGGCTCAACACGGCCAGCAGCTCAAAGGCTTCGCGCCAGCCCACGTACTCGGTCATCACACCGGTGACGAACCGCCCGGCGAACCCTCCCAACACGGTGCCCGCAACATACAGGCTGGTGACTTCAGTGACGGTCCCACCACGCCAGCGCTCGCCGATATAGGCCACGCTGGTGGCGAATACCACCGGAATCAACATGCCTTCGACAAAGCGCCACATCAGCACTTCGGCGAAGCTATCGGCATAGGCAGTCATCAACGTCGGCAGCGCCAGCAGCAGCGCGGCCGTGCTGATCACGCTGCGCGGCTCCAAGCGTGCGGTCAGGCGGCTGACGAAAGGTGCGGTGATCGCCACCGCCAGCGTGGTCACGGTGATGCTCCAGCCCGCCGTCCTGGCGCTGATCTGAAAGTGCGCGGCAAACGTCTGCAGGATGCTCTGGGTCGCATACAGGTTGAGAAACGCCGCGCAGCCACACAGGAACAGGGCAAGGCGGGCACAATGCAGGCGCGCGTTCATGAAACCTCTCGTTTTATTTTGAAAGGTCTTTATAGAATGGCGGGCGGGGCTTAAACCAATACCGAATTCGCACCGATTGATACCCAAGGATCAGGATGCTCGACCTACGCAAGCTGCGTTACTTTCTGATGGTCGCCGAAGAATTGCATTTCGGCCGCGCCGCCCTGCGTCTGCACCTGGCCCAGCCGCCATTGACCCGGCAGATTTCCGCGCTGGAGGCAGAGCTGGGTTTCAAACTGTTCGATCGCACCAGCCGCACGGTCGCCCTCACCGCCCAGGGCCGGGCGTTTTTGCCCTATGCCCGGGGTGTGCTGGAACAGGTCGAATTGGCCCACGTCATCGCCGGCAAACTCGCGGCCGGAACGGCCGGGCAATTGGCGTTGGGGTATGTCAGTTCAATCGCCCTGTCGGATCTGTTCAGCCAGGCGATCCAGGCTTTCGCGCAACGCTTCCCGGATGTGCAATTGACCCTGGTGGAATGCGCCTCCGGCAGCCTCGGCGCGCAGGTCGCCGATGGGCGGCTGGATATCGGCTTGAGCCGGCTGTTACCGCAAAACGACCACGTGCAGGCGCTGTCGCTGGGCGAAGAGCGGTTGGTGGCGGCGGTATCCAGCGACAGCCCGCTGGCCGAGCAGGCAACCGTCAGCCTGGCGCAGCTCTGCGCGTACCCGGTGATACTGTTTCCCGCGGACTATGGGTCAGGGCTGAACCAGACCGTCGAGCAGCTTTATCGCCAGCATGGCGTGCCCCTGCGCGCGGGGCCAACGGGGCGCCAGATCACCTCGATCATCGCCCTGGTGGCCGCCGGGCAAGGGGTGGCCTTGGTGCCGGCCTGCACGCAGAGCTTGATGAACAAGGGCGTGACGTACAGGCCGTTGGTGGAGGTGGATGCGTGTGCGCGGTTGTTGGTGCTGACCCCGACTGAAAGACCGAGTGCATTGGTTGATGCGTTTCTCTCCGTCATCGGAGAAGCGTCACTCCTGCGAAAACCCCAGTAATACCTCTGACCGACGCCCGTCCTGCGCGCTCATACGCTTGATTCGCCCCCCACCGAACTATCGCTCACCGACCGCTGGTAGGTAGAGTGTTGATAATTTATCTTCAGTGGTTATAGCCACCACCAACACACACCACAAGGAGGTGCTGTGGATAGCCGATATTTAATAGGCCATATCGTCGCCGACGGCTGGTATCTGGTGCGCGTCAGAGGTAGCCATCACCCCTTCAAGCACCCGACGAAACCGGGGCTGGTGACAATTCCTCATCCGAAGAAGGACTTGTTGGACAAGACCGCCAAAAGCATGTTGAAACAGGCACTGCTGAGTTAACTGTCCTTGGAGGACAACGAACGTGCTGTACCCCATCGCAATTTCTACTGGTGACGAAGACCATGCCTGGGGCGTGGAAGTCCCGGACATTCCTGGTTGCTACTCCGTCGGTGACGACTTGGACGACGCCATGGCCATGGCCCGTGAAGCGATTGAAGGCCACTTCGAAATTCTCGCCGAAGACGGTGCGCCGATTCCCAGCGCGCAGAAAGTCACCCTGCATGCAGCCAACCCCAAGTACGCCGGTTGCATGTGGGCAGTGGTGGACATCGATGTCACCAAATACCTGGGCAAGGCGCAGAAACTCAACATCACCCTGCCAGGCTATTTGCTCAATCGTATCGATGAATACGTACTGCACCATCCCGAGGAAAAAAGCCGTTCGGGGTTCCTCGCGTCCGCAGCGCTCAAGGTGCTGCAACAGGATCGATAGCAGCATCTGAATGCCGCCGACAGACTCGTTCCGGCGGAATTTGACCGCAAGAAACGTAGTTTGCCTCCAGGCCGGTGGAACTACCGTAGCGCTGTACCCTTTTACGTCCGTTCTTCGAGGAGCCCGTTGATGGCCTACGAATACACACTCATGCCCTCCCCCGTCGGCGAACTGACCCTGGTGTCCCGCCATGGCAAACTCAGCGCCATCCTATGGGAAACAGAGCGCGCGAACCGTGTACGCCTGGGGGAATTGCGCGAAGTGAAAGACAACCCCGTGCTGTTGGAAACCGAGCGCCAGTTGCAGGAATACTTCGCCGGTGCCCGTCATCGGTTCGAGCTGGAGCTGGACTTCACCGGCACCGACTTTCAGAAACAAGTCTGGCAGGCACTGCTGACCATCCCCTTCGGCGAAACCCGCAGCTACAGCCAGATCGCCCAGCAGATCGGCAACCCGAAAGCCGTGCGCGCCGTGGGCGCGGCCAATGGGCGTAATCCGATCTCGATCATTGCGCCGTGCCATCGGGTCATTGGCGCATCGGGCGGCTTGACCGGGTTTGCCGGCGGGCTTGCGGCCAAGCAGTATCTGCTCGCACTGGAAGGCACAGGCCAGGCGGAACTGCGGTTCTGAGTGCGCCGGCGACCAGGACCGACTTGAACCCGGCATAAAAAAACGGCGGTTGGATGGGCGCCAACCGCCGTTTTGCATATCGAGTGCAAGCCTCAACCGTCGCCTTGACGGCCTTTACCGTAGGTAGATGCCAGGGCGCGGGCCTTTTGCAGACGCTCTTCCAGCTTGGGCAGCGTCTCATCCACCAGCGCTTTTATTTCCGGGACATCCGACGCGGCACCTTCCTGCTTGAACAGCGCGATGGCGTCTTCGTTTTCTTTGACCTGTTGCGCGGTGTAGGCAGCATCGAAGGAATCACCGTCCTTGAGCTCGGGCATGAGGGTTTCGGCTTTGTCGACGATCTTCTCGCGCGGCGCCACGGGCAGGTCGAGCTTCTTGGCGATGGCCGCCAGATGCTGGTTGGCCAGGGTGCGCTCGTTGATCACCTCGATGGTGTAGTCCTTGATTTCCTGGGACGAGGTCTTGGCGTGGGCCATGCGGCTGGTTTCGATATCGGCCATGCCTTTGGCCGAAGCCTGCTCGATGAATTCAGCCGGCGACTGGGCGAAAGCATTGCTGGCGCCGAGGCCCAGCAGCATCGCGAAACTGGCGGTGCGTAACCGGATAGCCATGCGGCTCATGATGGGTTCCTCCAGGGCAAAAATAGGTGCGAGAACATACGCCCCGCTCTGAATTCGAATTTTAACCGCCGCAAAGGTTTAGAAAAAACTTGCCAGTGCGACGAACGGTCGCCGCCTCACGCCGGTTTACTGCCGAACAGGCCCGGCAACGCGTGGGCCAGCGCATTGATGGCGAAGCCGATGAACATCACCCCACAGAGCTTGGTGATGAGGATTTCGTGACGCTGATACACCGTGCGTACCCGCTGCGCGCCCACCACGCCGATCAGAATCGCGTAGGCCAACAGCCCACCGATAAAGCTCAGCAAGATCAACGATGGCAGCATCGCCCAGGTCAGCAACTCGGCACGGCTGGACAGCAAGGCGGTAAACGTGGCGACGGCCACCGGGTAGGCCTTGGGGTTGGTCAGGCCGAACAGGATGCCGTGCCAGAACGGATGCCGCGCCGCGCCCTGGGGTGCCTCGCTACTGCGGCGCTGGGTACGGATCGCGCGCCAGCCCAGCCAGAACAAGTACGCGCCACTGAGCACGCCCAGCACATCGAACGCAGTGCTGCCGACTTCCCGCGCCCCCACGATCGCAATCAGCGCGGTGCTGCACCACAGCACATCGCCGAGCAAATGCCCGCACAGAAAACCGGCCCCGGCGCGACGCCCCCGGGCCGCGCCGATACCGAACACGGCCAACACCCCCGGGCCAGGCGTAATACCGTAGATAAAACCCGAAGCGAGGACGGCGAGCAGCAAGGATGGGGTCATGGGCGTGACTCTGACTGACGGTTGAGAGGTGGAAGGATTCTGCACGTTCCCGCGCTACGGGTAAAACTGCATGCCGGCATAAGGCTTGGCGCGACAGGCTTGCAGGCGCGAGGCCAGATCACCGACATGGGCTTCGAGCTTGTGGCCATCGGGGTCGAGAAAATAGAACGAAGCGCCCTCGCTGCGGTTGTCGCGCCACTCTGCTACGCCGGCGGCTCGCAGGCGTTGCACCAGCGCGGCGAAGTCGCTCGCGCCTACCGTGAAGGCAAAGTGGGTGTATTCAGCCGCCGGCACCGACGGGCGCAGTGGGTCGAGGCACAGGCACAGCCACAAGCCGGGCAATGACAGGTAGGCGCCGTTGTCCCAGGTGGCGTCGAGGCGAAGTTGCAGCAGGTCATGGTAGAAGCTGACGCTGCGCGGCAGATCGGTGACAGCCAGGGTCAAGTGGTTGAGGCCGGTGAGCATGGGGTCGTTCCTGTTAGTGGCAACCTTCGGACAATACACCCTGCACCTGCGCCTTCAACCACTGCAACCCCGAATCCCCACCCCGCCGCGCATGCCACGCCAGCTCAAAGGCGAACGACGGAATATGAAACGGCGGCGGCACCGTCGACAGTTGCTCACGGTCGATGTTGAGCACGCCCCTCGACGAGACGGTCAGGATCAGGTCCGTGCCCTCGATCAACTGCGGCGCCACGCCCCAATGCGGCAGGCTGATCGCCACATGTCGCCGCTCACGGATCACGCTCAGTGCCCGCTCGATTTCCGGGGTGCCGCTGCCGCGCATTTCCAAGAGCACATGGGGCCGCGACAGGTAGGTGGGCAGGTCGAGCGTGCCGCTGGGTGGCAGGCTGGCGCGGTCGACCAGGCAGGTGTAATGCTCTTCGAATAACGGCGTAGTACGCAATTCAGCAGGCATGTCAGGGAAGACCCCGGCAGCCAGGTCGATATCGCCGCTGAGCACGCCGTCCACCATGCCTTCGCGGCTGGCCTGGATGATCTGCAGATCGATGCCGGGCGCTTCACGGCGCAAGGTTCGCACCAGCCCCGGCAGAAAAATCGCCGCGCTGTAGTCCGACATCGCCACGCGAAACTTGCGCGTGGCCGAGGCCGGATCAAAGCGATTCGGTGCCAGCAGCGCCTGCACCTGGGCCAAGGCCTGCGCCAACGGTATCGCCAACTCCAGCGCGCGGGCAGTCGGCAGCAACCTGCCGCCGTGACGCACCAGCAGCGGATCACCAAGCATGTCGCGCAGGCGCGCCAAGGCGTGGCTGACCGCCGGCTGGCTCAGGTGCAAACGTGCAGCGGCGCGGGTGACGTGCTGCTCGCTGAGCAAGGCGTCGAGGATCACCAACAGGTTGAGATCGATGCGGCGCAGATCATTCATCAGCTGCATGCCCTGCATAAAAACTTGGAATTTAAATTTGCGCGACGAATAGCCTAGAGTCCAGCAAAACCTCTGGGAGATTCAACATGACGACGTTGCAGTGGGCAGGTTTATTGCTTTTGGCGGTGATCGCCGGGGCGGTGGTGCCGTTTCAAAGCGCGATCAATGCCAACCTCGGGCGCGGGCTCGGTCACCCGTTGTGGGCAACGCTGGCGTCGTTGCTGGTGAGCGTCATCGTGCTGCTGCCAGTGATCATCGCCTTGCGCCTGCCGTTGCCGAGCCTGGCGTTTATCGGCAAGGCGCCGCTATGGATGTGGGCCGGCGGTGCATTTGGCGTGTGCTTTATCTCGTTGGCGTTGATGCTGCTGCCCAAGCTGGGCGCATCGGGCTTTATCGCGCTGGCCATGGCCGGGCAACTTCTCGCCTCGCTGCTGCTCGATCACTTCGGCCTGTTCGGCCTGGTGGAACGCCCGCTGACAACGCCCCGGGTACTGGGCGCGTTGCTGTTGATCGGTGGCGTCGCGTTGATTCAGTTCAGCGCCACCCCCGCCCGCGCACTCGCGACGGCGAGCTGATCAGCGGTTGTTCAGAGAGGCCAGGCGATGGATCTCGGCTTGCTCCACCACCGGCTGTGGTGCGCCGTGACGCACCGCCGCCAACATCGCACGGCCAACGGTCTCGGTGCTGACTACCCAACCTGGCTTTATCCGACGCACCAACGAGAGCAACGGCCCGAGTACCGTATAGAACAACGCGTACAACGGCGTCTTCGAACGCACGTCGTGCAACGGCTGAATCAGCCCCGGCCGGAACACATACACCGCCTTGAACGGCAGGCGCAGCAAGGCATTTTCGGTCTTGCCCTTGACCCGCGCCCACATCGACTGGCTCGTTTCGGAACTGTCGGTGCCGGCGCCGGACACATAGATAAACGTCATTTGCGGATTGAGCCGCGCCAGGGTGCTGGCGGCGACCAGGGTCAGATCATAGGTGAGATGGGTGTAGCGGGTTTCATTCATCCCCGCCGATGAAACACCGAGGCAAAAGAAGCAGGCATCGAAACCTTGCAGCAAGTTCTCCAGAGCCTGCAAATCCAACATGTCCGCGTGCAGCACCTGATGCAGTTTGGCGTGCTCCAGGGTCAACGGCGTGCGGCCGACGGCGACGACTTCCTGCACGTCGGCGGCCAGCAGGCACTCGCGCAGAACGCCTTGACCGATCATGCCAGTGGCACCGAATAACAGAACTCTCATAAGGGGACCTCAGCGGCAAGCCGCAAGCTTCATGCTCAAGTTGAATACGGTGCAGGATTCACACCTTAACAGCTTGTAGCTGAATGCTTGCAGCGTGCGACCACCCCGTCAGAACGCGCTGCGGAAAATCTCCTCAATCTGACGCTGATCAGCCCGGCGTGGGTTGGTCAGGCCGCAGGCGTCTTTCAACGCGTTGGTGGCCAGCAGCGGAATGTCCTGCAACTTGGCGCCCAGTTCGCGCAGGCCGGCGGGGATGTCGACGTCCTGGGACAGGGTACGGATGGCGGCGATGGCGGCTTGGGCGCCCTCTTCCGGCGAGTTGCCGTTGATGTCCGCACCCAGCGCACGGCCGACGTCGCTCAAGCGCTTGGCACTGACGCTGGCGTTGAAACTCTGCACATGGGGCAGCAATACCGCGTTGCACACGCCGTGGGGCAAGTCGTACAGGCCGCCCAGTTGGTGGGCCATGGCATGCACGAAACCCAGGGAGGCGTTGTTGAACGCCATGCCGGCGAGGAACTGCGCATAGGCCATGTTTTCCCGCGCGGCCTTGTCGGTGCCGTCGCGTACCGCCAGGCGCAGGTTGGCGCTGATCAGTTCGATGGCCTTGATCGCGCAGGCGTCGGTGATCGGCGTGGCGGCGGTGGATACGTAGGCTTCGATGGCGTGGGTCAGGGCGTCCATGCCGGTGGCGGCGGTGAGGCCCTTGGGCATGCCGACCATCAGCGACGGGTCGTTGACCGACAACAGCGGCGTGACGTTGCGGTCGACGATGGCCATTTTCACGTGACGGGTTTCGTCGGTGATGATGCAGAAACGGGTCATCTCGCTGGCGGTGCCGGCGGTGGTGTTGATGGCCACCAGCGGCAGTTGCGGCTTGCTCGATTGATCGACGCCTTCGTAGTCGCCGATATGCCCGCCATTGGTCGCGCACAGTGCGATGCCCTTGGCGCAGTCATGGGGCGAGCCGCCGCCCAGGGACACCACGAAATCACAGGCGCTCTGCTGCAACAGCGCGAGGCCTTTCTCGACGTTGTCCACATTGGGGTTGGGCTTGGCGCCGTCGTAGATCACCGAATCGATGTCCTGCATCGCCAGTTTCTCGGCGATCATGCTGGCCACGCCCGCCTTCGCCAGGCCGGCGTCGGTAACGATCAGGGCCTTGCGAAAACCGTAGTTGCGAATGGCGACCATCGCGTCGTCAAGGCAGTCAGTGCCCATGATGTTAACGGCGGGGATGAAGAAGGTACTGCTCATGGCGAATCCTCAGAGGCGTTATGCCGACAGCATCAACGTTCATCACAGGGCCCACCTTGATCAGGATCAACCCTCGCTCGTGATAAAGTCACCGACCCGCCGATTTCGAGTAGACCCGCCGCGATGAAGGATTTTCAGGATATTGACGCCCACCTTGAAGACTGGAGCGCACTGCGCAGCGCCATCGACTTCAGTGGAATTCTGATCGGCAACGGCGCCAGCCGAGCGATTTGGGAAGACTTTGCCTACGACTCGCTGTTCGAAAACGCACGCACCGTTGAAGAAAAACCCTTGAGCCAATCCGAGCTGAGCGTGTTCGACGCCCTGCAGACCCGCAGTTTCGAGCAGGCCCTGAGCGCGCTGAAGACCACCAGCCGGGTCAACAAAGCCCTGGCGGTCAGTTCGGCGGCGCCGCGCAATCGCTACTATGCGATCAAGGAAGCATTGATCAACACCATCCACGCCGTACACATCCCGTGGCGCCTGGTGCAGCCGTCGACATTGGCGACGATCAACGCGGAACTGGCCAGCTACTCCACGGTATTCACCAGCAACTACGACTTGCTCAACTACTGGGCGATCCTGCACACCCCCGGCATCGACGACCTGTTCCGCAGCGCCGACGCCAGCTTCGACCTGCGCGACACCCGCACCGACGCCACGCGCATCCTCTACTTGCACGGCGGCCTGCACCTGGTGCGCAACCTCGACGGCACCGCACGCAAATTGCCGACCACCGACAGCACCCTGCTCAGCAGTTTTGCGATCAACAACACGATCAAGACCCTGGACGATGTGCCGTTGTTTGTCAGCGAGGGCAAGGTGGAAGAGAAGCTCAAGACCATCCGCAGCTCGGATTATCTGTCGTTCTGCTACGAGCAGTTACTCGGCCATGAAGGGGCGCTGTGCATCTTCGGCCACGACCTGGGAGCGCAGGATAAACACTTGGTGGATGCGATTCGCCAGGCCCGGGTGACGACCCTGGCGATCGCGGTATCGGGGCGCAGCGATGGGTTTATCCGCCAGCAGAAGCGGCGGTATTCGCAGTTGTTCGATGGCAGTGGCGTGGCGTTGAGATTCTTTGCCGCGCGCAGCCATGCGCTGGGGCATCCGGCACTGTCGGTGCCGGTCGAACGCTGAGGTCCTGAGCCGCTTGCGCAGGGTCAGTGTACTTGCCTGGAGACAAACGACAATAATTCTCGATATCATTCACGACTTTTCTACGTCGTGCTTCGCCAAGAAGGATATCCATGTCGCGTCCCAAATCCGACCCGCTGTCGGACGATGCCTTTCGCGGGTTTTATGCAGACATTCTGTATTTCCTGCGCAAGCGCACGGACAACGCCAGCGACGCGGCAGACATGACCCAGGATGTCTTCACCCAATGGCTGGACTACCGCGACCGGGCCAAGGTCGAGCAGCCACGGGCGTTTCTGTTCCAGATGGCGCGCAACCTGTTGCGCGATCACTGGCGCAAACAGAAGGTACGGCAGGCCGTCCACGCCGATCAGGTTGAAAGGGATGCCGAGCCGGTCATTGACGAGCACAACCCGCCGATGGCCGCCGCGCTTCGCTTGCAACGCCTGGAACAGTTGAAAGAAGTCCTCGCCGAACTCTCGCCGCGCAGGCGAGAAGCCCTTATGCTGCATCGCTTCGAAGGCTTGAGCCAGGCGCAGATCGCCGAGCGCATGGGTATTTCGACCAGCATGGTGGAAAAGCACATCGCTTTTGCCCTGCTGCATTGCAAGCGACGCCTTCAACCTGACCCCGGCACGGAGCAGCCAGCATGAACCGCCTGAGCGACATCGACGCCCCGGACATCGAAACGAGCGACGCCGTCGATGCCCAAGCCGCCAGCTGGTTTGCACGCAACCGCAACGCCACCGCACGCGCCGACCGCAAGGCCTTCGCCGCCTGGCAGGCGGTGCCGGCCCATGCCCAAGCCTATGCCGAGTTCGAACAACTGTGGGCCGACCTCGCCCAGTTGCAGCAACTGAACACGCCCGTGGCGCTGCCCAAGCGCACCGCCGTGATCTGGCGCCCGGCCCTGGCCGTGGCGGCCGCCCTGCTCTGCGCGGTACTGACCACGCCCCTCGGCGCGCCGCGCGAGTTGTATCACACCCAGGTCGCAGCCCACGCCAAGGGCATGCGTGCCCTGAACCTGCCCGATGGCAGCCGCCTCTACGTGAATGCCAACACCCGCCTGCGCGTGGACTTCAGCGCCCACCAACGCATCGTTCACCTGGACAAGGGCCAGCTGTATATCGAAGTGGCGGCCGACAAGGAATGGCCGCTGTACGTGCAAGCCGGCGAAGCGACGGTGCGCGTGGTGGGCACCGCTTTCGATGTGCGACGTGGCCAGCAACAACTGGTGGTGAGTGTTGCCCACGGCCAGGTGGCGTTCGCGCCGGATGCGACCAAACCGGTCGCGTTGCTCGGCGCCCAGCAACGCGCCACCTTCGACTACGCCAAGGGCACCGTGCAACAACAAACCCTCACCGCCGAGGAAGTTGCCGACTGGCGCAGCGGGCACTTGTCGTTCCGCAATCGCGAGCTGGCCAGCCTGATCGATGAGTTGAGTTTGTACCGTCCCCAACCCCCGCTGCAGGTGAGTCACGCCGTGGCGCACCTGAAGGTGTCAGGCAACCTGGATGTGCATGACCCGGATGCCTTGCTCAACGCCCTGCCCGCCTTGTTGCCGGTGAAAACCGTGACCTCGGCCGATGGCATTGTCCGGATCGAACCCCGAAAATAGCCCCGAAGCAGACACATGAGAATATTTTTCATTCGCATGTGTGGTTTTTTTCCTCGGCCCCGTCTTCCTCCTGATTGTGTTCGATCCGCACACCTTTTTGGCTGTTTGGCCACCCCGGGGGATTTCATGTTTCGCGCGCCTTGCCACGCTTCGCACCTGCTTTTTCGACCGAGCCTAATGGCGACATGCCTGGCCTTCAGCCTCAGCGCCCATGCGCAGTCGTTCACACTGCAACTGCCCGCCCAGGCGTTGGCCACGTCCCTGAGCCAGGTCGCGCAACAGGCGAAAATCCAGCTGCTGTTCGATGAAAAGCAGCTCAAGAACGTCCAGGCGCCGGCGCTCAACGGTGACTTCACCGCGGAAGTGGCAATTCGTACCCTGCTGAACAATGGCGCGTTCACCCTGATCAAGGTCGGCAGCACCTACGTCGTGCGCCCCGATGAGGGCAAGACCACCAGCAGCGGCGCGATCCAGCTGGACGCCTTGAGCGTGATCGGCACCGGCAATCAAGTCGACTCCAGCACCGTCGGCCGCTCGACCCTGAGCCAGGCGGACATCGACCGTTACCAGGCCAACAACATCCCCAGCCTGCTGCAGACGTTGCCTGGGATCAGCCAGGGCGGTTCACTCAAACCCGGCGGCCAGACCATCAACATCCGCGGTTTCGGTGACGCCGAAGACGTCCCGCTGACCGTCGACGGCGCCACCAAGAGCGGCTTCGAGCGCTACCAGCAAGGCACGGTGTTCATCGAGCCCGAGCTGATCAAGAGCATCGAAGTGGAGAAAGGCCCCAACTCGCCGTTCAGCGGCAACGGCGGTTTTGGCGGCACGGTGAACATGACCACCAAGGATGCCCCGGACCTGCTCAAGGACGGCCGCAACAGCGGCGCGATGCTCAAGTACGGTTATTCCAGCAACGACCACGAACAGGTCTACAGCAGCGCCGTGTATGGCCGCACCGACGATGGCCGGTTCGACGCCCTGGCCTACCTGACCCAGCGCGACGGCGGCGACATGAAGGTGGCCGCCAAGTTGCCCAACGAGAACAACCAGTACCCGATCAACCCCCAGCGCCTGCCCAACACCGCCCAGGATGTGGACGGCAAGCTGTTCAAGGTCAACGCGCACTTCACCGATGAGCACAGTGTCGGCCTGTCTTACTCGAGCGCCCGCAGCAACCGGTGGACGCCGTTTTCCGCCGCGAGCTACCCGACGCCACCGACCCAGGCCAACATCGACCGCTACGGCTACGAAGGCGCGTTGAAACGTTTCCTGGCCAACCGCGACACGCTCGACACCACTTGGTCGGGCAAGTATGAATACCAGCCCCTGGACAACCCGCTGGTGGACCTGACCGTCAAATATTCACAGTCCGACACCCAGCAGACCGACGAGCGCGACGCCACCGCGTTTTTCCAGTTGGCCACCGGCGGGCGCAAGATGGACACGGCCTACACCGACAAGCATCTCGACATCCGCAACGTCAGCCTGTTCGACACCGGGCCGTTGCAACACGCACTGACAGTCGGCGGGCAAATCCGCAAGCACACCCGCGAAACCGAGATGTGGATGCCCGGCGCCACCTACAACACGCCGCGCTACAACTATGGGCATTTCCAGCCGAGCTTCATGCCCCATGGCAAGGTGGATACCAACAGCTTCTTCATCCAGGATGCGCTGACCCTGGGCGACGTGACCGTCACGCCATCGCTGCGCTACGACCATGTGCGCAACCGCGGCGAGGCCAACGATGCGCCGTACTACAGCAACCCCGACCCGGCCGTCGGCCACGACTACAGCGATCGCACCTACACCGGCTGGTCGCCGCGCCTGGCGCTGTTCTGGACCGTCACCCCGAACGTCGCCCTGTTCGCCAACTGGAGCCAGACCTGGCGCGCCCCGGTGATCGACGAACAGTACGAAGTGCAGGGCCTGGGCAGCCGCACCGCCACCAGCGTCGACCTCGACCCCGAGCGCATCACCTCGATCACCGTGGGCAACATCACCCGCTTCGACAACCTGATCGCCCAGGACGATAACCTGCAACTGCGCACCACCCTGTTCCACAACAAAGTCGAAGACGAAATCTTCAAGGCCACGGGCGTGGGCTGCCAGAACCAGGCTATCAACGGCGGCACCATCGCCACCGCGTGCCCGCCGGGGCCGAGGTCCAACTACCGCAACATCGGCGGCCTGACCATCAAGGGTTTCGAGCTGGAATCGTTCTATAACTCCACCTACCTGTTCGGCTCGGTGTCGTTCGCCTACGCCACCGGCAAGCACGAAGGCGCCTACACCAACCCATGGGGCCCGGATGTGTCGGCCCGCGACATTCCGCCGACCAAATGGGTGCTGGTCATGGGCACCCACATCCCGGCCTGGGATGCCCAGGTGGGATGGATGGGGCAATTCATCGGCGCGACCGATCGCCTGCCCAGCGATAAATACTCCGGCGGCCCCGGCTCCGGCGTCGGCGACTTGTTCTACGACCAGTACGGCAACAAGCGCTACAACACCCAGGGCCTGTTCGCCAAATGGGCGCCGCAACAGGCTTACCTGAAAGGCACCGAGGTGAACTTCACCGTGGACAACCTGTTCAACAACAACTTCCGTCCGGCGCTGAGCGGCGACCGTGCCTACACCAAGGGGCGCGACGCGAAGATCAGCGTGACACGGTTCTTCTGACAGCGGCCTAGCGGTTGCGCACCAGGCTCAACTCGGCCGTCGGTGTGCGCTGCTTGCTCAAGTAGCGGGTACAGCTGACGCGCAGAAACGAGGCAAAATTGACCACCTCGCCGCGGTAGTCCATGACTTCCTCGTACAGCTTGGTGATCAGTTGATTGGTGGTCATGCCATCCACGCTGGCGATTTCGCTGAGGATGTCCCAGAACTGGTTCTCCAGGCGCACGGTAGTGACGACGCCGCAGATGCGCAGGGAGCGCGAGCGAGACTCATAGAGAATCGGGTCGGCCTTGACGTACAGCTCGCACATGGCGATGACCTCCGTTGCTTACAAGGTGATTGTCGTGCCCAGCAGGCCGAGGAACCCGGCCAGCCAGCTTGGGTGCGCCGGCCAGGCCGGCGCCGTGGCCAGATTGCCTTGAACGTGGCTGTGGGTCACTGGAATATCGATGAACGAACCGCCCGCCAGGCGCACTTCCGGGGCACAGGCCGGGTAGGCACTGCACTCGCGACCGGCGAGGATACCGGCCGCCGCCAGCAGTTGCGCGCCATGGCACACCGCAGCAATCGGCTTGCCGGCTTGATCGAAGGCGCGCACCAGTCGCAGGACTTTTTCATTCAGGCGCAGGTATTCCGGCGCACGACCACCGGGCACCAGCAGCGCATCGTAGTCGGCGGCTTCGACCTGGGCGAAATCCGCATTCAGGGCGAACAGGTGACCGGGCTTTTCGCTATAGGTCTGATCGCCTTCAAAGTCATGGATCGCGGTTCGCACGGTCTCGCCGGCCGACTTGTCGGGGCACACCGCGTGGACGATATGACCGACCATCAGCAGCGCCTGGAAGGGCACCATCACTTCATAGTCTTCGACATAATCGCCGACCAGCATCAGGATCTTTTTCGCAGCCATGGGGCATTCCTCCAGTTCAACGGTTGGGCAGACAAGAGTAGCCAAGATAGGCGCGTGCCGACGGGCCGGGTAATCCCCCGCTACTACAACTGTACGGATCAATCCGCACCCAGCTGTAGACCCCCGATTCGCGGAGGTTGTGGCTAGATGATCGTCCACTTCCGACCACTCGATTCCGGTTCCCGCCATGAACTCGCGCGAAAACACCGGCATGGCCCTCGGCCTGCTGGGCGTCATCATCTTCAGCCTGACCCTGCCCTTCACGCGTATCGTGGTGCAGGAAATCCACCCGCTGCTCAACGGTCTGGGCCGTGCGTTGTTCGCTGCGATCCCGGCGGCGGCGCTGTTGCTGTGGCGCCGCGAGCGCTGGCCGAGCTGGCGCCAGGTGCGCGGCCTGTGCCTGGTGATTGCCGGGGTGATCTTGGGCTTTCCGGTGTTGTCGGCGTGGGCCATGCAGACGCTGCCGGCGTCCCACGGCGCGTTGGTCAATGGCCTGCAACCGCTGTGCGTTGCGCTGTACGCCGCGTGGCTGTCCCACGAACGGCCGTCAAAAGCCTTCTGGGCCTGCGCCGCCTTGGGTAGCGCGCTGGTGCTGAGTTATGCGTTGATCAGCGGTGCCGGCAGTATTCAAGCGGGGGACCTGTTGATGCTCGGCGCGATTGCCGTGGGCGGCCTGGGTTATGCCGAAGGTGGGCGCTTGGCCAAGGAGATGGGCGGCTGGCAGGTGATCTGCTGGGCGCTGGTGCTGTCGACGCCGCTGTTGATCGGCCCGGTGGCTTACCTGGCGGTGCAGCATCAAGGCGCGATTTCCATGGGCACCTGGTGGGCGTTCGGTTATGTGTCGCTGTTCTCGCAGTTCCTGGGGTTCTTTGCGTGGTACGCCGGGTTGGCCATGGGCGGCATTGCGCGGGTCAGCCAGATTCAGCTGTTGCAGATCTTCTTCACCATCGCGTTTTCGGCGTTGTTCTTTGGTGAACACATCGAGCCGATCACCTGGCTGTTCGCCTGCGGGGTGATCGTGACGGTGATGCTGGGGCGCAAGACTGCGGTGCAGCCGGCGCCAATCTCGAAGGCCAATGCGATTTAACGGTGGGAGGGGGCTTGCTCCCGATAGGGGTCTATCAGCAACAAATGTGCTGACTGACCCTCTGCTATCGGGAGCAAGCCCCCTCCCACATTGGCTTCGTGTTCAGCCGAGGTAACCGTCGGTGCGCAACAGGGTTTCCAGGCAGTGCTCGGTGATGTGATAGAACTCCTTGAGCGCCTGAATCTTGTCCAGTAGCTGCGCGTTGTCCACCGGTTCGGCGCGTTTCACCGCAAGGATCATCTTGTTCTTGTTGGTGTGTTCCAAGGAGATGAACTCGAACACCTTGGTCTCATAACCGCAAGCCTCCAGGAACAAGGCGCGCAGGCTGTCGGTGACCATTTCCGCCTGCTGGCCCAGGTGCAAACCGTATTGCAGCATCGGCTTCAGCAGCACCGGGCTCTGGATCTGCAGGCGGATCTGTTTGTGGCAGCACGGCGAGCACATGATGATCGACGCGCCGGAACGGATACCGGTGTGGATCGCATAATCGGTGGCGATGTCGCAGGCATGCAGGGCGATCATCACGTCCAGCTCGCTGGGCGCGACGCTGCGCACGTCGCCGCAGGTGAACACCAGCCCCGGGTGTTCGAGGCGGACGGCGGCGGCGTTGCACAAGCTGACCATGTCTTCGCGCAGTTCAACACCAGTGACCTCGGCCTCGACATTGAGGGTGTTGCGCAGGTAGTCGTGGATGGCGAAAGTCAGGTAGCCCTTGCCCGAGCCGAAATCAGCGACGCGCACCGGTTGGTCTAGCCTCAGCGGGGACGCGATCAGCGCATGGCTGAACACTTCGATGAACTTGTTGATCTGCTTCCACTTGCGCGACATCGACGGGATCAGCGCGTGCTTGGCGTCGGTCACGCCCAGGTCGGCGAGGAACGGCCGGCTCAGGTCGAGGAAGCGGTTCTTCTCGCGGTTGTGCTCGGCCGAGGGCGCCTCACGCAATTGCTGCGGCTTGCTTTTGAACAGCGAGCTTTTGTTCTTCTTGCTGTATTCCAGTTGGGCTTCGTCGGTCAGCGCGAGCAAGTGTGCGTTCTTGAACGAGGTCGGCAACAACTCGGCAATCGCCGCCACACCGTCGGCCACCGGGAGGTTCTTGGTGATGTCGCGGGTTTTGTAGCGGTAGACGAAGGACAGGCAGGGCTGCTCCTTGACCGTCACCGCCTTGATGATCAGCCGTTGCAGCTCGGCTTCCTCACCGACGTACTTGGCCAGCACCAGTTTGATAAAGGCGTTGTGCGCAAGGCTTGCGCTGAGCAGTTCGATGAACTGGGCGTGATGATCCGGCGCAGGGCGGGCAGGTTGAGCGGTGACGGACATGAACAAAAACGCCTCGGGCTGAGAATGCCGGGCATTTTAGGGGGGATGGGGGCTGAGGGCACGGGGTTATTTGATCAACGGTAAGATTGGGGGCCCCACCGCAGATCCAAATGTGGGAGGGGGCTTGCCCCCGATAGCAGTGGGTCAGCCATGAAGATGTTGACTGACTCACCGCCATCGGGGGCAAGCCCCCTCCCACATGGGTTATTCGAGCACGATCAGACGATTGGGCAATTCATTGCGCGCGTGCGTCAGCGGCACATGCACCTTGAGCAACTCTCCGCTGGCTTCGATGCAGGCAATGAACCCGGCCAACGTCTGGCCCTGTTTCACCTGCTGGGTAAACGCCTTGACGATACCATCCCAACTGCTGTCATCCAGGCGTTTGGAAATCCCGTCATCCACCAGGATCTCCACATAGCGCTCGGCCTCGCTGACAAAAATCAACACCCCGGTGCCGCCCACCGTGTGGTGCAGGTTCTGCTCGAGGAACTGACGCCGCGCCAGGTTCGACGCGCGCCAGTGGCGTACCGAGCGGGGGATCAAGCGGGTAGTGACCTTGGGCAGGCGAAACACCAGGCACAGCACGATGAATGTCGCCCACTGCGCCAACAACAAGGTGTACATGCTCAGGTAGCCCGAGAAATAATGCACCACCCCCGGCACCACCAACGCGATCAGGCTGGCCCACAGCAACGGGATGTAGGCGTAATCGTCGGCACGCGCGGCCAGCACGGTCACCAGCTCGGCGTCGGTCTGTCGCTCGACCCGGGCGATCGCTTCGGCGACCTGGCGTTGTTCGTGTTCAGTCAGTAGTGCCATGGTTGTAAACGCTCGTTTTTAGTTATTGTCATCACCAGCCGCCCGAAGCCCCGCCACCGCCGAAACCGCCACCGCCGCCGCGAAAACCACCGCCACCGCCGCCGCCTCCCCCACCGCCACGGCCACTGCTGCTGAGAATCGCCAACAGGATCGCCCACACGGGCAGGCCCAGGCGATTGCACAGCCACAACACGCCGATCAGCAGGACGAACAAGCCGATGGAAAACCCCGGATTATCCTTGGCGAAGTTGGCATCCGCCACATGGGCCGGCACCGCCAGCGGCTCGCCGCCCACCACCTGGATCATCGCGGCGACGCCGTCGCTGATGCCCTGGCTGAACTTGCCGGCCTTGAACTTGGGCGCAATCACCTGATTGATGATCACCCACGACTGCGCATCGGTCAGCGTGCCTTCCAGGCCATAACCGACTTCGATGCGCAATTTGCGCTCATCGCGGGCGACGATCAACAGCGCACCGTTGTCCTTGCCCTTCTGGCCGATGCCCCACTGGCGCCCCAACTGATAACCGTAGTCTTCAATCGGCACGCCCTGCAGGTCAGGCACGGTGACCACCACGATCTGGTCGCCACGGCTTTGCTCCAGCGCCTGCAATTGCTGGGTCAACTGCTCGCGCACCGCCGGGTCGATCATCTGCGCAGTATCCACCACCCGCCCGGTCAACGCCGGGAAGGTCAACGCCGCCTGGGCCACGCCCGCGCAGGCCAACAGCCATAGCGCCAGGCCTATCCGTAATAAACGCATCGACACCTCAATGCAGCTTTATTTGAACTTCACTTGCGGCGCTTTATCGGCATCGGCAGTGGTGGCTTCAAACGTGGCGCGGATCGGCAGATCGCTGTACATCACGCTGTGCCACAGGCGCCCCGGGAACGTGCGGATCTCGGTGTTGTACGCCTGCACCGCCTGGATAAAGTCGCGACGCGCCACGGCGATACGGTTTTCCGTGCCTTCCAGTTGCGACTGCAGGGCCAGGAAGTTCTGGTTGGCCTTCAGGTCCGGGTAGCGCTCGGACACCACCATCAAGCGGCTGAGCGCACTGCTCAAACCGTCCTGGGCTTGCTGGAACTGCTTGAGTTTTTCCGGGTTGTCGAGGGTGCTGGCGTCGACCTGAATCGACGTGGCCTTGGCCCGCGCTTCAATCACTGCGGTGAGGGTGTCTTGTTCATGGGTTGCGTAACCCTTGACCACTTCCACCAGGTTGGGGATCAGGTCGGCACGCCGTTGATACTGGTTCTGCACCTGGCCCCAGGCCGCCTTGGCCTGTTCATCCAGGGTCGGAATGGTGTTGATGCCGCAACCGCTCAACACTGTGCTGATCAATAGCAAAGCCGCGGCCTTCAAGCCCCAGCGGTAACCTTGTGCTGCTTGCATGGTGTTTCTCCTGCCCAACCTTGATGGAATTTGACGACTCGCCCTATAAACCGCGCACATGGGGCATAATCCGCCCCCACTACTGGAATGCATCGAGCCAATCAGCTAAAAAGATGCCCAGCGCGATAAAGAGTTCAGAGTGTGCTGCATTTTTCTGAACGACACCCGAACAACAATAGACGCTCCCCACATTTTGGCCGATCAGCCTAACCGCTGTGCAGTGCGCCGAAAAAGGATATTCATGAAGAAGCTGTGTTTGCTCGGCCTTGTTGCCACTCTGGCCACCCACCCCGTCTGGGCAGAAACAAAGCCTGCTGCGCTTAAAGACAAGGACGCCTTCGTCAGCGACCTGCTCAAGCAGATGACCCTCGATGAAAAGATCGGCCAATTGCGCCTGATCAGCATCGGCCCGGAAATGCCCCGCGAGCTGATCCGCAAGGAAATCGCCGCCGGCCGCATCGGTGGCACCTTCAACTCCATCACCCGCCCGGAAAACCGTCCGATGCAGGACGCGGCCATGCGCAGCCGGTTGAAGATCCCGATGTTCTTCGCCTACGACGTGATCCACGGCCACCGCACGATTTTCCCGATCAGCCTGGCCCTGGCGTCCAGCTGGGACATGAACGCCATCGGCCGCTCCGGGCGCATTGCCGCCCAGGAAGCCGCAGCCGACAGCCTCGACATCACCTTTGCGCCGATGGTCGACATCTCCCGCGACCCGCGCTGGGGCCGCACCTCCGAAGGCTTCGGTGAAGACACCTACCTGGTGTCGCGCATCGCCGAAGTGATGGTCAAGGCCTTCCAGGGCAGCAGCGCGGCGAATGCCGACAGCATCATGGCCAGCGTCAAGCACTTCGCCCTGTACGGTGCGGTGGAAGGCGGTCGCGACTACAACGTGGTCGACATGAGCCCGGTCAAGATGTACCAGGACTACCTGCCGCCCTACCACGCGGCGATCAAGGCCGGTGCCGGCGGTGTGATGGTCGCGCTCAACTCGATCAACGGCGTGCCCGCCACCGCCAACACCTGGCTGATGAACGACCTGTTGCGCAAGGACTGGGGCTTCAAGGGCCTGGCCGTCAGCGACCACGGCGCGATCTTCGAGCTGATCAAGCACGGCGTGGCCAAGGACGGACGTGAAGCCGCCAAGCTGGCGATCAAGGCCGGCATCGACATGAGCATGAACGACTCGCTGTATGGCAAGGAATTGCCGGGGCTGCTCAAGTCCGGCGAGATCGAGCAGAGCGACATCGACAACGCCGTGCGTGAAGTGCTCGGCGCCAAGTACGACATGGGCCTGTTCAAAGACCCGTACCTGCGCATCGGCAAGGCCGAGGACGACCCGGCCGACACCTACGCCGAAAGCCGTCTGCACCGCGCCGATGCACGTGACATAGCACGCCGCAGCATGGTCCTGCTGAAGAACCAGAACGACACCCTGCCGCTGAAAAAATCCGCGACCATCGCCCTGGTCGGCCCACTGGCCAAGGCCCCCATCGACATGATGGGCAGCTGGGCCGCCGCCGGTAAGCCGGCACAATCGGTGACCCTGCTCGACGGCCTCAACGCGGTGATCGGCGAGAAAGGCAAGATCATCTATGCCCGTGGTGCCAACATCACCAACGACAAGGCCGTGGTCGACTACCTCAACTTCCTCAACTTCGATGCCCCGGAAGTGGTGGATGACACCCGCCCGGCCCAGGTGATGATCGACGAAGCGGTCAAGGCCGCCAAGGATGCCGACGTGGTGGTCGCCGCGGTGGGCGAGTCCCGTGGCATGTCCCACGAATCGTCCAGCCGCACCGACCTGAACATCCCACAAAGCCAGCGCGACCTGATCAAGGCCCTCAAAGCCACCGGCAAGCCACTGGTGCTGGTGCTGATGAACGGCCGTCCGCTGTCGATTCTCGAAGAAAACCAGCAAGCCGACGCGATCCTGGAAACCTGGTTCGCCGGCACCGAAGGCGGCAACGCCATCGCCGACGTGCTGTTCGGTGACTACAACCCGTCGGGCAAGCTGCCGATCACGTTCCCACGTTCGGTGGGGCAGATTCCGACCTACTACAACCACCTGACCATCGGCCGGCCGTTTACCCCAGGCAAGCCGGGTAACTACACCTCGCAGTACTTCGATGACACCACCGGGCCACTGTTCCCGTTCGGCTATGGCTTGAGCTACACCACGTTCAGCCTGTCGGACATGGCGCTGTCGTCCACCACCCTGAACAAGAGCGGTAAGCTCGACGCCAGCGTCACCGTGAAAAACACCGGCAAGGTCGACGGCGAAACCGTGGTGCAGCTGTATATCCAGGACGTGGCCGGCTCGATGATCCGCCCGATCAAGGAGCTGAAGAACTTCCAGAAAGTCATGCTCAAGGCCGGCGAAGAGCGCACGTTGCACTTCACCATTACCGAAGAGGACTTGAAGTTCTACAACAGCCAGCTCAAGTTCGCGGCCGAACCGGGTGAGTTCAATGTGCAGATCGGCTTGGACTCCCAGGATGTGCAGCAGCAGACCTTCGAGCTGCTCTAACGCCCGCCCCCGCCCTCTGTAGGAGCGAGCTTGCTCGCGAAGACCGTTAACGATGACGCGCTCATGCTGAATGAACGCGTTGTTCTCAGGTTTTTCGCGAGCAAGCTCGCTCCTACAGTTAAGCGAATTGAGCGAATTAAGCGCGTTGAGCGCGTTGAGCGAATTAAGCGCGTTGAGCGCGTTGAGCGAATTAAGCGAATTAAGCGAGTTGAGCGCGTTGGGTGAGTTGGGCGCGTCAGTCGCGTCGATTGAGCAGGTTCACCACCAACCGATCGATCCACCCCCACACCCGCTGCTTCACCCGCCGCCACAACGGCCGCGACTTCCATGCCTCCAGGCTCACCGCCTGGCTCTGGGCAAAATCCCGTTCGAAACTGCCGGCCACGGCCAGCGTCAACGCAGGGTCCAACGCTTCGAGGTTGGCTTCCAGGTTGAAGCGCAAATTCCAGTGGTCGAAGTTGCACGAGCCGATGCTCACCCAATCGTCCACCAAGACCATCTTCAGGTGCAGGAAGCACGGCTGGTATTCAAATATCTGCACGCCCGAGCGCAGCAAACGCGGGTAATAACGGTGCCCGGCGTAGCGCACGGACGGGTGATCGGTACGCGGGCCGGTCAGCAGCAAGCGCACGTCCACGCCGCGCCCCGCCGCCCGGCGCAAGGCCCGACGCACGCCCCAGGTGGGCAGGAAATACGGGGTCGCCAACCAGATGCGCCGGTGGCCGCTGCTCAGCGCGCGGATCAGCGAGTGCAGAATATCGCGGTGTTGGCGCGCGTCGGCATAGGCCACACGGCCGAGACCAGACCCGGTCGGCGGTACTTTGGGCAAGTGCGGCAAGCCGAAATGGGTGGCCGGTTTCCAGGCGCGGCGGTCGTCGTTGGCCAACCATTGCCGGTCGAACAGCGCTTGCCAGTCGAGCACCAGCGGGCCGTCGATCTGCACCATCACTTCATGCCAGTCGGCGCTGTCCTGCCCCGGTGTCCAGAACTCATCGGTGACGCCGGTACCGCCGACCACGGCGATGCCTTGATCGACCAGCAATAATTTGCGGTGGTCGCGGTACAGGTTGCCCATCCAGCGCCGCCATTCCAGGCGATTGTAAAAGCGCAGTTCCACACCGGCGTCGGTCAGGCGCTTACGCAACCTGAGGGCGAACGCCAGGCTGCCGTAATCATCGAACAGGCAGCGCACCCGCACGCCCCGCTCAGCCGCCTGCGCCAGCGCCTGCACCAAGACTTCGGCGCAGGCGCCGGCTTCCACCAGGTATAACTCCAGATCCACCTGATGCTCTGCCCGGGCAATGTCCACCAGCATTTGCGGGAAAAAACTCGGCCCGTCGATCAACAACTCGAAACGGTTGGCGCTGCGCCACGGGAACACTGCGCCGCTCATGTCAGCGCGCCGTAAAGATCAGTACCGCACCCACCGGCACCGCCAAACTGATCGACGCCAGCCCAGCCGCGTTGCGCAACGCCGTCACACCCGGCACCAGCTCAAAATCCTCGGCGCGCAACACCAGCGGTTCCAGGGTCACCACCTGGAAACGCCGATCATCCAGGCGCGTGGCCAGCAGCTCGGCGTTGTAGGTGTGGGTCTTGCCATGCAGCGTGACGCTCAATGGCAGGCGCAACTCCAACTGCGCGCCGGGGGCCAGGTCGTTGATCGGTTGCAGGTTGATCTGCGTGCTGATCAGCGCTTCGGGGAAGGTCTTGATCTCGAACAGTTGATTGCGCATGCGCTCATCGCGCAGCGGGATGCCGCTGTTGACCGACTCCAACTCCACTTCCACCTGCGCCGCACCGTTGCGGTCGACCTTGCCGTGCAGCACCAGGAAGCGCTGCACCTCGGCAATCTCGGTGTTTTTGGTGGTGACGAACGACAGCCGCGAGGACTCGTTGTCCAGGTACCAGTCCGCGTGGGCAGGCACGGCGGCGGCGGCCAGCAGGGCGAAGGCCAGGGGTTTGATGACAGACGCGTTGAACATTAAAGACTCGTGGGGCGGAAAACCTGAACGAACCTTAACTGTGCCGCCTGCCGGGCGCAATGTAGCTGACAAAGCCACCCCCACCTCGGAGATGACGTGTCAGGGGTTGAGGCGGCAGCCCTGATGTTCGCCCAACCATCTGGCCGTATGGGTACGCCCCAATCCACTGGCGCTGACTTCACTGCGCTCCGGGTCATCGGTGAACGCACTGATCGGCACGTACTGCTTCACATACCCCCGGCAATACTCGGCGGGATTATTCTGCACATACCGGCACGAGCAGTACTCCTTGGCCGTATACGCCGCGATGATGTCGGGGAAGGCTTGCAGGTTGACGCGCTCGTGCCAGCCCCAGCCCAGCACGGCGAGCAACAGCAGCAGGAAAAGACTGGTAAACGGCCGACGACGGATCATGGCTGCACCGCCGCCAGCACGCGTTTGAGCAGTTCGTTGTGGCGGTAGCTGTCGTCGCGGTCATCGCCGTAGCGCACGATCACCAGGTGTTCGTCGGGCATGACGTACAGCGCCTGGCCCCAGTGGCCGAGGGCGGCGAAGGTGTCGGCGGGGGCGTCGGGCCAGGGTCTTGGGGCGCCCTGCACGGCGCGGTTGAGCCACCAATGGCCGCCGGGCACGGCTTCGTCCTGGCCGGCCTTGTAGTGATCGAACGGTTGCCGATTGAAATCGACCCAGGCTTTCGGTACCAGTTGTTGCTCCCGCCAGCGACCGTCGCGCGCCATCAGCAGGCCGACGCGCGCCAGGTCGCGGGCGGTGAGGTAGGCGTAGGACGAGGCGACGAAGGTTTCATCGGCATCGGTTTCCCAAGTGGCGTTATGAATGCCCAGCGGCTTGAACAGCGCATCCCACGGGTAACTCATGTAGGCCTTGTGGCCGAGCATGCCCTTGAGCGCGGCGGAGAGCAGGTTGCTGTCGCCGCTGGAATAACGGAAGGCCTCGCCCGGCGCGCGGGCGGTGTGCATGCCGGCGACGAACTCCGCCATGTCGGCGCGGCCGCGGGTGTAGAGCATCGCAACGACCGAGGATTTCAGCGGGGCATATTCGTAATCTTCCTGCCAATCGAGGCCCGAGGCCCAGTGCAGCAAGTCGGCCATCGTCACGCTTGGATGCTGTTTCATCGGCGGGTAGAAACGTGCGGCGGGGTCGCTCAGTTTGAAGCGGCTTTCGCCGTAGGCCACGCCCAGCACGGTGGCCATCAGGCTTTTGCTGACCGACCAGGTCAGGTGCGGCGTGCTCGCGGTGGTGGGCATGGCGTAGCGCTCGTAGATGACTTCGCCATCGCGGATCACCAGCAGCGCGTCGGTGCGGATGCCTTGGCGCGTGGCGTCGTCACGCCGGGGAAACGCGTAGGCATTCAGGGCATCGACAGCGGGACCTTCGATCGGCGTGCCCTTGGCCCAGTCTTTGTCAGGCCAGGTTTCGGCGCGGGTGGTGACGGTGGCTAACAACAGGGCAACGCACAACAAGCCTCTGACCATGGACACGAACTCAAGGGGGCATTCAAGCCCGCGAGCCTAGCCGAGGCCGATGACAGATTGGCGACATAAGTGCCTGTCATCTAAGCGTCACCGTAACTTCATGGAGATGACACCGAGCCTACATAGCCTGAGTTTGGACAAACAAGTCGACCGGCCGGAACGTGGCTGGCACTCGGAGATTCGCCATGACTCAGATCGCCCGCATCAGCGACACCGGCAATGAACGCCGTCTGCAAGCCGAACGCCTGATCGGCGCCCAGGCTTTGCAAGAAGCACAGGCCCTGCGGTTCAACGTGTTCAGCGGCGAGTTCAACGCCAAGCTGAAAGGCGCGGAACTGGGCCTGGACATGGATGACTATGATGTTCACTGCAGCCACATCGGCGTGCGGGATTTGAACAGCGGTCGACTGGTGGCCACCACCCGTTTGCTCGATCACCAGGCCGCCAGCACCCTGGGCCGGTTCTACAGCGAAGAAGAATTCAGCCTGCATGGCCTGCTGCACTTGCAGGGCCCGATCCTGGAAATCGGCCGCACCTGCGTCGACCCGGCCTACCGCAACGGCGGCACCATTGCAGTGCTGTGGGGCGAGTTGGCCGAAGTGCTCAACGAGGGCTGCTACAGCTACCTGATGGGTTGCGCGAGCATCCCGATGCACGATGGCGGCATCCAGGCCCACGCGATCATGCAGCGCCTGCGCGAACGCTACCTGTGCAACGAACACCTGCGCGCCGAGCCGAAAAAACCGCTGCCGGCGCTGGACCTGCCGTCCAACGTCATCGCGGAAATGCCGCCGCTGCTCAAGGCGTATATGCGCCTGGGCGCGAAGATCTGCGGCGAGCCGTGCTGGGATGAAGATTTCCAGGTAGCCGACGTGTTCATCCTGCTCAAGCGCGATGAGCTGTGCCCGCGTTATGCGCGCCACTTCAAGGCGGCCATGTGATGGGCCGCGTGCGCGTGTACGCGCGGATCGCCCGGGTACTGTTGGTGGTGGCGCTGGGCTTGAGCATGGCCAGTGTGTTCGGTGTGTTCGAGCGCCTGGGGGTGGCCAACTCGATGGTGCGCCGTCAGCGTTGGTCGCGGTTCTTTATGTCGCGGCTGACCAACGCCCTGCCCTTTCGCGTGACGGTACACGGTGAATTGCCGCAGACACCGATGCTGTGGGTGAGCAATCACGTGTCCTGGACCGACATCCCGCTGCTGGGCATGGTCACGCCGATGTCGTTCTTGTCCAAGGCCGAAGTCCGCACCTGGCCGGTGGCCGGCTGGTTGGCGGCGAAGGCCGGTAGCCTGTTTATTCGCCGCGGTTCAGGCGACAGCCAACTGATCCGCAAACAGATGACCCGTCACCTGGAGCAGCAACACCCGCTGCTGATGTTCCCCGAAGGCACCACCACCGACGGGCGCAGCCTGCGCACCTTTCACGGGCGCCTGCTGGCCAGTGCGATCGAGGCGGATGTGTCGCTGCAACCGGTGGCGATCCGGTATCTGCGCGATGGGCAAGTGGACCCGCTGGCGCCGTTCATTGGCGATGACGATTTGCTCTCGCACCTGATGCGCCTGTTTGCCAACGACCAGGGCGATGTGGAAATCCATGTGCTCACGCCGATTGCCTGTGCCGGGCAGGAACGCGCGGCGCTGGCGTTCCAGGCGCAGCAGGCGGTGCAGAAGGCGTTGTTCGGGCCGCTGCCGGAAGCAGAGCAGATTGCGGTTCGGCCGGCATTCGCAGCCTGAAGCGAGCACAGTCAACAATGTGGGAGGGGGCTTGCCCCCTCCCACATTTAGATCTCAGTGGTCAGTTGGGTTTGTGCAAATTTTTGCAACTCTGGATAGAACAGCCGGAAGTCTTCACTCAACGGTTCGTATAACGTGCGCAATTCCTGCATCGCATGGCCCAGTTCCTCAGGCTGCGTCAGGCGCCGCGAGATCCCCCGCAATACCGGCTCCATCACCGCGAACTCGCGGTATGAGCCCAGCCAATCATCCGCCGCCATGTACGGCGCAATCTGCGCCAGCCGCCCCGGCAACTGCGGTTCGGCCGCCAGCACGCGGTACACCTGGGAGGTGAAGTGTTCCAGGGGCTGCTCGGCATACAGCGCCCAATCCCGCGCCAGGCAGTGATCGAAAAACACATCGAGGACGATCCCGGCATAACGCCGGCGCGTCAGGCTAAAGCGCGACAACGCTTCGCCGACCTGCGGATGGCTGTCGGTGAAACGGTCGATGGAACGATGCAACTGGATGGCCGCTTCGATCGGCGGGCTGAATTGGCCTTGCAGGCGACCTCTGACGAAGTCGCCATACAGGCTGCCCAGCAGTTGCGCAGGAAGTTGGCCGCCCAGGTGCAGATGTGCGAGATAATTCATGGTGTGCAGTCTATCACTGCCGTCAACGCATCGTTATAACCCGATATACCGATTCAGTCTGGCCTAAGACCGAAATCATATTGGAATATCGGGATATACCGATTTAAAGTTCGCCTCATCGCGATATAACGCTTTACGACACCGAGCAACCGCCATGTCCATCGACCTCGACGAAATAATAAAAGCCCTGGCGCACCCAGTACGGCGAGACATCCTCACTTGGCTGAAAGACCCGAAAGTGCAATTCCCCGAGCAACTGCACAACCACGAATACGGCATCTGCGCCGGGCAGATCGACCAGCGCTGCGGCTTGTCCCAGTCGACCGTGTCGGCCCACCTGGCGACCTTGCAACGGGCGGGATTGATCAGCAGCCAGAAGGCCGGGCAGTGGCACTTTTTCAAACGCAACGAGGAAACGATCCAAGCCTTCCTCACTGCGCTCATCACTGAGCTCAGTTCTGAAATCCGCGCACCACTGTAACAAGGACACGCACATGCCCCTCTCGCTCCTCATCCTCGCCCTGAGCGCCTTCGCCATCGGCACCACCGAGTTCGTCATCATGGGCTTGCTGCCCGATGTGGCGGCGGACTTGGGCGTGTCGATTCCCGGCGCTGGCTGGCTGGTGACCGGCTACGCCCTCGGCGTGGCCATCGGCGCGCCCTTCATGGCGCTGGCCACCGCCAGGCTGCCACGCAAGGCCGCGCTGGTCGCGTTGATGGGCATTTTCATTATCGGCAACCTGCTCTGCGCCCTGGCCAGCGACTACAACGTGCTGATGTTTGCCCGCGTGGTCACTGCGCTGTGCCACGGTGCGTTCTTCGGGATCGGTTCGGTGGTCGCCGCCAACCTGGTGCCGGCCAACAAGCGTGCGTCCGCCGTGGCCTTGATGTTCACCGGCCTGACCCTGGCCAACGTACTGGGCGTGCCCTTGGGTACGGCGCTGGGCCAGGAAGCCGGCTGGCGCTCGACCTTCTGGGCGGTGACCGTGATCGGCGTGATCGCGTTGATCGGCCTGATCCGCTTCCTGCCGGCCAAGCGCGATGAAGAAAAACTCGACATGCGCGCCGAACTGGCCGCCCTCAAGGGCGCCGGCATCTGGTTGTCGCTGACCATGACTGCGCTGTTCGCCGCGTCCATGTTCACCCTCTTCACGTATGTCGCGCCGCTGCTCGGCGACGTCACCGGCGTATCGCCCAAGGGCGTGACCTGGACCCTGCTGCTGATCGGCCTGGGCCTCACCGTGGGCAACATCATCGGCGGCAAGCTGGCGGACAAACGCCTGGCCGCCACCCTGATCGGCGTGTTCATCAGCATGGCGGTGGTCTCCACCGCGCTGACCTGGACCAGCATCGCGGTGATCCCGACCGAAATCACCTTGTTCCTCTGGGCCACCGCCTCGTTTGCCGCCGTGCCCGCGCTGCAGATCAACGTGGTGACCTTCGGCAAGGCCGCGCCGAACCTGGTGTCCACCTTGAACATCGGCGCCTTCAACATCGGCAATGCCCTCGGCGCCTGGGTCGGCGGCAGCGTGATTGCCCACGGTTTCGGCCTGACCAGCGTGCCCCTGGCCGCCGCGGCCCTGGCGATCCTCGCGCTGCTGGTGACCCTGATCACTTTCCGTCAGAGCGGCGATGCCGACCTGGCCCCTGCGACCAACTGATCAACTTAAAGAGAAGGGTGTTATCCCATGACGACTATTTTCGATCCGATCACACTGGGCGACCTGGAACTGTCGAACCGCATCATCATGGCGCCGCTGACCCGCTGCCGTGCCGACGCCGGTCGCGTGCCCAATGCGCTGATGGCCGAGTACTACGTACAACGCGCCTCCGCCGGGCTGATCCTCAGCGAAGCCACGTCCGTGACGCCGATGGGCGTGGGCTACCCGGACACCCCGGGCATCTGGTCCAACGATCAGGTACGTGGCTGGGCCAATGTGACCAAGGCCGTACATGCCGCGGGCGGCAAGATCTTCCTGCAACTGTGGCACGTCGGCCGGATCTCCCACCCTTCTTACCTGAACGGTGAAACCCCGGTGGCACCGAGTGCGATCCAGCCTAAAGGCCACGTCAGCCTGGTCCGCCCGCTGGCCGACTACCCAACGCCTCGCGCCCTGGAAACCGCTGAAATCGCCGACATCGTCGACGCCTACCGCACCGGTGCCGAGAACGCCAAGGCCGCCGGTTTCGACGGCGTGGAAATCCACGGCGCCAACGGCTACCTGCTCGACCAGTTCCTGCAAAGCAGCACCAACCATCGCACCGACAACTACGGCGGCTCCCTGGAAAACCGCGCGCGCCTGCTGCTGGAAGTGACCGACGCCGCCATCGAAGTCTGGGGCGCCGGCCGCGTGGGCGTCCACCTGGCACCGCGCGCCGATTCCCACGACATGGGTGACGACAACCTGGCCGAAACCTTCACCTACGTCGCCCGCGAACTGGGCAAACGCGGCATCGCCTTTATCTGCTCGCGTGAAAAAGAAGGCGCTGACAGCCTCGGCCCGCAATTGAAAGAAGCCTTCGGCGGCGTGTACATCGCCAACGAACGCTTTACCAAGGACAGCGCCAACGCCTGGCTGGCCTCGGGCAAGGCGGATGCGGTGGCCTTTGGCGTGCCGTTCATTGCCAACCCGGACCTGCCGGCACGCTTGAAAGCCAATGCGCCGCTGAACCAGGCGCACCCGGAAACCTTCTATGCCAAGGGCCCGGTCGGTTACATCGACTACCCGACGCTGGCGCTGTGATGCGTTGAAACGAAAAAGCCCCGGCTCGCAAGAACCGGGGCTTTTTTTCCCCAATCAGGAAAACACCGCGGATCAAATGTGGGAGGAGGCTTGCTCCCTCCCACATTAGATCTCAGCGGTCCGGAGAAACATTCCTTCACAGCCTTGCAACAAAATCGCTACAAAATACTTAGGCGGCTATCTTTCAACCACCCGCCAGCCCGTATATAAAGTCATCCTACCAATAGTCAGCAGGACGATTGCCC
This sequence comes from Pseudomonas sp. PSPC2-3, assembly GCF_049898265.1. Lineage (NCBI taxonomy): Bacteria > Pseudomonadati > Pseudomonadota > Gammaproteobacteria > Pseudomonadales > Pseudomonadaceae > Pseudomonas > Pseudomonas sp. PSPC2-3. The sequence goes on along the minus strand of NZ_JAFCXJ010000008.1, from coordinate 232,735 downwards.
GCCCTTAGGCTTTACTGTTGAAACAATTGGATGCAATTACATATTTTGACTTAATTGCGCAGGCTAGGGCTCAAGCGCAGCATGTCCAGCCCTGCATCGACCCAACGCTCAGCCTCCTGGTGCAGCTCAAAACTGTCCGGCACCAGCAGCCATTGGCCCAACAAGCCATTGATGTAGGCATGAATGCACACCGCTGCGCGCGTGGTGTCGAGGTTTTCCGGGAGTTGCCCGCGATGGACCGCGTTACGCAAGGTCAGGCTGATACGCAGGTTGCACTCCAGGCTGTGGGTCTGGCGTTGACGGCGCATGTCGCACATCTCATCGGTGAACTCGCACTTATGAATCAGGATTTCGTTGATGCGCCGGGTTTTCGGGTCCAGGACCACTTGATGGAACAGATGAATCAACAGCTTGCGCATACACCCCAGCGGGTCGACTTCATCCTCGCTTTCACTGGCCCTGGCCAGCTCGTCCAGGGGTTCGTGCAGGGTGTCGAGCAATGCCTGCAACAGGTCGGACTTATTGCTGAAGTGCCAATAGATGGCGCCTCGCGTTACCCCGGCCAGCGCGGCGATGTCCGCCAGTGTGGTCCGCGCTACACCCCGCTCATAAAAGGCCTGCTCAGCGGCGTCGAGAATCTGGCTGCGCGTTTCCTGAGCTTCCTCTTTGGTGCGACGGACCATGGCAATAAAACCTCAATCAAAACATGTGGGACTATCGGTAACGCTGCTTTAATAGGCGCTAACGAGCATCTGAATAATTGTGGGACGACACCGTCATGGGCGCCGAACGTACTAAAATCGAGGCTCGGGGCGGTGCTGTGTCAACACCGCGCGAAGCCTGTCAAGAGTTTACAAACAACCATGAACGTAAGTATATTGCGTAGCAAGCTACTTATCTACTCACAGCTTGTTTTTTACCCTTCCACCCTTCTTGTGCGCAATCTGCGCGCCTGACCCGAGGATCTTCATGCAACTTAAGCCAGCTGTTACCGCTCTGGTCACTGCCGTCGCCCTGGCATCGCTGCTCAGCGGATGTAAAAAGGAAGAGGCGGCTCCGCCCGCTCAAACTCCTCTGGTCGGCGTGGTCACCCTTCAACCGCAAGCCTTTACCCTGACGTCCGAGCTGCCAGGCCGCACCACCGCCTACCGCATCGCGGAAGTCCGTCCGCAGGTCAATGGCATCATCCTCAAGCGCCTGTTCAAGGAAGGCGGGGATGTAAAAGAAGGCCAGCAGCTTTATCAGATCGATCCGTCGGTCTATGACGCCACCCTGAAAAGCGCACAGGCCAGCCTGTCCCAGACCAAGTCGATCGCCGACCGCTACAAGCAGTTGGTCGACGAGCAGGCCGTCAGCCGCCAGGAATACGACACCGCCGTCGCCAACCGCATGACTTCCGAAGCAAACGTTCAAACCGCCCAAATCAACGTGCGCTACACCAAGGTGTTCGCGCCGATCTCCGGGCGTATCGGGCGTTCCTCGGTCACCGAAGGCGCGCTGGTCAGCAATGGCCAGACCGATGCCATGGCGGTGATCCAGCAACTGGACCCGATCTACGTCGACGTCACGCAGTCTTCGGCTGAAATGCTGAAGCTGCGCCGCGACCTGGAAAGCGGCCAACTGGAGAAAGCCGGCGCCAATGCCGCCAAGGTCAAGCTGACCCTGGAAGACGGCAGCAGCTATGGCCTGGACGGCAAACTGGAGTTCTCCGAAGTGTCGGTTGACCAAACCACCGGTTCGGTCACTCTGCGCGCCGTGTTCCCCAACCCTGACCACACCCTGCTGCCCGGCATGTTCGTACACGCCCAGTTACAAGCCGGTGTGAACAGCAAGGCGATCCTGGCACCGCAGCAAGGCGTGACCCGAGACCTCAAGGGTATCCCGACGGCGTTGGTGGTCAACGCGGACAACAAAGTTGAGCAGCGCGTGCTGGTCGCCAACCGCACCGCCGGCGCTTACTGGCTGGTGGAAAAAGGCTTGAACGCCGGTGACCGTGTGATCACCGAAGGCTTGCAGTACGTCAAGCCGGGCGTCCAGGTCAAGGTCAAGGACGCCGACAACGCCCAGCCTGCCGGTACCGCCGCTCCTGCTGCCGCTGCTGCTGGCAAAGGGGAGTAATCCATGTCGAAATTTTTTATCGACCGTCCCATTTTCGCCTGGGTGATTGCCCTGGTGATCATGCTGGTCGGGGCACTGTCGATCCTGAAGTTGCCCATCAACCAGTACCCGGCGATTGCGCCGACCGCCATTGATATCCAGGTGACCTACCCAGGTGCATCCGCACAAACCGTGCAGGACACCGTGGTGCAGGTGATCGAACAACAGCTCAACGGTATCGACAACCTGCGTTATGTGTCATCGGACAGTAACTCCGACGGCAGCATGACCATCACCGTGACGTTCAACCAGGGTACCAACCCGGACATCGCCCAGGTCCAGGTGCAGAACAAACTGAACCTGGCGACCCCGCTGCTGCCGCAAGAAGTGCAGCAGCAGGGTATCCGCGTGACCAAGTCGGTGAAGAACTTCCTGATGGTGATCGGTCTGGTGTCGGAAGACGGCAGCATGACCAAGGACGACCTGTCCAACTACATCGTGTCCAACATCCAGGACCCGATTTCCCGTACTGCGGGTGTAGGTGACTTCCAGGTATTCGGTTCGCAGTACGCCATGCGTATCTGGCTCGACCCGGCCAAGCTGAACAACTATCAGTTGACCCCGGTAGACGTCAGCACCGCGATCTCGGCACAGAACGTACAAGTGGCCACCGGCCAATTGGGCGGCCTGCCTGCCCTGCCCGGCACCCAATTGAACGCGACCATCATCGGTAAGACCCGCCTGCAGACCACTGAGCAGTTCGGCAATATCCTGATGAAGGTCAACACCGACGGTTCACAGGTTCGCTTGAAGGACGTCGCGCGTATCGAGCTGGGCGGCCAGACCTACAGCATCAGCGCGCAGTTCAACGGCAACCCGGCGTCCGGTATGGCGATCAAGCTGGCCTCCGGCGCCAACGCCCTGGACACCGCCAAGGCCATCCGTGCCACGGTCGCGTCCCTGGAACCGTTCTTCCCGCCAGGCATGAAGGCGGTGGTGCCGTATGACACCACTCCAGTGGTGACCGAATCGATTTCCGGTGTGGTACACACCCTGGTCGAGGCGATCGTGCTGGTGTTCCTGGTGATGTTCCTGTTCCTGCAGAACTTCCGCGCCACCATCATCACCACCATGACTGTACCGGTGGTATTGCTGGGTACCTTCGGGATCCTGGCCGCGTTCGGCTTCACCATCAACACCCTGACCATGTTCGGCATGATCCTGGCCATCGGCTTGCTGGTGGACGACGCCATCGTCGTGGTGGAGAACGTCGAGCGGGTGATGGCCGAGGAGCACCTGTCGCCGAAAGAGGCGACGGTCAAGTCCATGGGCCAGATCCAGGGCGCCCTGGTGGGTATTGCCCTGGTGCTGTCGGCGGTACTGTTGCCGATGGCATTCTTCGGCGGCTCCACCGGTGTGATCTACAAACAGTTCTCCATCACCATCGTTTCGGCCATGGCGTTGTCGGTACTGGTTGCGCTGATCTTCACCCCGGCCTTGTGCGCCACCATGCTCAAGCCGATCGACCCCGAGACGCACGGCCAACCCAAGCGTGGTTTCTTCGGCTGGTTCAACCGCACCTTCGACCGTAGCGTACTGAGCTACGAGCGCGGCGTGGGGAACATGATCAGGCACAAGATTCCGGCGTTCCTCGTTTACGTGCTGATCTTTGCCGGCATGATCTGGTTGTTCATGCGGATCCCGGCAGCGTTCCTGCCCGACGAAGACCAGGGCGTGATCTTTGCCCAGGTGCAGACGCCGGTCGGCTCAACGGCCGAGCGCACGCAGAAAGTCATCGACGACATGCGTATCTTCCTGCTCAACGACAAGGAAGGCGAACCCGGCGAAGGCAAGGGCGTGAAATCGGTCTTTACCGTGAACGGCTTCAACTTCGCGGGGCGTGGTCAAAGCTCGGGCCTGGCATTCGTGATGCTCAAACCGTGGGATGAGCGTGACGCGTCCACCTCGGTGTTCGAGATCGCCAAGCGCGCCCAAGGTTACTTCATGCAGACGTTCCAGGACGCCATGGTGTTTGCCATCGTGCCACCGTCTGTACTGGAGTTGGGTAACGCGACCGGTTTCGACGTGTTCCTGCAGGACCAGGGTGGCGTGGGCCATGACAAGTTGATGGCTGCGCGCAACCAGTTCCTGGGCATGGCCGCCCAGAGCAAGATCCTCGCCGGTGTGCGCCCCAACGGCGTGAACGATGAGCCGCAGTACGAGCTCACCGTCGACGACGAAAAGGCCAGTGCCCAAGGCATCACGCTGTCGAACATCAACCAGACCCTGGCCATCGCCTTGGGTGGCAGCTACGTCAACGACTTCATCGACCGTGGTCGAGTGAAGAAGGTGTACGTGCAGGGTGATGCCGCCAGCCGGATGTCCCCTGAAGACCTGAACAAATGGTTCGTGCGCAGCGACTCCGGGAAGATGGTGCCGTTGTCGGCCATCGCTTCGGGCAAATGGATCTACGGTTCGCCGAAACTCTCGCGCTATAACGGTGTGGCGGCGATGGAAATCCTCGGTACCCCGGCACCGGGCTACAGTACCGGTGAAGCCATGGCCGAAGTCGAACGCATCGCCAAGCAATTGCCGGCGGGTGTCGGCTACGCCTGGACGGGCCTGTCGTATGAAGAACGTCTGTCCGGCTCCCAGGCGCCTGCGCTGTACGCCTTGTCGCTGCTGGTGGTGTTCCTCTGCCTCGCGGCGCTGTACGAAAGCTGGTCGATTCCGATCGCGGTGGTACTCGTCGTGCCGCTGGGTGTGGTGGGTGCGTTGATCGCCACCAGCCTGCGTGGCTTGTCCAACGACGTGTTCTTCCAGGTGGGCTTGCTGGTGACGGTGGGCCTGGCGGCGAAGAACGCCATCCTGATCGTGGAATTCGCCAAAGAGCTTCACGAACAAGGCAAAGGCATTGTCGAGTCGGCGATCGAAGCGTCGCGCATGCGTCTGCGACCGATCATCATGACCTCCATGGCGTTCATCCTCGGCGTATTGCCGCTGGCGATCTCCTCGGGCGCCGGCTCAGGCAGCCAGCATGCGATCGGTACCGGCGTTATCGGCGGTATGATCACCGCCACGGTCCTGGCGATATTCTGGGTGCCCCTGTTCTTCGCAACCGTGTCCGCCATGGGCGAACGCAAAAAGACTGAACCCAAGCAAACTCCTAAAGAGGCTGGCCAATGAGCAAGTCGCTACTTTCCTTAGCCGTCACGGCATTCGTGCTCAGTGGCTGCTCGCTGATACCTGACTATCAGCGCCCCGAGGCGCCGGTGGCCGCGCAGTTCCCGCAGGGCCCGGCGTATTCGTCGGCCCAGGCTCCGAACCAGGCCGCCGCCGAACAGGGCTGGAAGCAGTTTTTCCATGACCCTGCCCTGCAACAGCTGATCCAGACCGCACTGGTGAACAACCGCGACCTGCGCGTCGCGGCCTTGAACATCGATGCTTACGCGGCGCAGTACAACATCCAGCGCGCCGACCTGTTCCCGGCCGTATCGGCCACTGGCAGCGGCAGCCGTCAGCGCGTACCGGCACGCTCGTCGCAAACCGGTAAAGCAGGCATCAGCAGTTCGTACTCGGCCACCCTGGGCATCAGCTCCTATGAGCTGGACCTGTTCGGCCGTGTCCGCAGCCTGAGCGAGGAAGCGCTGCAGAAATACTTCGCAACCGAAGAAGCGCGGCGCAGCACCCAGATCAGCCTGGTGGCCAGTGTGGCCACCGCCTACCTGACCTGGCAGGCCGACAAGGAATTGCTCAAGCTGACCCAGGAAACCCTGGGCGCATACGAGCAAAGCTACAAGCTGACCTCGCGCAGCAACGAAGTCGGCGTGTCCTCGGCCCTCGACCTGAGCCAAGCGCGCACCTCGGTGGAAAACGCCCGGGTGGCCCTGGCACGCTATACCCGCCAGGTGGCCCAGGACGAAAACAGCCTGACCCTGCTACTCGGCACCGGCCTGCCGGCGAATCTCGTCAGCAAGCCGCTGTCGGATAACCTGCTCAGCGAAGTGCCGACCGGGTTGCCATCGGACCTGTTGCAGCGTCGCCCCGACATCCTGCAGGCCGAGTACAACCTCAAGGCAGCCAACGCCAACATCGGCGCCGCCCGTGCGGCGTTCTTCCCGAGCATCAGCCTGACAGCCAACGCCGGGACCATGAGCCCGGACCTGGGCGGTCTGTTCAAAGGCGGCTCGGGCACCTGGTCGTTCGCCCCGCAGATCAACATCCCGATCTTCAACGCCGGCAGCCTGCGCGCCAGCCTGGACTACTCGAAGATCCAGAAAGAGATCAACGTGGCAAACTACGAGAAGGCCATCCAGACCGGCTTCCAGGAAGTTTCCGACGGCCTCGCCGCGCGTGAGACCTACAAGGAGCAGTTGGAGGCCCAGCGTGGTTTCGTCGCCGCCAACCAGGATTACTACCGCCTGGCCGAGCGTCGCTACCGCATTGGTGTCGACAGCAACCTGACGTTCCTCGACGCCCAGCGCCAGCTGTTCAGTGCCCAGCAATCGCTGATCACCGACCGCCTCGCGCAGTTGACCAGCGAGGTCAACCTGTACAAGGCCCTCGGCGGTGGCTGGAGCGAGCAAACGGCGAAGAACGAGCCGTTGAAAGAAGAAGCACCGGCGTTGAAGTTGTTCTGATCACACCGCTGTAGACAAAACCGCTTCCCTCACTGGAAGCGGTTTTTTTATGCCTGGTCATCGGTGTTTGCTATGACCACAACGCTCTCCCGCCTTGCCTATCGCTCAACCTTTCAGGGTAAAATCAGTAACAGATTCTTACAGACCACAGAGGGAGCTTGTCGTAATGATCGTAGGAATCGACCTGGGGACCACCAACAGTCTTGCGGCAGTCTGGCGCGGCGATGCCGCCGAAATGGTGCCCAACGCCCTGGGCCAGTTGCTGACCCCAAGCGTGGTCGGGCTGGATGACCAAGGCCGCGTCCTGGTAGGCCAGGCCGCCAAAGAGCGCCTGCATACCCACCCGCACCTGACCACCTCGCTGTTCAAGCGCTACATGGGCAGCGCCACCGAAGTGCGCCTGGGCGACCGCTCGTTTCGCCCCGAAGAACTCTCGGCGCTGGTGCTCAAAAGCCTCAAGGAGGACATCGAGCGTACCTACGGCCAAACGGTCACCGACGCGGTGATCAGCGTGCCCGCCTACTTCAGCGACGGCCAACGCAAGGCCACGCGCATCGCCGGTGAATTGGCGGGGCTGACCGTTGAAAAACTGATCAACGAACCGACCGCCGCGGCCCTCGCCTACGGCCTGCATCAGCGTGATAAAGAAACCTCGTTCCTGGTTTTCGACCTCGGCGGCGGCACCTTTGACGTGTCGATCATCGAGCTGTTCGACGGGGTGATGGAAGTCCGCGCCAGCGCCGGCGACAACTTCCTCGGTGGCGAAGACTTCGACACCCTGTTGCTCGAACACTTTGTCGACAGCCAACGTAACGCCACGGGTTTCCCGCCCACCAGCACTGTGCTGCAAGCCCTGCGCCGCGAAGCCGAGCGCGTGCGCAAAGCCCTGGGCCAGGATGACAGTGCTGAATTCGCCCTGCGTGTCGACGGCCAGCAATGGGTGAAAACCATCACCCAACAGGAACTGGCCAAGCTCTACACGCCGCTGCTGGAGCGCCTGCGCGCGCCGATCGAACGCGCCCTGCGCGATGCGCGGATTCGGGTTGGCGACCTGGATGAAATCCTGCTGGTGGGCGGTACCACGCGTATGCCACTGGTACGTAAGCTTGCCGCAGGCCTGTTCGGGCGTTTCCCGTCCATCAGCCTCGATCCCGACCAGGTGGTGGCCCACGGCGCAGCGATCCAGGCCGCACTCAAGGCGCGCTCTGCCGCCCTCGAAGAAGTGGTGCTGACTGACGTTTGCCCCTACACCCTGGGCATCGAAACCTCGAACCAGTACGGCGGCCATATCGAAAGCGGCCATTACCTGCCGTTGATCGAACGCAACAGCAGCGTGCCGGTGAGCCGGGTCAAAAGCGTGGTCACCCTGCACGATGACCAGACCCGCGTGCTGCTGAAGATCTACCAGGGTGAAAGCCGCCTGGTCAAAGACAACATCGAACTGGGCCAACTGGATATTCCCGTGCCCAAGCGCAAGGCCGGTGAAGTCTCCCTGGACGTGCGCTTCACCTACGACAACAACGGTTTGCTGGAAGCCCAGGTGAATATCCCGCTGACCGGCGAGCAACATTCGCTGGTGATCGAGAACAACCCCGGCGTGCTCAACCCGCAGGAGATCCAGCAACGCCTGCAAGCCCTGGCGCAATTGAAGGTCCACCCACGCGACCAGCAGGTCAACACCGTGCTCGTCGCCCGCCTCGAACGGCTCTACCAGGAAAACCTCGGCGAGCTGCGCGAACAGCTAGGGCATTGGGCGGCACAGTTCCAGCAGGTACTCGACACCCAGGACGAACGCCGCATCCGCGAAGCTCGCAGCGAACTGACCCGTCAACTTGAGCAACTCGACAACGGGTTCTGGCGCTGAGGGAACACCGATGGATTGCTGGACCGTACTGCAACTGCCAGATGACGCCGACGAGCGCAGCATCAAGCGCAGCTATGCGCGCTTGCTGAAAAGCTGCCGCCCGGACGACGACGCCCAAGGCTTCCAGCGCCTGCGCGAGGCCTATGAACACGCCCTGAGTGAAGCACGCTGGCGGGCTGATAACGAAGAGGAAGAACGCGTCCAGGCGCCCGTGGCCGAAGCGGTCTACGCAAACCTGAATGACCTGGCCGAACTGATGAACATCAGCCCCGTCAGCCCTGCGCCCTTCGAAGCCCACACACCGGACCCGGCCCAGGCACTGCTCGACGACCTCAACGCGCGTAACCTCGATGAACGCTGGGTCCAGGCTCGGCAACAGGGCTGCACCGATGCGTTCCAGGCCGGCCTGTTGCGCCATTGTTTCGAAGCACCGGGTGAACGCAGCGCCATCGCCGGTTGGGCCGCCCAACACCTGGAATGGCTGACGCCCTGGCAGCAAGTGGCGATGACGTCCTGGCAATACGAAGCGCTGACCGGCGAACTGCTGCAAGACTACCGCCGCACCTTGCTGGAACTGCTGGAGCAAAAGGCCGAGCGCGAGTTCATCACCCAGCTCAATCAATACACCAACCAACCCTGGCTGCGGGTGTTCGACCTGCAACAGCAGTGGCAGCGCATCGTCCTGCACCTGCTGCATGAAACCCAATGGAGCGTGCCGCTGTTCGAGCGGGTGTGCCAGGCATTCGGCTGGGACGACCAGAAAGGCGTGTACCCGGAACCGGCGTGGATATGGCGCGAATTGGTGTCGCGTTGCGAGCAGGAAAGTTTCTACGCCAACTTGCAAGACAAGGCCCAGGACACGCGGCGCACATCAGCCGATGCCCTGGCCGCGCGCCTGCTGCTGACGCCGATGTCCGCCACGCAACACAAACGCATGATCGATGGGTTTGGCGAAAACGAGTGGAACGCCTGCCAGCACCTGGCGCAAACACTGACCTGGCGCTATCCGCAACTGGTCGAGCGCCTGCCTCAAACAGATCTGTTCTTTTGGCGCAAATTCGTACCTCGGCCGATCTACACACAGGTGTTTATCCGGCTATGGGCCGTCTTCGCCCTGGGGCTTGGCCTGAGCATCGCCCACGATAAGCCAGACAGAATGGACGGGATGTCGCTGGTCATTTTCATGCTGATGGCGTTCGTGCCGGCGGCCGTTGGCTTTCGCGTCACCCAAATGTGGGCCGGGATGAGTTCAACCTATCGGGTTCTGGATGTGTGGCTGAGCCAGTACCTGATCCCCAAGCGAATCAACCCCAATGACTACTGGCTGGTCATTCGCCACGGCGTACCGCAGGCGATCATGCTGGTGGCCTGCGGCTTGATGCTCGGCGTGCTGGGCATGTTCACCTACGCGGGTATGGTCCTGATCAACCTGTTGCACAAGACGCGTATCGGTCAGATGAGCCAGAAATTCAGCGAAGGCTACCCGTGGCTGAACGGTTTGCACTGGGCCTTCTGGAGCCCCCTGCAAGTGGTATTCCTGGTGGTGATGGTGGCGCTGATCGTAGCTGCGCAACACTACCTGCCAGCGGTGCCTTGGACCCACTTCGACCTGCCCAAACGATAACCCGCAAATGCCGGGCCTCAGCGCCCGGCAACTTGCGTTCGATCATCGCCCAAAACCCGCCCTCCCCCGATTGAACCACCCCCGCACTGCCCCGCACCATGGCCGCCACCTGCATAACCCCAATAACAACAGGTCCAATGCCATGAGCACTTTTCACCCTCGCCAGCTATTGCTGGCCACCGCAGTCGCCAGCCTCGCGTTTCCCGTCGTCGCCGAAGAACACGGTTTTATGGAGGACGCCAGCGCCAACCTCAACCTGCGCAATTTCTTCATCAACCGTAACTTCACCAACCCGACCAAAGCCCAGGGCGGCGCGCAGGAGTGGACGCAAAGTTTCATTCTCGACGCCAAGTCCGGCTTCACTCAGGGCACCGTGGGGTTTGGCGTGGATGTACTGGGGCTGTACTCGCTCAAGCTTGATGGCGGGCGCGGCACTGGCGGTTCACAGTTATTGCCGCTGGACCACGACGGCCGCCCCGCCGACGATTTCGGGCGCCTGGGTGTGGCGTTCAAGGCGCGGATTTCGAAGACCGAACTGAAGGTCGGCGAATGGATGCCGACGCTGCCGATCCTGCGCGCCGACGACGGCCGTTCCCTGCCGCAAACCCTGCGCGGCGGGCAGATCACCTCGAAGGAAATCGACGGCCTGACCCTCTACGGCGGCCAGTTCCGCGCCAACAGCCCGCGGGACGACAGCAGCATGTCGGACATGTCGATGTTCGGCAAAGCCGCCTTCACCTCCGACCGCTTCAACTTCCAGGGCGGCGAATACACGTTCAACGACAAACGCACCCAGGTCGGCCTGTGGAACGCCCAGCTCAAGGACATCTACCGCCAGCAGTTCGTCAACCTGGTCCATAGCCAACCCGTGGGCGACTGGACCCTGGGCGCCAACCTCGGGTTCTTCTACGGCAAGGACGACGGCAGCGCCCGCGCAGGCGAGCTGGACAACAAAACCTGGTCCGGCCTGTTCTCGGCCAAGTACGGCGGCAACACCTTCTACGTCGGCCTGCAAAAACTCACCGGCAACAGCGCCTGGATGCGCGTCAACGGCACCAGCGGCGGCACCCTGGCCAACGACAGTTACAACTCCAGCTACGACAACGCCCAGGAGAAATCCTGGCAAGTGCGGCACGACTATAACTTTGCCGCCCTCGGCGTACCGGGCCTGACCTTGATGAACCGCTATATCAGCGGCAGCAACGTGCATACCGGCACCATCACCGACGGCAAGGAGTGGGGCCGCGAAAGCGAATTGGGCTACACGCTGCAGAGCGGCGCCCTGAAAAACCTCACGCTGCGCTGGCGCAATTCCAGCATCCGTCGCGACTTCAGCAACAATGAGTTCGATGAAAACCGCTTGATCGTCAGCTACCCGCTCAGTCTGCTGTAAAGCCGTATTACACCTTGGCGGGAACGATTTGCTGCGGGTGATCACTGTTAAGCGCCAGGGCTGATACCTGGCGCTTAAACAAGGACCACACATGGATGTTTTCAACGGTAGTACCCGCCTTCTCCCACGCCTCCTCGATGGCGTACCGCCCTTACCTGCAGCGCGCCCAGTAGCAACGTTCGACACTGGTCACTACGGGCTGGCCAAACCTGCCCATTTGCAGTTCCTCCCAGGCACATCGATCCAGACCTATCTGCACCCGTTCCTGAATGACGGCAATCTAAAAGCCAGCGGACAGTCGATATGGGAGCGCGGCTATTCCTTCAGCCTGAACAACAGCCTGCTCCTGGAAACCGGCAACGACGCGGACCAGGTCCACATCAGCCAGGCTTCTGACGATCAGTTGAACATTCGCCTCAATGGCCGGTTGTATCGTTTTGCCAGCCACGATAACGATGGCAAACCGCTGACCCTGTACCTGAAGACCCACGGCGGCAATGACCACGTACACATCGATGCCAACGTCATGCAGCCCATCGTGATTGAAGCGGGGAACGGCAATGACCGAATCCAGGCCGGCGGTGGCGACACCCGCGTATTCGGCGGCAACGGTAACGACGTCGTGCGCCTTGGCAGCGGCCTTGGCTACGCAGAGGGCAATGACGGTGACGACCGGCTCATGGGCGGCAGCGGCGACAGCGTGCTCTATGGCAACAACGGCAATGACCGCCTCTATGCGGGCGCGGGATCGCGCCGAAAAGCCAGCTATCTGGATGGCGGCAACGGCAATGACCGGCTGTACGCCGGCTCCGGCCACACGGTGTTGCATGGAGGCACCGGGCACGATCGCTTGATCGGCCACGACCGAAGCACCTTCTACACCGGCGACGGTTACGACACCGTCATTGCCAATCGACCGGGCGACCGGATCTACGCCCAGCCCGGCGATTCGATCAACCACCTCAATGGCTCGCTATTGACGGCCGTGCCTGCCCACGCCGGCCCAATCAAGGGGTTTGCAATCAAGGGATCTGCCGCGTTCATCCAACGGGTCGAAGACGATTTGGCGCTGTTACGCCACTCTCCCCAAGGCCAGCAGATGCTCGCAGAGATGGACGCGGCTGCCGATCGCAACGGCGCCCCGGTAACGATTGTGGAAGATCGGCAGGAGAACGGCAGCGGGTACATCTACGGCAGCCAGGAACTCCTGGCCCTGCTGCAGGACGAACGTGCGCCGGTAGTCGGCGACGATCCCAAGTGGGGGTTCATGGTCGACGGAGTACCAGGGTCTCGGGCTGACCGCGCGCGCATTGAATACAACCGGTCCCAACTGAACCCCTCGGCGGGCACGACTCACCCGCCCATCATCGGGCTCTACCACGAAATGGCTCACGCCTATAACGCCGCCAACGGCACCGCCTTCACGGGTTCCACGCAGGAAGTATTCGAGGGGCAGGCGCACGAAGTGCCTAACAGTGAACGCCAGGCCGTCGGCCTTGAGAGCAGCGCAGCCGCCTTTGATTTTGACAACGATCCTGCCACGCCGGCCATCACCACCAACCCCAAGCCCTTCACTGAAAACGCTTTGAACGAGGAAATGGGTAGGCCACTGCGAGCGCAATACGTAGGTTAAACCAGATCGCGTTTGTCAGCCTTTAACCCCACGCCGAGCATCTTGCGGTATCGTGCGCGCCTGCCGCTGCTGACCCATCCAGCAGCGGGTTTTATTCGAGCCTGCGCACCCATGAAATCTTTCGCCATCGCATCCGCCTTGCTTGCCCTGGCCTTGAGCCTCAGCGGCTGCATCAGCGCGCCCATCGCGCTGACGCCACAGACCGAACAACGCCTGCAGGCCCAGGCGCCGATCCGTTTTCTGCTGACGTTTGATGACGGTCCCAGCGCCTCGGGGTACAACAACCCGACCCGCTCGGTGATGGCCGACCTGGCAAACAACCCGGTATTGCCGGGCATCAAGGCGGTGTTCTTTCTGCAGACCGAAGCCTCGCGCTCCGGCGGCAGTTCACGGGGCCGCAAGACCATGGAACGTGAGTTCGCGGCCGGGCATGTGCTGGCGTTCCACACGGCCACGGCCTTTCATACCAACCATCGCTGGTTGAGCGACACTGAGCTTGAACGCACCCTCAGCCAGGGCGCTGCAGATATCGCCGCGATCACCGGCGTGTCGCCGACGCTGGTGCGCCCGCCCTTCTGGAACTACGACCGGCGCACCTTCGCCGCCTACCAGCGCCACGGCATGAAGGTGTTGTTGACCGACCTGAGCGCCAACGACGGCAAGATCTGGGGCTTCAACGCCAGCCCGCGCCGCCGCGAGAACCTGATCCGCCAGCTGTCGGTGGTACGCGAACGCATCGCCTTGGGGGAATTACCGACAGTCGACGGCGTGATACCGGTGGTGGTGACCTTCCACGACATCAACCGCTACACCGCACGGCATCTGCAAGAGTACCTGCAGATCCTGATGGACAGCGCCCGGATCGACGGCCTGAAGACCGCCGCCGAGCCGTTCTACACCGATCACGCAGCACTGGAGCGGGCGGCATTGGCGCGTACCGTGAAACAAGCGAGTGAAGAAGTGCATCTGCCCGGGGTGTGGAATTGGGTGTGGGACGCCGATTCCAAGTAATGTGCGTTATCGGGCTGTGCGTTGTCTTTTTTCATACATGCTGTAATGAAGTAGTTATCGTCATGCGGGAACCCCTCCAACTTTTTCACCACTGATCGGCGGTAAATCACCGACGCTCACAAGAAAGAGTATTGACGATGCAAACCTCTTCCGTTGCGCCTAAAGCGCCCGAACCTAATGCCCTCCCCGGCGGATCGCCAGCTCCAGGCGCCACTGCACTCGTAAACAGCCCTCCCCCCCAGACCAGCAAGATTGTCAGTGACAAAAATGTCGATATCACACTGACAACCACGTCGTATCAGGGGGAAAGCGGGAAAAAAAATGTGACGATTCTAAAAATCGATACTGCCGATGGCGCAGACGACATTCACATCAGCAAAGGCGAACGCGGCCAACTCAATGCCGTGATAAATGGCAAAAGTTATTTACTGCCCGCTGCTAACAGCGATGCGACAGCGATAGCCATCAGGGCGAACAAAGGTGACGACACCGTTCGCATTGATCCTGATGTGATGGCTTACACCCTAATCCATGGAGGTGAAGGTAACGATCATATACAGACCGGAGGTGGTAAAAGCCAAGTTTACGGCGGCGCGGGTAATGACATCATCCAACTGGGCAGCGCAAGCAGTTACGCCAGCGGTGACGACGGCGATGACACCATGATGGGCGGCACAGGCAATAACACCATGTACGGCGGGAACGGCAACGACCGCATGTATGCGGGTTACGGTCCTGACAGCAAAACCAGCTACATGGACGGAGGAAACGATGACGACCTGATGCACGGCGGAAGCGGCCACAACATCATGCACGGCGGCAAAGGCGATGATCAGATAAACGCTTATGGCCGAAGCCATATCTACACGGGTAGAGGTCAAGACAGCGTCTATTCCAACTCAAGCGACGACGTTGTGTACGGTAAACGCAGCGATCACCTGGGATTGCCATTCGGATTCAAGTTTATCGAGACCGTGCCATTGCCCGAAAATGCAGGGCGCAAGGCGATTGATATCGAAGGTTCCCCGGCATTCAAGCAACGGGTTGAGGATGACCTGGAGTTTTACCGAGGCTCTCCCAACAGCCAGCACATGTTGAATGAACTGGACGCCGCCGCAGAGCGCAGCGGAGCCAAAGTCACGATAATGCAAGATATCACTGATGCTCACATCGTCGTGCCGCCGGAGGGCGTTCCCCTGGAAGAATGGCAGGACCCCACGATCATCCGCGATGGGGTCCGTGGCGCGGGCACGACAGAATCGTTTGTGACCTATAACCCGGTCATCCCCAGAGAAGCCTCGGACGAGTCGCGTGTGTTTCTGCCGACCACCACGACCCTGTACCACGAACTGGGTCACGCTTATAACGCAGCCACAGGCAGCACATTTCTCGGCAATACGGAAATTATCCGCCCGGACGGCACACGCACCCAGGAGCCCAATGATGAACGCCAGGTCGTCGGCCTGGAAACTGCCAGTCCGCCCTTCGACTTTGACAACGACCCCGCAACCGCGCCAACCACGTCAAATCCTTACCCACTGACCGAAAACGCGTTACGAGAAGAAATGGGCCTGCCCCTGAGAAAAAGCTACGGCTCCCTGTGAGTCGACCTGACCGCTCAGCCCCGTGACGGTCAGCGACCGCTCCTCGACAACCTGTTGCCTCTCGCCAGGAGTGCAGTGCCGAGTCGCACTAAGCGCGCGACTCGACCCCCAATTCATCCCACACCGATTCGGCCAGATGAAACGTCGCATTCGCCGCCGGAATCCCGCAGTAGATCGCGCTTTGCATCAGCACTTCCTTGATCTCGGCACGGGTCACGCCATTGCTGGCGGCGGCGCGCAGGTGCAGTTTGAGTTCTTCGCCGCGGTTCATGCCGATCAGCATGGCGATGGTGATCAAACTGCGGGTGTGCCTGGGCAGGCCGGGGCGGGTCCAGATATCGCCCCAGGCGTGGCGGGTGATCATGTCCTGGAATTCGCTGTTGAACTCGGTCAAGGCATTCAGGCTGCGGTCGACATGCGCGTCGCCCAGCACTTCGCGGCGCACTTGCAGGCCGTCGGCGTAACGTTGTTTCTCGTCCACAAAAGACTCCTCAGCGGGCCAGCAGAAATTGAATGACCCGGTCGCTGAACGCGGCACCGGCTTGCACGTTGGACAGGTGGGCGGCGTAGAACTCGGCGTACTCGGCCCCCTGTACCTGACGCTGGATAAAGTGGCTGCCGGCGGGCGGTGTGACAGCGTCTTCAGTGCCGGCGATCACCAGGGTCGGCACGTGGATCGCCGACAGTTGCTCGCTAAAGTCTGCATCGCGCACCGCTGCGCAATTGGCGGCGTAGCCCTGGGGCGAGGTGGCCGCGAGCATGTCGGTAATGCGCTTGGCCTGCTGCGGGTTGGCCGCCGCGAAATCGGCGGTGAACCAGCGCGCAATCGACGCGTCGCGCAGCGCCACCATCGCGGCCGCACCGTCGCGCAGGACCATCTCGATACGCGGGTTCCACACGTCTGATGTACCGATCTTGGCCGCAGTGTTGCACACCACCAGGCGCTGCAAACGATCCCCCGCGTGAATCCCCAGCCATTGGCCGATCAGCCCGCCCATGGACAGCCCGCAGAAATGCGCGCGCGGGATGTCCAGCGCGTCCAGCAGCGCAATCACGTCGCGGCCGAGTTGTTCGATGCTGTAGGGGCCTTCGGTCACCAGGGATTGGCCGTGGCCACGGGTATCGAAGCGCAGCACGCGAAAGTGCTCGGCAAAGGCCGGGACCTGGGTGTCCCACATATTCAGGTCGGTGCCCAGCGAATTGGACAGCACCAGCACCGGTGCATCGATGGGGCCATCCAGTTGGTAATGCAGTTCGCCCTCGGCGAGTTGTACAAAAGCCACAGCAATCTCCTCAGGCAGTCAGTGCAAAGTGTTCGGTTACAGCGCGGCTGACCCAGGTTTGGGCCTGGCCCAGGTAGTGCGCCGGGTCGAGCAGGCGGTCCAGGTCTGTCGCCGACAACTCGGCGGTAATGAGCGGCTCATCGGCGAGGACGGCGCGCAGATGGCGTTGTTCGGCCACCGCGCGTTTGCAGCACTGCTCCAGCAGGTGGTGCGCGGTGTCGCGGCCCAGGCGCTGCGCGAGCACGATGCTGACGGCTTCGGCCAGCACCAGGCCCTGGGTCAGGTCGAGGTTGCGCGCCATGCGCTCGGGGTCGACTTCCAGCCCTGCGCTCACCAGCAGCGCCTGTTGCAATGCGCCAGAGACCAAGCGGCAAATCTCCGGCAGGGTTTCCCATTCGGCATGCCACAGGCCCAGGCTGCGTTCGTGTTCCTGGGGCATGGCGCTGAACAGCGTCGCCACCAGGCCGGGCACGCGGGTCGCAGCGCTGATCAGCACGGCGGCGCCCACCGGGTTGCGTTTGTGCGGCATGGTCGACGAGCCGCCTTTGCCGGGCGCCGCCGGCTCGAATACTTCCGCCGCCTCGGTCTGCATCAGCAGGCTGATATCGCGGCCCAGCTTGCCAAGGCTGCCGGCGATCAGACCCAACACGCTGGCGAACTCCACCAGGCGATCACGCTGGGTATGCCAGGGTTGCTCGGGCAAGGTCAGTTGCAACTGCGCCGCCAACGCTTGGGCAACGGGCATTGCCTGTTCGCCAAGCGCAGCCAACGTGCCGGAGGCGCCGCCGAATTGCAGCACCAACAAGCGCGGTTTCAACTCGATCAAGCGCTGGCGGCTGCGGGTCACCGCGCCCAACCAACCGGCGATTTTCATGCCCAGGGTGACCGGCGTGGCATGCTGCAACCACGTCCGCCCGGCCAACGGTACAGCCGCATACCGCTGGGCCTGGGCTGCCAGAATATCGCCGAGGCGAGCCAGGTCGGCTTCGATCAACGCCAGCGCGCGCCGCAGTTGCAGGACCAGGCCGGTGTCCATCACATCCTGGCTGGTCGCGCCCAAATGCACATAGCGTTCGGCACTCGGGTCTTCGCCAGCCACCCACTTGCCCAGCGCCTTCACCAGCGGAATCGCCGAATTGCCCGCCGAGGCAATCGCCACGCCGAGGGCATCGACGTCATACAGCGACGCCAGGCACGCCTGGGCAATCGGCGCGACGGCCGCCTGCGGGATCAACCCGACCTGGGCCTCGGCCCGTGCCAGTGCGGCTTCGAAATCCAGCATGCCCTGCAGGCGCCCCTGGTCGCAGAACACCTCGGCCATGCTCTCAGCGCTGAAGTAAGCGTCGAACAGTTGGTTGCTCGTGCGCAGCGTCATAACGCCTCCTTTATAAATCGTGATGCAGGTACGCCGCCTGTTTCGGCAGGCGCAGGCTGAACAGGAAAGCCACCGCCATCATGCCGGTGACGTACCAATAAAAGGTGTTCTCCATGCCCAAGGATTTCAAACCCAAGGCCACGTATTCCGCCGAGCCGCCGAAGATTGCGTTGGCCACCGCATAAGCCAGGCCCACACCCAGAGCACGCACCTGGGGCGGGAACATTTCCGCTTTCACCAGGCCGCTGATGGAGGTGTAGAAACTGACGATGGCCAACGCCAGCGTGATCAGCACAAACGCCAGGAACGGACTGCTGACGGTTTTCAGGCTGAGCAGGATCGGCACCGTAAACAAGGTGCCCAGCGCGCCGAACCACAGCATCGAATTACGGCGACCGATCTTGTCGGCCAGCATGCCGAACAGCGGCTGCATGCACATATAAAGGAACAGCGCGCCGGTCATGATGTAGCTGGCGGTCTTGGCGTGCATCCCGGCGGTGTTCACCAGGTACTTCTGCATGTAGGTGGTGAACGTGTAGAAAATCAGCGAGCCACCGGCGGTATAGCCGAGCACGGTGATAAAGGCCGCTTTATGGTCACGGAACAGCGCGGCGATGCTGCCGGCGTCCTTGTCTTCGCGCATTTCCTTGCTGGTGGTTTCTTTCAGGCTGCGACGCAGCAGCAGGGAGATCACCGCCGCGATGGCGCCGATCACGAACGGAATCCGCCAGCCCCAGGCGCGCAGTTCGTCTTCGCTGAGGATCTGTTGCAGGACCACCACCACCGACACCGCCAGCAGTTGCCCGCCGATCAGGGTCACGTACTGGAAGGAGGCGAAGAACCCACGCTGGCCCTTGAGCGCGACTTCACTCATGTAGGTCGCGGTGGTGCCGTATTCGCCGCCCACCGACAAGCCCTGGAACAGCCGCGCCACCAGCAGTAACGCCGGGGCCCAGGCGCCGATGTCTTTGTAGGTGGGCAGGAAGGCGATGACCAGGGAACCGGCGCACATCATCAGCACCGAGATCATCATCGAGTTTTTGCGCCCGTGCTTATCGGCCACCCGGCCAAACAGCCAGCCGCCGATGGGGCGCATCAGGAAACCGGCGGCGAACACGCCCGCAGTGTTGAGCAGTTGGACCGTGGGGTCGTCCGAGGGGAAAAACGCCGGAGCGAAGTAAATGGCGCAGAAGGCGTAGACGTAGAAGTCGAACCATTCGACGAGGTTGCCGGAGGATGCCCCGACAATCGCAAAAATCCGTTTGCTGCGCTCTTCTCCGGTGTAGTGACTGGTTGTTGTTGTCATTTTTTTTCACTCAGTGGGAATGGTTATAGCCTAGACACACTTTGCAACAGCCATGTTCCGCTTGTAGACATTTACATAGGTGTTGCCTGACATGGCCTCATCGGGGGCAAGCCCCCTCCCACCTTTGATGTGTGAATACATTCAAGTGTGGGAGGGGGCTTGCCCCCGATAGGTTCTCAAGCCAACTCAGTAATCAAAGAACACCGTTTCCTTATCTGTCCCCTGCAACACCACATTCCACTGATGCACACCGTCCGCATCCGGCTTGGCAATCAAGGTACTGCGCCGCTCTGTGGGCACGCGCGCGAGCAACGGGTCATCCGCATTCAGCGCCTCACCGTCAAAATAAATCCGCGTGAGCAAGTGTTTCACCAGGCCACGGGCAAATACCAGCACCACCAGGTGCGGCGCCTGGGTCGTGCCCGCCAGCCCCGGCACGCTGCCCGGCTTGACGGTGGTAAAGCGGAAGCGCCCTTCAGCATCCACCGGCACCCGGCCGAAGCCTTCGAAGTTCGGGTCCAGCGCTTTGTCCTGGTCGTCCTCCGGGTGGTCGTACTTGCCGGCGGCATTGGCCTGCCAGACTTCCAGCATGGCGTCGTTGACGACATCACCGTTGCCATCCACCACTTGCCCGCTGATCGCCACGCGTTCGCCGAGGGTCGCGGCGTTGGCCAGGGCTTCGCGGTTCAGCCAGGTCAGGCCGATGTGGTAATACGGCCCGACGGTGTGGGACGTGGTCGCGTAAAGGCTCATCTCATTTCTCCATCGGCGTGGCGTCGCGGCCGCGCAGGACGATGTCCCAGCGGTAGCCGAGGGCATAGGAAGGAATGGTTTTTTCCAGGTCGAACGTGGCGATCAGGCGTTGCTTGGCCGAGGTGTCCGGTACGCAGTTGTAGATCGGGTCGTACTCGAGCAGCGGGTCGCCGGGGAAATACATCTGCGTGACCAGGCGCGTCAGCACGCTCGGGCCGAACAGCGAAAAATGGATATGCGCCGGGCGCCACGCATTGTGGTGGTTGCCCCACGGGTAGGCGCCGGGCTTGATGGTCTGGAACTGGTACCAACCCTCGGCGTCGGTGACGGTACGCCCGGTGCCGGTGAAGTTCGGGTCGAGCGGCGCGTCGTGCAGATCGCGCGCGTGGTTGTAGCGGCCGGCCGCGTTGGCCTGCCAGATCTCCACGAGGATGCCCGGTACCGGCAGACCGTTTTCATCGAGCACGCGCCCGTGAACGATGATGCGCTCGCCCTGCGGCTCGCCGTCGTGCTGCGCAGTCAGGTCGTTGTCCTTCTCGTTGATGCGCTCGGCGCCGATGGTCGGCCCGGTGATTTCCGACAGGGAATGGGGCAGGAACACCAACGGCTGAGACGGCGAACGCAGGTTCGTCGACTGGTAGGCAGGGTGCAGGTAATCAGGTTGAGTGCCCGCTTGCGGGCGCCGGTAACCGGGCTTGTCACTCATGGAGCGGTCCTCTCTTATTAGATGCGTTCAATCGCCAGCGCCAGGCCCTGACCCACTCCAACACACATGGTCGCCAGACCTTTGCGGCCGCCGGTTTTTTCAAGTTGATGCAGAGCCGTCAGCACCAGTCGCGCACCGCTCATGCCCAGAGGATGGCCGAGGGCGATGGCGCCGCCGTTCGGGTTGACCTGGGGTGCGTCGTCGGCGATGCCCAATTCACGCAACACCGCCAGGCCCTGGCTGGCGAAGGCTTCGTTGAGTTCGATCACATCGAAATCGGTGACGGCCAGGCCCAGGCGTTCCACCAGCTTGCGAACCGCCGGCACCGGGCCGATACCCATCACCCGTGGCGCGACACCGGCGCTGGCCATGCCCAACACTCGGGCACGGGCGGTCAGGCCATGTTTTTTCACGGCCTCGGCAGACGCAAGAATCAGCGCCGCCGCCCCGTCGTTCACACCCGACGCATTGCCGGCGGTGACGGTCTTGTCCGGGCCGTTGACCGGTTTGAGCCGGGCCAGGGTTTCCAGGGTGGTGTCGGCCCGTGGATGCTCATCGTGTTCCACCACGGTTTCGCCTTTTTTATGGGCGACCCGCACCGGCACGATTTCTTCGGCGAAGAACCCGGCGGCCTGGGCGGCGGCGGTGCGTTGCTGGCTGCGCAGGGCGAAGGCGTCCTGGTCGGCGCGGGACACATGGTAGTCGTCGGCGACGTTATCGGCGGTCTGCGGCATCGCATCCACGCCGTACTGGGCCTTCATCAGCGGGTTGATGAAGCGCCAGCCGATGGTGGTGTCTTCGAGCTTCATATTGCGCGAAAACGCCGTGTCAGCCTTGCCCATCACGAACGGCGCGCGGGACATCGACTCGACGCCGCCGGCAATCGCCAATTCCATTTCACCGCTGGCAATCGCACGAAAGGCGGTGCCGATCGCGTCCATGCCCGAAGCGCACAAACGGTTGAGGGTCACGCCGGGAATGCTCGACGGCAGGCCCGCCAGCAACAGCGCCATGCGCGCGACGTTGCGGTTGTCTTCACCGGCCTGGTTGGCGCAGCCGAGGAACACTTCATCGACGGCGTGCCAATCCACGCTAGGGTTGCGTTCGATCAGCGCCTTGATCGGCAGTGCCGCCAGGTCGTCGGCGCGCACCGTGGACAGGCCACCGCCGAAACGGCCGATGGGGGTACGAATTGCATCGCAGATAAATACGTCGCGCATCAGGCTTCTCCGGGTGCTTGGCCGTGGGCGGCCGCTGTGCGGGCTTCGAGATCACGCAGGGCGGTCAGTTCGACTGCCGTCGGTTCCGCGGTGGTGCTGACCTGATCGGCAAAGCGGATCGCCCAGCCGGTGGCCGCGACCACTTGCTCGCGGGTCACGCCGGGGTGCAGCGCGGTGACCACGAACTCATGGCTGCCCTCTTCCGGCTCCATGATGCACAGATCGGTAATAATCCCGACAGGACCGGCGCCGGGCAGGCCCAGGCGCTTGCGTGAATCGCCGCCCTCGCCGTGGCCGACGGAGGTGATGAAGTCCAGCTTGTCGACAAACGAACGCGCCGACTGCTTGAGAATGATCAGCACGCTCTTGGCCGAGCCGGCAATCTCCGGCGCGCCACCGGCACCCGGCAGGCGCACTTTGGGCTGGTGATAATCGCCGACCACGGTGGTGTTGATATTGCCGAAACGGTCGACCTGGGCCGCGCCGAGAAAACCGACGTCGATGCGCCCACCCTGCAGCCAGTAGCGAAAGATCTCACCAGTGGGGACGACAGTGTCGGCAGTTTCCGCCAACTCGCCGTCACCAATGGACAGCGGCAATACGCTGGGCTTGGCGCCAATCGGGCCGGACTCGTAGATCAGCACCACATCCGGCGAGGACGTCAGGCGCGCCAGGTTGGCCGCCTTGGACGGCAGGCCGATGCCGACAAAACACACCGAATCATTCTTCAGGCGGCGTGCAGCGGCGACGGTCATCATTTCATTGGTCGAGTAAGCCATTACTTGGCCTCCTGCGCGGCGGCCAGCTTGGCCTGGAATTCACTGAAATCGGCAGTGCCGTGGATGTATTCGTCGATCCAGGCGGTAAACGTCCCACGGTCGCGAGCGATCGGGTCCCAGGCCTGGTAGAAACGGTTATCGCGTTGGTTATAGCCATGGGCATAGGACGGATGCGCGCCACCAGGCACATGGCACACCGCCGTCAGCGCCCAGGTCGGCAGCACGCAGCTGTTCATCGGCGCGTTGAGGTCGTCGACGATTTCTTCGACGGTGACGATGCAACGCTTGGCGGCCAGCGCCGCTTCCTTCTGCACGCCAAGAATGCCCCAGAGCAGCACGTTGCCCTTGCGGTCGGCCTTTTGCGCGTGGATCACGCTGACGTCCGGACGTACCGACGGCACCGCCGCCAGCACTTCGCCGGTGAATGGGCAGGTGACGGTCTTGATCAGCGGGTTGACCTTGGGCAGATCGGAACCAGCGTAGGCACGCAACACCGCGAACGGCAGGCCGGAAGCACCGGCGACGTAGGCATTGGCCAGGTCGGCGTGGCTGTGTTCCTCAATCTCCAGGGGTTGCGGCCAGTGTTTCTCGACCGCATCACGCAGGCGATGCAGGGAACCCACGCCAGGGTTGCCGCCCCAGGAAAAAATCAACTTGCGGGCGCAGCCGGCGCCGATCAACTGGTCGTAGATCAGGTCAGGCGTCATACGTACCAGCGTCAGGTCTTTCTTGCCCTGACGAATGATTTCATGACCCGCCGCCGTAGGGATCAGGTGGGTAAAGCCTTCCAGTGCGACAGTATCGCCGTCGTTCACAAATCGCTTCACCGCGTCACGCAGCGCAAGAATTTCAGCCATGGGTTCGGGCTCCCGGTGTGGATCGAAAAAGGCGCGAAGGTGGCGCCGAAGTGCTTGAAGGTTAAGCCGGGGCAAAAAGCCAAACAATCCGATAATCGACACAGTGTTCGATTATCGAACCGATTGTTATCTAGCTAATCTTTCTTGCGCCCACAGGAAATGCGCGTGTCTTCAGGTGGCGTCGGCATGGCTGACCATGCCTTTGATCACCACGGCGGCCGTGGCCAATGCGGCGGGGATCACCAGCGCGGTGAGCACCTGCTCGAAGTTCCAGCCCAGGCCCAGCAAGGTGGCGCCCATCCACGCGCCGAGGATCGCGCCGAAGCGGCCGATACCGAGCATCCATGACACGCCGGTGGCGCGGCCCTGGGTCGGGTAGAAGCGTGCGGCCAGGGACGGCATCGCCGATTGCGCACCGTTGACGCACATCCCGGCGATCAGCACCAAGGTCGCCAACACGGTGATATTGCCCAGGCTCTGCCCTACCGCGTAGGCAAATACCCCGGCCAGCAGGTAGAACGTGCCGATGACCTTGTGCGGGTTGAACCGGTCCATCGCCCAGCCCACCCCGACCGCACTCAACACGCCACCAAACTGGAATAGCGCACCGATGAACGCGGCCTGTTCCATGCTCGCGCCACTGTCGCGCATCAGCGTGGGCAGCCAACTGGTCAACAGGTACACAATCACCAGGCCCATGAAGTAGGTGAGCCAGAGCAACAAGGTGCCGGCGCTGTAGGTGCCGGAGAAGATCACCGCGAATACGTTGCGCGCCTTCACGGTTTTTTGCTCGGGCACGCTGAAACCGCTGGCTTGGGCGACGATGCCGGGCTCGATGGGTGACAAGGCTTTGCGCACCTTGTCGGTGCCGCGGTTGCGCACCACCAGGTAGCGCGCCGATTCCGGCAGCCATCCCCACAACACCACCGCAAGGATCAACGGCAAAATACCGCCGATGAGCAGCAAGCTGTGCCAGCCGAATGCCGGGATCAATTTGGCCGAGATAAACCCGCCACCGGCCATGCCCAGGTTGAAACCGCAGAACATGCTGGTCACCAGCAGCGATTTATGGCGTTCGGGGGTGTATTCGGACAGCAGCGTGGTGGCATTCGGCATACCGGCGCCCAACCCCAGGCCGGTGAGGAAGCGCAACACCAGCAACTGATCGACGTTGCTGCTGTAGGCCGAGACCAGGCTGAAGGCGCCAAACACCAGCACCGCACTCACCAATACCACTTTGCGCCCGAAACGGTCCGCCAGCGGGCCGGAACCCAGGGCGCCGAATACCATGCCGATCAGCGCGGCGCTCATCACCGGGCCGAGGCTGGCGCGGTCAATGCCCCAGTCCTGGGACAGCGCGGGCGCGATGAAGCCCATGGCGGCGGTGTCGAGGCCATCGAGAAAGACAATCAGGAAACACAGGATCACCACACGCCACTGATAGCGTGACAGTGGCTGGGCATTGATGAAGGACTGCACGTCCAGGGTGGTAGCGACAGAAGGTTGATTCATTATTGTTATTCCACACCGATGGCGGGCCAACGACCTGGGGTCGTCATTATTATTGGGCGGCGCTCAGAGCGCTGCCGCACAGTAATAACCCAGGGGAAACAACGTCAATTGATCGAACCGGGATCTGTGCGGTCACCGAACAGCTTAGGCAAACAGTTGCGCACTCAACTCACGGCTGGCGCTGAGCATGCTCGGCAGGAAGCGCTGCTCCAGTTCGCTGCGGCTGACACGACCGGCATGGGTACTCACGTTGAGCGCCGCCAGCACCTGGCCGGACGCGTCATACACCGGCACTGCGATGGAGCGCAGGCCTTGTTCCAACTCCTGATCGACGATGCACCAGCCCTGCTGGCGCACGTGTTGCAGACACTCGAACAAGGCTTCGGGCGTGGTAAGGGTGCGGCTGGTCTTGGTTTGCAGGTCGGCGTGGTCGAGGTAGTCCTGCAGCGACGCATCGTCCAGCGCCGCCAGCAGGATGCGGCCCATGGAAGTGCAGTACGCCGGCAAACGCCCGCCTACCGAGAGGTCCACGGAAATCAGGCGCTGCGTGGTGGCCGACCGGGCGATATAGAGGATGTCGTCACCTTCCAGGGTGGCCATGTTGCAGGCTTCGTGAAGCTGCTCGCTCATGCGGTCCAGGTACGGTTGAGCGGAGACCGCCAGCGGCGTCGAGGACAGATAGGCATGCCCGAGGGTCAGCACCTTGGGCAACAGCGAATAGGTGCGCCCGTCAGTGGTGGCGTAGCCGAGCTTGATCAAGGTGTGCAGGCAACGGCGCACGGCGGCGCGGGGGATTTCGGTACGGTGGCTGATTTGGGCGATGGTCAAGTGACGCTTGCGTTCCTGGAACGCCTGCACCACGGCCAGGCCACGGGCCAGGGAGGTCATGAAGTCCGGATCACCGGTGAATGCCTGGATGCGTTTGGCCGGTGAAGCCACGATCGGCGGCGCCGCTGACGCAAAGGAGTTGCGCAATTGATCGTTCATTTCAAGGTCCTCTTTATTATTTTCAACCGCTGGCGCTTATCGGCAACCGCGAAGGTTGCTCGCTATTGAAAGCCGCCCCAACCGGGATGCACAAGGTTGGGTCAGCAACGTTGGGCGATTATCGGACGATCATGCGATTATCGCAATTTTGCCGGCGCGATCATAAAAACCGGATTGCATGACAGCATTGGGCTTACGCCGGCATTTATGTCGGCCACTTCCCAACCAAGACTGACGCGTGCATGTAACAAAAGCCTCACACAACGTTGACGCTTTTTAACTTTATGATGATAGTGTTATTAAAATACGCCGCTATAATGCAACCTGTGCAGAGGTCAGCCCGATATCCATATCGGGATGGGAGCTCGCCCGGCATCGTATGTTGATTATGCTGCCGTTTATAAATATCGGTTCAAGGAAGTCACCGCTGGCAATTCGTCTAAAGTTGAAGGGTTCACCTGCTCAACTTAAAACATGCCGAGGGCAATATTCGGGTGTAGCACTGCACGTTAATTAAACTCAACTCAAATTAGGTAACACTGTGACGAAAGATGAACTGCGCGCGGAACTTGAGCGCCAGGAGCAACGTTACAAGGACGTATACGGCGGGGAAGTCACCACCTACGCCGCTCAGCCTGAACCAGAGCGCAAGCCATGGCGCAAACGAGCGAGTCTGCTCGATCAGGCCTTTGCCCAGGAGATCCAAAAGATTGAACAGGAACTCAAAGCCGAAGAGCCATAAGCATCGAGGTTTGAGTCCAACGGGTTCTGCTGTCTCCGCCGGCTCACCGCCGGCGGAGGGCACCTCGCTCGTGGGTCAATTATTCAGCGTCCTGCTGCGACCAACGAAATTTCGTACAAATGTTTCAGAGATGACGTTTAGGTGACAAAACCCCACCTCTACGACGCCTCGCTTTGTAAATCAAAGACTTGCCGAGCCCCCGAAAACCCTGGGATGCGCGCTGCTGCCCGGCTTTTTTTCAATGAAGATTGTTACCGATGAGCAGCTAGTGCATCGATTACCGAGGTTTTCTGGCATAATCGCGCCCCCTTACGACCGGGTCAGAAAACCTTCATGATCGATTTATTCAGCGGACTGGATGCTTGGGTTCTCGTGAGCCTGCTGCTCGCCCTGGCCTTTGTCCTCGCCTTCGAGTTCATCAATGGCTTTCATGACACCGCTAACGCGGTGGCCACAGTCATCTATACCAAAGCCATGCCGCCGCATCTGGCCGTGTTCTTCTCCGGGTTGTTCAACTTCCTCGGCGTATTGCTCGGCGGTGTCGGTGTCGCCTACGCCATCGTGCATTTGCTGCCGGTGGAATTGCTGATCAATGTGAACACCGGCCATGGTCTGGCGATGGTCTTCTCTTTATTGGCCGCGGCGATCACCTGGAACCTGGGCACCTGGTACTTCGGTATTCCCGCCTCCAGCTCGCACACCCTGATCGGCTCGATCCTGGGCGTCGGTCTGGCCAATGCGCTGATCAATGACATTCCCCTGGCTGACGGGGTGAACTGGCAGAAGGCAATCGATATCGGTTCGTCCCTGGTGTTCTCGCCAATCGCCGGTTTCCTGGTCGCGGCCCTGGTGTTGCTGGTCCTGAAACGGTGGCGCCCACTGTCGAAGATGCACAAGACCCCGGACCAGCGCCGCAAGGTCGACGACAAGAAGCACCCGCCGTTCTGGAACCGCCTGGTCCTGGTGATTTCCGCCATGGCCGTGAGTTTCGTCCACGGTTCCAACGACGGTCAGAAAGGTATCGGCCTGATCATGCTGGTGCTGATCGGTATCGTGCCGGCGCAGTTCGTACTCGACCTGGGCAGCACCACTTACCAGATCGAGCGCACCCGCGACGCTACCCTGCACCTGAACCAGTTCTACCAGCGCAACCACGAAACCCTGGGCGAATTCCTGGCCCTGGGCAAAAGCGTGAAGGACGACCTGCCGGGCAAGTTCCGCTGCAACCCGCAGCAGACTGAACCGACCATCGACGCGCTGCTGGGCACCTTGAAAGGCGTTTCCGACTACCACGCGCTGTCGTCCGACCAACGCATCGAAGTCCGTCGCTACCTGCTGTGCCTGGACGATACCGCGAAGAAAGTCGGCAAGCTGCCAGGCCTGGAGTCCCGTGAGAAGTCCGACCTCGACAAGCTGCGCAAAGACCTGACGGCCACCACCGAATACGCACCGTTCTGGGTGATTATCGCGGTCGCACTCGCCCTGGGCCTGGGCACCATGGTTGGCTGGAAGCGCGTGGTACTGACCATCGGCGAGAAGATCGGCAAGCAGGGCATGACTTATGCCCAGGGCATGTCGGCGCAAATCACCACCGCCAGCATGATCGGCCTGGCCAACATCTTCAGCCTGCCGGTGTCGACCACCCACGTGTTGTCGTCCGGTGTTGCCGGCACCATGGTTGCCAACAAGAGCGGCCTGCAAGGCGGTACGGTGAAGACCATCCTGATGGCCTGGGTATTGACCCTGCCGGCGACCGTAGGCCTGTCGGCCGGGTTGTTCTGGATGGCGTCCAAGGCGCTGGGCAGCTGATAGCCCGCCGGCCATGACAAAGGTGCGATCCGCGAGGGTCGCACCTTTTTTTATGCGGTCGATCTCAAGCCGAACGCCGTTCAAAAGTGAGAGCGGTGTTGATTAAATCGCGGGCAAAAAAAAGGGCGACCGAAGTCGCCCAAAATGCCTTGCGTGCTCATGTAACCTGGAAAAACCTATGGTTTTTTACGCTTGTTCGCGTCTCTCCAGATAAAAAATCCAAACCCTACGAAGAACAGCACCATGAGGCCAACTGTCAGCACTCCGGCAAACACCACATTATCGAAAAACATGACTGGCCTCCTGCTGTTGCCTTGTTGCGATAGGGCTAAGTTAAAGGAGAAGGCGGGATGGGAAATTGACGAGGATCAATGTCGCCCACGACGGGGCGTAAAGAAGGGAAATAACTGACCTGCATCAATAGATGCAGGCTGTTTCAACGCTTTTTCGGTTTGTTTTTCGGTTTTTTCTTAACTTTTCCGAGCGGCATCGCCTGTTCAAACGCCTGGCGAACCTCATTCAGACGTTTATCGTTGAGGTCATGCACCCGTTTAGCGCGTTCGGCGTTCAGGTCGATCAGTTTGTCGTCATCACTCATGGCTTGGCTTACGTCGTGGCGGGGATCGCTTAATAATGCGGCCTCACTTGCCCGACAGCAAATCAGCGGGCGACAAAATGCAGGTCATCGCCCAAAATCGGCACTTCTCCCTTACCCAAGAGGCGCACACAGGTGGCACTGCACAAGGACCTTCCGCCGTTGCTGGCCCTGCGCGCCTTCGAGGCCGTGGCGCGGCACTTGAGCTTTATCAAGGCGGCCCATGAGTTGTCAGTGACCCAGAGTGCGCTCAGCCATCAGGTACACAAGCTCGAACAGTACCTGGGCAAACCACTATTTGTCCGACGCACCCGCGCGATTGATCTGACCGCAGACGGCCAACACTACTACGAGCAAATCCGCCCTGCCCTCGACCTGATCGCCGCCGCCACCCGCAGCCAACGGGTGGTGTCCAGCGTCACGGTGTTGCGCATCGGCTTGCTCGCGTCCTTTGCCACCTTATGGCTGGCGCCGCGCCTGGCGGGTTTTCTGCAACGCTACCCGCAGATCCAGGTGGAGCTGGTGCCAGCGATTCAACTGGCGAACGTCGCGGCGGCCGAGGTCGACCTGGCCATCCGCTATGGCAAGGGCGACTGGCCTGACGTGCAGGCCACGCGGCTGATGCCGGAAGTGCTCTCCCCCGTGTGCAGCCCGGCGTTCAAGGCCAGCCGGCAGCACAACGGCGCTCTGCTGATGGCCACCTCGCACCGCCCGTTCGAATGGACGGATTGGTCCGGCCATTATCAAGTCGACCTCAGCCCGCATCCGCGCGTGGTGCTGCATGACTACAACATCGTGGTCGAAGCCGCCGTGGCCGGCCAAGGTATCGCCATGGGCCGTCACCGCTTGATCGAGCGCCGGCTCCAGGACGGCAGCCTGGTAGAAGCCTTCGACTGGCCGCCGTATCGCAGCGAAATCGGCTACTGGCTGATCGCGCCCCAAGGCCCCGCCAGCGCGGCGGCCGAATGTTTCAGCGCGTGGTTGAAGGCTGCCTGCGCCTACGCGTGAGTTATTTCGATACGTCGAATGATATCTATGCGTTTGCCGTCCATCACCTTGATCAACATGCTGAAACCTCTCAACCCAGAGGATTCAACATGCGCGATTCCATCCGCCAACGCGTGCAGGCCCTCGGCCTCACGCTGCCGACGCCCAGCCAGCCGATTGCCAATTACATCAACCACGTGATCAGCCGGAATCAGTTGTTTATCTCCGGGCAAATCCCATTGCTGGGCGGCAAACCGGCCTATGTCGGCCGCCTGGGCGAACCCCTCGGCGACAAAGGCCGGCATGTACGCACGGCTGTCGGTGTGTCCAGCCTGCCGGGGGGGCGTGGCGGTGGAAGTCGACGCCATGTTCGAGCTGCAGCCATGAGCCCGCTCGACGTCCAGCGCCTGCGCGAGGCCACGCCGGGTTGTCGGTCCGGTCTCGTACACTTCAACACGGCCGGTGCTGCATTGCCGAGCCAGGCGACCCTCGACACCATCATCGAGCAACTGCAACGCGAAGCGTGCGACGGCCCGATGGAGGCCAGCGAGCATGGCGCCATCCTGGTGGAAAAAGCCCGCCGCGCCGCCGGCCAGTTGCTCAATGCACCCACCGCGTCGATTGCCTTTGCCGGCAGCGGCTCGACCGCCTGGAGCCTGGCGTTCCAGGCGCTGGGCCGGTGGCAGCCGGGCGACAGGATTCTGGTGGGGCGCCACGAATGGGGCGGCAACCTGGCGAGCATGGAACTGGCGGTGCAGGCCGGTGCGCGAATCGAGGTAATCCCCTGCGATGAAACCGGTGCAGTCTGCCCGGTAGCCCTGGAAGCGATGATCGACGCAAGCGTGAAACTGATCGACCTGACCTGGCTCCCCGCCAATGGCGGCCTGATCAACCCCGCCCAGGCGATTGGTGAAGTGGCCAGGCGGCATGGCATCCCCTACTTCATCGATGCCGGCCAGGCGGTCGGCCAGGTGCCGGTGGATGTGCAGGCGCTGCACTGCGACGTGCTCAAGTCGGCGGGCCGCAAGCACCTGCGCGGGCCGCGGGGCACGGCGCTGCTGTACGTGCGGCCGGACTTTCTGGCGCGGTTGAACCCTGCGCAGCGCGATGTGTTTTCAGCGCCGTGGAGCGCCCAGGGGTTCGGCCTGCGCAACGATGCCCGACGCTTTGAAACCAGCGAAACGTCCTACGCCTTATTGGCAGGTTTGGGCAATGCGTTGCAGGAACTCAATCAACTGGGGATTGAGCGGGTGTGGGACCGGGTCCGGCAGACCAGCGAGCGAATCCGCGAAACGTTGCGTCAGACTCCGGGAATCTCCCTGCATGACTTGGGCACCAGCCAATCAGGCTTGATCGCCTTCAACCTCGCCGGCTGGGACGCCTTCGAGCTCAAGCGTCGCCTGGAGCTCAAGCGCATCAATATCGGCGCCAACGATGTGGCGTATACCCCACTGGATATGCAGGCACGAGGCCTGGCCAGCATTGCGCGAATCTCCGTCAGCCCGCTCAACACCGATCAGGACATTGAACGGCTGATGGCGGCCTTGCGCGAACTGCGCGATTAAACCTCGACGTCCACCCACAACCCCTGGCGCGGCGCGTCTTCGATCAGCGGCGCCACGGGCACGGTGTTATCGGCGTTGAGCTCGTCGCCCGGGATCGCCAAGTGCGCCTCCGGGTCGTCATCGGCTTCACGCCGGCGTTTCTGCTGCTCCTGCTGGCGACGTTGCTCCTCGCGCAGCAAAAACGTCGACTGCTCGGCATCGCCATTTTTCAGGTCGATCGTGCTCTCGTTGGAACTCGCTTGTACGGGCACCACGGGCGGAATATCGGGTTTTTGACGCACCGGGTCGAGTTGCGACGTGACCGGCACAACGCTGACGGGCAGCATAGGTGGCAGCATAATAGTTGTTCTCCTGTCAGCAGGCTGTCGGCGGGCGGCGGGCGGACTTGAGCGCAGGCTTGCCAACCTGTGACCCAGTCGACACTCACAAGTGCCCGCCATCTGTCGACTCAACATTCGATGCACGGCGCAAACCGCGTAGTTTTTGTCAGAGTCCTTTGGATGAGGGCCTTGTTCCGTTAAGATAGTCGGCTTTTTCACGGCGGGAGTCAGGCAGCATGGCGCAGCAGTATCAACCGGGGCAACGCTGGATTAGTGACAGCGAAGCAGAGCTGGGTTTAGGCACCGTTCTGGCACAGGACGGCCGCTTGCTGACCGTGCTCTATCCGGCCACTGGCGACACGCGCCAGTATGCGCTACGGAATGCGCCCCTCACCCGCGTGAGGTTCTCGCCGGGCGACAGCATCACCCATTTCGAAGGCTGGAAAATGACCGTGCAAGAAGTCGACGACGTCGACGGCCTGCTGGTCTACCACGGCCTCAATGGGCAGAACGAGCAGGTCACCCTGCCGGAAACCCAACTGTCGAACTTCATCCAGTTCCGCCTGGCCAGCGACCGTCTGTTCGCCGGGCAGATCGACCCGCTGGCCTGGTTCTCGCTGCGCTATCACACCCTGGAACACACCAGCCGCCAGTTGCAATCTTCGCTGTGGGGCCTGGGCGGCGTGCGGGCGCAACCGATTGCCCACCAGTTGCACATCGCCCGTGAAGTCGCCGACCGTATCGCGCCACGGGTATTGCTGGCCGACGAAGTGGGCCTGGGCAAGACCATCGAAGCCGGCCTGGTGATCCATCGCCAGTTGCTGTCCGGGCGCGCCAACCGCGTGCTGATCCTGGTTCCGGAAAACCTGCAGCACCAATGGCTGGTGGAAATGCGCCGGCGCTTCAACCTGCAAGTGGCTCTGTTCGACGAAGAACGCTTCATCGAAAGCGATGCCGCCAACCCGTTCGAAGACACCCAACTGGCCCTGGTGGCCCTGGAGTGGCTGGTGGACGACGAGAAGGCCCAGGACGCACTGTTCGCCGCCGGCTGGGACCTGATGGTGGTCGACGAAGCCCACCACCTGGTCTGGCATGAAGACAACGCCAGCGCCGAGTACTCGCTGGTCGAGCAGCTGGCCGAGGTCATCCCTGGCGTGCTGCTGCTCACCGCTACCCCGGAACAACTGGGCCAGGACAGCCACTTCGCGCGCCTGCGCCTGCTGGACCCGAACCGCTTCCACGACCTGCAAGCGTTCCGCGCCGAAAGCGAGAACTATCGCCCGGTGGCCGAAGCGGTGCAGGAACTGCTGGACAAGGGCCGTCTCTCCCCGGCCGCGCACACCACCATCCAGGGTTTCCTCGGCAACGAAGGTGAAGCGCTACTCACCGCCGTCAACGATGGCGACACCGAAGCCAGCGCGCGCCTGGTGCGCGAGCTGCTCGACCGCCACGGCACCGGCCGCGTACTGTTCCGCAACACCCGCGCCGCGGTGCAGGGCTTCCCGGAGCGCAAGCTGCACGCCTACCCGCTGCCGAACCCGGACGAATACCTCGAATTGCCGCTGGGCGAACACGCCGAGCTGTACCCGGAAGTCAGCTTCCAGTCGCAGCCGGACATTGAGGAAGACAATCGCTGGTGGCGCTTCGACCCACGGGTTGAATGGCTGATCGACCAGCTGAAAATGCTCAAGCGCACCAAGGTCCTGGTGATCTGCGCCCACGCCGAAACCGCGATGGACCTCGAAGACGCCCTGCGCGTGCGCTCCGGCATCCCGGCCACGGTGTTCCACGAAGGCATGAACATCCTCGAACGTGACCGCGCCGCCGCCTACTTCGCCGATGAAGAATTCGGCGCCCAGGTGCTGATCTGTTCGGAAATCGGCAGCGAAGGCCGCAACTTCCAGTTCTCCCACCACCTGGTGCTGTTCGACCTGCCGTCCCACCCCGACCTGCTGGAACAGCGGATCGGCCGTCTGGACCGGATCGGCCAGAAACATGTGATCGAACTGCACGTGCCGTACCTGGAAACCAGCCCGCAAGAGCGCCTGTTCCAGTGGTACCACGAAGCGCTGAATGCGTTCCTCAACACCTGCCCGACCGGCAACGCCTTGCAGCATCAGTTCGGCCCACGCCTGCTGCCGCTGCTGGAAAACGCCGACGACGGCGAGTGGCAAGCCCTGATCGACGAAGCCCGTGCCGAGCGCGAGCGCCTGGAACAGGAACTGCACACCGGCCGCGACCGTTTGCTGGAACTCAACTCCGGCGGCGCGGGTGAAGGCGATGCGCTGGTGGAAGACATCCTCGAGCAAGACGACCAGTTCGCCCTGCCGATCTATATGGAAACCCTGTTCGATGCGTTTGGTATCGACAGCGAAGACCATTCGGAAAACGCGCTGATCCTCAAGCCCAGCGAAAAAATGCTCGACGCCAGCTTCCCCCTGGGCGATGACGAAGGGGTGACCATCACCTACGACCGTAACCAGGCGCTGTCGCGTGAAGACATGCAGTTCATCACCTGGGAACACCCGATGGTGCAGGGCGGCATGGACCTGGTGCTGTCCGGCTCCATGGGCAACACCGCCGTCGCGCTGATCAAGAACAAGGCGCTCAAGCCCGGCACCGTGTTGCTGGAGCTGCTCTACGTCAGCGAAGTGGTTGCCCCGCGCTCGCTGCAACTGGGCCGCTACCTGCCGCCGGCCGCCCTGCGCTGCCTGCTGGACGCCAACGGCAACGACCTGTCCGGCCGCGTGTCGTTCGAAACCTTGAACGACCAGCTGGAAAGCGTGCCACGGGCCAGCGCCAACAAGTTCGTCCAGGCCCAGCGCGACCAGCTGACGCCACGCATCAACGCCGGCGAAGAGAAGATCACCCCGCGCCATGCCGAGCGCGTGGCCGAGGCCAAGCGTCGCCTGGCAGCCGACACCGACGAAGAACTGGCGCGCCTGACCGCGTTGCAAGCGGTCAACCCGACCGTGCGCGACAGCGAACTGGTTGCCCTGCGCCAACAGCGCGAGCAAGGCCTGGCCATGCTCGACAAGGCCGCGCTGCGCCTGGAAGCGATCCGGGTGTTGGTGGCGGGTTGATTGCTGCGTTGCTCAGCTAAAAAGAAGGCCCGCGCAATGCGGGCCTTTTTTATTCACTGAAGAAGGTCTTCGCCAGTCATGGCCTCATCGGGAGCAAGCCCCCTCCCACACTTGGAATGCAGTTCCAGTGTGGGAGGGAGCTTGCTCCCGATGGCGTCAACGCGATCTCAAGCCGTCGCAGCAGCAGCCGGCACCGCCACCTCCACCGCCACCAGCCCGTCTTTCATCCGCTTGGCATCCCGCACAAAACTGCGCGACGCCTGAAACAGAAACAGCATGGTCAAGAACAGCGCCACCGGAATCAGGTACATGGCGTCATGCAACCCCACCGCTTTATAAGCCTCGGTCATCTGCTCCGCCCCGGCGGCATACATCGCCGAATGGGCAAAGTGATCGGACAAGCCCCCCACCACCACCGGCCCCATGCCGCCACCCAGCAAGTACAGGCCGGCAAAGAACAGCGCCATCGCCGTGGCCCGCAGGCGCGGCTCGACCACGTCCTGGATCGCCGTGTACACACAGGTGTAGAAGTTGTAGGCAAACAACCAACCCACACTGAACAGCGCGACAAACACACCGATCTCGATACGCCCGGCGTGCAAGGCCCAGGCGGTGGTGACGGTAGAAATGATCAGGCTGAACGCGGCAAACAACAGGCGGCCATTGGCAACCCGTTGATGGATCTTGTCGGCGATCCAGCCGCCCAACGTCAGGCCGACCAGCCCGGTCAACCCGACGATCACCCCGGTGGCAACCGCCGCGTCCTGCAACGGCATCAGGAAATAGCGCTGCAACATCGGCACCAGGAACGAGTTACACGCATAGGTTGCGAAGTTGAAGCACAGCCCGGCCAGCACCAACCAGAGAAAGGTCGGCACCGCCAGCACGCGGCGGATCGGGCGGTCGACGCGTTCCTGGGAGACTTGCACGGTTTCTGCCGCGCCGCGCTTGGGTTCTTTGATAAAGAACATGAAGACCGCGAGGATCAGCCCCGGCACGGCCGCGATAAAGAACGGCGCGCGCCAGCTGTCGAACGCCTTGACCATCGCGCCAATGGTAAAGAACGCCAGTAACAGGCCCAATGGCAGGCCCAGCATGAAAATGCCCATGGCCCGCGCACGGCGGTGAGCCGGGAACAGGTCGCCAATCAGCGAGTTGGCCGCCGGCGCGTAGCTGGCTTCGCCGATGCCGATGCCCATACGCACCAACAGGAACGTCCAGAAACTGCCGACCATGCCGTTGATCGCCGTCAACCCGCTCCACGCGAACAGGCCCCACCCCATGAGTTTGCTGCGCGAACCGGTATCGGCCAGGCGCCCGAGCGGCAGGCCGGCAATGGCGTAGACAATGGTGAAGGCGGTGCCGATGATGCCCAGCTGAAAGTCGCTCAGGTGCCACTCCATGCGGATCGGCTCGATGATGATCGCCGGAATGGTGCGGTCGAAGAAGTTGAACAGGTTGGCGAGGAACAGCAGGAACAGAATGCGCCAGGCATTCGCCGCTTGGGTCGAGTTCTGCATGGGTCCGTCTCTTTTATTGTTATGAGAGCTGCGATGCCCGATGCATCCTGCTCAGGTATCTGCAACATAGTCAGGCCGGCGACGCTTGTCTGTAATGATTCGTAACGCTGATAGGGCATGATTCCACCCGAAACTACGGGACTTTCCCTACGAAAAATATAAGTGTGCCCTCCTCTTCCCAACGGCCATGGCGCGATTAGAATGGCGAGCCTTCCTGTCACAACCCCTCTTACTTTCCTTATCGAAGACGCCCATGTCCGAAGCCAGTCCGTGTCTGAATTGCGGTGCCTGCTGTTCACACTTCCGTGTGTCTTTCTTCTGGGGTGAGTGCGCCTCGGCGGGGGGCACGGTGCCCGATGACCTGGTGGTGCAGATCAACCCCACACGCGTGGCGATGATCGGGACCGACCAGAAACCCGCGCGCTGCTGCAGCCTTGAGGGCGAAGTGGGCAAAGGCACTCATTGCACGATCTATGAGCAGCGCTCCAGCGTGTGCCGCGAGTTCGACGCCTCCTGGAGCCACGGTGTGCAAAACACCGATTGCGATGCCGCGCGCGCAGCATTTGGTCTGACGCCGCTGGAGCCACCGCCTTTCGAGCTGGACCTGCCGATCAGCGCTTAGCATCAATCGCTATAGGCAAGATGCCGAAATCATAGCGAGCAACCTACCATTCGTCCTGGCGAAACCCGCGAGGCTTCTATACTCGACCTCATAGGTCACCGCCGGAAGCAGTGACGTAATGACGGGGCATGCAATGGAATTGCTGGGTCTGCATTTTTTTTCTGACCTCCCCGAGAATGGGCACTTGTTACTCAACTGCAGTCATAACCCCTTTCTGGTGCTACTCGCCTACCTGGTTGCGTGTGCGGCGGGGTTCGGCACATTGGACATGGCCGAACGCGTCGGCCATGTCGAGGACCCCACCGCCCGCCGTCACTGGCGCTGGCTGGGTGCCGTTTGCCTGGCAGGCGGTATCTGGTCGACTCACTACATCAGCGTGCTGGCTTTCGAAGCACCGGTCGTCATTCACTACGAATGGATCATGACGCTCGTGTCGCTGCTGATCGCTCTGGCCGCCGCGTGGTTCGCCATGCAAACCCTCAGTCATCCCCACCCGCGGGTGCGCCAGTGCCTGGCGGCGGCGGTGTGGATGGGCCTGGGCATCGCGCTGATGCATTACGTCGGCATGTCGGCCATGCGCTCCCAGGCCCAGGCGTACTTCGACTCGCAACTGTTCATGGCCTCGGTTGCGATCGCCATCGGCGCCAGCCTGGCGGCATTGTGGCTGTCGATCGCCCTGCGCAAAGGCGCGGGCGTGTTTCACCAATTGCTCAAATACGCCGCCAGCCTGGTACTGGGTGCAGGGATTCTGAGCATGCACTTCACCGGCATGGCCGCCATGCAACTGGTAGTGACCGCAGGCGCTGATCTGTTATTGCCGCAGGACAACCACCCCATTCAACTGGGGCTGTCGGTGGCGATCATCACCCTGCTGGTGATCGCCAGCAGCATCAGCGCCGCCCTCGCAGACAAGAAGTTACAACACAAGGAGCGCGACCTTCGCCGGGTCAACGCCCTGCTCGGCGAGCTGGACCAGGCCCGCGCCTCGCTGCAACAGGTGGCGCATTACGACGCCTTGACCAGCTTGCTCAATCGCCGTGGTTTCAATCTGATTTTCGCAGAGAAAATCGCAGAAAAAACCCGAAGCAACGGCATGATGGCGGCGATTTTCCTCGATATCGACCATTTCAAGCGTATCAACGACAGCCTCGGGCATGACGCCGGCGACCAGTTGCTCACCGTGTTGGCCGGGCATATCAAGGGCTCGGTGCGCAGCCATGAAGACGTGGTCGCGCGTTTTGGCGGCGATGAGTTCTGCATCCTGATCAGCATCCACCACCGCGATGAAGCGCGGCATTTGGCCCAGCGCATCATGCAAAAAATGAAAACCCCGATCGAACTGGCCGGGCGCCGCATGGTGATGACCACCAGCATCGGCATCAGCCTGTTTCCCGAAGACGGCCTGACCTGCGAAGAATTGCTGAAGACCGCCGACCTGGCGCTGTACCAGTCCAAGGATACGGGGCGTAACAGCCTCAACTTCTTCAGCTCCAACCTGAAAACCCGCGCGTTCATGGAGCTGCAACTGGAAGAGGAACTGCGCATGGCCCTGCGCGCCCGTAACGAACTGGTGTTGTTCTATCAGCCGATCTTCGATATGAAGCGAGGCAGGATCACCCGCCTGGAAGCCATGGTGCGCTGGCAGCATCCGCACCATGGCTTGCTCGCGCCCGACCGTTTTATCGGCATTGCCGAAAGCAACGGATTGATCGCCGAACTGGACCACTGGGTATTGCGCCAGGCCTGTCATGACTTGAGCCTGCTGTCCGACAAGGGCTACGGCGAATTGACCATGGCCGTGAACTGTTCGACGTTGAACCTGGGCCGCGACGAGCTGGTCGATGAGATCGAAGACGCCCTGCGATCCAGCGGGATTGGGGCCAACCGCCTGGAGCTTGAAGTCACCGAAAACGCGCTGATGGGCAATATCAGCAGCACTTTGGCGAAGCTGCGGCAGATCCGCGCGCTGGGCGTGTCGCTGGCGATCGATGACTTCGGCACCGGCTACTCCTCCCTCGCCTACCTCAAGCGCCTGCCGCTCAACACACTGAAGATCAATCGCTCGTTTATCCAGGACATTTCCCAGTCGAGCGCCGACATCGAGATCGTCGAGGCGATTGTCGGCATGGCCCACACCCTGCACTTGCAGGCGGTAATCGAAGGCGTGGAAACCCAGGCCCAGTTCGAGCTGCTGCTTAAACATGGCTGTGACTTCGTTCAGGGCTACCTGTTGAGCCCGGCAGTGCCCGTCGACGAGGTCATCAGCGTGATCCAGGGCATCGATCGGCGCCCCCTCCTGCCGCCGGTCAACGTGGCGGCGGCCAAGGAAGCGCTGTCGCCAAACGAGCTTCGCCCAGACCGAAGCTGTCCCGCCTCGATCATCAGGCCAATTCGCTGACGTCTAAATCTTTGGCATTTCGCCATCAATTATCTAAAGAACGCCGGTAAACGGCCGATTCATCAGAGTCGGGCCGGGATTTCCCCTTGAAACGCTAGGGTTAAACCTATCGCCCCGGACCCGAACGCACTGTAAAGTCGCGAACTCCCACTCAGTGATGGCTTTTTAACATTTCACAGCCATCCGCCCAGGTACATGGCGCACAATGACTTCTAAAAATAACTCTGCCACCGTGGTCTCCGATGTGTTGCCGACAGCTCCTGCGGAAAAACCTTCAGGTTCGAAGTCATTGAGCAGCCCCCGTCCACTGGCGACCCAGCAATACCTGTACTTCACCGAGACCAATACCGACCGCATCCTCGACAACCTCGACGGCCTGCGCGACATGGTGTTCCCGCGCCTGCCCCATCAGGAAGTCGATGGCGAGCCGCGTAGCGAACAGGAATTCCCCTCGGTGTGCCTGATCGGCCTGGGCCGCTGCGGTTCGAACATTGCGCTGGACGTGGCCGAGCTGGTCTATAACGCACGCAAGTTCTACCTCAACGAATTCAGTACCGAAGACAAGTCGACAGACAAGGGCTACAGCCCCGCCCAATGGATTCGCAACAACCTGCGCCTGGGCGTCGGCAAGGCCAGCAAACCGGTGTTCCTGGTGGAGCCGCTGGTGATGCTGGGCGACCTGGACAAAGACATCGCCGGGCGCATCCGATTCTCGCGCAAGGGCGAAAAAAGCGGCTTCCTGCGCGATTACAGCAAGATGAAAATCATGGACCTCTCGGAAGTCCATGCCGGTGGCGCCGGTAACGCGCCGATCCTCGGCCAGTACCTGGCCAAGATCATCCTCAATAAAGACACCCAGCGTTTTTCCAGCCCCGACTGGAAGATGATCCATTCGTACCTGATCGACTCCTGCGGCATCAAGGCCAACCAGTCGCGCCTGTATTTCTCGATCTTCAGCGCCGGCGGCGGCACCGGCTCGGGCATGGCGTCGGAGTTCGGCCTGGCCCAACAGCATTCGTACATGAACAAGACGTTCGACACCAAGCCGGCCGACGAGCACGACAGCAAAAGCGGCCACGCCTTCGTTTTCGAACCGATCTTCACCAGCGGCATCTGCGTGCTGCCGAACATCTCCGACCACCGCAGCGAAATGTCCGAGGCGCTGCACATCAACGCCGGGCGGCTGCTCTGCAAGTATCTGTCGGAAGAATGGGATTTCTCGTACAACTTCGCCAATGAAGACAGCAGCGAAGCCAGCGTCAAGGGCCGTATCCGCCCGTGGAACGCGATGATGCTGATCTCCAACGACATCATGCGTTACGCCGAAGAGAGCGATGACGGCAATATCCAGAACATTGATGTCAATGCCATGGAAAAGCACGCCAACCAGTATATCTCGCAACAGATCTTCAACATTCTTACCGCCCAGGCGGTCACCACCGACTACGACCAGAACTACTTCCGTCGCGCCGGTATCGACATCGGCGAAACCATCCGCCTGGATGCCAACGACCTGTTCATGAGCCTGGCCGGCCCGGTGGCGATTGCCTACGCCGAATCGGTGGTCCCGGAAACCCCGGCGCCGTCGGGTGACAAGTTCAAGGTGTTCGACAAAGAGCCGCAGCGCCTGAACATCGACGACCTGTTCTTCCGCTCCATCGACCTGCCGCACTTCAACAAAGTCACCCAGGCCATCGAAGGCATCAGCCTGCTGCCGATCGAGTCCAAGCGCTACAAGGCCTCCCTGGAGCAGTACAAGAACTCCGGCTATGACGCGGCGGCGCTGCACGACCTGCACTTCTTCAAGAACTGCTCGTCGGTGGTGTCGATCGTGTCGCTGCCCAAGGACTACAAACTGTCCTACATGGACCTGAACCGCCTCAAGACCCACCTCAACAGCCTGTTCCCCAACACCACGCTCAAGCGCTACGCCCTGGTGATCGGCGCGTCGGCCAACCTGTCGTTGACCACCCTGATCGCCAAGAGCCCGTGCCTGTCGGATGACTTCCTGACGCTGATCGTGGCGTTCATCAAACGCTGCTTTGCGCGCAACCCGTACCGTTTCGACGACACGCTGGACAACTCGATCCTGGACTTCATCATCCACGAGGATTTCGACGAAGAGCGTATCGACGAACTGCTCAATGAGTTTGAAAACCCGGCGAAGATCCTCGACACCAACTGGTACGCGATCAAGCCGATGTATGAGAAGAAGTACCGTGAGTTGATCAATGACAAAGATAAGTTTGTCTCGATCAATGACATTCGCCTGTCACGGGATTGCGTGAAGAAGGCGATCAAGTACTTGCGTGAGATTTACCGTCATCGGATCGGCAAGACTAAGATTATTTCGTTGAACAACCATACCGGCAAAACCGCCTAGTTGTCTGTGGCGAGGGAGCACGCTCCCTCGCCACAGCGATCTGCTAACACCAAGAAACAATTCCCCGGGCATTTCGCCGTCGGCAAAACTGTTCCCGTGACGCGCACGTCACCCTCGGCTGTGACCTTTCTCCACGGCAAGATGCCATCACCGCATCAGCGGTTACTCCGCTACACACTTGCAGCGGCGCAAACTGTGCACCATTTTCGTGCAGACTTTTCTTACACTGCCCTTTCCTGGATCAGAATCCACGGCGAAACCACCACCGCCCACAGGCTCGGATCACGCTCCAGCAGGTCCAATGCCCGCGTCGCAGACACTTCGCCCAG
This sequence comes from Pseudomonas sp. PSPC2-3, assembly GCF_049898265.1. Classification (NCBI taxonomy): domain Bacteria; kingdom Pseudomonadati; phylum Pseudomonadota; class Gammaproteobacteria; order Pseudomonadales; family Pseudomonadaceae; genus Pseudomonas; species Pseudomonas sp. PSPC2-3. The sequence goes on along the minus strand of NZ_JAFCXJ010000008.1, from coordinate 189,738 downwards.
GCTCCCCGAGGCCAGCCAGGCAGCGACTTTATCGCGCTGATCCTCGGCCATGCCTTCGGCCGCCTCGATCAAATCCAGGCCGGCGTCGACCCACAATAGGGCACCCTTGGCAAAGAACGGTTCGAGCTCCTTCCAGGAGATTTCGGCGGTTTCACCGAGCAGCTTGGCATAGAGGGTGCTAGGTTCTTGCGTCATGGGGATTCACCTTGGGAAAAAATCGGCGCAATCATAACGTCGTGTCTCTCGTAGAAAAACCCAGTTGCAAATGAGTGAACGATTGAAAGCGTCAGGAAAGCCACGGATTGTCCGCCACTGCGGCAGCGTCCCGGCGCAATTCTGTCTTTTTCTTTCATTTAAGCGACACGCCCGGGTATTGCCCCCAGCAGCCAGCTTTTCAAGCGATCAACCGGCGCTCTACACTGTACCGGTACAGTTGCCAGGGCACTGCCGGGGGGATATTCAAGATATCTGATCCGGTTCTGCAGCTCACAAGGCCGCTAGAACTATAAAAAAGACAACAGTAAGAGTGGAGCACTATGAATAAGGCTACTAAGCAGATTTCCAAACTGTTTGCCGCTATGGTCCTGGCCGGGGTTGCCAGCCATTCGTTCGCAGCCGACACCATCAAGATCGGCATCGCCGGGCCTAAAACCGGTCCTGTCACGCAATATGGCGACATGCAGTTCATGGGTGCCAAGCAAGCGATCGCCGACATCAACGCCAAGGGCGGCGTCGATGGCAAAATGCTCGAAGCCAAGGAATACGACGACGCCTGCGATCCCAAGCAAGCCGTGGCCGTCGCCAACAAAGTGGTCAACGACGGCGTCAAGTTCGTGGTCGGTCACCTGTGCTCCAGCTCCACTCAGCCCGCGTCCGACATTTATGAAGACGAAGGCGTGATCATGATTACCCCGGCAGCCACCAGCCCGGAAATCACCGCCCGTGGCTACAAGCTGATTTTCCGCACCATCGGCCTGGACAGCGCCCAAGGCCCGGCGGCCGGCAACTACATCGCCGACCACGTGAAGCCGAAGATCGTTGCCGTGCTGCACGACAAGCAACAATACGGTGAAGGCATCGCCACTGCCGTTAAACAGACCCTCGAGAAGAAAGGCACCAAGGTTGCCGTCTTCGAAGGCCTGAACGCCGGTGACAAGGACTTCTCCTCGATCATCCAGAAACTCAAGCAAGCCAACGTCGACTTCGTCTACTACGGCGGCTACCACCCTGAGCTGGGCCTGATCCTGCGCCAAGCCAAGGAAAAAGGCCTGAACGCCAAGTTCATGGGCCCAGAAGGCGTCGGCAACGACTCCATCTCGCAAATCGCCCAGGGCGCTTCCGAAGGCCTGCTGGTGACCCTGCCGAAATCCTTCGACACCGACCCGGCCAACAAAGCCATCGTTGAAGAGTTCGCCAAGAACAAGCAGGACCCAACCGGTCCGTTCGTGTTCCCGGCCTACTCGGCCATTGAAGTCATCGCCGGTGGTATCAAAGCCGCGAAAAGCGAAGACACCGCCAAAGTGGCCGAAGCCATCCACGCGGGCACCTTCAAGACCCCTACCGGCGATCTGAGCTTCGACGCCAAGGGCGACCTGAAGGACTTCAAGTTCGTGGTCTACGAGTGGCACTTCGGCAAACCGAAAACCGAAGTTTCCCCTCAGTAAGCCAGGCGTTACTGGTCAACAAGCCCACTGTGAGAGCAGTGGGCTTTGTTTTACGAGGTTTATGGGCCTGTCACCCGCGATCCGGGCGCTGGCTCACCTGAAAATCTTAAAACCGTCACCAGCGGTTCGCTGGCAAACGCTTTGCGCAAATGTGCTCACAGAACACAGCGCAGGGCCGGAACATGACTCCACCAGTGAAATGCGTATCGGGTTTTTAGGAGCGTTGTAATGCCTGAGATCTATCATTTTTTCCAACAGCTGGTTAATGGCCTGACCATTGGCAGCACCTATGCCTTGATAGCCATTGGCTACACAATGGTTTACGGCATCATTGGAATGATCAACTTCGCCCATGGCGAGGTCTACATGATTGGTTCCTACGTGGCCTTCATTGCCCTTGCCGGGCTGGCCATGATGGGGATCCACTCCCTGCCGTTGTTGATGACCGCCGCGTTCCTGGCGTCGATCGTCGTAACCAGTGCCTATGGCTACAGTATCGAACGGGTTGCCTATCGTCCCTTGCGTGGCAGCAACCGTTTGATCCCGCTGATTTCCGCCATCGGCATGTCGATTTTCCTGCAGAACACCGTATTGCTGTCCCAGGACTCCAAGGACAAGTCCATTCCCAACCTGATCCCGGGGAGCTTCTCCTTCGGCCCAGGCGGCGCACAAGAAGTGCTGATTTCGTACATGCAGATCCTGGTCTTCGTCGTCACCCTGGTGGCCATGCTGGGCCTGACCCTGTTCATTTCCCGCTCCCGTCTGGGGCGCGCCTGCCGGGCCTGCGCCGAAGACATCAAGATGGCCAACCTGCTGGGCATCAACACCAACAACATCATCGCCCTGACCTTCGTCATCGGTGCCGCGCTGGCGGCCGTCGCGGCCGTGCTTTTGAGCATGCAGTACGGCGTGATCAACCCCAACGCCGGTTTCCTGGTCGGCCTCAAGGCCTTTACCGCAGCGGTATTGGGCGGCATCGGCAGCATTCCGGGCGCGATGCTCGGCGGGCTGGTGCTGGGGGTGGCCGAAGCGTTTGGCGCCGATATCTTCGGCGACCAGTACAAGGACGTCGTGGCGTTCGGCCTGTTGGTTCTGGTGCTGTTGTTCCGTCCGACCGGCATTTTGGGCCGTCCGGAGGTTGAGAAAGTATGAGCAGATATCTTAAATCGGCGTTTTTCAGCGCCCTGTTGGTGTGGGCCGTGGCGTTCCCGGTACTCGGCCTCAAGCTGAGCATTGTCGGCATCAACCTGGAAGTGCATGGCACCGGTCCCGTGACCCTGACCATCATTGCCCTGTGTTCGGTGCTGATGTTCCTGCGCGTGCTGTTCACCCGGCAGGTCGGCGCGTTGTTCAAGGGCAACCGTGGCCCGCTGGTATCGCCCAAGGTCAGCCAATTCCTGACCCTGCCGCGCACCCAGCGCTACATCATCATCGGCCTGATCGTGGCCGCGCTGATCTGGCCGTTCTTCGGCTCGCGCGGTGCGGTCGACATCGCCACCCTGATCCTGATCTACGTGTTGCTGGGCCTGGGCCTGAACATCGTGGTCGGTCTGGCCGGCCTGCTCGACCTGGGTTATGTGGGTTTCTACGCCGTGGGCGCCTACACCTATGCGCTGCTCTCGCACTACCTGGGCTGGAGCTTCTGGATCTGCCTGCCCCTGGCCGGCATGGCGGCGGCGACGTTCGGCTTCCTGCTGGGCTTCCCGGTGCTGCGTCTGCGCGGCGACTACCTGGCCATCGTGACCCTGGGCTTCGGGGAAATCATCCGACTGTTCCTGCGTAACCTGACCGACATCACCGGTGGCCCCAACGGCATCAGCAGCATTCCCAAGCCGACCTTCTTCGGGCTGTCGTTCGAGCGCTCTGCGGCCGAAGGCATGCAGACCTTCCACGAGTACTTCGGGATTGCCTACAACCCGGTGAGCAAAGTGGTGTTCCTGTACCTGGTGGCGCTGTTGCTGGCCCTGGCCGCACTGTTCGTGATCAACCGCCTGCTGCGCATGCCGATCGGCCGTGCGTGGGAAGCGCTGCGCGAAGATGAAATCGCCTGCCGGGCCTTGGGCCTGAACCCGACCATCATCAAGCTGTCCGCGTTCACCCTGGGCGCCGCGTTCGCCGGTTTTGCCGGCAGCTTCTTCGCCGCTCGCCAAGGCCTGGTGACGCCGGAGTCGTTCACCTTTATCGAGTCGGCGATCATCCTCGCCATCGTGGTACTGGGTGGCATGGGCTCGCAGTTGGGCGTGATTCTCGCGGCGATCGTGATGATCCTGCTGCCGGAAATGATGCGTGAGTTCAGCGAATACCGCATGTTGATGTTCGGCGCCATGATGGTGCTGATGATGATCTGGCGTCCTCAAGGCCTGCTGCCCATGCAACGTCCACACATGGAGCTGCGCAAATGAGCCGCGAGATCCTGAAAGTCGAAAACTTGAGCATGCGCTTCGGCGGCTTGCTGGCGGTCAATGGCGTGGCCCTGACCGTGAAGGAAAAACAAGTGGTTGCGCTGATCGGCCCCAACGGCGCCGGCAAGACCACGGTGTTCAACTGCCTCACCGGTTTCTACAAGCCCAGCGGTGGCAGCATCCTGCTCGACGGCCAGCCGATCCAGGGCCTGGCCGGTCACGAGATCGCCCGCAAAGGCGTGGTGCGGACCTTCCAGAACGTGCGGTTGTTCAAGGACATGACGGCGGTCGAGAACCTGCTGATCGCTCAGCACCGTCACTTGAACACCAACTTCTTCGCTGGCTTGTTCAAGACCCCGGCGTTCCGCAAGAGCGAGCGCGAGGCCATGGAATACGCGGAGTATTGGCTGGACAAGGTCAACCTCACCGAGTTCGCCAACCGCCCCGCCGGCACCCTGGCCTATGGGCAGCAACGTCGCCTGGAAATCGCCCGCTGCATGATGACCCGCCCGCGGATCCTGATGCTCGACGAACCGGCCGCCGGTTTGAACCCCAAGGAAACCGAAGACCTCAAGGCGCTGATCGGCGTGTTGCGTGAGGAAAACAACGCCACCGTGCTGTTGATCGAACACGACATGAAACTGGTCATGAGCATTTCTGACCACATCGTGGTGATCAACCAGGGCACGCCCCTGGCCGACGGTACGCCGGAGCAGATCCGCGACAATCCTGAAGTGATCAAAGCCTATCTGGGGGAAGCGTAAAATGCTGCAATTCGAAAACGTTTCCACTTTCTACGGAAAGATCCAGGCCCTGCACAGCGTCAACGTCGAAGTGCGCCAGGGTGAGATCGTCACGCTGATCGGCGCCAACGGTGCCGGCAAGTCGACCTTGCTGATGACCTTGTGCGGTTCGCCGCAGGCCCACAGCGGCAGCATCCGCTACATGGGTGAAGAGCTGGTGGGCCAGCAGTCGTCGCACATCATGCGTAAAAGCATTGCCGTGGTGCCGGAAGGCCGACGGGTGTTTTCGCGCCTGACCGTCGAAGAGAACCTGGCCATGGGCGGGTTCTTCACCGACAAGGGCGACTACCAGGAGCAAATGGACAAGGTGCTGCACCTGTTCCCCAGGCTCAAGGAACGCTTCAGCCAGCGCGGCGGCACCATGTCCGGCGGCGAGCAGCAAATGCTCGCCATCGGTCGCGCGCTGATGAGCAAACCCAAGCTGTTGCTGCTCGACGAACCTTCCCTGGGCCTGGCGCCGATCATCATCCAGCAGATCTTCGACATCATCGAACAGCTGCGCAAGGACGGTGTGACGGTGTTCCTGGTCGAACAGAACGCCAACCAGGCGCTGAAAATCGCCGACCGTGCCTATGTGCTGGAAAACGGCCGGGTGGTGATGCAGGGCACGGGTGAACAGTTGCTGACCGATCCGAAGGTGCGTGAGGCGTACCTCGGCGGTTAACACCCGGTTGCTAAATGTGGGAGGGGGCTTGCCCCCGATGGCGCCATGTCAGGCACAGAACATGTGACTGATATACCGTCATCGGGGGCAAGCCCCCTCCCACATTTGTTTCGGGTGATCGCTGAATTTTTTTTCAAACGGCTTGTAACGAATTCCAGCGTCCAGCCTCTAGTGGTACAAGCAGGCAATCATGCCCGCCGACTCATTCCACTGCTGGAGATACACCATGACCGTTAAACACCGTTCACTGTCCGCTGCTTCCCTCGTCCTCGCCCTGAGTTCCGCCCTGAGCCTGTCCGCCTTGAGCACCAGCGCCCACGCGGCCGACGACATGCAGAAATGCTTCGGCGTCGCCGAAGCCGGCAAGAACGATTGCGCCGCCGGCGCCGGCACTTCCTGCGCCGGCACGTCCAAAACCAAGGATCAGGCCAACGCCTGGAAACTGGTCCCGGCCGGCACCTGCACACAAACCCCAAGCACCACCTCGTCGACTGGCTTCGGCCAGGAAGCGGCCTTTACCGCCAAGTCCTGAAGCAGCCCGCAGCCTGAGTACTGATGATGACGCTTTCGTTCCTGCAAACGCCCTCAGCGGCTCAGGTGCCCGGCCTCCCCCTGCGGGCCGGGCTGGGGCTGAAAAACGAGCACTTCACCGAAGTGCTCGACACCTGCCCCGATATCGGTTTTTTTGAAGTGCATGCCGAAAACTACATGGTGGCCGGCGGCCCGTTTCATCACTACCTGGGTTTGATTCGCGCGCAGTACCCGCTGTCGCTGCACGGCGTGGGCCTGTCCATCGGCGGCGAAAACCCGCTGAACCGTGAGCACCTGGCACGGCTGGCGACACTGATCGAGCGCTATCAACCCCAGGCCTTTTCCGAGCACCTGGCCTGGTCGACCCACGGCCCGGTGTTTTTCAACGACTTGCTGCCCCTGGCCTACGATGTCGCCGCCCTCAATCGAGTGTGCGAACACGTTGATCAGGTTCAGAGCACCCTCAAGCGGCCAATGCTGCTGGAGAACCCGTCGACCTACCTGCAGTTCCAGCGCTCGACCCTCGACGAAACGGACTTCATCGGCGAAATCATCCGCCGCACCGGCTGCGGCCTGCTGCTGGACGTGAATAACGTCTATGTGTCGTGCATCAATCATCAGCGCGATCCGTTGACCTACATCGACGCGCTGCCCTTGCACGCCGTGGCTGAGATTCATCTGGCAGGCTTTGCCGAAGACACCGACAGCCTGGGCGAGCGCCTGCTGATCGATGATCACGGCGCGCCCATCGATAACGCCGTCTGGCAGTTGTACGAACACGTGCTCGCGCGTACCGGCCCGGTGGCCACGCTGATCGAAAGGGATAACCAGGTACCGGCCTTCAGCGTGCTGCTGGCCGAGGCACAGCAGGCCGAACGGCACTTGTCGCGGGGCCGCCCATGAGCCTTCTCGAAGACTTTGCCGCCGCCCTGCTGGCGCCGGACCAAGCCTGCCCGGCCGGCCTGTTCAGCAGCAACGGCGCCGACCCGGCCAGCCGTTTTGCGGTGTATCGCAACAATGTCCACGGCTCGTTGATCAACGCGCTGGCGACCGCTTACCCGGTGACGTTGCAACTGGTGGGCGATGAGTTTTTCCGCGCCATGGCCGGCTGTTATGTACAGGCGTCCCCACCGGCAAGCCCATTGATCAGCGAATACGGCGCGACATTTTCCGGTTTTATCCAGGGCTTTGAACCGGCCGCGAGCGTGCCTTACCTGGCGGATGTAGCACGCCTGGAACGCTTGCGGGTCCGTGCCTATCACGCGGCGGATGCCCTCGCGCTGGAACCGCAGGCTGTTCTGCAGCAACTGCAAACGCACACCGAGCTGGGCACATTGCACCTGCAACTGCACCCATCCCTGGCCACGCTGGACTCGCGCTACGCCGTCGTCGCGGTATGGGCGGCGCACCAGACCGAGGGCGCGATTGCCACGTTGAATCCCTGGCATGCCCAGGGCGCCCTCGTGTTGCGCCGGGGCCTGGAGGTCAAGGTGTTCGCCATCGACAGCGGCTCGGTGGCGTTTATCGACAGCCTGAACCAGGGCGCGGTGCTGGAGAAGGCGCTCGCGCACGCACTCGAGGCCTCAGCCGAGTTCGACCTGCACCAATGCCTGGCGCTGCTGATCAACCAAGCCGCCATCACTCATCTGTCTCTGGAACACAAGGTATCGCCATGAACCCTCGATCAACGTGCCTGATCAACCGGGCCATCCAGCTTTTCGAAAAAATCCCCTACAGCTTGATCGCCTTTCTCGCACGCTTCTCCATCGCGGCGGTGTTCTGGAAGTCCGGGCAGACCAAAGTCGAAGGCTTTGCCATCGACTTGATCAGCGGCACCTTCCAACTGGGCGAGCCGCGCCTCGCCGCCTCGACGTTGCCGCTGTTTCGCAGCGAATACAAGCTGCCCTGGCTGTCGCCGGAAGTGGCCGCGCACATGGCGGCATTTGCCGAACACTTCTTCCCGGTGCTGATCCTGCTGGGCTTGGCCACACGCTTCTCGGCCCTGGCGTTGATCGGGATGACCCTGACCATTCAACTGTTCGTGTACCCCGATGCCTACCCGACCCACGGCACCTGGCTGGCCGTCCTACTGCTGTTAGTGGCCAAAGGCCCGGGTCGCCTCTCCGTCGACCACCTGATCGCCCGCCGCTATCGCTAGAGTCGGTCGAGGGCTTCACCGCTGCGCTTGAACCAGTCCACCAGGTAGTCGGCCAACACTTGGGTGCGTCGCGGTAAGCCGCCCTGATAGGGATGCACCAGGTACATCGGCAGGCTCCGCGTCTGATAATCCCGCAGCAGCCAGCGCAATCGGCCGTCAGCCAGTTCCGCCGGTAAAACGTAGGAAGGCAGCCGCGCAATACCAGCGCCCACCAGGGCGGCCTTTTTCAACAGGTTGTAGTGATTGGAAGCGAAGGTCCCGCTCACCCGCACGCGCAGCAGCTCGTGCTGCTGGTGGTACAGCCACTCTTCGCGGCCGCTGTAGTGGCTGTTCAGCAGGCAGGTGTGAGACGCCAGATCGGCCGGGGTCAGCGGTTCGCCGTGCTGCTCCAGGTAGGCCGGGCTGGCACAGGTCATCTCGTGCCAGGCCAACAGCGGCTTGGCCACCAGGCGCTGATTTTCGATGGCGCCCGAGCGTACCCCCAGGTCGAAGCCATCCCGCGCCAGGTCGCGGTAGCTGTTGTTCAGCTCCAGTTCGATCTGCACCTGCGGGTAGTGCTCGGAAAACTCCAGCAACAAGCCGTCGAAGAAGGTTTCGCCCAACGACACCGGAACCGTCATACGCACCGGCCCGGCCAAGTCGTCCTTGAGCCGGGCCAGCGCCTGACGTGCCCGTTCGACCTGCGCCACCAACGCCTGCGCCTGGGGCAACAACGCAGCGCCGGCCGCGGTCAGGCTGAGCTTGCGCGTGGTGCGATGCAGCAACACCACCGAGTACCCCGCCTCCAGCTGGCTGATGCGCTTGGACAGTTGCCCTTTGCTGCAACCCAGTTGCTCAGCCGCCACGGTGAAACTGCCGGCCTCGATCAATACGGCAAACGCCGCCAGGTCATCCATCTCGCTCATGGATTGTTTCCATTTGAAAACCAAAGGTTGCCTATTAGCGCGTTTATCCACTTGAAAAGCCACACTAGACTGAACCCTCACTTACCCACTGGAGAAACAGCACAATGAAAATCCTATTGATTGGTGCCAGCGGCACCGTGGGCTCGGCGGTCAAGGCGGAACTGGCGCAGCGTCACGAGGTGATCAGCATTGGTCGCAGCAGCGGCGACTTCCAGGTGGATATCAGCGACAGCGCCTCGATCCGTCGGCTGTTCGAGCAGACCGGCCGGTTCGATGCCTTGGTCTGCGCCGCCGGCAGTGTGAATTTCGTCGCGCTGGGTGAGATGAGCGAAACCGATTTCGAACTGGGCCTGCGCGACAAACTGATGGGCCAGGTCAACCTGCTGCTGATCGGCCGCGAGTACGCCAACGACGGCGCCTCGTTCACCTTTACCAGCGGCATCCTCAACCGCGACCCGATTCGCACCGGCGCCTCGGCGGCACTGGTCAATGGCGCACTGGATGCATTTGTGAAAGCCGCGGCAATCGAATTGCCACGGGGCCTGCGCGTCAATTCCGTAAGCCCGACAGTGCTGCTGGAAGCCATGGACAGCTATGCACCGTACTTTCGCGGGTACAAACCGGCTGCGGGCGCCGATGTGGCGCTGGCCTACGCGAAAAGCGTCGAGGGCTTGCAGACCGGCCAAACCTTTATCGTAGGTTGAACGCCAAAGCTGTAAGAAATGCCTGAAGCTGGCGCGTGGGCTTGTGATGCACCGCCAGCCTGCGTAACGTGGCGGCACTTGTCAGGAGACCCGATAATGCGTGCCGCCCGTACCCTCATGCTGTTTGCCTTGCTCCCCTTGTTCACCGCCTGCCAGTTGTTCGAAAGCGAGCCGGCCAAACCGTCCACTGCCGGGCTGACCCGCATGCAGGGCGAGCTCACGGCAGTCGCCGGCAAGCTGTTGTTCCAACCGTGCCACGACCAGCGCAACTACGTGGTCAAGGACACCGGCGGCACCAGCATCCTGCAGGAAGCCGCTTCCCTGGCCGGCCAGCAAGGCGCACTGTTTGCCGACCTGCGCGGCAAGTTCTCCGGCGTCGCCGCCGGCACCCAGGGCGAAGTGGAGCTGCAACAGCTGTACCGCGTCGAGCGCTCGATCTCGGCCTGCGATGATCCCGACTTCAAGCGCACGATCCTGCGCGCCAACGGCCACAAACCGGCCTGGACGCTGAACGTCACCGCCAAGGGCATGGTGCTGGAGCGCGAAGGCCAGCCACCGCTGCCGGTTCCCTATGTCGAGGAACAACTGGGTGACGGGCGTTTCAACCTGATGACCGAAGCCAATAACCAGCACATCGAACTGTGGGTGGCCCCGCAGCGCTGTGTCGACAGTGCCAGCGGCAGCCTGCAACACATGACCGCCGAGTTGCGGGTCAACGGTCAAGTCCAGCGTGGCTGCGCGGCTTTCGGCGGTTCGCGCGACGATTGATTCGGGCCCGCGCTGTTTTAACATGACGGGAACCTGCCGTTGGGGCTTATAATCGCCGGTTTGCAAAACCGCCGGCCCCACCAAACGCCGCACACCGGATCCTGTCATGTTACGAATCACCGAACTCAAGCTGCCCATCGACCATCCCGAAGAAGACCTGCGGCCCGCCATCGTGCAGCGCCTGGGCATCGCCAGTGATGACCTGCTCGATTTCACCCTGTTCAAGCGCAGCTACGACGCCCGCAAGAAATCGTCGGAGCTGTGCTTCATCTACACCGTCGACGTGAACGTGAAGGGTGAAGCCGCCCTGCTGCTCAAGTTTGCCGACGACCGCAACATCAACCCGGCGCCGGACGTCAGCTACAAGGTGGTGGGCCAGGCGCCCGCGGATCTGGTTGAACGTCCGATCGTCGTCGGTTTTGGCCCGTGCGGGATTTTCGCCGGGCTGCTGCTGGCGCAGATGGGCTTCAAGCCGATCATCCTCGAACGCGGCAAGGAAGTGCGCCAGCGCACCAAGGACACCTGGGGCCTGTGGCGCAAAAGCGTGCTCAACCCGGAGTCCAACGTGCAGTTCGGTGAGGGCGGCGCCGGGACCTTTTCCGATGGCAAGCTCTACAGCCAGATCAAAGACCCGAAATTCCACGGGCGCAAAGTGCTGCACGAGTTCGTCAAGGCCGGCGCGCCGGAAGAAATCCTCTACGTCAGCAAGCCGCACATCGGTACGTTCCGCCTGACCGGCGTGGTGGAAAACATGCGCGAGCAAATCATCGCCCTGGGCGGTGAAGTGCGCTTCGAGCAACGGGTGACTGACGTATTGATCGAAGACGGTCAACTGAACGGCGTGGTCATCGACGGCGGCGAGCAGATCCTCTCCAAGCACGTGATCCTCGCCCTCGGCCACAGCGCCCGCGACACCTTCCGTATGCTCCACGGCCGTGGCGTGTACATGGAAGCCAAGCCGTTTTCCTTGGGTTTCCGTATCGAACACCCACAGTCGCTGATCGACGCCGCGCGCCTGGGCAAATACGCCGGGCATCCGAAACTCGGCGCGGCCGACTACAAACTGGTACACCACGCCAAGAATGGCCGTTCGGTCTACAGCTTCTGCATGTGCCCCGGAGGCACCGTGGTGGCCGCGACGTCCGAGCCGCATCGCGTGGTGACCAACGGCATGAGCCAGTACTCGCGCAACGAGCGCAACGCCAACTCCGGCATCGTCGTCGGCATCACGCCTGAGGTCGATTACCCAGGCGGTCCGCTGGCCGGCATCGAGCTGCAGGAGCGCCTGGAATCCCACGCCTACATCCTCGGCGGCAGCAATTACGAAGCCCCGGCGCAACTGGTCGGCGATTTCATCGCCGGCAAGCCGTCCACGGCCATCGGCAGCGTGGAACCGTCCTACAAACCTGGGGTGTCCATGGGCGATCTGGCCCTGGCACTGCCGGACTTCGCCATCGAAGCGATCCGTGAAGCCTTGCCGGCGTTCGAGAAGCAGATCAAGGGCTACTCGTTGCACGATGCCGTCTTGACCGGGATCGAGACACGCACCTCATCGCCGTTGCGGATTACCCGTAACGAATCGATGCAGAGCCTGAACGTCAAAGGCCTGTTCCCGGCCGGCGAAGGCGCGGGTTATGCCGGTGGGATTCTGTCGGCGGGCGTCGACGGCATTCGGATTGCCGAAGCGTTGGCGCGGGATATGTTGGGTATCGAGGCCTGAAAACAGCGCCGTCCAAAGGTGGGAGCGCGGCCGCTCCCACATTGGTTTTTGTGACGTGTCAGATATTCGCGCGCAGGATGTCATCGGGCAGTGGCTCACCGCGCTCGACGCTGGCCGCCACCGCGGCTATCAAGCCCTGCAGTTCATACCCCTGCCCCGCCAGCCACGCCTGATCGTAATAGGTAGTGGCATACCGCTCGCCCCCGTCACACAAGATCGCCACGATCGACCCCGACTCCCCCGCCGCTTTCATCTGCTGCGCCGCCATCAGCGCACCGATCAGGTTGGTCCCGCTGGAGCCGCCGACCCGCCGACCCAACCGCTCGGCCAGGTAATGCATGGCCGCCAGCGACAGCGCGTCCGGCACCTTGACCATCGCATCGATGACCTTGGGCAAAAACGACGCTTCGACCCGCGGTCGGCCAATACCTTCAATCCGCGAGCCGCACTCCAGGCGCAAGCCGGCATCGCCGCTCAGGTAGTAGTCAAAGAACACCGAGCGCTCGGCATCGGCACACAACACGCGGGTGCAATGCTGGCGATAACGCACATAGCGTCCCAGGGTCGCGGTGGTGCCGCCCGTGCCCGGGCTGGAAATCAGCCAGCTCGGCTCCGGATGACGCTCGAAGCGCATCTGCTGGAAGATCGACTCGGCGATATTGTTGTTCGCCCGCCAGTCGGTGGCGCGTTCGGCGTAGGTGAACTGGTCCATGAAGTGACCACCGCTTTCCTGCGCCAGGCGTTCGGATTCGGCGTAGATCTGCGTCGGATCTTGTACCAGATGGCTCTTGCCGCCATAGAAGCCGATCTGGGCGATCTTTTCCTGGGAGGTGGTGGCCGGCATCACGGCGATAAACGGCAGGCCGAGCAAGCGTGCGAAGTAGGCTTCGGAGATCGCCGTCGAACCGCTGGAGGCTTCGATCACCGGCGCTCCCGGCTTCAGCCAGCCATTGCACAGCGCATACAGGAACAGCGAGCGCGCCAGCCGGTGTTTGAGGCTGCCGGTGGGGTGGCTGGACTCATCCTTGAAGTACAACTCGATACCCGGCAAGCCGGGCAGCGCCAAAGGAATCAGGTGGGTGTCGGCGCTGCGCTGGAAGTCTGCTTCAATGATACGAATGGCTTCGCGGGCCCAGGGACGGTGGTCGCTCATGAGAGGATCTCTAAGGATTTCAGTCTCAATCTTAGGATGTTTCCTACACCACACACAGATACAGTAACGACTCAATCGGACACACAATTGCTAGGCTCCGCCCCAACTCCGAGCGCGCCCCCTTCTTATAACAAATAAGAATATAACTTTTGTTTTAACAACTAACGGTACGGGTTAGGGTACGCATCTATTGAATCTGGATTGGAGAGTACCCCTTGGCTCTGCGTAGCACGTTCACCCGTTTCTTCCAGCTGGAAGCCGCCAGCGGTCTGTTGTTGATCGCCGCAGCCGCGTTGGCGCTGATCGTCAACAACTCACCGTTGTCGCACCTCTACAGCGCGTTCCTCGACGTGCCCGTGGTGGCGCAGATTGGCGCGCTGAAGATCGCCAAGCCCGCGTTGCTGTGGATCAACGACGGCCTGATGGCCCTGTTCTTTCTGCTGATCGGCCTGGAGGTCAAGCGCGAGCTGCTCGACGGCCACCTGTCCAAGCCTTCGCAAGTCGTCCTGCCAGGCGCCGCGGCGATCGGCGGCATGGTCGTGCCGGCATTGATCTACTGGGCAATCAACAAGGATTACCCGGCGGCGCTTTCCGGCTGGGCGATCCCCATGGCCACCGATATCGCCTTCGCATTGGGCGTCCTGGCGCTGCTCGGCAAGCGCGTGCCGGTGTCGCTGAAACTGTTCCTGATGACCCTGGCCATCATCGATGACCTGGGCGCGATCATCGTGATCGCCGTGTTCTATTCCAGCGACCTGTCCGGCGCCGCCCTGGCGGGCGCGGGCGCCTGCTTGATCGCCTTGATTGCCATGAACCGCCTGGGCGTGATCAAGCTCGGGCCGTACCTGATCATCGGCCTGATCCTGTGGGTCTGCGTACTGAAAAGCGGCGTGCATGCCACCTTGGCCGGCGTGACGCTAGCGTTCTGCATCCCGATGCGTACCAAAAACGCCGAACCCTCGCCGCTGTTGACGCTCGAACATGCCCTGCATCCATGGGTGGCCTATGGCATCCTGCCGCTGTTCGCGTTCGCCAACGCCGGCGTGTCCCTGAGCGGGGTCAGCCTCGAGAGCTTCACCCACCACGTACCGCTGGGCATCGCCCTCGGCCTGCTGATCGGCAAGACCATCGGCGTGTTCGGCCTGACCTGGCTCGCCATCAAGACCGGCCTCGCCGCGCTGCCCAGCGGCGCCAGCTGGGGCCAGGTGTTCGGCGTAGCGATCCTGTGCGGCATCGGCTTCACCATGAGCCTGTTTGTCGGCTCCCTGGCGTTCGTGCCGGGCGCCAGCGAATTTGCCGGGGAAGATCGAATGGGGATTCTGACCGGGTCGATACTCGCGGCGTGTATCGGTTATGCGGTGACGGCGATGGCGAGTCGCAAGAAAGCCTGACTCGCACAAAACACCGCGCACAAAAAACCCCAGCCGGTCACCCGGCTGGGGTTTTTCTTTGCTCGCGGCTTAACGCTTAGCGAGTCACGCGGCTGGTACCATCAACGGTCATGATGCGAACGCGATCACCGATGCGGAAGATTTCATTTTCCTGCACGGCCTGCACGTAGGCGCGCATGCTGCCGTCGTCTTCGCGAACGGTGATTTCCACGCCCTGGGTGCGGGTCAGGCCTTCTTCGGTGGCCGAACCCAACAGGCCGCCGGCGACAGCGCCGATCACGGCGGTCACGATACTGCCACGGCCGCCACCGATGGCGCTGCCGCCCACGCCGCCAATGACGGCACCGGCCGCACCGCCGATTGGGGTCTTGGTGCCTTCGATTTTCACCGGACGCAGGGATTCAATGGTCCCCATGCGAACGGTCTGCACGCGACGCGCTTCGTCACGGGAGTATGAGTCGCCGGTCAGACTCGAGGCGCAGCCACCCAACAACAACGACAGGGTAGTAAAGCAGGCAACTAGTAAAACGGACTTACGCATAGCATCAACTCCAAAGGACAGGTGTTCATTAGACGCGGCCGCTTGACGCCTGTCACGGCAAGCTCCGCAGAAAATTGCTTTCATTCAGCCCTAGTACAGAGTGCCAGCACCAAAACAGACGACAAACGGTAGCTCTCATCTCGTAAACAGGACGCTCATGGATTATTTCATCATTATAGTCACGACCGTAGCCGGCTTGTATTTCCATGGCTGGTTATACCTGCGCATCCGCCGCTGGATCGACCGCGACCTGGCGCTCTCCCTGGCGGGCAACGACCTGCACAAGCGGGCCTTCATGCTGCAACAACTGGAAAAAGCCCGCACCCTGAAGATCAACCGCCGCGAGCTGCCGGACTGGTTGAAAAACGCGGCGCAGCAGTACACGCCCGAGGCCTCTTGAACAGAGGCTTCGGGGTGACGGGCAACAGTCAGAAAGGGTGACGCAAGACGACGATCAGGGCGCCAGGCGCTCACGGGTCCAGTCGGCCCCATGCAAGCGGTAGTTCAGGCGGTCATGCAGGCGGCTGGCGCGGCCTTGCCAGAACTCGATGCGCTCGGGCAACAAGCGATAGCCGCCCCAGTGCTCGGGGCAGTGCGGCTGAGTGTCGCTGAACCGCTGTTCGGTGACCTTGAGCAAATCGTGCAACTCTTCGCGGTCACGGATCACCTTGCTCTGCGGGGAAGCCCAGGCACCCAGGCGGCTGCCCAAGGGGCGCACCTGGAAATAGGCATCCGACTCTTCCGGCGTGACCTTGACCACCCGACCCTCGATGCGTACCTGACGCTCCAGGGTCGGCCAGAAAAAGGTCATGGCCGCGAAGGGCCGCGCCGCAAGCTGATCGCCCTTGGCGCTCTCATAGTTGGTGAAGAAGGTAAAGCCCTGCGCATCCAGGCCCTTGAGCAGCAGGATGCGACAGTGCGGGCGACCGTCCTCGTCGACCGTGGCCAGGGTCATGGCATTGGCCTCCACCGGCGGCTGCTCGGTTTTCACCGCATCGCCGAACCACTGATGGAACAAGGCAAACGGCTCGCTCGGGGCCTGGGCCTCGCTCAAACCATCCCGTGTGTAGTCACGGCGCATATCAGCCAATGCCTGGGTCATGCGACTTTATCCTTCTGGTTCAGCGGATCAGTTTTTTGCCTGGTCGTTCGCAGCCGGTGCAGCGGCCTTGGCTTTGGCCGCTGCGGGTTTCTTGGCAGCTGCCTTGGCCGGGGCCTTTTTCGCGGCTGGCTTGGCGGCGGATTTCTTCGCGCCAGCCTTTTTCGCCGGGGCTTTTGCGACCGGTGCCGGCGCGGGAACGTCCTGCACGGCAACCATTTCAGCCACAGGCAGGGTCTTGCCCGAGTTGTACTTGCTCAGCAAGGCCAACATAGTTGTACGCTGAGTAAACATAATTTCCATGCGACGGTTCAGCGCACGGCCTTGGGTGCTGTCGTTGGCAGCACGCGGCATCATGTCGCCCATGCCACGCAGCATCAGACGGTCTTGCTTGAGGCCGCTGAGGCTGAAAATCGATGCGATGGATTGCGCGCGTTCTTTGGTCAGCGCCTGGCTCGCCGGGGCCGCGCCGGTGGCATCAACGTGACCGAGGACCAGTACGGCGGTCTTCGGGTCGGCTTCAACAGCCTTGGCGACGCGAGTGAACGGGCCCAGGGTGACCGGCAGCAACATCGCCGGGCGTTTCGGGTTGTAGGAACCGTCTACCGGGGCAATCACCACCAGTACGTTGTCGCGACGTTCCAGTTGCAGGTTGCTGTCCTTGATCGCGGCGCGCAGGCGCGGCTCATAGTCGTCCAGCCAGGCCTGGGTGATTTTCGGGTCGGGCATCGGCACGTTGGTCACGTCGACCTTGGCCAATGGCTTAGGCTTGGACGTGCTTTCGAACGGCCACCACCAGTGAGTCTCGGAGTCGGTCTTGGCCACGGCGGGGGCGGCAGGAGCAGCGGCTGGCGCCGGGGTGGCGGCCTTGAGGTCGGCCTTCAGGTCAGCCTTGGCATCGGCGGCCTTTTCGTCGGCACTCTTGGAGGAGAACGGCCACCAGCTGGAGCCGGTATCCGCTTTGGCCACCGGGGCTGGCGCAGGAGCGGCGGCTACCGGTGCGGCAGGCTTGGCGCCAGCTGCGCCAGCTACCGGTGCAGCCGGCTTGGCGCTGGCAGCAGCCGCTACCGGTGCGGCAGGTTTGGCGCCCGCGGCGGGTTTGGCGTCCGGCTTGGCGTCCGGCTTGGCGTCAGTTTGGCTCACTGCGTCCTTGGTAGCAGCCTTGTCAGATCCAAATGACCACCAATGCCCGCCTTCGGCATCATTTTGTGGTGTTTGTGCGCAGCCAGTAATAGATAGGCACAGCGCCAGTGCCAAGGACTTGTTCGATAACATGAGATATCCACAAAATGAGAAAAAACCGAGGGTCTGAATGACCCGTTAAACAGACGCTTCCAGAACATTAAAGTTACAATATTTTGCTCAGCGTCTTCTTATACTTGCATTTGTAACAAAAAAACGTGAAACAGCAAGGGGTTTACAGACAACCGGCCAATATTCTGACCAACTTCTGTGCACGTGGGTCCATAAGTACGTAGGGCCCCAGCGTATTAGTCACAAAACCGAACGCTACATCATGTTCGGGGTCGGCAAACCCCAGCGAACCGCCCGCACCAGGATGTCCAAATGCACGCGGGCCAAGGCCGAAGGTCGCATTCGGCAATTGCGGTTGATCCAACATGCAGCCCAGGCCGAAACGGGTTTGGGTCAATAAGGTTTTATCGGGCCCGATACTGTGTTCACGGGTCAATTGTTCGAGCATGTCGCTTTCCAGCAAACTACCGTCCAATAAACCACTATAAAAACCCGCCAGGCTACGCGCATTACCGTGACCGTTTGCCGCTGGCTGCTGCATACGCCGCCATTCGGGTTTATTAGTGCTGGTCAGAATAGACGGCGGATTGGCAAATGCCCGCGTCGTCATGGCCGTGGGTTCACGCATCATTACTTGCAGTAAACGTTGCGCGGCTTCATCGCCCATGTTGCCTTTGCCGCGCGCTACATGGGCCACGCGATAAAATTCTTCGTCCGCCAGGCCCACATGAAAATCCAGCCCCAACGGGCGTGCAACCCGCGCCACGATGGATTCGCCCGGCCCACGCCCGTCGGCACGGCGCAGCAATTCCCCGACCAGCCAGCCATAGGTGATCGCTTCGTAGCCGTGGCCTTGGCCCGGCGTCCACCACGGCGCTTCGGCGGCCAAGGTGTCGACCATCAACGACCAGTCGTACAGCGCTTCGGTGGGCAGCATCTCGCGGATCGCCGGCAACCCGGCCTGGTGGCAGAGCAACTGGCGCAAGGTGATCGCTTCTTTACCGGCCGCGGCAAATGCCGGCCAGTAGTTGGCCACTGGCGCATCCAGTTGCAGCTTGCCTTCGGCCACCAATTGCAGGGCCGCAACGGCGGTGAAAGTCTTGGTGCAGGAGAACAGGTTGACGATGGTGTCGCTGTGCCAGGCCTGTGCCCCGTCCTTGTCGGCGGTGCCGGCCCACAGGTCGACCACGGCTTCCCCGCCGATCTGGATGCACAGCGCCGCACCACGTTCCTGCGGGTCATCGAACAACGCGACGAACGCTTCACGTACCGCTTCGAACTGGAGTTCGTAATGCCCCTGAACCTGCACCTAAGCCCCCTCGGAAAACGCTGTAAAAAGTGGCCGACATTGTTCCAGCCCTTGTAGGATTTGTGAACCCGTCAACACTCAATCAATGACCATTTCCGGCATGCCCACCGGTGTGTCCGGCGCCCTGCCCCGCACCTTTACCGTCATGCCCGGGCTTGCTGCCTTCATGCTCGCGAACCGCGCGGGCCGCCTTGGCCTTTTCGGCCTCCTTGCCCAGTTGGTCGACCGCCGCCAGGTTGCTTCGACGCACGCTGTCGACAAAGCCCTGGAACGGCACATCGGTAATGCCGACCAGACCGAAGTGGCCGTTTTCGCCGTCCAGCAGACGCCCGGTCACGGGCTGGTCCAGGTACTGGAACCAGTGAACGCCGACAATCGACGGCTCGGCCATGGCCTGCTTGAGGAAGTTGGCATACGCCGCGCCGCGATCTTCTTCCTTGGCCAACTGGGTCACACCGCCCCAGAACGGGCCGCGGTCCGCCGAGCCGAAGTTGAATTCGGTGATCAACACCGGCTTGTCCAACGCGCGCAACGCGGCGAAGTCATAGCCGTCCTGGGGTTTGAGCGTGTACATGTTGAAGCTCAACACGTCGCAATACTGCGCACAGGACGCCACCGCCTCCGGCGTACTCACCGCGTAACGCCCGCCCAGCAGCAACTGGTTGGGCGCGTGCCATTTGAGTGCATCGGAGATGGTCTTGAAGTACGTATCGGCGAAGGTCTTCTGGAAGTATTTGAAGTCGGCTTCGATTTCCGGGTGCTCAGGGTTGGGCATCGGCGGTTCGAAGCCCGGGTCTTCCATCAGTTCCCAGCCCGCCAGGTGGATGCCCCAGGCTTTCGACAGGCCTTCTTCGTTACGGTATTTGTCGCGCAGTTGCTTGAGGAACGCGCGCTTGGCCGGTACATCGGTGGTCATGCGCAGGGTGCCATAGGCCAGGGCGTAACGGGATTTTGCATCGTCACCGGGACCGGCCCAGGCCAGTTCGTTATCGGCAAAAAAACCGATCAGCCAAGGATCGTCACGATGATCGCGGGCAGCGATGGCCACGGCGCGCTCGGTGGCCATGGCGAAACGCGGGTCGAACGGGTCGGGCATGCCGCCCCACCAGTCGGTGCCGGTGCTGATGCTGGCGTAATCGCCGACGATCGACAGCGGCAAGGTGTACGGCACGCGGTCCGCACTGGCCAGTTGTGCAGCGCTCCAGTTGCCGACGGTGTTGAAACCCCAGGCCTGCAGGCGGTCGAGGGTGTGGCTGACCCAGCGCTTCTGGTCGAAACCGTCAGTGTCATACGTGCGCTGCAGGTTGGCGCGGTAGAAATCGTACCAACGCCCGGCGCCAAAGCTACGCCCTTCGCCGGCGCCGTTACCGGTGCGGTTGTCGCCGCTGCCGTAGTACTTGTCAAAGGGTTCCCCGGCCTTGGGCAGCGCCGCGAACATCCATTCACGGCCCGCCACGTAGGTCTGGTTGTTATCCGAAGCCACGGTGTTGACGCCCAGGGAATAGAACGGATGCCCCTCCGGCGTCACCAGATACCAACGACCATCGCGCTTCTCGGTGCGGAAAAAGCCGCTGGCGTCGAACGCCGGGCCTTTGTTCCAACCGCCGTACTGGTCCAGGGAGGATTTATCCCGCTCGGCCAGCCAAGCCTTGAGCTGTTGCTGCTCCTTGGTGGCGGCGGCCTTGAGTTGCTCGTCGCTGCTGACCTTTTCCGGCCAGCGCGCGCGGGTGGACTGGCCATAGGCATCCACCAGTTCGCTGTAGGCCGCCTTCAGCACCGGCTCGCTGTCCTGCACACCAAAGCGCTCCAGCAGAATACTCTGGGCGACATTCGGTTTGATCATCGACAGGGTCACCGACACCACCTGGCTGCGGTCGATGTCTCCGGCGCTGCTGGCCAGTAACACGCGCTGGCCGTCGACGCTGATCGGCATCGGCGGGCCGGCCTTCATGCCCTGGCTCAATGGCGAGTTGGCTTGCAGCGGGATCAGCAGGGTCTGGGCCGGACCGGCCGGCAGGTCGATGCGGCTGACCAGGGTCTTGCCGTCGTTGCTCTGCACCTTGACGTACAGGGTCAGCGCCCAGTCCATGGCACTCTGGATACGCAGGCTGATGGCGCTGGATTGCGACCAGTCCCAGGCGCCGGTCTGCGGGCTGAGCACCAGGCTCGGTTCGGCGGCCGGGTTGAAGGTGATGCGGCGCAGCACCTCGCCTTCAGGGGTTTGTTCGGCGTTGTATTGCGGCAGGCTGGCGTCCTGGGTCGCGACTTTGACCACATCGGCAGGTCGGACGAAGTTGAACAACGTTTGTTGCCCGGCGGGCGCGGCCAGCAGTGGCGCAGCGAACAGCAGGGCAAAAAGGGCGGGCAGCGTGCGAATCATACGAGCAAGGTTCTCCCAAACGGCCGATAAATGGCCTGATGACATAATGCGATGGCAGTGAGATAGACCACGAAGTGGGCGATTTTGCCCACTGTGGCTTAAGAAATTTCGCGCCGGAACGGCGGCAAGGCATTCAGGATGGCCTTGCCATAGCGCTGCGTGACCAGACGGCGGTCCAGCAAGGTGATGGTGCCTCGGTCTTCTTCGGTCCGCAGCAAGCGCCCGCAGGCCTGCACCAGCTTCAGGGACGCATCCGGCACCGAGATTTCCATGAACGGGTTGCCGCCACGGGCCTCGATCCACTCGGCCAACGCGGCCTCGACCGGGTCATCCGGCACCGAGAACGGGATCTTGGCGATCACCACGTGTTCGCAGTAGGCACCGGGCAAGTCCACGCCCTCGGCAAAGCTCGCCAGGCCGAACAGCACGCTGGAATCGCCGCCATCGACCCGCGCTTTGTGCTTGTTCAGGGTTTCCTGCTTGGACAGGTTGCCCTGGATAAACACCTGCTTGCGCCAGTCGCGGTCAAGGCCGTCGAACACGTCCTGCATCTGTTTGCGCGACGAGAACAGCACCAGGGTGCCGCGTGAACCTTCGACCAGTTCCGGCAAGTCACGGATGATCGCGGCGGTGTGGGCCGGCGCATCCCGAGGGTCGGCCTTGAGGTCAGGCACGCGCAGCACACCGGCGTTAGCGTGATGGAACGGGCTCGGCACCACGGCGGTGACGGCTTTTTTCGGCAGGCCGGCGCGCATGCGGAAGCGGTCGAAGGTGCCCAGGGCGGTCAGCGTGGCCGAGGTGACCAGGCAGCCATACGCCACGTTCCACAGGTTGCGTCGCAGCATTTCCGCCGCAAGGATCGGGCTGGCGTTGACCTCGATATCGAACAGCGCACCGCTTTCCGACAGGGTCAGCCAACGGGCCATGGGCGGGTTGTCTTCCGGGTCTTCGACGGTGAAGGCCGTCCACAACTCCCAGTTGCCCTGGGCGCGGGACAACAGGCTGCCGAACAGTGGGTACCATTCCTCGGCCTGGTTGCTCGCGATGCCGATGTTGACCTCGCCGTCCATGCCTTCCTTGAGCAGGTCGGTCAGGCGGGTGAACAGGTCGGTCAGGCGCGAAAAACCCTTCTTCAGTTCGACGCCCATTTCACGCATGTGCTCGGGGATCAGCCCGCCGACAAAGCGATGGCGCGGGCGCTCGCGGCCTTCGACGTCTTCGCCGGGTTTGAAGTCGGCAACCTGCTCGCAGGCGCTGAACATGAACTGCTGCTGGGTCTTGATCTCCCGCGCCAGTTCCGGCACCTGTTCGATCAGCTTGCCCAGGTCGCCGGGCAGCGGGTGCTGGGCCAGCAGTTTGGTGAGGTTCTTGGCGGTGGCCTCGAGCCAGTCGGCGGTGGAGCGCAGGCGCGTGTAATGGGCGAAGTGGCCGATGGCCTTGTCGGGCAGGTGGTGGCCTTCGTCGAATACGTAGAGCGTGTCGCGCGGGTCCGGCAGCACGGCGCCGCCGCCCAGGGCCAGGTCGGCGAGGACCATGTCGTGGTTGGTGACGATCACGTCGACCTTGCCCATGCCTTCGCGCGCTTTATAGAAGGCGCACTGGCCGAAGTTGGGGCAATGACGGTTGGTGCATTGGCTGTGGTCGGTGGTCAGGCGCGCCCAATCGGCGTCTTCCAGGGCGGTGGGCCAGCTGTCGCGGTCGCCGTCCCATTTATTCCCGGCCAGTTTTTCGATCATGCTGGTAAACAGCTTCTGGCTGACTTCATCGACTTCGATCTTGAAGCCTTCTTCTTCGAACAAGGAGGCCGTGGCAGTTTGCGCGTGGCCTTCCTGCAGCAGCACGTCGAGCTTGGACAGGCACATATAGCGGCCACGGCCCTTGGCCAGGGCGAAGGTGAAGTTCAGGCCGCTGTTGCGCATCAGGTCGGGCAGGTCTTTGTAGACGATCTGCTCCTGCAGGGCGACGGTGGCGGTGGCGATCACCAGGC
This sequence comes from Pseudomonas sp. PSPC2-3, assembly GCF_049898265.1. Taxonomy (NCBI): domain Bacteria; kingdom Pseudomonadati; phylum Pseudomonadota; class Gammaproteobacteria; order Pseudomonadales; family Pseudomonadaceae; genus Pseudomonas; species Pseudomonas sp. PSPC2-3. The sequence goes on along the minus strand of NZ_JAFCXJ010000008.1, from coordinate 166,305 downwards.
GCTTGCCGGCGGCCTTGGCGGTGGGAATCGCCGCCAGGCTGTAGGCCACGGTCTTGCCGGTACCGGTGCCGGCCTCGACGGCCACGACCGCGGGGTCACCGCTGCGCCGGCCTTCGTCGTCGGTGTCGATATCCCCGAGGACCTTGGCCACTTCGGCGATCATCAGGCGTTGGCCGTAGCGCGGTTTCAAGCTCTTGGCTTCGAGAAAACGCGAATAGGCGCCCTGGATCGTGGTTTTGAGTTCAGTGCTGATCATGGATAGTCGGGCGCAAAAAACGCTGGATAAATTTTCAGTGGTTCGGATCGGCCGCTATCATACCCCGCTAATTAATCCCGCGCAGAACGGAGTACCGCAATGACCGTGTTCAGCCTCGTTTACACCCTGCATGTATTGGCCGCCCTGATCTGGGTCGGCGGCATGTTTTTCGCCTGGATGATCCTGCGCCCGGCCGCTGTGGCGGCCCTCGAGGGCCCTGCCCGGCTCAAGCTGTGGGCGAATGTGTTTCAACGTTTTTTCGTGTGGGTTTGGGTGGCGGTGCTGGTTTTGCCGATCAGCGGTGTCGGCCTGTTGCAACTGCGCTTCAGCGGGTTTGAAACCGCACCGCGTTACGTGCAGGTGATGATGGGCTTGTATGTGGTGATGACGGCGCTGTTCATCCGCATCCAGGCGTTGAAGTTCCCCGAATTGCGCGCAGCGGTGGCGGCTGAAAACTGGCCGGCCGGGGCGGCGGTGCTGGGGCAGATCCGCAAGCTGGTGGGCATTAACCTGCTCGTTGGGTTGGTGGTGGTCGCGATTGCTTCGGCGCGGCCGATGTTCTGAGACGTGCCTTAAACGGCCATCGGGAGCACGCCCCCTCCCACACTTGAAATGCATTCCAAATGTGGGAGGGGGCGTGCTCCCGATGGCGTCAGATCGAACGACTCAAAGTCGCTGAATGGTCACAGTTCCCGCAGGCCCGGCCGGCCCCGGCTGCCCTTCCACCCCTGGCCGGCCTTTCTCGCCACCATCGGCGCGGTACACCAGGCAACCCTTGGATTGCCCGCCACGCCCAGGCTTGCCCGCCGTCCCCGCCAAACCGCCCGCGCCGCCATCGACCCAGACCTTGATCTTGTCGCTTGGGAAGTCCTGCGGCAGTTCGACCCGCACCTGCGCACCCGCCGCGCCAGGCAACCCGTCGCCACCGTTATCACCGTTGGCGCCGCGCCCAGCGGAGCCCCAAGTGCAACCCGGGTCTTCGCCGTTGGCGCCGTCCAGCCCGGCATAACCTTGGGCGCCAGCGCCACCACGGGCATCCACCGACAGTTCCTGCGCCGTCAGGGCATTGATGCGCAAGGTCAGGTCACGTCCGGCCCTGGCTGGTTTTTCGTGGGTACCGGGAGCGCCACGCGAGGTGATCTGGCTGCCATGTTCCAGTTGCGCATGCCGCGCCTGCAATTGCAGCCCGGTGCTCCCCGGAGCGATGGCGATGCGTGCTTCGCGGCCCAGGTGCAACTCATCCACCGAGACCTGGCTGATCGTGGCCGGGATGAGCAACGTGCCGTAGTCCGCGACGTCCAGGCGTTCCAGCTGCAATACGCTGGTACTGCTGGGCAAGCGCATCAACGAGTTGGTTTCAACACTCACGCTCTGGGCCAGGGCAACGGGGCTGACCAACAGGGCCAACAGAAAAACCTTACGCATCATGGGGCTCCTGAGTGATGGGGAATTTGTTATTTCAAATTTTTCTTTGGGCGCACAGTAACGACTTCTACAGGCGATTTGCCAGTGAAGGATCAAAAAACTTGAGAAGGCGGCGGTTTCAGCGAGGATCGCCAACGATGCCCCTGTGGAATCCCACAGGGGCAAGGCCTGTCAGCGGTTGATCTGGATTTCTACGCGGCGGTTCAGGGCACGGCCTTCAGCGGTTTTGTTGTCAGCCACCGGATGACTTTCGCCCGCACCGGTCACCGACACGAAGTTACTGCGAGGCACACCGGCGCCGATCAGGTAGTCCGTCACCGAATGTGCGCGTTTTTCCGAGAGTTTCTGGTTGTAGGCGTCCTTGCCGACGCTGTCGGTATGCCCGCTGACCCGCAACTGGGCGCTCGGGGCTTCGCGTTTCAGGCGGGTGGCGATGGTGTCGAGCGCGGTTTTATCCGCCGCCGTCAGCTTCGCCGAGTCGAACTGGAAGTGGACATCGCGAATCACGATGGTTTCTTCCTTGACCACAACCACCTCTTCAACCACCGCCGCGGGTGGCGCAGGTGGGCAACCATTGGCATCGACCTGTACGCCTTTCGGCGTGCCGGGGCACTTGTCGCGGCTGTCCGGCACGCCGTCGCCGTCTTCGTCACCATCGCCGTGTACCCAGCAATAGGCGCCGGCCATGCCGCCGATCAACAACGCGCCGTAGCCGGCATAGGCTGAGCTTTCCGTCGCACCGATCGCCGCACCGGTCACGCCGCCCACGGCGGCGCAGGTGGGCCAATCGGTTTTTTGCAAACCTGCACAACCTGTCAATACTCCGGTGAGCAGAACCAAGGGTAGAGCTGTCCGCATGATGCTCATTTGATTTCTCCTGAGGGGATCGGCAGGGGCCGATGGGTGGAGTAAAGACCGCTCCTTTCAACTGCGCCAGTACGTCACACCCCCGGATTCATTGAGGATGGGCGTACTTGAAGGACTTTTCGCAACCACCCGCTCTAGGCCCGCACGCTCAGCCGCGCTAGTCTCTAGGGTCCTGATGTGAGGATCTCTGATGACCGCTGGTATTTCTTCCCGTACACCCCAGCAAGCCCTGGCTGCCTTGCTCGATTTGCACCAGCCCAAACGCCTGTTGCTGTTGGGTGCCAGCCAGTTCCCGGCGCTGGAGGCCTTTCAAAAGGCGCACCCTGAGACCCAGGTGTCCGTCGCGACGCCTGGCGCGCTGCCGGCGGACCTCGCGGCGCAGCGTTTTGACCTGGCGCTGGTGGTCGATTGCCTGGAGCACCTGTCAAAACCACAAGGCCTGACCCTGCTGGGCGGCATCCGTAACCTCAATGCCAGCCGCATTGCGGTGCTGGTCGACCTGGGCGCCTGCGACTGGAAAGACACTGACTTCTTCTCCCTGGCCCTGCAGGCCGGCGAGCGCTTCCAGCGCGATGAGCAGGTACTGACGCTGTTTACCTATGATCTGCTTGACTATAAACAGGTGCCGGACTGGCTCAACGCCCGCTTCTGGGCCAACCCGGAAAACTTCGGAAAGTATTGGTGGTAACCCGATGAGTACATCCATTTGCCCCTGTGGCAGCGGCAACCTGCTGGACGCGTGCTGCGGCCATTATCACGCCGGCCACCCGGCGCCGTGCGCCACCGCGCTGATGCGCTCGCGCTACAGCGCCTACGTACTGGGCCTGGTGGACTACCTGGTGGCTACCACGTTGCCTGCGCAGCAGGCCGGCCTGGACCGTGATGCCATCGCCACCTGGAGCGCCCAGAGCACCTGGCTCGGCCTGGAAGTGGAAAGCTCCGAGGTGTTCGGCGGCCAGCCGGAACATGCGTTCGTGACGTTTACCGCGCGCTGGCATGACAGCACCGGCGAACACAGCCACCGCGAACAGTCCTCTTTCGTACAGAATGAGGGACACTGGTACTTCATCGACCCCACCGTGGAAGTGAAGGCCGGACGCAATGATGCATGCGTCTGCGGGAGTGGGCAGAAGTTCAAGAAGTGTTGCTCCAGCTACCTCTAACCACCTCACAGGGATCGCGCCATGCTCCGCACTTACAGCTTGTTGCTGGCGTTGACCCTTGGCTTGAGTGGCTGCGCCTCATGGTTCGAGGACGATGCCCCACCGCCCCACGTCGCCCTGGTGAAGGTCGAAGTGGTGCGGGCCAAGTTGCTCGAACAGAAGTTCAAGCTGTATTTCCGCGTGGATAACCGCGACGACGCCGACCTCACGGTGCGCGGCCTGATCTACAAGGTCACCCTGGGTCGCTTGCTGCTGACCGAAGGCGAATCCAACGAATGGCTCACCGTGCCGCCGCGTGGCCACGCCTTTTTCAAGATCTCGGTACGCACCAACCTCTGGCCGCAGATCCGTGACGTCGTGCAGATGCTGAAAAACCCCGACCGGCCCGTGCCTTATCGGCTGGAAGGCGAGCTGAAAACCGGATTATTCATCGGTAATGACGTGCGCGTGGACCACAATGGCGAGATAATCCCCGGCGATTTTATTCCGGAGCGACATCGATGACTCAGCAACCCCATGTCCATGGTCCTGACTGCAACCACGATCACGATCACCATGATCACGACCACGGCCATGTCCACGGCCCGAACTGCGGCCACGCTCACCAGGAGCCGGTGCGCAACGCCCTGAAAGACGTTGGCCGCAACGATCCATGCCCGTGCGGCAGCGAGAAGAAATTCAAGAAGTGCCACGGCGCTTGAAACCTGGCTACTGAAAATAAGCTTTAGCTCCTGCTTGCGTCGTTTCACCGCGCTCACTAACGTAGCGCCTTTACTGACGCTACCCCCCGCAGGAGCTTTGCCATGGCCTCGCCAGCCCTTTCACATTTTCTTCCCCGGTTCGGCGTTGCCGCGGCAGTGGCCAGTGCATTAAACCTGGCCGGTTGCCAGCTCCAGAGCACCCAGGACACCCTGCCACCCGTTACCGGCGTCCAGCCGATCAAGGGCCTCGCGCAGAATGTTTCGATACGCCGCAATGCCCAGGGCATGCCGCTGATTGAAAGCAATACCTTCCACGACGCGCTGTTCAGCCTCGGCTATGTGCATGCCAGCGACCGCATCACGCAGATGGTCACGTTGCGCCTGCTGGCCCAGGGCCGTCTGGCGGAAATGTCCGGCCCCGAGGTGCTGGATGTCGACCGTTTCATGCGCGCGGTCAACCTGAAAAAAAGCGCCGGCGAGCTCTACAACGCCTCGTCGCCGCGCCTCAAGCGCTTCTTTGAAGTGTATGCCCGCGGCGTCAACGCCTACCTGTTCCGCTACCGCGACAAGCTGCCGCCGGACCTGGCCCAGACCGGCTACAAACCCGAGTACTGGAAGCCGGAAGATTCGGCGCTGTTGTTCTGCCTGTTGAATTTCAGCGAGTCGGCCAACCTGCAGGAAGAATTGTCATCGCTGGTGCTCGCGCAAAAGGTCGGTGTCGACAAACTCGCCTGGCTCACCCCAAGCGCGCCGGACGAGCCGATCCCCCTGGCCGAAGCCGACAAGCTCAAGGGCGTGAACCTGAGCCAGATCACCGGCCTGGCCGGGCTGGACACGGTCAGCCAGCAACTGAGCAGCCTCAACTCACTGGCGGTGACCACTTCGAGCAACTGGGCCATCGGCCCGCAACGCAGCCGCAGCGGCAAGAGCCTGCTGGCCAATGACCTCGCCGCCCAGCCGCAAGCCCCGTCGCCATGGAACTACGTGCAGATCCGCGCACCGAAATACCAGGCCGTCGGCGCCTCGATCGCCGGCCTGCCGACCCTGTTGTCCGGCTTCAACGGCAAAGTGGCGTGGAGCATGAGCACGGTCAAGGGCGACACCCAGGACCTGTTCCTGGAAAAGGTCAAACGCCAGGGCAGCGCGCTGTACTACGAGAACAACGGTAAATGGCTACCGGCCGCTGTGCGCAACGAGACCTTTTTCATCAAAGGCCAACGCTCGATTCGTGAGGTGGTGTACGAAACCCGCCACGGCGCCCTGCTCAACAGCAGCCAGGCGCTGACCAGCGGGCTGGGCCTGGCCCTGCAAACGGCGGACTTCAAGGACGACAAGAGCCTTGATGCGTTCTTCGACCTGTCCCGCGCGCAAAACGCCGCCAAGGCCTCGGATGCGACCCGGGAAATCCGCGCCATTGCCTTGAACATGGTGTTCGCCGACGCCAGCAACATCGGCTGGCAGGTTACCGGGCGCTTCCCCAACCGCCGCGAAGGCGAAGGCCTGCTGCCCTCGCCGGGCTGGGATGCGCGCTTCGACTGGGACGGTTACGCCGACGCGATGCTGCACCCTTATGACCAGGACCCGGCCCAAGGCTGGATCGGCACCGCCAACCAACGTACCGCGCCGCGCGGTTATGGCATGCAACTGTCCAACTCCTGGGACGCTCCGGAGCGCAGCGAGCGCCTGGCGCAATTGGCCAATGCCGGCAAGCATGACAGCCGCAGCATGATCGCCATGCAATACGACCAGACCACCACGTTCGCCGCCAAGCTCAAGAACATGTTCCAGGCGCCGGGCATGGCGCAGCCGCTGAAACAGGCGATCGCTGCGCTGCCCGCGGCCGAACAGGCCAAGGCCCGTGAAGCGCTGAATCGTCTGATGGCGTTTGACGGCCGCCTGACGCCGACGTCCGCCGACGCAGCGATGTATGAGCTGTTCCTGCAGGAAAGCAGCAAACAGATCTTCCTCGACGAACTCGGCCCGCAAAACAGCGCCAGCTGGAAAGCCTTTGTCAGCAACGCGAGCCTGTCCTACGCCGCCCAGGCCGACCACCTGCTGGGCCGTGAAGACAGCCCGTTCTGGGACGATGTCCGCACCGCGCAGAAAGAAGACAAACCGACGATCCTCGCCCGCAGCCTGGCCGCTGCGATCACTGCCGGCGACAGCCAACTGGGTACCGATCACAAGGCCTGGCAGTGGGGCAAACTGCACAGCACCACCTGGAAGAACCGCAATGGCCAGGTGATCCGCGGCCCGCTGGCCAGCGGCGGCGACCACAACACCCTGAACCCGGCGCCGTACAACTGGGGGGAGAGTTTCGACACCACCCAAGTGCCGGCACTGCGCATGATTGTCGACTTCGGCCAGGCAGAACCGATGACGGGCCAGGGCGGTATCGGCCAGTCCGGCAACCCGGTCAGCCCGAACTATGCCAATGGCATCGATCCGTCGCTCAAGGCGCAATACCTGAGCTTCCCGATGCAGCCGCAGAACTTTGACAAGGTGTATGGGAAAGCCAGGCTGACCCTCACGCCCGGCAAATAACCGTACCAACAGGTGGGAGCAGGCTTGCCTGCTCCCACATTTTTTAATCTGCGCTCGATCCAAAATAGTGCAGCCTATTTTTCATGCCCATTTTCGGGCACCTCCTATACTCATAGCTCCCTCTTCCCACCTTTTAAAACGATCATTCGGAGCTGCATTCGGAACTATGGTGCAGAAATTGCTACTTGTGATCCGTCTGACACCGTTCAGTAACAGTCCTAAACGCGCCACAAGCGCTTATCTTGGTTTCCAGGGATTACATAATGAAAAAAGCATTGCTGACCCTTTCTGCACTGGCTCTGTGCATGGCCGCTGGTTCCGCCTTGGCCAAGGAATACAAGGAATTGCGTTTTGGTGTCGATCCGTCCTACGCGCCGTTCGAGTCCAAAGCCGCTGACGGCAGCCTGGTGGGCTTCGACATCGACCTGGGCAATGCGATCTGCGCTGAGCTGAAGGTCAAGTGCAAGTGGGTCGAAAGCGACTTCGACGGCATGATTCCAGGCCTCAAAGCCAACAAATTCGACGGTGTGATTTCGTCCATGACCGTCACCGAAGCCCGCATGAAGGCCATCGACTTCTCCAACGAGCTGTTCTCCGGCCCGACTTCGCTGGTATTCAAGAAGGGCGCCGGCTACTCCACGCCTGAGTCGCTCAAGGGCAAAACCGTGGGCTACGAGCAAGGCACCATCCAGGAAGCCTATGCCAAGGCCGTATTGGATAAAGCCGGTGTAACCACCAAGGCCTACGCCAACCAGGACCAGGTCTACGCTGACCTGACCTCCGGCCGTCTCGACGCCTCCGTGCAGGACATGCTGCAAGCCGAACTGGGCTTCCTGAAGTCGCCGGCCGGTGCCGGTTACGAAGTCAGCGCGGCCATCGACGACCCATTGCTGCCGTCGAAAACCGCGGTCGGTATCAAAAAAGGTAACACTGAGCTGAAGGCCCTTTTGGATAAAGGTATCAAAGCGTTACACGATGATGGCACCTACGCCAGCATCCAGAAGAAACACTTTGGCGATCTGAACCTGTACAGCGGCAAATAATGCCTGGGGCGCCCCTTCCCGCGAGGGGCGCTGTTTTATCGCCATAGGTCCTGATTTATGTTCGAAGAACTGTTGCAAACCCTCGGGCTGAGCGCGTTCAGTTTGAAGGGTTTCGGCCCGCTGTTGCTGCAAGGCACCTGGATGACCCTCAAGTTGTCGGTGCTGTCCCTGGCCGTCAGCGTGTTGCTGGGCCTGCTCGGCGCCAGCGCCAAACTGTCCAGCCTGCCGCTCCTACGCATTCCCGCCCAGCTCTACACCACGTTGATTCGTGGCGTGCCCGACCTGGTGCTGATGCTGCTGATTTTCTACAGCCTGCAAACCTGGCTGACCGGTCTTACCGACTTCATGGAATGGGACTACATCGAAATCGACCCATTCAGCGCCGGGGTGATCACCCTGGGCTTTATTTACGGTGCGTACTTCACCGAAACCTTTCGCGGCGCGATCCTCGCGGTGCCCCGTGGTCAATTGGAAGCCGCCACGGCTTACGGCCTCAAGCGCGGGCAGCGGTTTCGCTACGTGACCTTCCCGCAAATGATGCGCTTTGCCCTGCCGGGCATCGGCAACAACTGGATGGTAATGCTCAAGGCCACCGCACTGGTGTCGATCATCGGCCTCGCGGATCTGGTCAAGGCCGCGCAGGACGCCGGCAAGAGCACCTATCAGCTGTTTTACTTCCTGGTGATCGCCGCACTGATCTACCTGCTGATCACCAGTGCGTCCAACTTTGTCCTGCGCCGTCTTGAACGTCGCTATTCGGCAGGCTCGCGGGAGGCCGTGCGATGATCGAACTCTTGCAGGAATACTGGCGCCCATTCCTTTACAGCGACGGCCAGCACATCACCGGCCTGGCCATGACCATGTGGTTGCTCAGCGCCTCGCTGGTGATCGGCTTCCTGGTGTCGATTCCGCTGTCCATCGCCCGGGTGTCGCGCAATCCCTTGGTGCGCTGGCCGGTGCAGTTCTACACCTACCTGTTTCGCGGCACGCCGCTCTATATCCAATTGCTGATCTGTTACACCGGCATCTACAGCATCGCCGCCGTGCGCGCCCAACCGGTGCTGGATGCGTTCTTTCGCGATGCGATGAACTGCACGGTCCTGGCCTTTGCCCTCAACACCTGCGCCTACACCACGGAGATTTTCGCCGGGGCGATCCGCAGCATGGCCCACGGCGAAGTCGAAGCGGCCAAAGCCTACGGCCTCAGCGGCTGGAAGCTGTACGCCTATGTCATCACGCCGTCGGCCCTGCGCCGTTCATTGCCGTACTACAGCAACGAAGTGATTTTGATGCTGCACTCGACGACAGTGGCGTTTACCGCGACGATCCCGGACATTCTCAAAGTGGCCCGGGACGCCAACTCGGCCACGTTCCTCACCTTTCAATCGTTCGGCATCGCTGCGCTGATCTACCTGACCGTGACCTTTGCCCTGGTCGGTCTGTTTCGTCTGGCGGAGCGCCGCTGGCTGGCCTTCCTCGGGCCGAGCCACTAAGGAGCCTTCATGCGTCATCAGGTTCATGAACTGATCGCGCCCGTGCCTGGCACGGCACGGCAGATTCACAGTTTCCACTTCGGCCCGGAGCTGGCCGAACGCAAGGTCTACATCCAGTCGTCACTGCATGCCGATGAATTGCCGGGCATGCTGGTGGCCTGGCACCTCAAGGCGCGCCTGGCGCAACTGGTCGCCGCCGGGCGCTTGCGCAGCGAGATAGTGCTGGTGCCGATCGCCAACCCGGCGGGCCTCGAACAAGTGTTGATGGACATCCCGCTGGGCCGCTATGAGCTGGAAAGCGGGCAGAACTTCAATCGCCTGTTTGTCGACCTCAGTGAAGAGGTGGGCGATCGGGTCGAGGATGTGCTCGGGGATGATCCCCAGCGCAACGTCGAATTGATCCGCACGGCACTCTCCACCGCGCTGGCCGCACAAACCGCCGCGACGCAGTTGCAGTCCCAGCGCCTGGTGCTGCAACGCCTGGCTTGCGATGCCGACATGGTGCTCGACCTGCATTGCGATTTCGAAGCCGTGGCGCACCTGTACACCACGCCCGAGGCCTGGCCGCAGGTGGAGCCGTTGGCGCGCTATATCGGCTCGGAGGCCAACTTGCTGGCCACCGATTCCGGCGGGCAATCTTTCGATGAGTGCTTCAGCCTGGTGTGGTGGCAATTGCAGCAACGCTTCGGAGAACGCTTCCCGATCCCCATGGGCAGCTTTTCGGTGACCGTCGAGCTGCGCGGCCAGGGTGACGTCAACCACGGCCTGGCCGGCCTCGACTGCCAGGCGATCATCGACTACCTGATTCACTTCGGCGCGATTGCCGGCGACGTGGCACCGCTGCCCGCCCTGCCCTACCCGGCCACCCCGCTGGCGGGAGTCGAACCGGTGGCGACGCCGGTCGGCGGCCTGCTGGTGTTCAGCGCCTTGCCCGGCGAGTACCTCGAAGCCGGGCAACTGATCGCCGAAATCATCGACCCCATTACTGACCGCGTAACGCCTGTGCATTGTCAAAACGCCGGCCTGCTTTACGCCCGTTCGCTACGGCGCATGGCCACTGCGGGGATGGTCATCGGCCATGTCGCAGGCTCAGAGGCCTACCGCAGCGGCTACCTACTTTCGCCTTGAGGATGCACGCCCCATGTACAAACTGACCGTTGAAGGCCTGCATAAAAGCTATGGCGACAATGAAGTGCTCAAAGGCGTCTCGCTCAAGGCCAAGACCGGTGACGTGATCAGCCTGATCGGCGCCAGCGGCTCGGGTAAGAGCACCTTCCTGCGCTGCATCAACTTTCTGGAAACCCCCAACGACGGCGCGATGACCCTGGATGACAAGCCGATCCGCATGGTCAGCGACCGCCACGGCATGCGCGTGGCCGACGATGCCGAGCTGCAGCGCCTGCGCACACGCCTGGCGATGGTGTTCCAGCACTTCAACCTGTGGAGCCACATGAGCGTGCTGGAAAACATCACCATGGCCCCGCGCCGGGTGCTGGGCTGCAGTAAGAAAGACGCCGAAGACCGTGCCCGTCGCTACCTGGACAAAGTCGGACTGCCGGCCCGCGTGGCCGATCAATACCCGGCATTTCTCTCCGGCGGCCAGCAGCAACGCGTGGCCATCGCCCGCGCCCTGGCGATGGAACCGGAAGTGATGCTGTTCGACGAACCCACCTCGGCCCTCGACCCGGAGCTGGTGGGCGAAGTGCTGAAGGTGATCCAGGGCCTGGCCGAGGAAGGTCGCACCATGATCATGGTGACCCACGAGATGAGCTTTGCGCGCAAGGTGTCGAGCCAGGTGCTGTTCCTGCACAAGGGCCTGGTGGAAGAGCAAGGCACGCCGGAGGATGTGCTGGGCAACCCGAAAAGTGAGCGCCTGCAACAGTTCCTGAGTGGCAATCTGAAGTAAGCCTTCGCTGATCTTCCCACACGCCCCAGCGCCGCCTAAGCGCTCTGAGAGCCCGCCCAGCCGGCCCATGCGCTTGAGCGCGGCAATCCACGATAAGCGCGCAGGCAGCCCGCTGCCCGCGTTTTGGGGCTTTGCTGGGGATACTGAGTGCAACACGGCAGATATTTGTGATCGGCCGCCAGGAGAGATGGTCAGCCCGCGGAAGGACTGACCACATTCCAATCTGCAGGCATCAGGCCATCGGCGCGGGTGGCGGCTCGTCCGGAAGGGTCGGTTCGCCAGGTTCGGTAGGCTCAGGGGAATCCGGGTCAGGTTGACCGGGGAGACCACCCGCATAGGCAGGGTCGGCCATCAGGGACCACGCCATCACGCCAATCTGGTTGGGTTCAAGCCGGGCGAGTTCGGCGCTGATTCGCGGGTCGAGCTTCATAAGGTACTCCTCAAGCGTGGCTCGGCGCGCATTGCACGCACCGAAGCAGTACACCCAATAGAGTCACTTTCCGCAGACTAATTCCCTTTACGCGTAGGAGCTTTCGATCAAGCGCGTGGCAAGGTGACGCCGCGCTGGCCCTGGTACTTGCCAGCACGGTCCTTATAGGACACTTCACAGGCCTCATCGGACTGCAGGAACAGCATCTGCGCCACGCCTTCGTTGGCGTAGATCTTCGCTGGCAGGGTGGTGGTGTTGGAGAATTCCAGGGTGACGTGACCTTCCCACTCAGGCTCAAGTGGCGTCACGTTGACGATGATGCCGCAGCGCGCGTAAGTGCTTTTACCCAGGCAGATGGTCAGCACGTCGCGGGGAATACGGAAGAACTCCACGGTGCGCGCCAGGGCGAAGGAGTTGGGCGGGATGATGCACACGTCGCTCTTGACGTCGACGAAGCTCTTTTCGTCGAAGTTCTTCGGATCGACGATCGCCGAGTTGATATTGGTGAACACCTTGAACTCATCGGCACAACGCACGTCGTAGCCGTAGCTGGAAACACCATACGAAATCACGCGATCGGCGTCGTCACCACGGATCTGGCGCTCAACGAACGGTTCGATCATGCCGTGCTCTTGCGCCATGCGGCGAATCCACTTGTCCGATTTGATGCTCATGGCGGGTGTCCTGATAGCGAGGTGGAAAAATTCTGTTGGGCATCTTACCGGGGCAGGCGTTGGGGTTCAAAGGGCGTGGGGCTTTTGTTGACGAATGTGTTGATCAATGCCCGCCTTGTACAAGCCGCGTCCATTGGGGCCGGGACCAGAATCGGCGTGCACGACGGACGTAAATACCACCGCCAGTCACGAAATTAGAGAAACCTTCGGAAATACCATTGGCACGTTCCGGAAAAAGGGTTAAGGTGGCGCCACTGTGCTGCTTGTGTCACTGAGAATCTCTACACGATATGTTGAATTTCGATCCAACCATCTCCAAGAATTTTTCCTGCTCTTTGCACTCAGTCTCGGCCAGGGCTTTTCCTGAGTCGCAGTTAACTTTGTCCAAGGAGATACACCATGTCTAATCGCCAAACTGGTACCGTTAAGTGGTTCAACGATGAAAAAGGCTTCGGCTTCATCACTCCACAATCCGGTGACGACCTGTTCGTTCACTTCAAAGCTATCCAATCCGACGGCTTCAAAAGCCTGAAAGAAGGCCAACAGGTTTCTTTCATCGCTACCCGCGGTCAGAAAGGCATGCAAGCTGAAGAAGTTCAAGTTATCTAACTTGTACTGACTCAGTCGAAAGAACCCCGCCCTTAAAAGCGGGGTTTTTTTATGCCTGGGATTTGGGCATGCATGAGCGCAAAAAATATGGGAGGGGGCTTACTCCCGATGGCAGTGGGTCAGTCAATACATCCAGTGACTGATCCACTGCCATCGGGAGCAAGCCCCCTCCCACATTCAGACTGCGTCGTTACTGAAACAACGACTCGCTCGACAAGCCGTTCTTCTCCAGGATCTCACGCAAGCGCTTGAGCCCTTCTACCTGGATCTGCCGCACCCGCTCACGGGTCAAGCCGATCTCCAGGCCTACATCCTCCAGGGTGCTGCTCTCATGACCGCGCAGGCCGAAGCGGCGAATCACCACCTCGCGCTGCTTGTCCGTAAGCTCCGACAACCACTGGTCAATGCTTTGGGAAAGATCATCGTCCTGCAACAGCTCGCAAGGGTCTGTCGGGCGATCATCCGTCAGGGTGTCCAGCAGGGTTTTGTCCGAATCCGGGCCCAGCGAGACGTCGACCGAAGACACGCGCTCGTTAAGACCGAGCATGCGCTTGACCTCGCCCACCGGTTTTTCCAGCAGGTTGGCGATTTCTTCGGGAGAGGGTTCATGATCGAGTTTTTGTGTCAGCTCACGCGCCGCCCGCAGGTAGACGTTGAGCTCCTTGACCACATGGATCGGCAACCGGATCGTGCGGGTTTGATTCATGATCGCCCGTTCGATGGTCTGACGAATCCACCAGGTGGCATAGGTCGAGAAGCGGAAGCCGCGTTCGGGGTCGAACTTCTCCACCGCCCGGATCAAGCCCAGGTTGCCCTCCTCGATCAGGTCCAACAGGGACAGCCCGCGATTGACGTAGCGTCGGGCGATTTTCACCACCAGGCGCAGGTTGCTTTCAATCATGCGCTTGCGCCCAGCCGGATCACCCTTTTGCGACAAGCGCGCAAAATGGACTTCTTCTTCGGGAGTCAGCAGAGGGGAAAAGCCGATTTCATTGAGGTACAGCTGGGTCGCATCGAGCGCCCGCGTGTAGTCAATGTACTTATGTTGCTTTAACGCAGTGGAGTTCTTGGATTTGGTGCGAACTGAAGGTACAGCCATTCCCTCATTCGACATCGATTCCATAGCGATGCCGGTCTCCGTAAGGAGAACCTCATCGTCGATGTCAAACTCCGGCGCTTCTTTACTGAGAGCCATTGTTATAGTCCTTTGGTGAGTTCGACCTCAAGCTCAAGCGACGCCTTTATCCTTGGCAACGCTGGAGCCTGTTCCTTCTACGTGAGGGAACAGGCTGGCAACACATCAACGACGGGGTAGGAATTGCAGAGGATCTACAGGTTTCCCTTGGCGGCGAATCTCAAAGTGCAGTTTCACCCGGTCTGTACCAGTTGACCCCATTTCGGCAATTGTCTGTCCGACTTTGACCTGCTGCCCCTCCCGAACCAACAGCCTACGGTTGTGGCCGTAAGCACTGACGTAGGTATCGCTGTGTTTGATGATGACCAGCTCGCCGTAGCCCCGCAAACCACTCCCGGCGTACACCACTGTCCCATCAGATGCAGCTAAAACAGGCTGTCCCAAATCCCCGGCGATATCAATGCCTTTATTCAAACTACCGTTTGAAGAGAATTTTCCAATCAATACGCCGTTCGACGGCCATCCCCAGCCGGTCGGCGCAGGCCCCGCAGGCGGCAGCGGCGCGGCTGCCGGTTTGCTCGCAACCGCAGGCGCGGCGCTGCCTGCAGGCCGCGTGATGATCGTGGTTTTGCTCGAGGACGAGGGCGAAGATGTGGTGTTTGTCACCACTGATGTCGGTGTTGAACCGGTGCGTCCATCGAAGCGAATCGTCTGACCCGGATGTATCGTGTAGGGCACCGGAATATTGTTGCGCGCGGCGAGCGCCTTGTAGTCCCAGCCATAGCGGAAGGCAATCGAAAACAGCGTATCGCCCTTGCGCACCACATACTGCCCCGTGGTTACGGTCGGCTTCTGCGGCGCGGCATTCGTGCGATCAACCACCCTCGCGCCCCCGGAAGGCGCGCTCGAACAAGCCGCCAATAAGGAACTCAAGACAAGGCCAAGCACCAGTCGCTGAAAGCTTGTTTTACTCATACGCTGCGCAAGACCTGTGAGACTCACCCGCCGCTCCCTTTGTGGTGGCTGAACATGAATGCCTGTATCAGGCTTGAAATATGTCGTAAGTATAACTGGGCATTGGCTTTTTACTGGCACACGACTGAAACGAAAGATTCATCGCGTTTAAAACCAACGACCGATCATGTTGACTCTATAGACCCCGCCGTAAGACACATCGCCGCCAACAGAATTCACTGCTCGCGAATAAATGATCAGGCCAGCGGGCCATTGAGCAACGGCACGAAACGCACGGCGCCGAGCACATGCCGGGAAAAGCCTTCGTCTTCACGGATAATGAGCATCAATTGTTGCACTTCGCCGGAACC
Source organism: Pseudomonas sp. PSPC2-3 (assembly GCF_049898265.1). Taxonomy (NCBI): domain Bacteria; kingdom Pseudomonadati; phylum Pseudomonadota; class Gammaproteobacteria; order Pseudomonadales; family Pseudomonadaceae; genus Pseudomonas; species Pseudomonas sp. PSPC2-3. The sequence continues at coordinate 150,734 of NZ_JAFCXJ010000008.1, read as the reverse complement.
CACCGGGATCACCAGCCGACCGCCGGGGGCCAGTTGATCGAGCAACGCCTGCGGTACATCGGTGGCGACCGCGGTGACGATGATGCCGTTATACGGCGCCAGCGCCGGCCAGCCTTCCCAGCCATCGCCCCAGCGGAACACCACGTTGCGCAGGTTCAGTTCCACCAGGCGTTCCTTGGCGCGATCCTGCAGCACCTTGATGCGCTCCACCGAGAACACGCGCTCCACCAACTGCGACAGCACGGCAGTCTGGTAGCCGGAACCGGTGCCGATCTCCAGCACCTTGTCCAACGGGCCCGCCGCCAGCAGCAGCTCGCTCATGCGCGCAACCATATACGGTTGGGAAATGGTCTGGTTATGCCCGATCGGCAACGCCGTGTCTTCATAGGCGCGATGGGCCAGGGCCTCATCGACAAACAGGTGCCGGGGCGTGCGCCGGATCACTTCCAGTACCTGGGCGTTGGACAGGCCTTCTTCGTACAGGCGCTGGATCAGACGCTCGCGGGTGCGCTGGGAGGTCATCCCGATGCCGCGACGCAACAGGTCGTCTTGTTCACGAGCCATCAGCGCAAGTCCTCCAGCCAGCCATCGAGACTACTGAAGGCATCACTGAAGGTGCGATCGAGCTGCAACGGGGTAATCGATACATAGCCTTGCATCACCGCATGAAAGTCAGTGCCCGGCCCACCGTCTTCGGCATCGCCCGCAGCGGCGATCCAATAACCTTCCTTGCCACGCGGGTCGACCACCTTCAACGGCGCCGCTGCGCGGGCGCGATGGCCCAGGCGCGTGAGCTGGATACCGCGAATATGCTCGAGGGGCAAGTTGGGGATATTGACGTTAAGCACCGTCCGGGGCGGCAGATCGAGGGAACCGTGGGCCTCCACCAGCTTGCGCGCGAAATGCGCGGCCGTCGGCAGGTTGTCCAATTGACGCGAGGTCAACGAAAAGGCAAACGAGGTCCGCCCCAGGAAACGCCCTTCCAGGGCCGCCGCCACCGTGCCGGAATACAGCACGTCATCCCCCAGGTTGGCGCCGAGGTTGATGCCCGACACCACCAGGTCCGGCTCCTGATCCAACAAACTGTTGATCGCCAGGTGTACGCAGTCGGTGGGGGTGCCGTTCACGCTGATATAGCCATTGGCCAGAACGTGCACGTGCAGCGGACGGTCGAGCGTCAGCGAACTGCTGGCGCCGCTCTTGTCCTGGTCGGGGGCAACCACCACGCACTCGGCGTAATCCGCCAGCGCAGCATGAAGCGCGGCGAGGCCGGGTGCGGTGGCACCGTCGTCATTTGATATCAGAATACGCATGGGCTGTCCGTCTGCCCCACCGGCACCAGATCAACAAGCTCGCGCACCAAGACAGTGGCGAAGCATCCGGCCGGCAGGACGAATTCCAATTGCAGAATGTCAGGCCCGGGATAATGCCACGTCAACCCGCCAATGGGCAGTCGCAGAATGCGACGTTCCTGGCTCATGCCGGCATTCACCAGCCAATCGCGCAGGTCGGCCTCACTGGCGGCAACCGCCTGCTCCAGCGCCTGGGTTGCACCGCTGGCTGGCGAATCGCCTTCGCCCCACTGCGGTCCGGTGGGGTGCAGATCGAGGATCGCCAGGCGCGGGTCGCTGCATTCAGCCTCCCCCGCCGGGAAAAAACTGCGGCTGTCGGTGAAGGCCAGCAGATCGCCGACCTGCGCACGCTGCCAGGAACCGTCCGCGACACGGGCCGCCAACACTTTGTTGAAGAGGTAACTGCGCGCCGTCGACAGCAACCGCGAACGCACGTTGCGCTGCTCCGGCAAGGCCTTGCGGGCCGCCCACTCACGCGCATCCACCACATTGCCGCCGTTGTGGCCAAAGCGCTGGGTGCCGAAATAATTGGGAATGCCGTGCTGGGCGATCAGTTGCAAGCGCGCATCGATGGCCGCGTGATCCCCCGCCAGTTGCGTCAGGCGCAAGGTAAAACCGTTGGCCGAATGAGCACCGCGTTGCAGCTTGCGCTTGTGGCGGCCGGTCTTGAGGATCTTGAGGGTGTCGTTTTCCGCGCCACTCAGGTCCGGATCGGCCTTGCCCGGCAGTTGCACACTGAACCACTGGCGGGTCAACGCCTGGCGATCCTTGAGCCCGGCATAGCTGACGGTGCGCAACGGCACGCCGGCGGCCTTGGCGATCCGGCGCGCGGCTTCTTCGGTGTTGAGGCCACGCTTTTCCACCCACAGCCACAGGTGCTCACCCTCACCGCTCAGCGGGATATCGAGCACTTCGTCGACCTGGAAATCTTCCGCGGTAGCCTTCAGCACGGCGCTGCCCAAGGCCTCGCCATAGGCCCGTGGGCCCAGCAGTTGCAAGTCGTTCATGCGCGCAGCAACAAAGCGACGGAATGTACCGCGATGCCCTCTTCACGACCGGTAAACCCGAGCTTTTCGGTGGTGGTGGCTTTCACGTTCACTTGATCCAATTCAATGTGCAGATCCGCCGCGATCAACGCGCGCATCGACTCGATGTGGGGGGCCATTTTCGGCGCCTGGGCCACGATGGTGTTATCGACGTTGCCGACCTTCCAGCCTTTGGCGTGGATCAGGCCGACCACATGGCGCAGCAATACCCGGCTGTCCGCGCCCTTGAAGGTCGGGTCGGTGTCCGGAAAGTGCTTGCCGATATCGCCGAGCGCCGCGGCGCCGAGCAAGGCGTCGCTCAACGCGTGCAGCAGGACATCGCCGTCGGAATGAGCCAGCAACCCATGGTGGTGCGCGATCCGCACGCCGCCCAGGGTGATGAAATCGCCTTCAGCGAAACGGTGCACATCGTAGCCGTGGCCAATACGCATAAAAAAACGCCCCGATTTAATTCAGGGCGTGATTCTACCTACTTTTGTCGCATATTAACCGAGCAAAGCACGGCCATGATGTCGCAAATGATCTTCGATGAAGCTGGCGATAAAGAAGTAGCTGTGGTCGTAGCCCGGTTGCAGGCGCAGTTCGAGCGGATGGTTGGCCGCTTTCGCCGCTTGCTGCAGGGCTTCGGGCTTGAGCTGCACCGCGAGGAAGTCGTCGCGGTCGCCCTGGTCCACCAGCAACGGCAGCTTTTCCGCGGCTTCGCTGATCAGCACGCAAGCGTCCCACTCGCGCCACTTCGAGCGCTCTTCGCCCAGGTAACGGGAGAAGGCTTTCTGGCCCCATGGGCAATCCATCGGGTTGTTGATCGGCGAAAACGCCGACACCGATAGGTAACGCCCGGGGTTGCGCAATGCACATACCAGCGCACCGTGGCCGCCCATGGAGTGGCCGCTGATACCGCGCTTCTGCGAAGCCGGGAAATGCGCCTCAACCAACGCCGGCAATTCCTGCACCACGTAGTCATGCATCCGATAGTGCTTGGCCCAGGGTTCCTGGGTGGCATTCAGATAGAAACCGGCCCCCAGGCCGAAATCCCAGGCGTTGTCCGGATCGCCCGGCACCCCAGGACCACGCGGGCTGGTGTCCGGCGCAACAATGATCAGCCCCAGTTCGGCCGCCATGCGCTGGGCGCCGGCTTTCTGCATGAAGTTTTCATCGGTGCAGGTCAACCCGGACAGCCAGTACACCACTGGCAGCTTGCCGCCCTGCTCCGCTTGCGGCGGCAGGTAGACGGCGAAGGTCATGTCGCAACCGAGCACCTCGGAATGATGCTTGTAGCGTTTATGCCAGCCGCCGAAGCTCTTCTGGCACGACAGGTTTTCCAGACTCATGGCCGACCTCAGAAGTGAATGACGGTACGAATGCTCTTGCCTTCATGCATCAGATCAAACGCTTTGTTGATGTCTTCCAGGCCCATGGTGTGGGTGATGAAGGTGTCCAACGGGATCTCGCCGTTCTGGGCCATTTCCACGTAGCTGGGCAGCTCGCTGCGACCACGCACGCCGCCAAAGGCCGAACCGCGCCAGACGCGGCCGGTCACCAGCTGGAATGGACGGGTGGAAATTTCCTGGCCGGCACCGGCAACGCCGATGATCACCGATTCGCCCCAGCCTTTGTGGCAGCACTCGAGGGCGGCGCGCATCAGTTGCACGTTGCCGATGCACTCGAAGGAAAAGTCCACGCCGCCGTCAGTCAAATCGACAATCACGTCCTGGATCGGGCGATCGTAGTCTTTCGGGTTGATGCAGTCGGTGGCGCCCAGTTGCTTGGCGATTTCGAACTTGGCCGGGTTGATGTCGATGGCGATGATGCGACCGGCCTTGGCTTTTACCGCGCCGATTACCGCCGACAGGCCGATACCGCCCAAGCCGAAGATGGCGACGGTATCGCCGGGCTTGACCTTGGCGGTGTTGATCACCGCACCGATACCGGTGGTGACGCCACAGCCGAGCAGGCAGACTTTTTCCAGCGGCGCGTCTTTAGGAATTTTCGCCACGGAAATTTCCGGCAGCACGGTGTACTCGGAAAAGGTCGAGGTGCCCATGTAGTGGAAAATCGGCTGACCCTTGTAGGAGAAACGCGTGGTGCCATCGGGCATCAGGCCTTTGCCCTGGGTGGCACGAATCGCCTGGCACAGGTTGGTCTTGCCCGACAGGCAGAATTTGCACTTGCCGCACTCCGGGGTGTAGAGCGGGATCACATGGTCGCCGACCGCAACCGAGGTCACGCCCTCGCCGATCGCCTCAACCACCGCACCGCCTTCATGGCCGAGAATCGACGGGAAGATGCCTTCCGGGTCGGCGCCCGACAACGTGTAGGCGTCGGTATGGCACACGCCGGACGCAACCACGCGCAACAGCACTTCGCCGGCCTTGGGCATGGCGACATCCACTTCTACGATCTCGAGGGGCTTCTTGGCTTCGAAGGCTACGGCGGCGCGGGACTTGATCATCCGGGTTTCTCCTGGGAGTTAAAAACTAAGACGGCGAGTGTAAAACATGCCCCGCTGATTAATAATCCAGGCAAAAGCAAAACTTTATTGCTGTACAGGGATAATCGCCATGCTGGAAAACCGCTGGGAAGGCATCGATGAGTTCGTCGCCGTCGCTGAATGCAGCCAATTCACCGCGGCGGCGGAACGCCTTGGGGTGTCTTCGTCGCACATCAGCCGGCAAGTGGCTCGCCTGGAAGAACGGCTGCAAACGCGCTTGCTGTATCGCAGTACGCGCAAGGTGACCCTGACCGAAGCCGGCCAGACCTTTCTGCAACACTGCCAGCGCCTGCAGGATGGCCGCGAAGAGGCCCTGCGCGCCGTCGGCGACCTCGCCAGCGAGCCCAAGGGCATGCTGCGCATGACCTGCGCCGTGGCGTATGGCGAACGATTCATCGTGCCGTTGGTGACGCGGTTCATGGGGCTTTACCCGCAACTGCGGGTGGACATCGAACTGAGCAATCGTCAGTTGGACTTGGTACACGAAGGTCTCGACCTGGCGATTCGCCTGGGACGCCTGCAAGACTCGCGCATGGTCGCCAGCCGCCTGGCGCCGCGCCGCATGTACTTGTGCGCGTCGCCGTCCTACCTGGCGCGGTATGGGCGGCCGCACAGTTTGTCGGAATTGACTCGGCACAATTGCCTGATCGGCAGCTCGGACATCTGGCAACTGGCCCAGGACGGGCGCGAATTTTCCCAAAGGGTGCAGGGCAACTGGCGCTGCAACAGTGGGCAAGCGGTGTTGGACGCGGCGTTGCAAGGGGTGGGCTTGTGTCAGTTGCCGGACTATTACGTGCTCGAGCATTTGCACAGTGGCGCGCTGGTGTCGTTACTGGAAGCGCATCAGCCGCCGAATACGGCGGTGTGGGCGTTGTATCCGCAGCAGCGGCATTTGTCGCCGAAGGTCAGGAAGCTGGTGGATTATTTAAAGGCAGGGTTGGCCGAACGGCCGGAGTACGGTACTGAGCATTGATGGCGTTTATCGTTTATGTAGGAGCGAGCTTGCTCGCGAAAAACGTCAACGATAACGCGGACAATCTGGATTGAAGCGGCGCTCTCAAGTTTTTCGCGAGCAAGCTCGCTCCTACAGCCGATTGGCCCAGCGTAGTCGCAGCCATTCCAGGTCCTCGGGCCGGGTCACCTTGATATTGTCCGAGCGCCCTTCGATCAGGCGCGGCGCCTGGCCAGACCATTCCATGGCCGACGCTTCGTCGGTAATGACCGCATCGGCCACAAGGCTGTCGGCCAGTGCACGGTGCAGCGCACCCAGGCGGAACATCTGCGGCGTGTAGGCCTGCCAGATCAAGCTGCGGTCAACGGTCTCGATGACGCGACCATGCTTGTCTACACGCTTGAGGGTATCGCGGGCCGGCACAGCCAGCAGGCCACCCACCGGATCGTCCGCGAGTTCGGCGAGCAGTTTGTCGAGATCGTCACGACTCAGGTTAGGCCGCGCCGCATCATGCACCAAGACCCAATCATCATCGCTGGCACCCAGGGCATTGAGCTGCAGCAACGCATTGAGTACCGAGCCCGAACGCTCCGAGCCACCGTCCGCCCGCTGGATACGCGGGTCAGCGGCACACGCGAGGTGAGGCCAGTAAGGGTCATCAACAGCAAGACTGACCACCAGGCCCTTGAGCGAGGGGTGGTCGAGAAAACAGCCAAGGCTGTGTTCGAGAATAGTGCGCCCGCCCAGTTGCAAGTACTGCTTGGGACGGTCCGCAGCCATACGGGCACCGATGCCCGCGGCAGGAATCACGGCCCAGAAGGCCGGCAAACGGTGATTCATTGGGCCAACTGGTAGAGGGTTTCGCCCTCCTTGACCATGCCCAACTCATGGCGAGCCCGCTCTTCGACGGTCTCCGTGCCTTTTTTCAGCTCAAGCACCTCGGCATCGAGAACGCGATTGCGCTCCAGCAGGCGTTCGTTTTCGGCGTGCTGGTCGGCAATTTGCTGGGTCAGGTCTTTTACCTGCGCAAAGCTGCCATTACCCACCCATAGGCGGTACTGCAGGCCAGCCAGCAACAAGAGCAAGACGAGGAACAACCAATTGGGACTGCGCATCGAATATCGGGTATCCAGTGAAAAAAGACCGCCATACAAAACTTTTGCAGCAACGGATAGCACGAAGCCTGGAAGACCCAGGCTTGTGCTTGATCGTCATCAGATTAGCGTCGAATTTCACACTCTCGTGATTTTTCCGACACAATCTGCCGACTTTTTACCATTTACTGATCAGCCGCGAAACTCGCTGCGACCGTTGTACTTGGCTTTACCCGCCAGTTGCTCTTCGATACGCAGCAATTGGTTGTACTTGGACACGCGATCGGAACGGCACAGCGAGCCGGTCTTGATCTGGCCCGCCGACGTGCCCACGGCCAGGTCGGCAATGGTCGAGTCTTCGGTTTCGCCGGAGCGGTGCGAGATCACGGCGGTGTAGCCCGCGGCCTTGGCCATCTGGATGGCTTCCAGGGTTTCGGTCAGGGTGCCGATCTGGTTGAACTTGATCAGGATCGAGTTGGCGATCTTCTTGTCGATGCCTTCTTTCAGGATCTTGGTGTTGGTCACGAACAGGTCGTCGCCCACCAGCTGGATTTTTTCGCCGATCTTGTCGGTGAGGATTTTCCAGCCGTCCCAGTCGGACTCGTCCAGGCCGTCTTCGATCGAGATGATCGGGTAGCGCTGGGTCAGGCCCTTGAGGTACTCGGCAAACCCTTCGGAGTTGAACACCTGGCCTTCGCCGGACAGGTTGTACTTACCGTCTTCGTAGAATTCGCTGGCAGCGCAGTCCAGGGCCAGGGTCACGTCGGTGCCCAGGGTGTAGCCGGCGTTGGCTACGGCTTCGGAGATGACTTTCAGTGCATCTTCGTTGGACGCCAGGTTCGGCGCGAAACCACCTTCGTCACCCACGGCGGTGCTCAGGCCACGGGCCTTCAGCACAGCCTTGAGGTGATGGAAAATCTCGGTGCCCATGCGCAGGCCTTCGGAGAAGGTCTTGGCGCCAACCGGCTGCACCATGAATTCCTGGATGTCGACGTTGTTATCGGCGTGCTCGCCGCCGTTGATGATATTCATCATCGGCACCGGCATCGAGTACACACCCGGAGTGCCGTTAAGGTTGGCGATGTGGGCGTACAGCGGCAGGTCCTGGTCCTGCGCGGCGGCCTTGGCGGCGGCCAGGGACACGGCGAGGATGGCGTTGGCACCCAGGCTGCCTTTGTTTTCAGTGCCGTCGAGTTTGATCATCGCGTGGTCCAGGGCTTTCTGGTCCAGCGGGTCTTTGCCCAGCAACAGGTCGCGAATCGGACCGTTGATGTTGGCTACCGCCTTGAGGACACCCTTGCCCAGGTAACGGCTCTTGTCGCCATCACGCAGTTCCAGCGCTTCGCGGGAACCTGTGGAAGCACCGGACGGCGCGCAAGCGCTGCCGATGATGCCGTTATCGAGAAGCACGTCGGCTTCGACGGTGGGGTTGCCACGGGAGTCGAGAACTTCACGACCTTTGATGTCGACGATTTTTGCCATTGTTGTAAACACTCCAAAGTTGACGAAAATGCTCTATACCGCTCGATTTAACTTGTCGCGCACATTGCAATATTTGGAACGAACTTGCCAGTAATAGTGCCCTCTCGGGCCTCATCGCGAGCAAGCTCGGCTCCTACACGGAGAAATGGCGCTTACGCGGTCTCTACCATCGGAAAACTCTTGACCAGTTCGTCCAACTGCTTGAGCTGGGCCAGGAATGGCTCCAGTTTGTCCAGGCGCAGGGCGCAAGGACCGTCGCATTTGGCGTTGTCCGGGTCCGGGTGGGCTTCCAGGAACAGGCCGGCCAGGGACTGGCTGATGCCGGCCTTGGCCAGGTCCAATACCTGGGCACGACGCCCGCCAGCGGAATCGGCGCGGCCACCCGGCATTTGCAGCGCGTGGGTCACGTCGAAGAACACCGGGTATTCGAACTGTTTCATGATGCCGAAACCGAGCATGTCCACCACGAGGTTGTTGTAGCCGAAGCTCGAACCGCGCTCGCAGAGGATCAACTGGTCGTTACCCGCTTCCACGCACTTGTTCAGGATGTGCTTCATTTCCTGGGGCGCGAGGAACTGGGCTTTCTTGATATTGATCACCGCACCGGTCTTGGCCATGGCGACCACGAGGTCGGTCTGGCGCGACAGGAAGGCCGGCAACTGGATGATGTCGCACACCTCGGCGACCACGGCAGCCTGTTCAGGCTCGTGGACGTCGGTGATGATCGGCACGCCGAAGGCTTGCTTGATGTCCTGGAAGATCCGCATGCCTTCTTCAAGGCCCGGGCCGCGATAGGAGGTCACGGACGAACGGTTGGCCTTGTCGAAGCTGGCCTTGAACACATAAGGGATACCCAGTTTCTGGGTAACCTTGACGTACTCTTCACAGACCTGCATCGCCATGTCGCGGCTTTCCAGCACGTTCATGCCGCCGAACAGCACCATGGGCTTGTCGTTGGCAATCTCGATGTCGCCTACGCGAATGATCTTCTGGGCCATCAGCTTCACGCCTTCTTCTGATGTTGCGTCAGTGCTGCTTTAACGAAACCGCTGAACAACGGGTGACCGTCGCGCGGCGTCGAGGTGAACTCAGGGTGGAACTGGCAGGCCACGAACCATGGATGATCCGGCGCCTCGACCACTTCGACCAGCTTGCCGTCACCGGAGCGACCGGAGACTTTCAGGCCGGCTGCTTTGATCTGCGGCAGCAGGTTGTTGTTCACTTCGTAGCGGTGACGGTGACGCTCGACGATCACGTCCTTGCCATAGCAGTCGTGAACCAGCGAACCCGGCTCCAGCAGGCAGTCTTGCGCGCCGAGGCGCATGGTGCCGCCCAGGTCGGACGATTCGGTACGGGTTTCAACGGCGCCGGTGGCGTCTTCCCACTCGGTGATCAGGCCTACGACCGGGTGGCCGCTGGAATGATCGAACTCGGTGGAGTTGGCGTCTTTCCAACCCAGCACGTTACGAGCGAACTCGATAACGGCCACTTGCATGCCCAGGCAGATCCCCAGGTACGGCACCTTGTGCTCACGAGCGTACTGCACGGCGGTGATCTTGCCTTCCACGCCACGCAGGCCGAAACCGCCTGGAACGAGGATCGCGTCGACGCCTTCGAGCAGCGCGGTGCCTTGGTTCTCGATGTCTTCGGAATCGATATAGCGCAGGTTGACCTTGGTACGGTTGCTGATGCCGGCGTGGCTCATCGCTTCGATCAGCGACTTGTACGCGTCCAAAAGCTCCATGTACTTGCCGACCATGGCGATGGTGACTTCGTGCTCAGGGTTGAGCTTGGCGTCGACCACGGCTTCCCACTCGGACAGATCCGCGCCGCCGCATTGCAGGCCGAAACGCTCGACCACAAAATCGTCCAGGCCCTGGGAATGCAGGATGCCCGGGATCTTGTAGATGGTGTCGGCGTCTTCCAGGGCAATCACCGCACGCTCTTCAACGTTGGTGAACTGCGCGATCTTGCGACGCGAGGAAATATCGATCGGGTGATCGGAACGGCACACCAGCACGTCCGGCTGCAGGCCGATGGAACGCAGTTCCTTGACCGAGTGCTGGGTTGGTTTGGTTTTGGTTTCGCCGGCGGTGGCGATGTAGGGCACCAGTGTCAGGTGCATCAGCATCGCGCGCTTGGCGCCGACTTCGAAACGCAACTGGCGGATGGCTTCGAGGAACGGTTGGGATTCGATGTCACCCACGGTGCCACCGATCTCGACCATCGCCACGTCGGCATCGCCCGCGCCCTTGATGATGCGGCGCTTGATTTCGTCGGTGATGTGCGGGATCACCTGGATGGTTGCACCCAGGTAGTCACCACGACGCTCCTTGCGCAGCACGTGTTCGTAGACACGGCCGGTGGTGAAGTTGTTGTTCTGGGTCATGGTCGTGCGGATGAACCGCTCGTAGTGGCCCAGGTCCAGGTCGGTCTCGGCGCCGTCGTGGGTGACGAACACTTCACCGTGCTGGAACGGGCTCATGGTGCCCGGGTCAACGTTGATGTACGGGTCCAGCTTGAGCATGGTGACCTTAAGTCCCCGCGCCTCCAGGATGGCCGCCAATGAAGCGGAGGCAATGCCTTTCCCCAATGAAGAAACAACACCGCCCGTGACGAATATGTAGCGCGTCATGAAAAACCCTAGAAGTCTGCGTTAAAGCGGTCCGAGCCGCCGGGGAAAGCGAAGGAAGGCCGAAGCCCCCGATCACCTGCATTAATCACAGTGCACCTTTCAAAAAAACCGCCGCGTGGTGACAGACCAGCAATGAAACACCGGTACGTTGATCGCTACACATTTTTTGGAATCGCCCAGCAAAGACTGCTTGGTAATCGGCAACTGCTGCGATTCAGGCGAATCCACAGAAGTTGTATCAAGAAGGGAGCGTAGTCTACCGGAAAGGCGCTATCAGCTCAAACCTTGATCGCAGGTCTGTGGCATCCAATGTAATTGCCAGCCGTCATTCGACGTCTTCCAAAGCCCTGCAAGGCTGGGCACAGCCAGCAATTGCTCGCCCCGATACAGCAGCGGCAATCTGCCACGGACAAAACCCGGCAGCCCACTTTCGTTGAGCAGACGCTTCAAATCGCGCCGACCGCGCCCCGGAATGTCGATGATTTCGCCGCCCTGGCGATAGCGAACCTGCAACACGCCCTCGGGAACCCGACCGATCAACCGGAGTTGGCCATTACCCGGTAACTCTAGCGGGTTTTGCGGCTGCGCCCAGCTCACCGATGCGTCGGAAAACTCCGACCAACTGGAGGGCAGCCACCAGATGCGCTCGCCGCAACGGTGCAGATCGCCGTTGGCCAAGCGCCACAGGGGTTGTGCATCGAGCTTGGCGTCGCGCAGGGAATGCCAGCCGGCCCAGTGGTCGCTGTCGGGTAAACGCGTCAGCGGGCTCAGCCAATGGCGCAGGGCGTTGCGTTGACGCGCGTCGGAAAGCTCACACAGCGGCGCCAGGGCCAAGGACGGCAAGGGCAGCCACGGAAAAGGCGAAGGCTGCTCGGCGGCTTGCAGGTCGATGTGCGCCAACTCGTCCAACAGACCTTGGGCTTCGCTCAAATGTTCAGCGGCGCGGGCCAGGTTGGCCACGGCCTGGGGCCAGCGCTCGGTCAGGCGCGGGAATACACGATGGCGCAGGTAATTGCGCGAAAAGCGGGGATCGGCGTTGGAAGGGTCTTCGATCCACGTCAACTGGTGCTCCTCGGCGTAGGCCTGCAGTTGCGCGCGTGAACTGCGCAGTAACGGCCGCAGCAGATGACCGCCCGCCAGCGCACGCTGCATCGGCATGGCCGCCAACCCTTGCACCCCCGCGCCGCGCAACAGACGAAACAGCAAGGTTTCGGCCTGATCGTCGCGGTGCTGGCCGATGAGCAACACTTCCCCTACCCCGACCACCTCACTGAATGCCTGATAGCGCGCATCACGGGCTGCGCGCTCCAGGCTTGCGCCAGCCCGCACCTGCACGCGCATCACCCGCAACGGCACGCCAAGGGCGTCACAGACCGACTGACAATGAGCGGGCCAGGCATCGGCCGCAGCTTGCAGGCCATGGTGGACATGAACAGCGCCGAGCGTAGGAAGCTTCTCAGTTTTGGCGAGATTTGCCAGGAGGTGCAGCAAGACGGTGGAATCAAGCCCGCCGGAAAAAGCGATATGCCAGGCCGAAGCGTTGCGCCAGGGCGCCAGGGTTTGCAGGAGTTTGGCGGAGAGTAATGGTTTCATCAGATGTTACCGCCGCAAACCTGGAATACGTTGGCCAAGCATACACAAAGCAAATGTGGGAGGGGGCTTGCTCCCGATTGCGGCAGGTCAGTCACCAGATGCATTGACTGACACTCAGCAATCGGGAGCAAGCCCCCTCCCACATTTTTTACGGCTGCGGTTTAGAGACCGTAGCTCATCAGGCGCTCGTAACGCCGGGCCAACAGTGCTTCGGTATCCAGCTTCTTGAGCATCGCCAGTTGCGAACCCAGTTCGGCACGGATGGTCGCGGCAGCGGCGGCCGGGTCGCGGTGGGCGCCGCCCAATGGTTCGGCGATGACTTTATCCACGATCCCCAGGCCCTTGAGGCGATCGGCGGTGATGCCCATCGCTTCGGCAGCGTCCGGCGCTTTCTCGGCGGTTTTCCACAGGATCGAGGCGCAACCTTCCGGCGAGATCACCGCGTAGGTCGAATATTGCAACATGTTCAGTTGGTCGCAGACACCAATGGCCAACGCGCCGCCGGAACCACCTTCACCAATCACGGTGGCAATGATCGGGGTTTTCAGGCGGGACATGACGCGCAGGTTCCAGGCGATCGCTTCGCTCTGGTTGCGCTCTTCGGCGTCGATACCCGGGTACGCGCCCGGGGTGTCGATGAACGTCAGGATCGGCATCTTGAAGCGCTCGGCCATTTCCATCAGGCGGCAAGCCTTGCGGTAGCCTTCCGGACGCGGCATGCCGAAGTTACGGCGGACTTTCTCACGCACTTCACGGCCTTTCTGGTGACCGATCACCATCACCGGCTGGTCGTCCAGGCGAGCGATACCGCCCACGATGGCGGCGTCGTCGGAGAAGTGGCGGTCGCCGTGCAGCTCGTCGAACTCGGTGAAGATGTGCTGAATGTAGTCCAGGGTGTACGGACGGCGCGGATGGCGGGCCAGGCGCGCAATCTGCCAACTGGTCAACTTGCCGAAGATGTCTTCGGTGAGCGAGCTGCTCTTGTCTTGCAGGCGAGCGATTTCATCGCCGATATTCAGCGAGTTGTCATTGCCGACCAGGCGCAGTTCTTCGATCTTGGCTTGCAGGTCAGCGATCGGCTGTTCGAAATCAAGAAAATTCGGGTTCATAAGCGTCCGTCTTGGGTCGACGGCCAAGGAGTGCCTGGCCAGCCGGTTGTCTATTCGCGCCCTACCTTAAGGGAGAGGCGCGTCTAGGTCGAGATTAAATGTTTGGTCGAGATCAGGCTATTTGCCATCACCTGATCGTCAACGGTATTGGAGGAAGACGTTGTCACGACCGAACTGGTCACGCAATGCTTGAATCAAGCCATCAGCGGGATCAATTCGCCAGGTCTCGCCGAACTGCAGCATGGCCTTGGCGTCGTTACCGGTGTATTCCATGGTCACCGGGCATGCGCCACGGTGGCGTTTGAGCAAGTCCCCCAACCAGCGCAGCTGATCGCCCTTGAGCGCCTCAGTTTTGACCTTCAAGCGCAGGCTTTCGGCCAGGTTGGTGCGCGCGTCTTCCATGCTCATCACGCGCTTGATCCGCAGGCGCAGGCCGCCGGAGAAGTCGTCGTTGCTGACCTCCCCTTCCACCACCACCATGGCGTCGGTCTGCAACAGCGACTGCGCCGAATGGAACGCATCGGCAAACAGCGACGCCTCGATCCGGCCGGAGCGGTCGTCGAGGGTGATAAAGCCCATCTTGTCGCCCTTTTTGTTTTTCATCACCCGCAGGGCGATGATCATGCCGGCGACGGTCTGGGTGTCGCGCGCCGGTTTCAGGTCGATGATGCGCTGACGGGCGAAACGACGGATTTCCCCTTCGTATTCGTCAATCGGGTGACCGGTCAGGTACAGGCCCAGGGTGTCTTTCTCACCTTTGAGGCGTTCCTTGAGGGTCAGCTCCTTGGCCTTGCGATGGTTGGCGTAGACATCCGCGTCTTCTTCGACGAACAACCCGCCAAACAGGTCGGCGTGACCGCTGTCGTGGGTGCGGGCGGTCTGTTCGGCGGCCTTGATCGCTTCTTCCATGGCGGTCAGCAGCACCGCGCGATTGCGGTCGATATTCGCCTGGTAGGCCTTCGGCTCATCATGGAAATACGGGCCGAGACGGTCGAGGGCGCCGCTGCGGATCAAGCCATCAAGGGTACGTTTGTTGATGCGCTTGAGGTCGACCCGCGCGCAGAAATCGAACAGATCCTTGAACGGGCCGTTTTGGCGCGCCTCGGTGATCGCTTCCACCGGGCCCTCGCCCACCCCCTTGATCGCGCCCAGGCCATAGATGATGCGGCCTTCGTCGTTCACGGTGAACTTGAACTCCGAGGCGTTCACGTCCGGCGCGTCGAGGCGCAGCTTCATGGTTCGCACTTCCTCGATCAAGGTCACGACCTTGTCGGTGTTGTGCATATCCGCCGAGAGTACCGCGGCCATGAACGGCGCCGGGTAGTGGGCCTTCAGCCAGGCGGTCTGGTACGACACCAGGCCGTAGGCAGCGGAGTGAGATTTGTTGAAGCCATAACCGGCGAATTTTTCCACCAGGTCGAAAATGTTACCGGCAAGGTCGGCGTCGATATTGTTGGTGGCGCAACCCTCGATGAAACCGCCGCGCTGCTTGGCCATTTCCTCGGGCTTTTTCTTACCCATGGCGCGACGCAGCATGTCCGCACCACCGAGGGTGTAACCGGCCATGACCTGGGCGATCTGCATCACCTGTTCCTGGTACAGGATGATGCCGTAGGTCGGTGCCAGTACCGGCTTGAGGCCTTCGTACTGGTAGTCCGAGTGCGGGTAGGCCAGTTCGGCGCGACCGTGCTTACGGTTGATGAAGTCATCCACCATGCCCGATTGCAGCGGGCCCGGACGGAACAGGGCGACCAGTGCGATCAAGTCTTCCAGGCAGTCGGGCTTGAGCTTTTTGATCAGCTCTTTCATGCCGCGGGATTCCAGCTGGAACACCGCCGTGGTTTCGGCTTTTTGCAGCAGGCTGTAGGTCGGCTTGTCATCCAGCGGGATAAACGCGATGTCCAGCGGTGCTTCGCCGACCTTGGCACGCTCGCGATTGATCGTCTTGAGCGCCCAGTCGATGATCGTCAGAGTCCGCAGGCCGAGGAAGTCGAACTTCACCAGGCCGGCCGCCTCCACGTCGTCCTTGTCGAACTGGGTCACCAGGCCATCGCCTTCTTCGTCGCAATAGATCGGCGAAAAGTCGGTGAGCTTGGTCGGCGCGATCACCACGCCACCGGCGTGTTTACCGACGTTACGCACCACGCCTTCGAGCTTGCGCGCCATCTCCCAGATTTCGGCGGCTTCTTCGTCGACCTTGATGAAGTCGCGCAGGATTTCTTCCTGCTCGTAGGCCTTTTCCAGGGTCATGCCGACTTCGAACGGGATCATCTTCGACAGGCGATCCGCCAGCCCGTAGGACTTGCCCTGCACCCGGGCCACGTCGCGGATTACCGCCTTGGCCGCCATGGAACCGAACGTGATGATCTGGCTCACGGCGTTGCGGCCATACTTATCGGCCACGTATTCGATCACGCGGTCGCGACCGTCCATGCAGAAGTCGACGTCGAAGTCGGGCATGGAGACCCGTTCCGGGTTAAGGAAGCGTTCGAACAGCAGGTCATATTCCAGCGGGTCGAGGTCGGTGATCTTCTGCACATAGGCAACCAGCGAGCCGGCACCCGAGCCCCGGCCTGGACCGACCGGCACGCCGTTACTCTTGGCCCACTGGATAAAGTCCATCACGATCAGGAAGTAACCGGGGAACCCCATCTGGATGATGATATCCAGCTCGAAATTCAGCCGGTCGACGTAGACCTGACGCTTGGCTTCGTAATCTTCGGTGGTGTCCTTGGGCAGCAGGACCGAGAGGCGTTCCTCCAGGCCATCGAACGATACCTTGCGGAAATACTCATCGATGGTCATGCCTTCGGGAATCGGGAAGTTGGGCAGGAAGTGCTTGCCCAGCTTCACTTCGATATTGCAGCGCTTGGCGATTTCGACGGAGTTTTCCAGGGCCTCGGGCAGGTCGCTGAACAGCTCGGCCATTTCCTCGGCGCTTTTGAGGTATTGCTCTTCGCTGTAGTTTTTCGAGCGGCGCGGGTCATCCAGGGCCCGCCCTTCGCCGATGCACACGCGGGTTTCGTGGGCTTCGAAATCTTCCTTCTTGATGAAGCGCACATCGTTGGTCGCCACCAGCGGCGCGCCCAGCTTGTCGGCCAGGGCCACGGCGGCGTGCAGATGTTCTTCATCGTTGGGGCGGTTGGTGCGCTGGACTTCCAGGTAGAAGCGGTCAGGGAACACGGCCATCCACTCGCGGGCCAGCACTTCGGCTTCCTGCGGGTTGCCGCCCAGCAGCGCGATCCCGATTTCGCCCTCTTTGGCCGCCGAGAGCATGATCACGCCCTCGCTGGCCTCGGCCACCCACTCACGCTCGATGATCACCGCGCCGTTGCGCTGGCCGTCGATGAAGCCACGGGAAATCAGTTCAGTGAGGTTGCGATAACCGACGCCGTTCATCGCCAACAGGCTGATGCGGCTCAGAGGGTTATCCGGGTCTTTGTTCGACAGCCACAGGTCGGCGCCGCAGATCGGCTTGATGCCGGCGCCCATGGCGTTCTTGTAGAACTTGACCAGGGAACACATGTTGTTCTGATCGGTGACCGCGACGGCAGGCATGTTCATGCCCACCAGGGTTTTGACCAGCGGTTTGATCCGTACCAGGCCGTCGACCAGGGAGTATTCAGTGTGCAGGCGTAGGTGAACGAATGAAGCCGGCATAGTGATCCTGTCTTAAACGTAGAAACAACAAGGCCCGGGATTGTACCGGGCCTGGGCAAAAACATCAGCCTCGCGACTAAACCTCGCTGAGGCTCTCGCGCTGTTCGTAAGCCAGGCGCACCGGGGCGAACGAGCGGCGGTGGATCGGCGTCGGGCCGAGACGGGCCAGCGCTTCCAGATGAACGGGCGTCGGGTAGCCTTTATGGCCCGCGATGCCATAGCCGGGGTAGACCAATTCGAACGCAGCCATTTCACGGTCACGGCTGACCTTGGCCAGAATCGAGGCGGCCGCGATGGCAGGCACCTTACTATCACCCTTGACCACCGCTTCAGCCGGCATCGCCAGTTTCGGGCAGCGATTGCCATCGATCATCGCCAGTTTCGGGGTGATATGCAGGCCCTCGACGGCGCGCTGCATGGCAAGCATGGTGGCGTGGAGGATATTCAACTCGTCGATCTCTTCGACTTCGGCCCGGGCAATATGCCAGCTCAGGGCTTTTTCACAGATCTCGTCGAAGAGTTTTTCCCGACGCGCTTCGGTGAGTTTCTTCGAGTCGTTGAGGCCGAGGATCGGCCGGTTCGGGTCAAGAATCACCGCCGCCGTCACCACGGCACCACAGAGCGGGCCGCGCCCGACTTCATCCACGCCGGCCACCAGTTCGTGGGCTTGCGCGACCAGGCTGAAATCCAGCCCCATTTGCGTCGTCATAGGGCTTCCTGTTTATGGCCGATCAAGGTCAACACGGCATCCGCCGCCTGGTTTGACGCATCGCGCCGCAGGGTGCGGTGGATCTCGTCAAAGCCGCGGGTCTGCTCTTCGCCGCCGTCGATCAAGGGGAGTAGCGTCTGCGCCAGGGCTGCGGGCGTTGCATCGTCCTGCAACAATTCCGGCACCAACAGGCGCTGGGCCAGCAGATTGGGCAAGGAGATGTAGGGGCTTTTAACCATGCGCTTGAGAATCCAGAAGGTCAGCGGCGCCAGGCGGTAAGCCACGACCATCGGACGCTTGTACAGCAACGCCTCCAGGGTCGCGGTACCCGAGGCGATCAGCACCGCGTCGCACGCCGCCAGGGCCAGGTGCGACTGACCATCGAGCAGGGTCAACGGCAGGTTGCGCCCTTGCAGCAAGGTTTCGATTTGTGCGCGACGTTGCAGGCTCGCACACGGCAGCACAAAGCGCACGCCAGGCTTCATGATCAGCAGGCGCTCGGCGGCATCAAAAAACAGCGCGCCCAGGCGGCCCACTTCGCCACCCCGACTGCCCGGCATCAGCGCGACCAGCGGGCCGTCCGGCAAGCCCAGTTCGGCACGCGCCGCAGCACGATCGGCGTGCAGCGGGATGGTGTCGGCCAGCGTGTGCCCGACAAACCGCACCGGCACGCCCTTCTCTTCGTAGAAACGGGCTTCGAACGGCAGCAAGGTCAGCATCAAATCACAGCCTTCGCGGATCTTCAGCACGCGCTTCTGCCGCCACGCCCACACGGACGGGCTGACGTAATGCACGGTCTTGATCCCGGCCTGACGCAACTTGAGTTCGATATTGAGGGTAAAATCCGGCGCGTCGATTCCGATGAACACGTCAGGCTTTTCTTGGATCAGGGTCTGAATCAGCAGCTTGCGCCGTGCCAGCAGCTCACGCAGACGGCCCAGCACTTCCACCAACCCCATGACCGACAAGCGCTCCATGGGGAAGTAGGAGGTGAGGCCCTCGGCCTGCATCAACGGGCCGCCCACGCCAATGAACTCGACCGCTGGATGCTGGGCCTTGAGCGCCCGCATCAGCCCCGCGCCCAGGATATCGCCGGAAGCTTCCCCGGCGACCAATGCGATACGCAGATTGGCCATGATCAGCGCGTGATGCCGCGGGTCGACGCCTGGATCGAGTCACGGAACACCGCGACTTCCGGGAACAACATTGCCGGCTCGGTCAGTTCAGCCAATGCCTGCTCAACCGTCAGGCCCTGGCGGTAAACCACCTTGTAGGCGCGACGCAGGGCGTGGATCGCATCGTCGCTGAAACCCCGACGGCGCATGCCTTCGAAGTTCATGCTGCGGGCTTCGGCAGGGTTGCCGAACACCGTGACGAACGCCGGGACATCCTTGCCGATAGCCGTGCCCATGCCGGAAAAACTATGGGCGCCGATGTGGCAGTACTGATGCACCAGGGTGAAACCGGACAGGATCGCCCAATCGTCAACGTGTACATGGCCTGCCAACGCGGTGTTGTTGACCAGGATGCAGTGGTTGCCGATCACGCTGTCGTGGCCGATATGCGCGTAGGCCATGACCAGGTTGTGATCACCCAACGTGGTCTCGGCACGGTCCTGCACGGTGCCACGGTGAATGGTCACGCCTTCACGAATGATGTTGTGATCACCGATTACCAGGCGTGTTTCTTCCCCCTTGTACTTCATGTCGGGGGTGTCTTCGCCTATCGAGGAAAACTGATAGATGCGATTGTGCCTGCCAATGCGGGTCGGTCCCTTGAGGATCACGTGCGGCCCGATGACAGTCCCCTCGCCGATTTCCACACCTGCGCCGACGATCGACCAAGGGCCGACCTCAACGTCGGCGGCCAGTACGGCCGACGGATCGATGATTGCGCGAGGGTCAATCAAACTCATAGTTTGCGTTCCGCGCAGATGATTTCGGCGGAGCACACCGGCTTGCCATCCACCGAGGCCTGGCATTCGAACTTCCAGATCTGGCGCTTGCAGCTGATGAACTTGGCTTCCAGGATCAACTGGTCACCCGGGGTGACCGGGTTGCGGAAACGCAACTTGTCGGAGCCCACGAAATAATAAAGCGTGCCGTCGGCAGGCTTGAGGTCGAGCATTTTGAAACCAAGGATACCGGCAGCCTGGGCCATTGCTTCAATGATCAACACGCCCGGCATGATCGGATGCGCGGGAAAGTGGCCATTGAAGAACGGTTCGTTGATGCTGACATTCTTGTAGGCACGAATGCGCTTTTCCTCAACATTGAGGTCCACTACACGGTCCACCAGCAGGAACGGGTAACGGTGAGGCAGGTATTCGCGAATCTCGTTGATGTCCATCATTTCGGGGGGAAGCCTGTAATAAAGATTGGGGGCGGGCGACTAAACGCACGCCCCGCTAGCAAATCAAGGAGGCAGTCTAGCGGCTGTGCACACTTGATATGGAAATGGTATCAGCCTTCTGATGAAGCATTACCGCCAGGGGTCACGTCCCCAACACGCTTTTCCAGCTGCTTGAGACGTCGAGCCATGTCGTCGATGTGCCTCAAACGCGCCGCACTCTTGCGCCATTCAGCCGCAGGCTGCATGGCGGTACCGGACGAATAGGCACCGGGCTCGGTAATCGAGTGGGTGACCATGGTCATGCCGGTGATGAAGACGTTGTCGCAAATATCGATGTGGCCCACCAGCCCTACGCCACCGGCGAGCATGCAATGCTTGCCGATCTTGGTGCTGCCGGATATGCCTACGCAGGCCGCCATGGCGGTGTGATCGCCAATCTGTACGTTGTGGGCAATCTGGATCTGGTTATCGAGCTTCACGCCATTGCCGATCACGGTATCGGCCAAAGCCCCGCGATCAACAGCGGTATTGACGCCGATTTCCACATCGTCGCCGATCAATACGCCGCCGACCTGGGCAATCTTGTGCCAAACGCCTTTCGAATTGGCAAAACCGAAGCCTTCACCACCGATCACCGCGCCCGACTGAATGACCACCCGCTGCCCGATACGCACATCGTGGTACAGGGTCACGCGGGGCGCCAGCCAGCCATCGGCACCGATTTCACAGCGTGCGCCGATAAAGCACTGAGCGCCCACGGTGACACCGGCGCCAATGCGCGCGCCACTTTCGATCACGGCAAAGGCGCCAATGCTCGCCGCAGGATCAACCTGGGCATCATCGGCGATCACCGCCGTCGGGTGAATCCCTCCAGCCGCCTTGGGTTTCGGATCGAACAGGTGGGATACCCGCGCATAAGCGAGGTACGGATCAGGCACCACCAGCGCATCCCCGGCGTAACCCTCGGCGTCAGCAGCCTTCAGCAGCAGGGCTGCGGCTTGGCTATCGGCCAGGTATTTACGGTATTGGGGATTTGCGAGGAAGCTCAACTGAGATGGGCCAGCCTCCTGCAAGGTGGCTAGCCCAGTGATTTCTTTCTCCGGGGAACCACGCAAGGTGGCTCCCAGGAACTCGGCCAACTCGCCGAGCTTGATAGTCGCGGTCATGGCTTACTTCAGCTGGTTCATGCGCTCGATCACCTGGCGGGTGATGTCGTATTGAGGCTTGACGTCAATCACGGCGCCGCGCTCGAACACCAGGTCAAAGGCACCTTTCTTGATGACTTCTTCCACAGCGCTGTCGAGTTTCGGCTTGAGCTGCTTGAGCATTTCGCGGTCGGCAACAGCCTTGGCTTCGTTCAGCTCCTTGGACTGGAACTGGTAGTCACGGGCCTTTTGCTTGAATTCAAGCTCCAGGCGCTCGCGCTCGCCTTGCTGCATCTTGTCGCCACCGGCTACCAGACGATCCTGGATGCCCTTGGCACTGCTTTCCAACGTTTTGAGCTTGGTCAGTTGCGGACCGAACTTCTTCTCGGCATCCACCGCGTACTTCTTGGCCGCGTCGGATTCCAGCAGGGCCATCTGATAGTTCAGGACGGCGATTTTCATCTCGGCGAAGGCCGGGGTGGTTACCAGCACAGTGGCCAGCAGAACCAATTGAGTCAACTTACGCACGATGTACTCCTACAGATCCGTTGTCGTTATCTTGGGTCAGACGCTTAGAACGTCTGGCCGAGGGAGAATTGGAAAATCTGGGTTTCAGCGTTATCCGGTTTCTTGACTGGCATGGCCAGAGCAAAGCTCAACGGACCAAGCGCAGTCACCCACGTCACGCCAACACCTACGGAGCTCGCCAGGTTGCTGAGGCTTACTTCGTTACACTGGGTATTGGACTTCACGCCAGTCGGGTTGGTGACCTGATCGCACTTGGAGTCGAATACGTTACCCACATCCCAGAAAACCGAAGTACGCAGGGACCGCTGATCTTTCACGAACGGCAGCGGGAACAGGATCTCGGCACCACCCTGGATCAGCACGTTACCACCGAATGGCAGTGCGCTAGTGTCCGTATCCGCCACGGTGCCGGTGTTACCGGTCACGCCAGCGCCACGGCTAGGGGTACCACGAGGACCCAAGGTGCTGTCCTTGAAGCCGCGAACCGAGTTGAAACCACCTGCATAGTAGTTCTCATAGAACGGCAAGCCGCTGGTCGAACCATAACCGTCGCCATAGCCCAGTTCAGTGTGCAGGCGCATGGTGTAGTTGTCGCTCAAAGGCTGGAACAACTGGCCACGGTAGTCGAGCTTGAAGAACGACAGGTCGCTGCCCGGCGTGGTGGCTTCCAGGGTCACGCTCTGGGAGTGACCACGGGTGGCCAGTACGCCTTTGTTCAGGGTCGACTCGGACCAGCCGGCAGACGCCTTGAAGTTCAGGAACTGGTCGCCTTCACGACGGGTGAAGTCGAAGATCTCATCCACGGTGTACACACCGGTCTTGATCTTATCCTGCTGCGCGGTCAGGCCGAAGGTCAGACGCGAGGTCTCACTGATCGGGTAACCGATGTTGACGCCGGCACCCAGGCTGTCGATCGCATAGCTGGCAACGTTGACGTCGAGGTCTTTGTAGTCGGTGGTGCGATAGAAGGCGTTGTAGCCCAGGCTCACACCGTCAGCGGTCCAGTAGGGGTCGACATAACCGAAGTTATAGCGGCTCTGGTATTCGCTGCGAGTCAGGCCGATGGAAACCTTGTTACCGGTACCGAGGAAGTTGTTCTGGGTGATCGAACCACCGAGGATCAGGCCGGCACTCTGTGCGAAACCGACGCTGGCGGTGATCGAGCCCGAGGCTTGTTCTTCAACGGCGTAGTTCACGTCAACCTGGTCGTCCACACCCGGTACGGCCGGGGTTTCGACGTTGACTTCCTTGAAGAAACCCAGACGTTCAAGACGGGTCTTGGACTGGTCGATCAGGTAGGTCGACGCCCAGCCACCTTCCATCTGACGCATTTCACGACGCAGCACTTCGTCCGCAGACTTGGTGTTGCCACGGAAGTTGATGCGGTTCACGTAGGCACGCTTGCCCGGGTCGACCACGAAGGTGATGTCCACGGTGTGGTCGTCATCGTGCGGGGTCGGCACGCCGTTGACGTTGGCGAAGGTATAGCCTTCGTTACCCAGGCGACGGGTGATCAGTTCGGACGTGGTGGTCATCAGCTTGCGCGAGAACACCTGGTCTTTCTGCACCAGCAACAGGGCCTTGACCTGGTCTTCAGGCACTTTCAAGTCGCCGCTGAGCTTGACGTCGCGGACCTTGTACTTCTCACCCTCGTTGACGTTGACGGTGATGTACACATGCTTCTTGTCAGGGGTGATGGACACCTGGGTCGAAGCGATATCCATGTTGATATAGCCACGGTCCAGGTAGTAGGAACGCAAGCGCTCCAGGTCACCGGAGAGTTTTTCACGGGCGTACTTGTCGTCGTTCTTGAAGAACGACAGCCAGTTGGTGGTCTTGAGCTCGAACAGGCCGATCAGGTCTTCATCAGGGAACTTGGTGTTGCCCACCACGTTGATGTGCTGAATGGCCGCCACGGTGCCTTCGTTGATGTTGACCTTGAGGCCGACACGGTTACGAGGCTGCGGGACCACTTCCGTTTCCACGGTCGCGGAGTAGCGGCCCTGGGCAACGTACTGGCGTTGCAGCTCGTTACGCACACCCTCGAGGGTGGCGCGCTGGAAGATCTCGCCCTCGGCCAGGCCGGATTGCTTGAGGCCCTTCATCAGGTCTTCAGTGGAGATCGCCTTGTTACCCTCGATCTCGATACTGGCGACAGAAGGTCGCTCGACGACGGTGATGACCAGGACGTTACCTTCGCGACCCAGTTGGATATCTTGAAAGAACCCCGTTTTGAACAGCGCACGAGTGGATTCCACCAGGCGACGGTCATCAGCCTGTTCCCCGACGTTCAACGGCAAGGCACCAAAGACGCTACCCGCGGAAACCCGCTGGAGGCCGTTGACGCGAATATCGGAGATAGTGAAGGACTCGGCGTGAACTTCGGCGATCATCAATACGGTGAGAACCGCAGTTAGCAGCAGACGTTTCATGAAGTCCTTTCTTATTCCAACTGGCAATAAACAAACTGCCGCAAAATGCGGCAGATTCGCAATTCAGCGAAGCGTTACAGTCGTCCCAGATCGTTGACCAAGGCTAACAACATCACCCCGACCACCAAACTGATACCGATCTGTATCCCCCAACCCTGCACCCGATCCGACAAGGGGCGACCACGCACCCACTCGACCAGATAAAACAACAGATGCCCCCCATCCAATACTGGAATGGGCAACAAATTCAGAACCCCAAGGCTAATACTCAGATAAGCCAGGAAATTCAGGAAATCCGCGACACCCGACTGGGCAGAAGCGCCCGCCACTTTAGCAATGGTTATCGGCCCACTCAAGTTTTTTACCGAGAGCTCGCCGAACAACATTTTCTTGAGCGATTCGAGAGTCAGCACGCTCATGGTCCAAGTGCGTTTCGCACCCTCGCCAATTGCCGCCAACGGCCCGAAACTGACCTCGCGCATCATCGACGGCGGCCACTCCGGGCTTTTCACGCCGGCACCGAGGTAACCCCCGGCCGCCTTGGCTTCCCCGCGAACCGCCAGGGTCACGGGGACGTCGATTTGAGCACCATCGCGCTCAACTTTCAGCACAATTTTGGTATCAGGCCGTACACGCACCAGGTCGACCACTTGCTGCCAGTCGCCCAGCGCCTGGCCATCGAGGGCCAGCAGGCGGTCGCCGGTTTTCAGACCTGCGGCCTGGGCCGGGCCTTTCGGGTCAAGCTCGGCGAGCACCGGCGGCAAGGCCGGGCGCCATGGGCGAATACCCAGGGACTTGATCGGGTCCGGCTCATCGGCCCCCTTGAGCCAATGGTCGAGGGCCAGTTCACGCGGGGTCTCGGCGGAAGAGTCCTGCTCGCGCACCACCACCTTGACGGTGCCGCTTTCGCCCAGGCGACGTACCAACTGCAAATTGACCGCGCCCCAACCGGTGGTTGGTTCGCCATCAATGGAAACAATTTCCTGCCCGGCGACCAATCCCGCCTTCGCCGCCATGCTGTCCGCTTCAACCGCGCCGATCACCGGACGTATCTGTTCGCTGCCGAGCATGGCCAGGAACCAGAAGAACACCATGGCCAACAGGAAATTGGCGATCGGGCCGGCGGCGACAATAGCGATGCGCTGACGAACGGTCTTGCGATTGAAGGACTGATCCAGTTGATCCGCCGGCACTTCGCCTTCGCGCTCATCGAGCATCTTGACGTAGCCGCCCAAGGGGATGGCCGCGATCACGAACTCGGTGCCACGGCGGTCGTGCCAACGCAGCAACGGCATGCCGAAACCAACGGAAAAGCGCAGTACCTTGACGCCGCAACGACGCGCCACCCAGAAGTGGCCGAATTCGTGGAAGGTAACCAGCACACCCAGAGCAACCAGGGTGCCGACAATCATGTAAAGCGCACTCATCTAATTTCTCCGCATTCCAATCCAGTGCCTGAAGACGCAAACACGCCCAAAGACTAACGCGCGTTGCGGTTCAACCATTGTTCGGCCAGGGCGCGGGCCTTGGCATCCGCCTCGAACACTGCCCCCAGATCATTCACAGCCACCACGGGCTCAAGACTCAGAACATCCTCGATGATACTCGCGATCTGCGGAAAGCGGATGCGCTGTTCGAGAAACGCCGCCACCGCCACCTCGTTAGCCGCATTGAGCATCGCTGGCGCGCTGTTGCCCGCCTCCGCAGCTTGCCGCGCCAGGCGCAGGCATGGAAAGCGCTGCTCGTCCGGTGCCTCGAAGTCCAGGCGTGCAATCGCGAACAGGTCCAACGGTGCAACACCGGAATCGATCCGTTCAGGCCAGGCCAGGGCATTGGCGATCGGCGTCCGCATGTCGGGGTTACCCAACTGCGCCAGCACCGAGCCATCCACATAGTCGACCAGGGAATGAATCACACTTTGCGGATGAATCACCACCTCGACCTGATCGGGCCGCGCATCGAACAACCAGCAGGCCTCGATCAACTCCAGGCCCTTGTTCATCATGCTGGCCGAATCCACGGAGATCTTGCGCCCCATGGACCAGTTCGGATGGGCGCACGCCTGATCCGGAGACACATGCTCCAGGTCCGCCAGCGGAGTTTTGCGAAAAGGTCCACCGGATGCTGTCAGCAAAATCCGGCGTACACCGACCTGGCTCAGGCCGCGGGCAAAATCGCCGGGCATGCACTGGAAAATCGCGTTGTGCTCACTGTCGAGCGGCAGCAATACCGCCCCGCTCTTGCGCACCGCCTGCATAAAGAGCGTGCCGGACATGACCAGCGCTTCTTTATTAGCCAGCAGGATCTTCTTGCCCGCATCGACGGCAGCCAGGGTCGGGCGCAAGCCAGCGGCGCCGACGATGGCCGCCACCACGGCATCCACCTCGGCATCGGCCGACACCTGACACAACCCTTCCTCGCCCACCAGCACCTGAGTAGCCAGGCCGGCGGCGCGCAGGTCATCCTGCAAGCCTCGCGCGGCGGCGACCCCAGGCACGACGGCAAAACGTGGCGCATGGCGCACGCACAGCGCCAGCAGCTCAGTCAGGCGAGAGAAGCCGGTCAATGCGAAAACTTGATAGCGTTCCGGGTGGCGCGCGATCACATCCAGGGCGCTCAACCCTACCGAGCCGGTCGCACCCAGCACGGTGACCTGTTGCAGGCGGCTCACGACGCAGCCATCCACAACAGCACGGCAAAGATCGGGATCGCAGCGGTCAGACTGTCGATACGGTCCAGCACGCCGCCATGACCCGGCAACAGATTGCTGCTGTCCTTGATCCCGGCCTGGCGCTTGAACATGCTCTCGGTGAGGTCGCCCACGACCGAGATCAATACGACGATGGCCGCGCCCAGCAAGGCCAGGCACAGCTCTTTCACCGACCAGCCACGCACAACACCAACCACGAGCGTGATCACCAAGGTCAAGGCCAGGCCGCCGTACACGCCCTCCCAGCTCTTGCCCGGACTGACCGCCGGCGCCAGCTTGCGCTTGCCGAAGGCCCGACCGGAGAAGTAGGCACCGATATCGGCACCCCAGACCAACACCATCACCGCCAGGATCAACTCATTGCCGATCGGAAAACGCTTGATCTCCACCAGCCCTTGCCAGGCCGGCAGCAGAATCAACAAGCCGATCACCAGCTTGCAGGCAACACTGGACCACTGGCTGCTGGTGCGCGGATAAGTCAACACCAGGAAGGTCGCCAACGCCCACCACAGCACTGCCGCACCCAACACCCAAGGAGCGAGATCCGGGAGGATGTACATCAGGAACAGCAACAGCGCCACGATGGCGGCATACACCACCCGCGGCAACTGCGCACTGAAGCCGGCCAGGCGCGCCCATTCCCAGGCACCAAGCGTCACGACCAGGCCGATGAACAGCGCAAAGCCGGATCCGTCGAGCAGAAAAAAGCCACACAAGGCAATCGGCAGCAGGATCAGTGCAGTGATGATTCGTTGTTTAAGCATTAAACCCGGGCTCCAGCTTCGATCTGCTCGCTCGTTTTACCGAAGCGACGCTGACGGGAAGCGAAATCGGCCAGCGCTTTACGCATGGCATCGTGTTTGAAGTCCGGCCAGAACAGGTCGGAGAAATACAGCTCGGTATAGGCCAACTGCCACAACAGGAAATTACTGATGCGGTGCTCGCCACCGGTACGGATGCACAAGTCCGGCAGCGGCAGGTCGCCGGTAACCAGGCAGGTCTGCAACAGTTCGGGCGTGATTTCGTCCGGCTGCAGGTGGCCGGCCTGCACTTCGCGGGCAAGCCGTTGCGCAGCCTGGGCGATGTCCCACTGGCCACCGTAGTTGGCGGCAATCTGCAGCACAAAACGGTTACTGCCGGCGGTAATGGCTTCAGCCTCACGCATGGCCGCTTGCAGCTCCGGGTGGAACCGCGAGCGATCACCAATGATGCGCAGCGTGATGTTGTTGTCGTTGAGGCGCTTGGCCTCACGACGCAGAGCCCTGAAGAACAGATCCATCAAGGCACTGACTTCCTCGGCCGGGCGCTGCCAGTTTTCACTGGAAAACGCGAACAAGGTCAACACTTCGACCTTGGCCTCGGCGCACACCTCGATCACTGCCCGTACCGCATCGACACCCGCTTTGTGCCCGGCGACGCCAGGCAGGAAGCGTTTTTTCGCCCAGCGATTATTCCCATCCATGATGATCGCGACATGGCGCGGCACCACGGAGGGCACAGTCTGCTTGGTCTTTTCCATGAAAGCGCCCTGACCCTTATACGGCCATCAAGTCCGCTTCTTTTTGCTTGGTGGCCGCATCGATATCAGCTTCGGCCTTGTCGGTCAGCTTCTGGATGTCAGCCGCCGCACGGCGCTCTTCGTCTTCGCTGATTTCCTTGTCCTTGACCAGCTTCTTCAGCTCGCCCAGGGCATCGCGACGGATGTTGCGCACGGCAACACGTGCATCTTCTGCTGCGCTGCGCGCCTGCTTGGTGAAGCCCTTGCGGGTTTCTTCAGTCAGGGCAGGCATGGAAATCAGCAGCAACTCGCCCAGGTTGGTCGGGTTGAGGTTCAGGCCGGCGCTCTGGATCGCCTTGTCGACCGCCGCGAGCATGTTGCGCTCGAAGGCAACGACTTGCAGGGTGCGCGAGTCTTTTACGGTGATATTGGCCACTTGGGTGATGGAGGTGTCGGCACCGTAGTACGGCACCATCACGCTCCCCAGAATGCTGGGGTGCGCCTTGCCTGTACGAATCTGGCCGAACGCATGGGCCAGAGACTCCAGGGATTTGTGCATACGCGCTTGGGCGTCTTTCTTGATTTCGTTGATCATTGTTGGCCTTCCTCGATCAGAGTGCCTTCCGCGCCGCCGTGTACGATGTTCAGCAGGGCGCCGGGCTTGTTCATGTTAAATACGCGCAGCGGCATCTTGTGGTCGCGGCACAGGCAAATTGCCGTCAGGTCCATCACGCCCAGCTTGCGATCCAGCACTTCATCGTAGGTCAGATGATCGAACTTCTCGGCATGCGGGTCTTTGAATGGATCTGCAGTGTATACGCCGTCGACTTTGGTCGCTTTCAACACGACGTCAGCATCGATTTCAATCGCACGCAGGCATGCGGCCGAGTCGGTGGTGAAGAACGGGTTGCCGGTACCGGCGGCGAAGATGACCACTTCCTTGGCGTTCAGGTGGCGCATGGCTTTGCGACGGTCATAGTGATCGGTCACGCCTACCATGGAAATAGCCGACATCACGATCGCCGAGATGTTGGCGCGCTCCAGGGCATCGCGCATGGCCAGGGCGTTCATCACAGTGGCCAGCATGCCCATGTGGTCGCCGGTGACCCGGTCCATGCCCGCCGCACTCAGTGCGGCACCGCGGAACAGGTTGCCACCGCCAATCACCAGGCCGACCTGCACGCCGATGCCGACCAATTGGCCAACTTCCAGCGCCATGCGGTCGAGCACCTTGGGATCGATCCCGAACTCTTCCGAGCCCATCAGGGCCTCGCCGCTGAGCTTGAGTAGAATGCGTTTATAGCGAGCCTGATAACCACTGCCCTGCTGAGCCATTGCGAATCTCTCCTGCGGCGTATTTTAAAAAATTCTTGGCGAGCCGTTTACGGCTTGCGTTCACTCTAGCTGGACGCTATCACAGCGCCATCGGAACACGGCTTTGTAAGCCAGTTCCGAAGGGAAGCCAAATAAAATTAGCCTTCCCATTTGAAAAGAGGCTGCGCGCGTGAGCGGGCAGCCTCTTTCGGGCGACAGTTGAAAACCGTCTTATTGCTTGGCGGCAGCCAGCTGGGCAGCAACTTCTTCAGCGAAGTTGTCGACCGGCTTCTCGATGCCTTCGCCTACTTTGTAGTAAGTGAAGGAAACGATTTCAGCACCGGCTTTCTTGGCCAGTTCGCCAACCTTGATTTCAGGGTTCTTGACGAACGCCTGCTCAACCAGGCTCGCTTCAGCCAGGAACTTGCTGATACGGCCTTTGATCATGTTTTCAACGATGTTTTCTGGCTTGCCCGCGATCTTGTCAGCGTTGAGGCTCAGGAACACCGCTTTTTCGCGTTCGATGGCTTCAGCGGACACTTCCGATGGCAGCAGGAATTCAGGGTTGCTGGCCGCTACGTGCATAGCGATGTCTTTGGCCAGCTCAACGCTGCCGCCTTTAAGGGCAACCACAACGCCGATCTTGTTGCCGTGCAGGTAACCACCGACAACATCACCTTCAACGCGAGCCAGGCGACGGATGTTGACGTTTTCGCCAACCTTGCCGACCAGTACCAGGCGATCAGCTTCTTGAGCGGCGATCAGCGGAGCGGCGTCAGTCAGCTTGTCAGCGAACGCTTTCTCAATGCTGGCAGCAACAAATGCCTTGAAGTCGTCCTGCAGAGCCAGGAAGTCGGTCTGCGAGTTCACTTCCAGCAGAACTGCGGATTTACCGTCTTCTTTCAGCGCGATGGCGCCTTCAGCAGCAACGTTGCCTGCTTTCTTGGCAGCCTTGATGGCGCCCGAAGCACGCATGTCATCAATGGCTTTTTCGATGTCGCCGCCAGCCTTGGTCAAGGCCTTTTTGCAATCCATCATGCCTTCGCCGGTACGCTCACGCAGTTCTTTAACCAACGCTGCAGTAATCTCTGCCATTTCAAAATCCTCTTGGATAGGTTTTCAACCATTCCACCCGATCAAACGGGCGATCAATTCTTCCCGAATCACCCTTGTAGGCCGCTGCACGTTACAGATGTTGTAGCTGCGCTGCCGACAAATGGTTTTCGAGGGGGCAAAAAGGGGGCCAAGCCCCCTTTTTGCTTACTGAGTCAACGCCAGGGCGTCAATTACTCAGCTGCGGCTACCGGAGCTTCTTCAGCGAACTGCTCGGTACCACCAGCAACGTGGTTGCGACCGCGGATGACAGCGTCAGCCATCGAACCCATGTACAGCTGGATAGCGCGGATGGCGTCATCGTTGCCTGGGATGATGTAGTCAACGCCTTCTGGGCTGCTGTTGGTATCGACTACGCCGATAACAGGGATGCCCAGCTTGTTGGCTTCGGTGATCGCAATGCGCTCGTGATCAACGTCGATAACGAACAGTGCGTCAGGCAGACCGCCCATGTCCTTGATACCACCCAGGGAACGATCGAGCTTTTCCAGGTCGCGAGTACGCATCAGCGCCTCTTTCTTGGTCAGCTTGGCGAAAGTACCGTCTTCGGCTTGCACTTCAAGGTCACGCAGACGCTTGATGGAAGCACGGATGGTTTTGAAGTTGGTGAGCATGCCGCCCAACCAGCGGTGATCGACGTACGGCGAACCGCAACGTGCTGCTTCTTCAGCAACGATCTTGCCAGCGGAACGCTTGGTGCCGACGAACAGAATCTTGTTTTTGCCCTGGGCCAGACGCTCTACGAAAGTCAGAGCTTCGTTGAACATTGGCAGGGTTTTTTCAAGGTTGATGATGTGGATCTTGTTACGCGCGCCGAAAATGTATTTACCCATTTTCGGGTTCCAGTAACGGGTCTGGTGACCGAAGTGCACACCGGCCTTCAGCATATCGCGCATGTTGACTTGGGACATGATAGTTCCTTAATAAGTCGGGTTTGGCCTCCACGTATCCCAATGACCAACCAGCGGCATCAAGGCCTCCGGCACCCAGGTCATCGTGTCGACACGTGTGTGGATTTAAGCTTCGCGGGGTATCCCCGGAAAGCGGCGCATTTTATACCACACGAAGGGAAAAAACGAAACCCGCAATCACATTTGCCGCCAACGACTTTTGCGCAACCCTTTGAATCGCGCCACTATAGCCCCACCTTATAGAGATAACCGATGGCCAGACGCTCATGGTTTGCCGCCCGCGTCTGGTAGAATCGCGTTTTTCAGGGTTTGTGCGAATTCTGCAACCTTTTGTCGCACACCCGTAAACCGTATTGATTTCAGCGCCTCGCGCTAGAGAGAGAGCCTGTATGACCGTTACCTTGAAAACCGCCGAAGACATTGCCGGCATGCGCGTTGCCGGCAAACTGGCGGCCGACGTGCTGGAAATGATTGCCGAACACGTCAAGCCCGGCGTCACCACCGAAACGCTGGACCGCATTTGCCACGACTATATAGTCGACGTGCAAAAAGCTATCCCTGCCCCGCTGAACTACAAGGGCTTCCCCAAGTCGATCTGCACCTCGATCAACCACGTGGTCTGCCACGGGATTCCCGGCGACAAACCGCTGAAAGACGGCGACACCCTGAACATCGACGTCACCGTCATCAAAGACGGCTACCACGGCGATACCAGCCGCATGTTCCATGTCGGCACCGTGCCGGTCTGGGCCGAGCGCCTGTCCCAGGTGACCCAGGAATGCATGTACAAGGCCATTGAAATCGTCAAACCCGGCTGCCGCCTGGGCGATATCGGTGAAGTGATCCAGAAGCACGCTGAAAAGAACGGCTTCTCGGTGGTCCGTGAGTTCTGCGGCCACGGCATCGGCAAGGTGTTCCACGAAGAGCCGCAAATCCTGCACTACGGCCGCGCCGGCACCGGCATGGAACTCAAAGCCGGCATGACCTTTACCATCGAGCCAATGATCAACCAGGGCAAGGCCGACACCAAGGTGCTGGGCGACGGCTGGACCGCCATCACCAAGGACCGCAAGCTCTCCGCCCAGTGGGAACACACCCTGCTGGTCACCGACACCGGCTACGAGATCTTCACCCTGCGCGCGGACGACACCATCCCACGCATCTCGGCGTAACGGCTGCCCTGGTTTTCCCAGACTGTGTTGTGACTGACTGATAGATAGAAAGGAAAGCCGAACGATGCCCCAGGTGGATCCCGAACTCTTCGACCGTGGCCAGTTCCAGGCCGAACTGGCGCTGAAGGCCAGCCCTATCGCCGCCTTCAAGAAGGCTATCCGCCAGGCCCGCGAGGTGCTCGACGAGCGCTTTCGCAGCGGCCGGGACATCCGTCGGCTGATCGAGGACCGTGCCTGGTTCGTCGATAACATCCTGCAAAAGGCCTGGGAACAGTTCAGTTGGAGCGAAGAC
Source organism: Pseudomonas sp. PSPC2-3 (assembly GCF_049898265.1). Lineage (NCBI taxonomy): Bacteria > Pseudomonadati > Pseudomonadota > Gammaproteobacteria > Pseudomonadales > Pseudomonadaceae > Pseudomonas > Pseudomonas sp. PSPC2-3. The sequence goes on along the minus strand of NZ_JAFCXJ010000008.1, from coordinate 117,144 downwards.
GCCGATATCGCCCTGGTGGCGGTCGGCGGCTACGGCCGCGGCGAGCTGCACCCCTACTCGGACATCGACCTGCTGATCCTGCTGGACAGCGCCGACCATGAGATCTTTCGCGATTCCATCGAGCGTTTTCTGACGCTGCTGTGGGACATCGGCCTGGAAGTCGGCCAGAGCGTGCGCTCGGTGGCCGAATGCGGCGAAGAAGCCCGCGCCGACCTCACCGTCATCACCAACCTGATGGAAAGCCGCACCATCGCCGGTCCCGAGCGTCTGCGCCAACGCATGCTCGAAGTCACCAGCACCGCACACATGTGGCCGAGCAAGGAGTTCTTCCTGGCCAAGCGCGCCGAGCAGAAAGCCCGGCACCACAAGTACAACGACACCGAATACAACCTGGAACCCAACGTCAAAGGCTCCCCCGGGGGCTTGCGCGATATCCAGACGATCTTGTGGGTCGCCCGTCGCCAGTACGGCACCCTGAACCTGCGCGCCCTGGCCGGTGAAGGCTTTCTGGTGGAAAGCGAAAACGCCCTGCTCGCCTCGTCCCAGGAATTCCTCTGGAAAGTGCGCTACGCCCTGCACATGCTCGCCGGGCGCGCCGAAGACCGTCTGCTGTTCGACCATCAGCGCTCCATCGCCACCCTGCTGGGTTTCGAGGGCGAAGACGCGAAGACCAGCATCGAAAGTTTCATGCAGCAGTACTACCGGGTGGTCATGAGCATCGCCCAGCTCAGCGACCTGATCATCCAGCACTTCGAAGAAGTGATCCTGGCCCCGGAAGACGAAGCGCCGCCGCAGCCGATCAACCCGCGTTTCCAGCTGCACGACGGCTATATCGAGGCGCGCAACGACAACGTGTTCCGCCGCACGCCGTTTGCCATGCTGGAAATTTTCGTGCTGATGGCCCAGCAGCCGGAAATCAAAGGCGTGCGCGCCGACACGATTCGCCTGCTGCGAGAAAACCGTCACCTGATCGACGATGACTTTCGCAACGACATCCGCAACACCAGCCTGTTCATCGAGCTGTTCAAGTGCAAGATCGGCATCCACCGCAACCTGCGGCGGATGAACCGCTACGGCATCCTCGGGCGTTACCTGCCGGAGTTCGGCTTTATCGTCGGGCAGATGCAGCACGACCTGTTCCACATCTACACCGTCGACGCCCACACCCTGAACCTGATCAAGCACCTGCGTAAGCTGCAGTACACCCAGGTGTCAGAGAAATTCCCGCTGGCCAGTAAGCTGATGGCCAAGCTGCCCAAACCCGAACTGATCTACCTGGCCGGCCTGTACCACGACATCGGCAAAGGCCGCCACGGCGACCATTCGGAAGTCGGCGCGGTCGATGCCGAGGCGTTCTGCCAGCGTCACCAGTTGCCGTTGTGGGACAGCCGCCTGATTGTCTGGCTGGTGCAGAACCATCTGGTGATGTCGACGACCGCCCAGCGCAAGGACCTGTCCGACCCGCAGGTGATCCATGACTTCGCCGGGATCGTCGGCGATGAAACCCGTCTCGACTACCTGTATGTGCTGACGGTTTCCGATATCAATGCCACCAACCCGACCCTCTGGAACTCCTGGCGCGCGAGCCTGTTGCGCCAGCTTTACACCGAGACCAAGCGCGCCCTGCGCCGGGGCCTGGAAAACCCGGTGGACCGCGAAGAACAGATCCGCCGCACCCAAAGCGCGGCCCTGGATATCCTGGTGCGCGGCGGCAACGACCCGGACGACGTCGAACAATTGTGGTCGCAACTGGGCGACGATTACTTCCTGCGCCACACCGCCGGCGACGTGGCCTGGCACAGCGATGCAATCCTGCAGCAACCGGCCGATGGCGGCCCGCTGGTGCTGATCAAAGAGACGACCCAACGCGAGTTCGAAGGCGGCACGCAGATCTTCATCTACGCCCCCGACCAGCACGACTTCTTCGCCGTGACCGTAGCGGCCATGGACCAGCTCAACCTGAACATCCACGACGCCCGGGTCATCACCTCCAGCAGCCAGTTCACCCTCGACACCTACATCGTGCTCGACACCGAAGGCGAGTCCATCGGCGATAACCCGGCGCGGGTGAAAAAGATCCGCGAAGGCCTGACCGAAGCGTTGCGCAACCCGGACGACTACCCGACCATCATCCAGCGCCGCGTGCCACGCCAGCTCAAGCATTTTGCGTTTGCGCCCCAGGTGACCATTTCCAACGACGCCCAGCGCCCGGTGACGGTGCTGGAACTCAGCGCGCCGGATCGCCCGGGCCTGCTGGCGCGGATCGGCGGGATTTTCCTGGAGTTCGACCTGTCGTTGCAGAACGCCAAGATTGCGACCCTCGGCGAGCGCGTGGAAGACGTGTTCTTCATTACCGACGCCGACAACCAGCCGCTGTCCGACCCCGAACTGTGCCGCCGCCTGCAGGATGCAATCGTCCAGCAGTTGAGCGTTCACCAGGAGCCCGGGGTCGAGCTGACGCGCCTGACGATTTGATACCCGCCCAGTTTTTAACGCCTTGCACGAGATCCACCGATGAACAACGCCCTGAACCAGCTGCAGCCCTACCCGTTCGAAAAATTGCGCGCCCTGCTCGGCAGCGTCACGCCGAACCCGGACAAACGTCCGATCGCGTTGTCCATCGGCGAGCCCAAGCATAAATCGCCGACCTTCGTCGCCGAGGCGTTGAGCAATAACCTCGACCAGATGGCGGTGTACCCGACCACCCTGGGCATTGCGGCGCTGCGCGAAGCCATCGCGGCCTGGTGCGAACGCCGCTTCAATGTACCCAAGGGCTGGCTGGACCCGGCGCGTAACATCCTGCCGGTCAACGGCACCCGCGAGGCACTGTTCGCCTTCACCCAAGCCGTGGTCAATCGCAGTGACGACGCGCTGGTGGTAAGCCCGAACCCGTTCTACCAGATCTATGAAGGCGCGGCGTTCCTGGCCGGCGCCAAGCCGCACTACCTGCCGTGCCTGGACGCCAATGGCTTCAACCCGGATTTCGACGCCGTGTCGCCAGACGTCTGGAAGCGCTGCCAGATCCTGTTCCTGTGCTCCCCCGGCAACCCGACCGGCGCGCTGATCCCGGTCGACACCCTGAAAAAGCTCATCGCCCTGGCCGACGAATATGACTTTGTGATTGCCGCCGACGAGTGCTACAGCGAGCTGTACTTCGACGAACAAAGCCCGCCGCCGGGCCTGTTGAGCGCCTGCGTCGAACTCGGCCGCCAGGACTTCAAACGCTGCGTGGTGTTCCATAGCCTGTCCAAGCGCTCCAACCTGCCGGGCCTGCGTTCCGGCTTCGTGGCCGGCGACGCCGACATCCTCAAGGCCTTCCTGCTGTACCGCACCTACCACGGCTGCGCGATGCCCGTGCAAACCCAACTGGCAAGCATCGCCGCCTGGCAGGACGAAGCCCACGTCCAGGCCAACCGCGACCTGTATCGGGAAAAATTCGACGCCGTGCTGGCGATCCTCAAGCCGGTGCTGGACGTACAAGCCCCCGATGGTGGTTTCTACCTGTGGCCGAATGTAGAGGGTGACGACGCCGCCTTCTGTCGCGATCTGTTTGTGCAAGAACACGTGACCGTAGTACCCGGTTCGTACCTGTCGCGGGAGGTGGACGGCGTCAACCCAGGCGCCGGGCGCGTTCGCATGGCATTGGTTGCACCACTGGCGGAGTGCGTGGAAGCGGCTGAGCGCATTCGCGATTTCATTCAACGCAGGAAGTAACCTCGCCACATCCCGCACTGTGTCGCACAGTGCGGGAACCTTGTTCACTCGCTCACCACCAATAGGCAAACTTCCTACGAGTAATGCCTATGAGCCTAATCACCCCGTCGCTCGCCCCTCCCCCCGCTTATGAGCCGCTCCCGAATAACCACACCTCCCCTCCCGAATCCGCCGGGCGAACCAAAAGAGGCATCGCCGACAGCGACAAGCGCTGGCCGGCCGGCGTGGTCACCGTTGCGCTCGACCTGAGCAGCGAAAAAAGCAAAGCGCTGGTGGTGGACGCTATCCGCGAGTGGGCCCACCACACGCCGGCCCTGCGCTTCAATATCGTCGAAGGCAAGACGGGCGATATTCGTATTTCTGACGATGAAGGGCTCAAGGGCAATTGGTCCGCCATTGGCACGGAGGCCAAGCGCATCGATGAAGATCAACCCACGATGCACCTCAACCGGACCGACGACTCGAAGAAGTTGCGCAGTACGGCCCTGCACGAATTCGGCCACGCCCTCGGGTTATTGCACGAACACCAACACCCGCAGAACAGCCTGGATTGGGACAGCCCCCAAGTGTATGACTACTACACCAGCGACTCTTTCAACGAAGCCATGGTACGCGAGCATATCCTTGAGCCAGACAACCGGCCCGGCCTGCAGATCACCCCATACGATCCACAGTCCGTGATGCATTATGAAATTCCGGCAGCATTGAGGCGCAACGGCCAGGCCATTCCTAAAAACACAACCCTTTCCGCGGGCGACAAGCAAACGATCAGAATGCTGTACCCCCCGGTCAACCCGACGTAGCGGGCCCAGGGGTAAACATCGGCTCACGTATTCACTCAACACCGCCGGGAACTTTCCTGTAATTGGCACGAATCAACCAGTGTCTCGTCTCGACCTGCCGCAGGAAACGCTCAATGATAAACCCCGCCCCCGAAGCCTCGTATCAGCCTGGCACGCACTGGTCGCCTGGCGAAAGCAGCGATAGCGCTACGCCAACGCACAGTCTTTCGAGACGTCGACGCAATGTCGGCGAGCCGGGCAAATACTGGCCCCAGAACACTACGCTCACGATCGCCATGTATGAGTATGGGGTGGACGACGAATACGTGCTGGCCGTGAAAAAAGCCGCCAGCCGTTGGCTGCCCCATATCAACCTGAAGTTTGATTTTGTCTCGGGCGCGAGAGGCGATATCCGTATTGCGCAGAATCCGCCGGGCGATAACGGCGGCGCTTCATCCATAGGCACCGATGCGCGCAACATTCCGTTCGGGCTGCCGACCATGAGCCTGCCCATGGATCACAACGCGCCCCGCTTCGAAGACACCGTCCTGCATGAATTCGGGCATATGCTCGGTGCCCATCACGCCCACCAGCACCCCGATGCCAACATTCCGTGGAACCGTGAAACCATCCACCAGACCTACCGCAACACCCCCAACCCGCAGGAGGTGGAGGACAACGTCCTGCCGCTGACTCGCAGCAGCGCTTATGACTTGCTGCCTTATGACCCTGACTCGGTCATGCACTACGCTGTCAGCCCGGACCAGACCAATGGAAAGCGGGCGCACAGCGAGAACAGGTCACTGAGTGACGGAGACATTGCCTGGGCCCAAAAAGCCTACCCTCAAGCGGCGCCCATACCCGCCGTGATCCGTCATCCACGCTTTCGTGATGCCGACTCAGACTGCACCGTTTAAGGCAACGCATACTCAGCGCCGGCGGCACGGCGGCCCCCAATTGCCTACTTCGGCGACCCCAGGTTCGCCTCACTCATGTCCAGGTCGTCCAACACCTCCCTCAACACGTCATCCCCGATCCGGTGATGACGGCTCAGGCTATACAACTCCAAGCGCTGCGCCCGCAACGCCTTGAGCCGTAGCTTTCGCTCCAGTTGGTCCATCTGCGACGCCAGTGCCTGGGCTTCGGCGGAGTCGTTGAAGACGTCCAACTGATGCCGGTATTCCGACATCAGTCGCGCCTTCAGTTCGGTAGCCAATGCGGCCTGGGCGGCGTCCGCGGGAGCGCTCTCGGTGGGTTCTTCGACCTCAAGCGCATGGATCGCCGCCACGGCGGTCTTTTTCCACGCCTCGCGCACTTCATTGTGGTGTTTTTCATCGGGGCTTTTTTCAATGCCGCGCAGCAGCAGCGGCAACGCAATACAGGCAGCGATGAGCGACAACAGGATCACCCCGGCCGCGATAAAGATCAGCAGATCGCGTTCCGGGAACGCCTTGCCCGGCGCCAGCAGCAAGGGCACCGACATCACACCGGCCAACGTCACCGCCCCGCGCACACCGCCCACGGTCAACAGCCAGCAGGAACGTGCCGTCGGCACCAGGGTAAGCTCGCTTTTCCCACGCAGGCGCCGGAGCACGCCCGACAGACGCCAGATGCTTTGCACCCAGATGAAGCGTAATACCAACAACACCAGGAAGATCGCGACCACGTCCAGGCAGCGATACAGCAGGGTCGGCCACAGCGTGGTTTCATGACTCACCACCGCCTTGATGATGTCCGGCAGTTGCAACCCCAATAGCAGGAAGATCAAGCCATTGAAGGCAAACTCCAGTAGCGACCACACACTGCGATTGAGCAAGCGCGTGCTGGTCTGGCGGGGCAGCAGGTCCAGCCAGCTTTGCATCATGCCCGCCGCCACGGCCGAAAGAATCCCCGATGCGCCCAGGCGTTCGGCCAGAACATAGGCGGCGAACGGCAGCAGCAACATGAACACAACGTGGGTGGCCGGGTCGTCCCAGCCTCGCGCAATCATCCAGACACGCAAGCGCCCCACCAGCCAGCTCAACGCGATCCCGACCGCCAGACCGCCGATGGCCACCAGTACAAAGGTCAGGCTGGCATCCGCCAGGGAAAACACCCCAGTCAAGGCTGCCACCAGGGCGAACTTGAAGGTCACCAGGCCCGAGGCATCGTTCATCAAGGCTTCGCCCTGGAGCATATGCATCAACGGCGTGGGTAAACGGTTCTGGGAAATGGCCGACACCGCCACGGCGTCCGTCGGCGACAACACCGCCGCCAGGGCAAAGGCCACCGGCAATGGAATCGAAGGCAACAACCAATGAATGAAGTAGCCGGCGCCGACCACGGTGAACAACACCAGCCCCACCGCCAACGTCAGAATCGGCCCGCGCAGGCGCCACAGTTCACGCTTAGGCATGCGCCAGCCATCGGAGAACAACAGCGGCGGCAGGAACAGAAACAGGAACAACTCCGGGTCCAGCGCGACATGCAGCCCCAGCGTGGGCCAGGCCAGCAAGGCCCCGGCGGCAATCTGCACCAGCGGTAACGGCAGTGGGATGACTCGCCATACCAGACGCGAAACGCTGACCAGCATCAGCAAGATAAGAACGGTGTAGGCGGTTTGCATAACGCGGTTTTCCCGGACAATCGACTTGCAACGACACACATCAGGCAACAACTCACCATTGAAGTGCCATATTAGCCGCCTATGCTGCGCGATGGCTTTCGCACAATAGTCGCACGGGGCAATCCACGCTAGAGACGAGCGGCACCCAAACCCGCTGGTCGTGGCATAATCCCAGACCTTTCATCTTCATTGGTCCAAAGGGGGGCAATTCCTTGACCGTATCAAGTAAAACCTTGCACCTTTTCGGCATCAAAGCCTGCGACACCATGAAAAAAGCCCGCACCTGGCTCGACGAGCACGGCGTGAGCTACGAGTTCCATGACTACAAAACCGTCGGTATCGACCGCGAACACTTGACCCAATGGTGCAACGAGCACGGTTGGCAGGTGGTTTTGAACCGTGCGGGCACCACCTTTCGCAAACTCGAAGACGAACGCAAAGCCGATCTCGATCAGTCGAAAGCCATTGAATTGATGCTCGCACAACCCTCGATGATCAAGCGCCCGGTGCTTGATCTCGGAGACAGAACCCTGATTGGCTTCAAGCCAGATACTTATTCGGCAGCCCTCAAGTAGGCCGGCCATCCCATTTTTGTAGAGGTAACAGCATGTCCAATTCCCTGTTCAGCCTGGGCTTCGGCGTCGGCACTCAGAACCGCCAAGGTGCTTGGCTGGAAGTGTTTTACGCACAACCCGTACTCAACCCGTCGGCAGAAGTCGTCGCCGCCATCGCGCCGATCCTCGGTTACAGCGAAGGCAACCAGGCGATCACCTTCACCGTCGCCCAAGCCCTGCAACTGGCTGACGCGCTCAAAGGCGTCGACGCGACCCAGGCAGCCCTGCTGACCCGCCTGGCTGAAAGCCATACCCCGCTGGTCGCCACCCTGCTGGCCGAAGACGCCGCACTGACTTCCACGCCTGAGGCCTACCTCAAGCTGCACCTGCTGTCCCACCGCCTGGTCAAGCCCCACGGTCTGAGCCTGGCCGGTGTATTCGCGCAACTGCCGAACGTGGCCTGGACCAGCCAGGGCGCGATCGACATCAATGAGCTGGCCGAACGCCAACTCGAAGCGCGCCTGCGTGGCGAGCTGCTGGAAGTGTTCTCGGTGGACAAGTTCCCGAAAATGACCGATTACGTCGTACCCAGCGGCGTGCGTATCGCTGACGCGGCGCGTATCCGCCTGGGCGCCTACGTGGGCGAAGGCACCACCGTGATGCACGAAGGTTTCGTCAACTTCAACGCTGGCACCGAAGGCCCGGGCATGATCGAAGGCCGTGTCTCGGCCGGCGTATTTGTCGGCAAGGGTTCGGACCTGGGCGGCGGTTGCTCCACCATGGGCACCCTGTCGGGTGGCGGCAACATCGTGATCAAGGTCGGCGAAGGCTGCCTGATCGGCGCCAACGCCGGTATCGGTATCCCGCTGGGCGACCGCAACACCGTGGAATCGGGCCTGTATGTCACCGCCGGGACCAAGGTTGCCCTGCTCGACGAGCGCAACCAGTTGGTTAAAGTGGTCAAGGCGCGCGAGCTGGCCGGCCAGCCAGACCTGCTGTTCCGCCGTAACTCCGAGACCGGTGCCGTGGAGTGCAAAACCCACAAGTCGGCCATCGAACTGAACGAAGCGCTGCACGCTCACAACTAAGCAGCGACTCGATGCCACTCGCGGGCCCCGATCCTGGGGCCCGTTTATACGAGTCTTGAACACCATGCTTGTGCCCTCTCCCTGGCGCGTCGACTTTCCGGCCATCGCCGCCCTGCAACGGCAAGACCAGACCTATCTGGACAGCGCCGCCACCGCGCAAAAACCTCAAGCCCTGTTGGACGCGATCAGCCATTACTACGCCAATGGCGCCGCCAACGTTCACCGTGCCCAGCATTTGCCGGGCGCCCACGCGACCCAGGCTTTCGAGGACAGTCGCAACAAGGTCGCGCAGTGGTTGAATGCAGGAGACAGCGGGCACATCGTCTTCACTCATGGCGCGACGTCGGCGCTGAACCTCTTGGCCTACGGCCTCGAGCACTTATTCAATGCGGGCGATGAACTAGTCATCAGCGCCCTGGAACACCACGCCAACCTGCTGCCCTGGCAGCAACTGGCCAAACGTCGCGCGCTGGAACTGGTGATCCTGCCGGTTGGCGACGACGGTATGATCGACCTTCAGGCCGCCGCCACGCTGATCGGCCCGCGCACGCGCCTGCTGGCGGTGAGCCAACTGTCCAACGTGCTGGGCACCTGGCAGCCGCTGGAACCCTTGCTGGCCATGGCCAAGGCCGAGGGCGCGCTGACCGTGGTCGATGGCGCCCAGGGCATCGTCCATGGCCGCCACGACGTACAAGCGCTGGGCTGCGACTTCTACGTATTTTCCAGCCACAAACTCTACGGCCCGGACGGCGTCGGCGTGCTGTACGGCCGCACCCAAGCCCTGCAACAGCTGCGCCACTGGCAGTTCGGCGGCGAAATGGTGCAACAGGCCGATTACCACAGCGCCAGCTTCCGCCCCGCGCCGCTGGGGTTCGAGGCCGGCACCCCACCGATTGCCAGCGTGATCGGCCTGGGCGCCAGCCTGGATTACCTCAATTCACTGGATCAACCGGCGCTCATCGCCCACGAAGCCGCCCTGCACGAGTACCTGTTGCGCGGGCTGAAAGCGCGCAATGGCGTGCGCGTACTGGGCGCGCCGCAGGTGGCGTTGGTCAGTTTTGTGGTGGAAGGCGTGCATAACGCCGATCTTGCGCACTTGCTGACCGAACAGGGCATTGCCGTGCGCGCCGGCCATCATTGCGCAATGCCGCTGCTCAAGGCGATGCACTTGTCGGGAGCGATTCGCGTGTCCCTGGCGCTGTACAACAATTCCGATGATCTGGAGCGATTCTTCGAAGCGCTGGACCAGGCCCTGGATATGCTGCGATGAGCCTGCCGGCCGAGGCTGTCGGCGCGCTTGAGTCGTTTCAGGCAGTGGGCAGTTGGGAGCAACGCGCGCGCCTGCTGATGCAATGGGGCGAACGGCTGCCGCCGCTGGCGGACGAAGACAAGGTCGAGGCCAATCTGGTGCAGGGCTGCGAGAGCCTGGTATGGCTGGTCGGGCGTTTATCCGACGGCCACTGGCAGTTCGCCGCCAGCAGCGAAGCGCGCATGATCCGTGGGCTGGTGGCGTTGCTGCTGGCGCGGGTCAACGGGCTGTCGGCCGCCGAGTTGCAGGCGGTCGACTTGCCGGACTGGTTCAATCAACTGGGGCTGTCCCGCCAGTTGTCGCCGTCGCGCAGCAATGGCCTGAACGCCGTGCTGCAGCGCATGCGCGAACTAAGCCGTACATAAAACCCAATGTGGGAGGGGGCTTGCCCCCGATAGCGGTGGTTCAGTCAATGTATTCAGTGACTGGCACTCTGCTATCGGGAGCAAGCCCCCTCCCACATTTGAATGGTGCAAGGCCTTGAGGTTTAAGAAGGTTTGACCCGCTCGGAAGGCCGGCGCACCCCGGCCACAATCTTGTCCACCGCCTTGGTCGCCGCCACCATGCCGAAGGTGGCCGTCACCATCATCACCGCGCCAAACCCGCCGGCGCAGTCCAGCTTTACCCCGTCGCCGACAAAACTCTTCTGCAAGCAGATGCTGCCGTCCGGCTTCGGATAGCGCAGTTGCTCGGTGGAAAACACACACGGCACGCTGTAATGGCGGGTCACCGTGCGCGAGAAGCCATAGTCACGGCGCAGGGTGGAGCGCACTTTCGAGGCCAGCGGATCGTTGAAGGTGCGGTTCAGGTCGCAGACCTGGATCAACGTCGGGTCGATCTGCCCGCCAGCGCCGCCGGTGGTGATGATCTGGATCTTGCGGCGCTTGCACCAGGCGATCAGTGCCGCCTTGGCGTTGACGGCGTCGATGCAGTCGATCACGCAGTCGATGTTGGGGGTGATGTACTCGGCCATGGTCTCGCGGGTCACGAAATCCGCCACGGCATGCACCGTGCAGTCCGGGTTGATGCCGCGCAGGCGCTCAGCCATCACCTCGACCTTGGGTTTGCCCACGGTGCTGTCGAGGGCATGCAACTGACGGTTGCTGTTGCTGACGCAGACATCATCCAAATCAAACAACGAGATCTCGCCCACCCCACAACGGGCGATGGCTTCCGCCGCCCATGAGCCTACGCCGCCGACGCCGACGATCGCCACATGGGCCGCTTTCAAGCGCTCCAGGCCTTCAATGCCATACAAACGGGCGACGCCTGCAAACCGCGGATCTTCTGTACTCATGACCATTACCCCAAAAACCGGCGCGCATTATAGGGCTTTGCCAGGACAAGTTCGAAACTTCGCGATACAAGTAAAGAACTTAGCTGGAGATTCGCGGACTAACGTCCGGCTTTTCTCAGTCTGCTGTACGCTCAGGGAAGGGCCGGTGTAGGATGCGCGCCGTTCGGCGTAGGCCGACACCTCTTTTCGTTCCACACCTTTTGGAACCCGAAATAGCCATGTCATCGCGTAAATTTGGACTCAACCTGGTGGTGGTGCTGGCAATTGCCGCGCTGTTCACCGGCTTCTGGGCGCTGATCAACCGCCCGGTCACTGCCCCCAACTGGCCTGAACAGATCTCCGGTTTTTCCTACTCGCCGTTTCAACAAGGCCAGTACCCACAGAAAGACCAGTACCCGACCGACGACCAGATGCGTCGCGATCTGGAGATCATGAGCAAGTTGACGGACAACATCCGGACCTACTCGGTCGACGGCACTCTGGAAGACATCCCCAAGCTGGCGGAAGAGTTCGGCCTGCGCGTCACCCTGGGGATCTGGATCAGCCCGGACCTGGAACGCAACGAACGCGAGATCCAGCGCGCCATCGAGATCGCCAACAGCTCGCGCAGCGTCGTGCGCGTGGTGGTCGGCAACGAAGCGTTGTTCCGTAAAGAGATCACCCCCGAAGCACTGATCGTGTTGCTGGATCGCGTGCGCGCGGCCGTCAAGGTGCCGGTGACCACCTCCGAGCAATGGCACATCTGGGAGCACAACCCACAACTGGCCAAGCACGTCGACTTGATCGCCGCGCACATCCTGCCGTACTGGGAACATATTCCGGTGGACCAGGCGGGCCAATTCGTACTCGACCGCGCACGGGATCTGAAGAAGACCTTCCCGAAAAAGCCGCTGCTGCTGTCGGAAGTCGGCTGGCCGAGCAACGGCCGCATGCGTGGCGGTGCTGATGCGTCTCCCGCCGACCAGGCAATTTACCTGCGCACGCTGGTGAACAAGCTGAACCGCCAGGGCTTCAACTACTTCGTGATCGAGGCCTTCGACCAACCGTGGAAAGCCAGCGACGAAGGCTCGGTCGGCGCCTACTGGGGCGTGTACAACGCCGCGCGTCAGCAGAAATTCAACTTCGAAGGACCGGTGGTCGCGATCCCGCAATGGCGCGTGCTGGCCATCGGTTCGGTGGTGCTTGCACTGCTGTCGTTGACCCTGCTGATGATCGACGGCTCGGCCCTGCGCCAACGCGGGCGGACCTTCCTGACCTTTATCGCGTTCCTGTGCGGTTCGGTGCTGGTGTGGATCGGCTACGACTACAGCCAGCAATACAGCACCTGGTTCAGCCTGACGGTCGGCTTCCTCCTGGCGCTCGGCGCCCTGGGCGTGTTTATCGTGCTGCTGGCCGAAGCCCATGAACTGGCGGAAGCGGTCTGGACTCACAAGCGTCGGCGTGAATTCCTGCCGGTCGTGGGGGACTCGGACTACCGCCCGAAAGTGTCGATCCATGTGCCGTGCTACAACGAGCCGCCAGAGATGGTCAAACAGACCCTCGATGCCCTGGCCGCCCTCGACTACCCGGACTACGAAGTCCTGATCATCGACAACAACACCAAGGACCCGGCGGTGTGGGAACCGGTGCGCGACTACTGCGCAACCCTGGGCCCGCGCTTCAAGTTCTTCCACGTCGCGCCCCTGGCCGGTTTCAAGGGCGGCGCGTTGAACTACCTGATCCCGCACACCGCCAAGGATGCCGAAGTGATCGCGGTGATCGACTCGGACTACTGCGTGTCGCCGAACTGGCTCAAGCACATGGTGCCGCACTTCGCCGACCCGAAAATCGCCGTGGTGCAGTCGCCGCAGGATTATCGCGACCAGAACGAAAGCACCTTCAAGAAGCTCTGCTACGCCGAATACAAAGGCTTCTTCCATATCGGCATGGTCACCCGCAACGACCGCGACGCGATCATCCAGCACGGCACCATGACCATGACCCGTCGCTCGGTGCTCGAAGAGCTGGGCTGGGCCGACTGGTGCATCTGCGAAGACGCCGAACTCGGCCTGCGCGTGTTCGAGAAAGGCCTGTCGGCCGCGTATTACCACGAAAGCTACGGCAAGGGCCTGATGCCCGACACCTTCATCGACTTCAAGAAACAGCGTTTCCGCTGGGCCTATGGCGCGATCCAGATCATCAAGCGTCACACCGCCAGCCTGCTGCGCGGCAAGGACACCGAGCTGACCCGTGGCCAGCGCTACCACTTCCTCGCGGGCTGGTTGCCGTGGGTCGCGGATGGCATGAACATCTTCTTCACCGTCGGCGCGCTGTTGTGGTCGGCGGCGATGATCATCGTGCCGACCCGGGTCGACCCGCCGTTGCTGATTTTCGCGATCCCGCCGTTGGCGTTGTTCGTGTTCAAGGTGGGCAAGATCATCTTCCTGTACCGTCGTGCCGTGGGGGTTAACCTCAAGGATGCGTTCTGTGCGGCGCTGGCCGGCCTGGCGTTGTCCCACACCATCGCCAAAGCGGTGCTGTATGGCTTCTTCACCACCAGCATTCCGTTCTTTCGCACACCGAAAAACGCGGATAACCACGGGTTCTGGGTAGCGATTTCCGAAGCCCGCGAAGAGATGTTCATCATGCTGCTGTTGTGGGGCGCGGCGCTGGGGATCTACCTGGTGCAGGGCCTGCCGAGCGCCGACATGCGCTTCTGGGTGGTGATGCTGCTGGTGCAGTCGCTGCCGTATGTGGCGGCGTTGATCATGGCGTTCCTGTCGTCGCTGCCGAAACCGGCGCCGAAGGCAGAGCCGGCCACCGCGCTGTAAAAACGTGTGCAATGCACTAAACGGCGGCCTCTGGCCGCCGTTTTGCTATAAGATAACGGCCGTTTTGTAAGCCTTGCACATATCACTGTAGGAGCGAGCTTGCTCGCGAAAATCATCAACGATCACGCGAACATCTTGAATGAACGCGGTGCTCTTGCGTTTTTCGCGAGCAAGCTCGCTCCTACAGTCAATTAGAACGTCGCCGCCTCGATTTCCGGAGTTTCCCATGACGGCCCATGCCGACCTTTCGCCGACCCTTCAACTTGCCATCGACCTGATCCGCCGTCCCTCGGTGACGCCGATCGACGCCGATTGCCAGAAGCTGATGATGCAGCGCCTGGGCGACGCCGGTTTCCAGCTTGAGCCGATGCGTATCGAAAACGTAGATAACTTCTGGGCCACCCACGGCAAGCACGACGGCCCGGTGCTGTGCTTTGCCGGCCACACCGACGTGGTCCCGACCGGGCCGGTGCAGGCCTGGCAGAACGATCCGTTCGACGCGCTGATCGACGACCACGGCATGCTCTGCGGCCGCGGCGCGGCGGACATGAAAGGCAGCCTGGCGGCGATGCTGGTGGCGTCGGAGCGCTTCGTGCAGGACTACCCGGACCACAAGGGCTCGGTGGCCTTTCTGATCACCAGCGATGAAGAAGGCCCGGCGCACCACGGCACCAAGGCCGTGATCGAACGCCTGGCCGCGCGCAAGGAGCGTCTGGACTGGTGCATCGTCGGTGAACCGTCCAGCACCAGCCTGGTCGGCGATGTGGTCAAGAACGGCCGGCGCGGCTCCCTCGGCGCTACCCTGACCGTGCGCGGCGTGCAAGGTCACGTGGCCTACCCGCACCTGGCGAAGAACCCGATCCACCTGGCTGCCCCGGCACTGGCGGAACTGGCCGCCGAGCATTGGGACGACGGCAACACCTTCTTCCCACCGACCAGCTTCCAGATCTCCAACCTCAACGCCGGCACCGGCGCGACCAACGTGATCCCCGGAGACCTGACAGCGGTGTTCAACTTCCGCTTCTCTACCGAATCCACCGTGGAAGGCCTGCAACAGCGCGTTGCCGCGATCCTCGACAAACACAGCCTGGACTGGCACGTAGACTGGGCGCTGTCCGGCCTGCCGTTCCTCACCGAACCGGGGGCCTTGCTCGATGCGGTGTCCGCCAGCATCAAGGCAGTCACCGGTCGCGAGACCCAGGCGTCCACCAGCGGCGGTACGTCCGACGGGCGCTTCATCGCGACCCTCGGCACCCAGGTGGTCGAGTTGGGCCCGGTCAACGCGACGATCCATCAGGTCAACGAGCGCATTCTGGCCAGCGACCTCGACGTGCTGACCGAGATCTACTACCAGACCCTGATCAAGTTGCTCGCCTGATGCTGGCCTGTCCCATTTGCAGCGCACCGCTCCACGCGGTGGACAATGGCGTGGCGTGCCCGGTCGGACACCGTTTCGACCGCGCGCGCCAGGGTTACCTGAACCTGTTGCCGGTGCAGCACAAAAACAGCCGCGACCCGGGCGACAACCTCGCCATGGTCGAGGCGCGCCGCGACTTCCTCAACGCCGGCCACTACGCCCCGGTGGCCAAGCGCCTGGCGCAACTGGCCGCGCAACAAGCACCGCAGCGCTGGGTGGACATCGGTTGTGGCGAGGGTTACTACACCGCACAAATCGCCGACGCCCTGCCCCACGCCGATGGCTATGCCCTGGATATCTCCAAGGAAGCGGTCAAGCGTGCGTGCAAGCGCAACCCGGCACTGACCTGGTTGATCGCCAGCATGGCCCGCGTGCCGTTGGCCGATGCCAGCTGCCAGTTTCTCGCCAGCGTGTTCAGCCCGTTGGACTGGCAAGAGGCCAAACGCCTGCTCAGCCCCGGCGGCGGCTTGATGAAAGTCGGCCCGACCCGCGGTCACCTGATGGAGCTGCGCGAGCGCCTGTACGACGAAGTGCGCGAGTACACCGACGACAAACACCTGGCCCTGGTGCCGGACGGCATGAGCCTTGCGCACAGCGAAACCCTCGAGTTCACGCTGAGCCTGGCGGACCCGAAAGACCGTGCCAACCTGCTGGCCATGACCCCTCACGGCTGGCGCGCCAGCGCCGAGCGCCGCACCGAGGTAATCGAGCATGCCGAACCGCTGCGGGTCAGCGTATCGATGCGCTACGATTATTTCGTGCTTCAATAACCGACTTTTCGGGCACTCCGCCCACCCTGAATCCGCGAATGGATTTTCGAATCCCGCAACGAGGAACATCCATGCGCCAACCTGATATCGAGATTTACCTGAAGGACGCCGACGTCGACCACAAGGCCATCGCCGCCTGGCTGGGCGCCGCCCTTGGCCCTTGCACCGCCTGGGTCCAGCGCGGCCAGACCTACAAGTGCACGGCCGGCGACGTGCCTGTCACTTGGCTGCCCAAGGCGGTAGGCAAATGGAACAGCCTGTACCTGGAAAGCGATCAGACCCCGTGGGAAGACGACATCGCCTGCGCCCGCGCCGCCTTTGCCGCGCTGAACGTCGAAGTGCGTTGCGCACCGGGCAGCTGGGTTGAGGAAGAAGGCGAGGAAAGCGCCGACACCTGGATTCGCATCAGCGAAGACGGTGAAGAGCAGATCACCTGGAAAACCACCTGATCTGAATGTGTGAACCCAATCAAATGTGGGAGGAGGCTTACCCCCGATCGCGTTGGATCAGTCACTAAATGTATTGACTGGCCCACCGCGATCGGGAGCAAGCCCGCTCCCACATGGGTTCTACGGTGTAACAAAAACCCGCATTACAAACCCACCACATCCTCTGCCTGCAAGCCCTTCTCGCCGCTCACCACGGCGTATTCCACCTGCTGGCCTTCGGCCAGGGAACGGTGCCCTTCACCGCGGATGGCGCGGTAGTGTACGAACACATCCTTGCCGTCTTCACGCTGAATAAAGCCATATCCCTTGGCATCGTTGAACCACTTCACATTACCGGTTTCGCGCGTTGTCATCTGTTCACTCCCACATGATTGTTATTGTCGAGTCGGTCGCGTTGAACTGCCGAGTATAAGACAGGCTCAAAAACGATCAACTCAACTTTACATCGCTGCTTTTTTGCCGATTTTCGGTGAATACGGCACACTACCCACCCGAGCACCTGCTCGGTTTTTTCCACTTGAAGCAGCTCGCCTATGACCCGCTCCCCGTTCCGCCGTCTGGTGTTTGGCACCTTGCGCCGACTGTTGTACCTCTGGGTTCGCTCAGAGACGATCAACCAGTCGTCCCTTACCCTTAACCTCGACCGCAGCCGGCCGGTGTTCTACGTCCTGCAATCACCCTCCCTCACCGAATTGGCCGTGGTCGATACCGAGTGCACCAAGGCCGGCCTGCCGCGCCCGGTGCTGCCGGTAGCGGTCGGGCCGTTGCTGGAACCCGCGGCGTTCTTCTACCTCACGCCAGAGCCGGACTGGCTCGGCCGCCAGGACAAACGCGGCGCGCCGCCGACCCTGACCCGCCTGGTCAATACCCTCAGCGCGCACGCACA
Organism: Pseudomonas sp. PSPC2-3; assembly: GCF_049898265.1. Lineage (NCBI taxonomy): Bacteria > Pseudomonadati > Pseudomonadota > Gammaproteobacteria > Pseudomonadales > Pseudomonadaceae > Pseudomonas > Pseudomonas sp. PSPC2-3. The sequence continues at coordinate 99,463 of NZ_JAFCXJ010000008.1, read as the reverse complement.
AGAGAATGCACAAATCATTCCGGTCAGCGTGTTCTGGGGACAGTCGCCCGACAGCGAGTCCAGCCCATGGAAACTGCTGTTCGCCGACAGTTGGGCCGTCACCGGGCGCCTGCGCCGGCTGCTGAGCATCCTGATCCTGGGGCGCAAGACCCGCGTCCAATTCTCCGCGCCTATCAACCTGCGTGAATTGATCGAGCACAATAAAGGCCACGAACGCACCGTCCGCATGGCCCAACGCATCCTGCGCGTACACTTTCGCAACCTGAAAACCGCAGTGATCGGCCCCGACCTGTCCCACCGCCGCAACCTGGTGAAGGGCTTGGTGAATATGCCGCTGGTGCGCCAGGCCATCCTCGATGAAGCCGAACGCGAGAAGATCAGCCCGGAAAAAGCCAAGGCCCTGGCCCTGCGCTACGGCAACGAAATCGCCTCGGACTACACCTACACCGCGATCCGCTTCCTGGAAGTGGTGCTGAGCTGGTTCTGGAACAAGATCTACGACGGCATCAAGGTCAATAACATCGAGGGTGTGCAACAGGTTGCCCAGGGTTACGAGGTGATCTATGTACCCTGCCACCGCAGCCATATCGACTACCTGCTGCTGTCCTACCTGCTGTTCAAGAACGGCCTGACCCCACCGCACATCGCCGCCGGCATCAACCTGAACATGCCGGTGATCGGCAGCCTGCTGCGCCGCGGCGGTGCGTTTTTCATGCGCCGCACCTTCAAGGGCAACCCGCTGTACACCTCGGTGTTCAACGAATACCTGCACACCCTGTTCACCAAGGGTTTCCCCGTGGAGTACTTCGTCGAAGGCGGACGCTCGCGCACCGGGCGCATGCTGCAACCGAAAACCGGCATGCTGGCGATCACGTTGCGCAGCTTCCTGCGCTCCTCGCGCATGCCGATCGTGTTCGTGCCGGTGTATATCGGTTACGAGCGTGTGCTCGAAGGCCGTACCTACCTCGGTGAGCTGCGCGGCGCGAGCAAGAAGAAAGAGTCGATCTTCGATATTTTCAAGGTGGTCGGTGCGCTCAAGCAGCGCTTTGGCCAGGTCGCGGTCAACTTCGGCGAACCGATCAAACTGGCGCAATTCCTCGACGCCGAACAACCGGGCTGGCGTGCCCAGGAACTGGGCCCGCACTACAAACCGGCGTGGCTCAACCAAACCACCAACCGCCTCGGCGAGCGGGTGGCGCGCCATTTGAACGAAGCGGCGGCGATCAACCCGGTGAACCTGGTGGCCCTGGCGCTGCTGTCGACCACGCGCCTGGCCCTGGACGAACAGGCCATGGCCCGCCAGTTGGACCTGTACCTGGCGCTGCTGCGCCGGGTGCCCTACTCGCCGCATACCACCCTGCCCGAAGGGGATGGCATGGCGTTGATCAAGCACGTCAAGGACATGAACCTGCTGTCGGAACAGAGCGATGCTCTCGGCAAGATTCTGTACCTGGACGAGCAGAACGCCGTCCTGATGACCTACTACCGCAACAACGTGCTGCATATCTTTGCCTTGCCGGCGCTGCTGGCGAGCTTCTTCCAGAGCAGCTCGCGGATGAGCCGCGAGCAGATTCTGCGCTACACCCGTGCGCTGTACCCATACCTGCAGTCAGAGCTGTTTATCCGCTGGTCGCTGGAGGAACTGGACACGGTGATCGACCAGTGGCTGGAGGCGTTTGTCGAACAAGGCCTGCTGCGTTTCGAGAACAACGTGTACCTGCGCCCGGCGCCGAGTTCGCGGCACTTTGTGCTGCTGACACTGCTGTCCAAGAGCATCGCCCAGACCCTGCAACGCTTCTACATGGCGATTTCGCTGCTGCTCAACAGCGGCCGGAACAGCATCAGCGCCGAAGAGCTGGAAGACCTGTGTACGATCATGGCCCAGCGCCTATCGATCCTGCATGGCCTCAATGCCCCGGAGTTCTTCGACAAGAGCCTTTTCCGACATTTTATTCAGACGTTGCTGGAGCAAGATGTGCTGCGCCGCGACGAAGCCGGCAAGTTGAGCTATCACGACCTGCTCGGCGAACTGGCTGAAGGCGCGGCGAAACGGGTGCTGCCGGCTGAGATTCGCCTGTCGATCCGCCAGGTTGCCCTGCACCGCGTCGACGGCGCGGCCGAAGCGCCGGTCGAAGCCGAAGCCCGCAAACCGGAAGAAAGCCGCTAAATTGAATAAGGCGTCGCTGGGTTACGGCGCCGTTGAAAAGGAGCTGCACCATGAAAAAGATCATCCTCCTGGGCCTGACCGCCCTGCTCGGCGCCTGCCATTCCATGAATCCCGCGCCCAAGGCCAGCCTCGATGGCGAAGTGTTCTACCTGCAACGCATCGCGCTGCCGCCGACAGCCATCTTGAGCGTCAGCCTGCAGGACGTATCGCTGATGGACGCGCCGGCCGTGACCCTGGCCGAACAGAAAGGCCCGGTCAAAGGCCAGGTGCCATTGCCGTTCCACTTGAGCTATGACCCGGCCCAGGTCAAGCCGGGCCACAGTTACTCGGTCAGCGCTCGCATCGAAGTGGAGGGCAAGCTACTGTTCATCACCACCGAGCGGCACCCTGTGCAACTCAATGGCCAAGACGTTCAACCGCTGCGCCTGCGGGTTGATGCGGTCGCACACTGATTATTTCCAGATCATAAGGAAGCGCCCATGCTCCGTAATTCCCTTCGTCTCACCGCCCTGTGCGCCGGCCTGCTGCTCGGTGCCAACGCCATGGCCCTGGATCTTGGCAGCCTGTCCCAGGGCGACGCCGCCGGCGGCCTCAAGGATGCATTGACCCAAGGCGCACAGATCGCCGTGAAACAACTGGGTGTACCGGGTGGTTTCAGCAACAACCCCGACGTCAAGATCGGCCTGCCGGGAAAACTGGGCAAAGTCGCCGACAAGCTGAAGATGTTCGGCATGGGTTACCAGGTCGAGCAGTTGGAAACCAGCATGAACAAAGCCGCCGAAACCGCCGTGACCCAAGCCCAGCCAATCCTGGTCAACGCGGTGAAAAACATGAGCGTGAGCGATGCCAAGGGCATTCTCACCGGCGGCCAGGATTCGGCCACCCAGTACCTGAACAAAAGCAGCCGCGAAGCCATCCGCGCCAAGTTCCTGCCGATCGTCAAGGCCGCCACCGACAAGGTCGGCGTGGCGCAGCAGTACAACGCGCTGGCCGGCAAGGCCGCGGCGTTTGGCGCGGTCGATGCCAAAAGTGCCAACGTCGAAAACTATGTGACCGAACAAGCGCTGGATGGTTTGTTCAAGATGATTGCGCAGCAGGAAGAGACCATTCGCAAAAACCCGGCGGCAGCGGCGACCAGTCTGGCGAAGAAGGTGTTTGGCGCGCTGTAACGCCACGCGACCTGAGCTGAAAAAAAGGCCCTGACATCGTCAGGGCCTTGATTTTTCGCCGAACCGGCTATCAGGCCCCCGAACCAGGCGCCGCACGCTCACGCCCGGCAGCGTCGATGAGTAGGCTCAATAATGGATGTGCGACGCTCGTCGGGCACCACCGTGAGACATGTGTGAGTGATGAGAGCTGGACGACGACGCATTGAAGTTATGGCTATCGTTGTTGATATTAATATTGATATCGCGATTGGCGTTTGGCTGATTCTGTCCAAACATATTTCCCAGCCCAAGCATCGAGCCCGCGACTTGCATCGGTAACGCCAGCAAAGGTAGTAAAAGCATACACACTCCTTCCTATTCAGATTAGCGCCAACTCACTGCCCCGCATCTCATACACGGGAACCGCTCGGTCGACTAATCCTGTGTGGAAGCAAGGGCAAAAATGGTTCCGTCCTGCGTGTGAAATACTGCCTCGCGTCAGTTGAAAATAGAATCGGCCAGGCGCCCCAATAGAACCGTGGCAAAACACCCGATGGCGATGGCGGCGACCCGATTAATCGCAAGCGCACTCAACCAACCCGGTTGACGCCCGACGATTCCCGCACCGAATGCTACCCAGGCCGCGCCTACCGGCAGCACGACCAGTGCAAGGGTGCTCATGAAAACCAGGTAACCCGCCCAGTGGATAAAGGTATTGATCGGCGCGATCAACGAGGCAATCAACAGCCCCTTGGGATTCATCACCGTCAACCAGAAAAAGGACAAGCCGGTGAATCGATCCTGGTTTACAGCGGCCTGAGCTTTTTCGCGCAACCACAACTGATACGAAACCAAAAGCAAGTAAGCGCCAGCGGCCAACTGCGTCAATTTCACGGCCCATGGGGCGTATACCGAAAGGTAGAGCAACGCCACACCCCACAGCGTCACTTGCAACAGGTACGCCAGGCATTCGATGAAGACCAGCTTCCACGAAGCCCGAAACCCGAACAACACCCCGGCGCGCAAAAGCAGGGTATTGGTCGGGCCGGGGGCGAGCAACAACAACACTAAGGCTGAAACAGTGGCCAGCATGATTACGCGACGTCCTTCCTCACTCGGAACCACGCAGCATACAGGGCCGGCAGGAACAATAGGGTCAACGCCGTCGCCACAATCAACCCGCCCATGATCGCCACTGCCATCGGCCCGAAGAACACACTGCGTGACAGCGGGATCATCGCGAGTACCGCCGCGAGCGCTGTGAGAACAATCGGCCGGAAGCGTCGGACAGTGGCTTCGATAATCGCCTGCCACGGCGCCAGCCCTGCCTTGATGTCCTGTTCGATCTGGTCCACCAGAATCACCGAGTTGCGCATGATCATTCCTGACAGGGCGATGGTGCCGAGCATGGCCACGAAGCCGAAGGGTTGGCGGAACACCAGCAGGAACAGCGTGACCCCGATCAGCCCCAGGGGCGCCGTGAGAAATACCATTACCGTGCGTGAGAAGCTGCGCAGTTGCAGCATCAGCAGCGTCAGCACCACCACGATAAACAGCGGCACACCGGCCTTGACCGAATTCTGCCCGCGGGCCGAGTCCTCGACGGTACCGCCGACGTCCAGCAGGTAGCCATCCGGCAGTTCGGCACGCACGCCGTCGAGGGTCGGCAGGATCTGCTGAACCAGGGTCGCCGGTTGTTCCTTGCCGTAGATGTCGGCGCGCACGGTCACGGTGGGCAGGCGGTTACGGTGCCAGATGATGCCTTCCTCAAAGCCGTATTCGAGGGTGGCGATCTGCGACAGCGCGACGCTTTTGCCGTTGTCGGTCGGCACGGCCAGACTCGGCAGCAGCGACAGTTCAGTGCGCTCATGGACAGTGCCGCGCAGGAGAATTTCGATCAACTCGTTGTCTTCCCGGTACTGGCTGACGCTGGCACCGGTCAGAGAACTCTGCAGGAATTTCGACAGGTTGGCGGTACTCACACCGAGGGCGCGCGCACGGTCCTGGTCGATATTGAGGTAGACGATCTTGCTCGGTTCCTCCCAGTCCAGATGCACGTTAGCCACGTGGGTATTTTCGCGCACCTTGGCCGCCACTTTGCGCGCCAGGGCACGGACTTCGTCGATATGCTCGCCGGTCACGCGAAACTGCACCGGGTAACCCACGGGCGGGCCGTTTTCCAGGCGTGTGACCCGTGAACGCAGGTCGGGGAACTGCTCGTTGAGGGTTTCGATCAACCAGATGCGCAGGCTTTCGCGCTCTTCGATGGACTTGGCCAACACCACGAACTGCGCAAAGCTGGCGGCCGGCAGTTGCTGGTCGAGGGGCAGATAGAAGCGCGGCGAACCGGTGCCGACATAGGCCACGTAGTTGTCGATGCCGGCGTGTTCCTTGAGCAGGGCTTCCAGGCGCTTGACCTGGCCAGCGGTGTTGCTCAGGGACGCGCCCTCGGCGAGTTTCAGGTCGACCATCAACTCCAGGCGGCCGGAAGCCGGGAAGAACTGTTGCGGCACAAAACGAAACAGTGCGACCGAGCCGACAAACAGCAGCAGCGTCAGCACGATCACGGTCTTGCGCCGACTGACACACCACTCCAGCAAACGTCTGACACGCTGGTAGAACGGTGTGCCGTAGGGATCGGGACCGTCAGCGCCGTGTTTAGCCGCATGAATTTTCGCCAAGTCCGGCAGGAGTTTTTCGCCCAGGTACGGCACGAACACCACGGCAGCAACCCACGAGGCGAGCAACGCGATGGTCACTACCTGGAAGATCGAACGGGTGTATTCACCGGTACTCGACTGCGCGGTGGCAATCGGCAGGAAGCCGGCCGCCGTGATCAGCGTACCGGTCAGCATCGGGAACGCGGTACTGGTCCAGGCAAAACTGGCCGCTTTAAGGCGGTCGTACCCCTGCTCCATTTTGATCGCCATCATTTCCACGGCGATGATCGCGTCATCCACCAGCAAGCCCAAGGCCAGCACCAGCGCGCCGAGGGAGATCTTATGCAAGCCGATGCCGAGGTAGTACATGCAGGCAAAGGTCATCGCCAGCACCAGCGGAATCGCCAGGGCCACGACCATGCCAGTGCGTATACCGAGGGAGAAAAAACTCACCAGCAAGACAATGCCCAGCGCCTCGGCCAACACCCGGACGAACTCTCCGACACCGGTTTTCACCGCCGCCGGTTGGTCCGACACCTTGCGCAGTTGCATGCCCGCCGGAAGGTTCTTCTGCAGGCGTGCGAACTCGCCTTCGAGGGCTTTGCCCAACACCAGAATGTCGCCGCCCTCGTGCATGGCGACGGCCAGACCGATCGCATCTTCGCCCATAAAGCGCATGCGCGGCGCCGGTGGATCATTGAAGCCACGGTGGATGTCGGCCACATCGCCAATACGGAAGGTTCGGTCACCTACGCGAATCGGGAAGCTGCGAATCTCTTCCACACTCTTGAAGTTACCCGACACCCGCAGTTGCACGCGCTCAGTCGGGGTTTCAAAGAAGCCGGCAGTGGAGACCGCGTTCTGCTCCTGCAGCGCTTGTTGAACAGCGGCCAGCGGTAAGCCGAGCGTGGCGAGTTTGAGGTTGGACAGCTCGATCCAGATCTTCTCATCCTGCAGGCCGAGCAGTTCGACCTTGCCCACATCCGGCACGCGCTGCAGTTGAATCTGGATGCGGTCGGCGTAGTCCTTGAGCACGGCATAGTCAAAGCCGTCGCCAGTCAGGGCGTAGATATTGCCGAAGGTGGTGCCGAATTCATCGTTGAAAAACGGTCCCTGGATATCCGGCGGCAAGGTCTGGCGAATATCGCTGATCTTCTTGCGCACCTGGTACCACAACTCGGGAATCTGCGCCGAGCGCATGGCGTCGCGGGCGATGAAGGTGACCTGGGATTCGCCGGGGCGCGAGAAAGACACAATGCGCTCGTACTCACCGGTCTCCATGAGCTTTTTCTCGATGCGTTCGGTGACCTGGCGCGACACGTCCTGGGCCGTGGCACCGGGCCAATTGGTCTTGATCACCATGGCCTTGAAGGTGAACGGCGGGTCTTCGCTTTGCCCAAGCTTGGTGTAGGACAAAGTGCCGACCACCGCCAGCAGGAGCATCAGGAACAGTACGATCTGGCGATTACGCAACGCCCATTCGGAAAGATTGAAACCCATCGGGGACTACTCCTTGACCGCCAGATTCACCACCCGGTTGGAGCGATCCACCGGGCGCACTTGCTGCCCCTCATGGAGCACATGAACCCCGGCGGCAATCACCCAGTCGGTAGGGCTCAAGCCTTCGAGCACGGGTACGGTTTTTTCGCCGAAGGCGCCGATACGCACTGGGGTACGCACAAGGGTGTCATCCGGCTGCACGCGCCAGACGTAGGACACGCCGTTCTCCGCGCTCAAGGCTGACAGCGGCACCGACAGCGGAATAACACCGTCTGCCTGTATGAAAACGCGGGCGCTCTGGCCCAACTCGGCCGGAACCTTACCGCCGGTGAAGGCGATGCGCGCAGCGAAGGTGCGCGATTTCGGATCGGCTGCGGGCGACAGTTCGCGAATACGTCCGGCAAATCGCTGGTCCGGCTGGCTCCATAACTCGACCGACACCGGCTGGCCGATCTTGAACCGGCCGAAACCTTGCTCGGGCAGGCTGATCAGCACTTCACGCTCGCCATCGGTGGCCAGGGTGAACACGGTCTGGCCGGCGGACACCACCTGGCCGACTTCCACCGCGCGCTTGGCAACCACGCCGTCCTGAGGAGCGCGGAGTACGGCATAACCGGCCTGGTTACTGGACACATCGAACTCGGCCTTGATCTGCTTGAGGCGCGCCTCACCTGATCGGTACAGATTTTCAGCATTGTCGTACTGGGAACGGCTGACCAACTGACGATCCATCAGGGTCTTGTAGCGGTCACGCTCGGCACGCACCAGCCGCAGGTTGGCCTCGGCGGCGGCCACCTGGGCGCGGGTGGCTTCCAGTTGCAGGCGCACATCCTGAGGGTCGAGTTCCGCCAGCGGTTGATTGGCCTTGACCCGCTCGCCCTCCTCCACCAGCCGTTTGCTGACCTTGCCGCCGATGCGAAAGGCCAGGTCCGGTTCGTACCGGGCACGCACCTCGCCTGGATAACTGTCCATCGTCTGCGCCGCAGGCTGTGGTTGCACCACCATGGCCGGGCGGAGGGTAGTCTGGGGCGATTCTTCATGGCCGCAGGCGGCGAGTAGAAAGACCAGGCTGGCAGGCAACGCAAGGGGCAGGAGAATGCTGCGCATGCTGAAGGACCTTTCGCAAATGGTGCTAGGAATAATTATACTGGGCAGTATGTTATTAATACCAAACTCACCAGTCCAGTATTAAAGGTGGAAATGTCCGACAATCTTGTCAATACCAGTAGCCCTGGGCGTCCCAAGGACATGGCAAAACGCCAGGCAATCCTCGAAGCAGCGAAAATCCTGTTTTTGAGCAACGGTTACGCAAATACCAGCATGGATGCCGTGGCCCTTGAGGCCGGCGTATCGAAACTGACCGTCTACAGCCACTTCACCGACAAAGAGACCTTGTTCACCGCCGCCGTGATGGCCAAGTGCGAAGAACAGTTGCCGGTGATGTACTTTGAGCTGCCCGAGGGTGTGCCTGTGGAGACGGTGCTGCTGAATATCGGGCGCCGCTTCCATCGCCTGGTCAACAGCAAGGAATCGGTGAACCTGCACCGCCTGATGATGACCACGGGCAATCAGGACGTGAAACTCTCGCAGATCTTCTTCGAAGCCGGGCCGATGCGGATGTTGCAAGGCATGGAGCGTCTGCTCGGGCACATCGACCAGAGCGGCGCGCTGAGCATCGACAAGCCTTTTACCGCAGCCGAACACTTCTTCTGCCTGCTCAAGGGCACGGCGAACTTCTGCTTGTTGTATGGCTGCGGCGGGCAATTGAGCGAGGAAGCGGCCGAAGCCCACGTGCAGGATGTGGTGGGATTGTTTATGCGGGCCTATCGCCGAGAACCCGCTGCAAGCGGCAACGGGTGACCGCTTGTAGCGCGAGGCTCAGGACTTGAGTGCCTTTTTCGGATAGATGTCGTAGCGGCTGGATTTACCATCCAGCGCATGGCTCGGCTTGGGCCCCTCGATGCACGGCGCCTTGCGCGGGCGCTTGACCACCACGCGGTGACTGGCCAGGGCCAGCGCCGCCGCCAGCAGGGCCGGTGCGTCTGGATCATCGCCGACCAAGGGGCGGAACAGGCGCATTTCCTTCTTCACCAGGGCGGTTTTCTCACGGTGCGGGAACATCGGATCGAGGTAGATCACCTGGGGCGGCTCGCCTTGCCAATTGAGCATCACCTCGATGGAGTTGCCCTTGAGCAGCGTCATCCGCGCCACGATCGGCGCCACCTCAAAATCCTCCGCCGCGCGTGCCAGGCCATCCTCGAGCAATGCGCCGATCAGCGGCTGACGTTCGATCAGGCTCATCTCGCAGCCCAGGCTGGCCAGCACGAATGCGTCCTTGCCCAGCCCGGCCGTGGCGTCCAGCACCCGTGGGCGCACGCCCTGGGCGATGCCCACGGCCTTGGCGATCATCTGCCCGCTGCCGCCGCCGTACAACCGCCGATGCGCCGCGCCGCCTTCGACGAAATCCACGCGCACCGGCCCTGGCGCGTCAGGCCCGAGCTGTTGCAACTGCAGGCCTTGCTCCCCGACTTGCAGGGAAAACTCCGCATCCGCCAGCTGTAGCGGCAAGCCCAGCAGCGCAGCCCACTGTTCGGCGCGGGCCTGGAAGCCGTCGGCCAAGGCCTCGACTTGAATGCGGCTGGCCGCTGGTTGTTCGCTCATGAATCGCTACGCTCAAAAATATTAAGGATCGGCCAACAACGGCCGATAGAAACAAGGATCAGGTATTTTGCCAGAGCTGAGCGTCGACCGAGAAAAATGTCAGACATTCTTCCGCTAACCATCGGTGTACTGCCGACCCACAACCACTACGGCCTGCGCAATACTCAAGCGCTGGCCGGCGTCAGTCATGTGTGGCAGGACTTCTTCGCCCGCGCGTTGGCCGAGCAGCTCGGCGAAACGCCGGACGCGCTCGCGGCCAAGGCGCCAGCGCCGCTGGACCCAGCGGTGGAACCCAGTGCTGGTGCTGACCTGCTGTCGCAGATCCTCACCCAGCGTGAGTGCGACGTGAAAGACACTGAGATCGCCCCGCCCGAACCGCTGTTCCTGCCGATTGCCGAATTCGAAACCGAGTTGTTGCCACCGGCCGCCACGCCATTCCCGCAAGAAGAGATCGTCGCCCAGCAGCGCCAGCAGAATTTCGAAAGCACTTGGGTGCGCCCGATCGTGCTGAGCGCCGGCCAACCGCTACCGGAACCCGGCGCCGCGCCGGAACCGCGCCCATTGCACTTGCCGATCGCCGAGTTCGAACTGGACCTGCTGCCAGCGGCCGCCACGCCGTTCCCACAAGAAGAGCTGGCCGCCCAACAAAAGGCCCTGGACTTCGACTACCACTGGGCGCGTCCGCTGATCGTCAACAACCTGCGCCTGGCGGCATAAGCCTCAACGCCGCGCCCCATGCCGTGCGAACACGCGCCGCTTAATCCTTGAAGAATTGGCTGGCCTGGCTGTAGGGCATCGAGCGCTCGGTGAAAGTAAACGTGCCGGACTGGTACACCTCCTGCGCCGCGCGGTAAAACTCGCCATACGCCGCCAGCGCCATGGCCGAGCCCACGCTGATGCGCTTGACGCCCATCGCGCTCAACTGCGCCACACTGAGTTTCAGGCCGCCGGACATCAACACATTCACCGGTTTTGGGGCCACGGCCTTGACCACCGCCAGCACCTCCTCGGCACTGCGCAGCCCCGGCGCATAGAGCACGTCCGCACCGGCTTCGGCGTAGGCCTGCAGGCGGCGAATAGTGTCAGGCAAATCCAGGCGACCATGCAGGAGGTTTTCTGCACGGGCCGTCAGCATGAACGGGAATGGCAGGCTGCGCGCAGCAGCGACCGCAGCTTCCACACGCTCGACGGAAAGGTCAAAGGAATAGATCGGGTCGACGGCGATACCCGTGGCATCTTCGATGGAGCCACCGACGATACCGCTGGCCGCCGCGCGCAAAATGGTCCGGGCGCAACCGTCGGGGGTGTCGCTGAAGCCGTTTTCCAGGTCGGCGGCCACCGGCAACGCGGTGGCCTTGGCGATCATCGTGGCGTTGACCAGGGTGTCTTCCAGGGACAACGCCCCTTCGGCATCCGGGCGCCCCAGGCTGAACGCGTAGCCCGCGCTGGTGGTGGCCAGGGCTTCGAAGCCGAGGCTGGCGAGCATGATCGCCGAGCCTGCGTCCCACGGGTTGGGCATCACAAACGCACGATCGCGTGCATGCAGGGCCTTGAAGGTTTCGGCGCGAAGGGTTTGGGCATCCATGACTGACTCCTGGCGGGAAAAGGAGCCTTAGAGTAACCCCAGTTGCTGCGCTGCGGGTTCGCGGTGCAAGGTCGGCAACGCGGGCAAGCCGGGCAAACGTGCCATCAGTTTGGCGTGAAAACGCAGCGCCAGTTGCGCGGCGAGGCGGTTATCCGAGGTGTGCAGGAACACGTAGGGGGTGCGTCCCTCTTCGATCCAACCGGCGATCTTTTCCACCCACGGGATCAGGAAGGGGTCGTTGGCCTCAAGCTCGGGGTGGCCGATGAAGCGCACCTGGGGAAACAGGGTCAACGCCGCCGGACGCGGTGGTACCTTGGGTTTTTTCGCCTGGGCATGCAGCACCGCGGCCGAGGAGGATGTGCAACTGAACAGGGCGCGAGGGTCGAGGCAGATCCGTTCGACGCCACGGTCGCGCAGCAGGCGGTTGAGCATGCGCTCGGCATCGCCCTTGGCGAAGAATTGCGGGTGGCGCACTTCCACGGCCAGGGGGCGTTCCAGCCCGTCGATAAACCCGGCCAGTTCAGCGAGGCGCTGCGGCGAAAAGCTGGCCGACAATTGCAGCCACAGCGGCGAAATTCGCTCACCCAACGGGCTCATCAAGTCGACGAAACTGTGTGCCGCCGGCAGTTGCTCACGCAGGTCGCCACCGTGACTGATGTCACCGGGGAACTTGGCAGTGAAGCGAAAATCCGCGGGCATGATCTCAGCCCAGCGCTGCACGGTGGCGGCCGACGGGCGCGCATAAAACGTGGTGTTGCCTTCCACCGCGTTGAAGACTTGCGAGTAGAGGGCGAGGTAATCGCTGGAACGGGCATCGACAGGGTACAGGTACTCGCGCCAGGCGTTTTCACTCCAGGACGGGCAACCGATGAAATAAGGCAGGCGCATCAGATGTGGATGTCGAGACCCAGCACTTCCATATCCCATTCGACAAAGCCGGCGGTGGTCAGGTAGCTGGCCAGGGCGGTGGCAACGCTTTTGCTCATGGAGCGCGGGAAGACCATGTCTTGCTGGCGGGCAGGAAGACCACTGGTACGCGCATTTGCAGCGCCTTGGGGGCTGGACGCTTCGGACTGGACCTCGATGAAGTCCGGCGAATCCTCGACGGACTCGTCTACCGTGACGTTTGCCTTGCGCGGCTTACGCTTGAGGGGGTAGGACTGTGAGGAAAAGCCGTCTATACGCATCGATGCGAACTCGGTATCAGTAATGGCATTTTAGTGGCGCAATCCGTAGCGCGCAAATGCTCTGGTGATAACTAGAACACATAAATGGAAAAAGGTTTAAACGCCGGGGCAAATTCTGACGATTGGCGCGCTTTGGCCAAAAACACCCGTATTTTTGACGTCAAATTATCCCGCGTTCGGCCTTGGTCTGCGCGACTTTATCGCGCAGATACACCGGCGCAGCCTGGTCCGCAGCAATCGCTTCGCCGCGCTCGAACGCAAAGCGCGCCAGGGTCAGCAGGTCTTCGGCATGCGGCAGCATTGTGGCGTCCTGGCCAACCAGCGGCACACCGATGCGCTCGCCATAACCCCAGCCCGTACCGGCACCGAACCAATCACCGCTGGCATCGCTCGGCAACTCCGCCGCTTCGGGGGGCAGCACGGCCTCAACGCCTGCCAGGCGCATCTCGCCGTCGGTTTCGCGGTAGCAGCCCCAATAGACTTCATCCATCCGCGCATCGATCGCCGCCGCCACTTGCCGCGCACCGTGTTCACGCAACGCACGCTGGGCCAGTACGGCGAGGTTGGACACCGGCAACACCGGGCGCTCCAACGCAAAGGCCAGGCCCTGGACCACGCCGATGGCGATACGCACGCCGGTAAAGGCGCCCGGGCCACGGCCGAAGGCGATGGCGTCCACGGCCGACAGGCTCGTGCCGGCGTCCTCCAGCAGTTGCTTGATCATCGGCAACAGCTTCTGCGCGTGCAGGCGCGGGATCACCTCGTAGTGGCTGGTGACCTTGCCATCGTGCAGCAAGGCAACCGAGCAAGCTTCAGTCGCAGTGTCCAGGGCCAGCAGGGTGCTCATCGGTGTCGGTGTCCAAGTCGAAAAAAAGTGCGCCAGTATAAACAACAACGGCCCGCAAGCGGGCCGTTGTGCGTAAAGCCGATGGTTCGATCAGCTCAGTGCTTGCAGCACCTTGCCGGTGATCGCTTCCACCGAGCCGACGCCAGGGATGTGGCTGTACTTCGGCTTGCCTTGGGCAGCCGACAGCTTCTGGTAGAAATCCACCAGCGGCTTGGTCTGGGAATGGTAGACCGACAGGCGATGACGCACGGTTTCTTCGGTGTCGTCTTTACGCTGCACCAGGTCTTCACCGGTGACATCGTCCTTGCCTTCGACTTTCGGCGGGTTGTAGATGGTGTGGTACACGCGACCCGAGGCCTCGTGAACGCGGCGACCGGCGATACGCTGCACGATCTCTTCGTCTTCAACCGCGATTTCGACCACGGCGTCCAACTCGACACCTGCCGTCACCAGGGCTTCTGCCTGGGGAATGGTGCGTGGGAAGCCGTCGAACAGGAAGCCATTGGCGCAATCGGGTTGCGCGATACGGTCCTTGACCAGCGCGATGATCAGGTCATCGGAAACCAGACCGCCAGCATCCATGATGCTTTTGGCTTTAATGCCCAGCTCGGTGCCTGCTTTTACCGCAGCGCGCAGCATGTCACCGGTGGAGATTTGTGGAATGCCAAATTTTTCAGTGATGAACTTTGCCTGAGTACCTTTACCGGCCCCGGGAGCTCCCAGCAGAATGACGCGCATCGATGTGCTCCTCAATTTTTTATAGAGATGACGCTCGGATTCGCCGCGTGGGGCCAATCTCGTAAAAATGTGGGTCCAGGCCGCCCAAACGGCCAAAGGCTGATCAAGATACACAGCAGGCCTTAACCACACAAGCCGCCAAAAGTAGGAAAAACCCGCACCACACATGCGTCATAGGAGAGGTGTGCCTGAGTGCAACCCTCCCCCCTAAACGCCGACCGCCCTGTTAAGGACGGCCGTCGTGGGTTATCTGCAAGCCGTTGAGCACACGCAAAAAACCTCAGCCTGTATTGCGCAAGCCGGCGGCGATACCGGCCACGGACACCAGCAACGCCTGTTCCAGAGGGCTGTCCTGTGCCGCTTCCTGGCGACGCGAGCGCGCCAGCAATTCGGCCTGCAACAGGTGCAAGGGGTCGAGGTAGGTGTTGCGCAGGCGGATGAACTCCAGGGTGTCCGGGCTATGGGCCAGCAGTTGCGACTGGCCAGTCAGGCCAAGCACCACCTGGCAGGCCTGCGACAATAGGTCGCGTAAATGCGCGCCCAACGGCAACAGCTCGGGCTGCACCAGGCGCTCGTCATAGAGCCGCGCGATATCGGCATCGGCCTTGGCCAGCACCATTTCCAGCATATCGATGCGGGTGCGGAAGAACGGCCATTGCTCGCGCATCTGCCCCAGCAACTCGCCTTCCCCGCGCTCCAGCGCCTTGCTCAACGCCGCTTCCCAGCCGAGCCAGGCGGGCAGCATCAGGCGGGTCTGGGTCCAGCCGAAGATCCACGGGATCGCCCGCAGGCTTTCAATACCACCGGCACGGCGTTTGGCCGGGCGACTGCCCAAGGGCAGGCGCCCCAGCTCCTGCTCCGGGGTGGACTGGCGGAAATACTCGACGAATTGCGGATTTTCCCGCACCACCGCGCGGTAGGCGCTGACGCCGTCCGCTGCCAATTCATCCATCAAATGGCGCCAGTCCGGCTGCGGTGGTGGCGGCGGCAACAACGTCGCTTCCAACACCGCCGCCAGGTACAGATTGAGGTTCTGCTCGGCGATGTCCGGCAGGCCGAATTTGAAGCGGATCATTTCGCCTTGTTCAGTGGTGCGGAACCGCCCCGCCACCGAGCCCGGCGGTTGCGACAGAATCGCCGCGTGGGCCGGGCCGCCGCCTCGTCCGACGGTGCCGCCGCGACCATGGAACAACAGCAGTTCCACCTGTTGCTCGCGACAGATATCCACCAGACGTTCCTGCGCCCGGTACTGCGCCCAGGCGGCGGCGGTGGTGCCGGCGTCCTTGGCCGAGTCCGAGTAGCCGATCATCACTTCCTGCGGGCCTTGCAGCCGCGCGCGGTAACCCGGCAGCAGCAACAGTTTTTCGATCACCGGGCCGGCGTTGTCCAGGTCGGCCAGGGTTTCGAACAGCGGCGCCACGCGCATCGGCCGTTGCACGCCCGACTCTTTGAGCAACAGTTGCACCGCCAGCACATCCGACGCGGCGCCGGCCATGGAAATGACATACGAGCCCAGGGACGCGGCCGGGGCGGCGGCGATTTCCCGGCAGGTGTTCAACACCTCGGCGGTATCCGCCGACGGCTTGAAATAGCCCGGCAGCAGCGGTCGACGATTGACCAGTTCCTTCATCAGGAAGCCGATACGCATCTCTTCGTTCCAGTCTTCGTAACGCCCCAGACCGAGGTAATCGGTGATTTCGGTCATCGCCGCGGTGTGGCGGCTGGCGTCCTGGCGCACATCCAGGCGCACCAGGAACAGGCCAAAGGTGACGGCGCGGCGCAGGCAATCGAGCAACGGACCATCGGCGATCACGCCCATGCCGCACTCATGCAGCGACTGGTAGCACAGCTCCAGCGGGTCCAGCAGGTCGCGGTTGTGTTGCAGCACATCCGCCGGTGCCGGGATGGTCGCGCTCAATGCGGCTTGGGCCCATTGGCGGGTCGCCCGCAGGCGATCACGCAGTTGCTTGAGCAGCACGCGATACGGCTCGACGCTGTCGCCGACCTTGGCCTGCAACGCCGGGCTGGCCTGCTGCATCGACAGCTCCGAGGCCAACTGATCGATATCGCGCAAGTACAGATCGGCCGCCATCCAGCGCGCCAGCAGCAAGACTTCGCGGGTGACCGGCGCGGTGACATTCGGGTTGCCGTCACGGTCGCCGCCCATCCACGAGGCGAAGCGAATCGGCGCCGCTTCCAAAGGCAGGCGCAGGCCGGTGGCGGCCTGCAACGCATGGTCGGCCTTGCGCAGGTAATTCGGGATCGCCTGCCATAACGAGTGCTCGATCACCGCGAAGCCCCATTTGGCTTCATCCACGGGCGTGGGCCGGGTACGGCGGATTTCCTCGGTGTGCCAGGCCTCGGCGATCAGCCGTTGCAGGCGCTCGCGGATCTGTTCGCGCTCGGCGGTGGTGAGGTCACGGTGATCCTTCAGCGCCAGTTGCGCGGCAATCGCGTCGTATTTCTGGATCAGGGTGCGACGGGCCACTTCGGTGGGGTGCGCGGTGAGGACCAGCTCGATCTCCAGGCGCCCCAACTGACGGGCCAGGGATTCATTGCTGTGGCCTTCGCGTTGCAGGCGCGCCAACAACTCCGGCAACACCCGCGATTCGAAAGGCGCCGGTTGCGACTCATCGCGCCGATGAATCAACTGATACTGCTCGGCGATGTTGGCCAGGTTGAGGAACTGGTTGAAGGCCCGGGCGACCGGCAACAGTTCGTTTTCCTGCAGTTGGTTCAGACTGGCGCTGAGTTCCTCGCCCGCCGCCTGATCGGCCACCGCGCCACGCCGGTCAGCCTTGGCGCCTTTGCGGATCTGCTCGATCTTGTCGAGAAAATCATCGCCGTACTGCTCTCGAATGGTGTTGCCCAACAGTTCACCCAGCAGGTGAACATCCTCACGCAAGCGTGCATCGATATCACTCATCAGCCAATCTCCAGCCAGAAATCCGGGACGCGCAGGCCTTCCAGAGTGCCGCCCGCGTCACTTTCTGACAAGGCCAAGCACAAACCACTTTAAACCTTGTGGCTTACAGCTAGTCTCATGAGTGAGTCGCCGCGTTTATCCACGCTGGCGGCTGGTCGCTCATCACCGCCCGTTACCCAGGGTTTTATTGAGGTTGCCATGAAAATTCGAGAACTGGCCCAGCATTGGGAAGAAAACGCCAAGGGTCGCCTGACCAAGACGGAGTACGCGATCCATCTGGACGTGGAATCCGCCGCCCGCCTGGCGGCCATTGCGGAGATGTACCCCAAGCGCCACCCCGAAGAATTGCTCGGCGAGCTGATCGGCGCCGCCCTCGAAGAGCTGGAAACCAGCTTTCCGTACATCAAGGGCCAGCATGTGATTGCCACCGACGAAGAGGGTGATCCGTTGTATGAAGACGTTGGCCCCACCCCGCGCTTCCTGACATTGTCGCGCCGCTATCTGCACGACATGTCGGCCGGCGCCGACGAACCGAAGCACTGATCAGCCGTTCTTAAACACCCTCCATCCCGCGTATTTCCGGGCCTCACAAGGGCCCGGCATACCTCTGCGCGCGGCAAAAGTTCAAGCCAAAAAGCACTGACCGATCAGTCAGGTATTTTTTCAGGCCAATAGCCATCTTCTCTGAACTTTTGAAAAAAGCCGCAGGTCACAACCAGTAAGCCATCACTTGGAACGGCCGTTTGAATAGGCGTTTCGTGCTTTACCGCCGGGCCCGCAGCCGCTGACCAGTGCGATGGATTTTGATGTTTTTGAGGCGTTATCCAATGGAGTTGAAGACGATGAAGACCAGCACTGCCAAATCCACGTTTAACCACCTGCGCGGGCTCAAACTGGCCGCGTTGGCCATCGGCACTAGCTTCGTCCTGGCGGGCTGCGCTGGCAACCCACCGACCGAGCAATACGCGGTGACTCAGTCTGCGGTCAACAGCGCAGTCAGCGCCGGCGGCACCGAGTTCGCCGCCGTGGAAATGAAGTCGGCCCAGGACAAGCTCAAGCAAGCCGAAATTGCCATGCACGACAAAAACTATGACGAAGCCCGTCGCCTGGCCGAGCAAGCCGAATGGGACGCCCGCGTCGCTGAGCGTAAAGCCCAGGCCGCCAAGGCCGAGCAGGCGGTGAAGGACTCGCAGAAAGCGGTTGATGAACTGCGCAAGGAAGGCATGCGCCCGGCTGCTATCCAACAGAAATAAGCCGCCGCCCCTTGGCTGCATCGCACCTGATATCGAATTGAAAGGACGACACGACTATGCGCAAACAATTGATGATCCCTGCCCTGCTGGCGATGAGCGTTGCTCTGGCAGCATGCTCCACTCCGCCGAACGCGAACCTGGAAAATGCACGGACCAACTTCTCGGCCCTGCAGTCCAACCCGCAAGCCACCAAAGTGGCGGCCCTGGAAACCAAGGACGCCAGCGAATGGCTGGACAAGGCTGACAAGGCTTACCGCGACAAGGAAGACCAGAAGAAAGTCGACCAATTGGCCTACCTGACCAACCAGCGCGTTGAAGTGGCCAAAGACACCATCGCGCTGCGCGAATCCGAAGCCAAACTGAAAAACGCCGGTGACGAGCGCGCCCGCGCCTTGCTCGATGCCCGCGATGCGCAGATCAAGCAACTGCAAGACAGCCTGAACGCCAAGCAGACCGAGCGTGGCACCCTGGTGACCTTTGGTGACGTGCTGTTTGCCACCAACAAGTCCGACCTGAAGTCCAACGGCCTGGTCAACATCACCAAACTGGCGCAGTTCCTGCGCGATAACCCGGACCGTAAAGTGATCGTCGAAGGCTACACCGACAGCACCGGTTCCGACTCGTACAACCAGAGCCTGTCCGAGCGCCGTGCGGCCTCCGTACAGCGCGCACTGGCCCAGCAAGGCGTGGACATTTCGCGCATCGTGACCCAGGGCTATGGCAAGGAATACCCGGTGGCCGATAACGGCAGCGTTTCCGGGCGCGCCATGAACCGCCGCGTTGAAGTGACCATCTCCAACGACAACCAGCCGGTCAAGCCACGTTCGTCCGTCGCTTACTGATCGATGCTGGAAAAAAACCCACCTGAACGGTGGGTTTTTTTTGCCTGTCAGGCGCCGATCTTACGACCGTTGTCGCTGTCCGGCATCATCGCTTCCATGCCTTGGCGCCCGGCCATCATCTTCTTCAGTTTCTCCATATCCAGTTGATCGCCGGAACCGCCAGAGCCCGAGGAATCGCCACCGCCCTGAGCACCGCCACTGCCCTGAGCACCGCCACCGCCTTGAGCACCGCCACCGCCTTGAGCACCGCCACCGCCCTGAGCACCGTTGCTGCCTTCCAGTTTCTCCAGAAGCTTCTTGATCAGCTCGGCCCCCATCTTACCCGGCTGCTGCCCAACCTCTTGCAAGCCCCCCTGATCAAGGCTGTTCTGCCCATTGACCATGCCCATTGCTCTATCGAGTGCACTGATAGCCATACCGCTCTCCCGGATTTTTTCGTAAGGATTGTTATCAGCAACGCTGACAAGCCAATCAGTGGCGTCTTACGCAAAACGGTTCCAGAAATTTCAGGCCGGGCGGTACTGCGCGCAACGGTTTATTGCTGCAACTGTGGGGTTTCCTGACCGACGCAACGCACGGCCTGCTTTTTGTTGTTCACCAGCACACCGCTGAGGCCTTTTTGCTCGGTATCGAACATCACCAGCACGCCATCGACGCATTGCGCCACTTGCGCCGCCGGGGTCAGGGAGATCTTGTAGTCCTCGCCGGGCACGGTCTTGAGCATGGTGAAGTCGCTGAGCAGCAACGCGTCTTCCGGTTTGGCGAAATGCAGGTAGCCATAAAACCACAGGCAGCCGACGGTGCCGATGATGGTGCCGATACCGGTGAGGATCAGCGGGATCATGTTGCGTTCTTCGCTCATTGCGGGCTCTCTGATGAGTCAACTTTAGGAATAGGGTAATTCGGAATCTCGCCCAGGCGACGCAGGCCGTTGAAGTGTTGCGGGTCGTCCAGATAACGCAGCATCACAGTTTGCCAGGTCTTGTCGGCAAAGGTCTGCACATGGCCGCCGCGGGTCAGTTGCAACACCCTGGGTGCAGGCGCGGCCTGATACAAGCGGATGCCATTGGACAGCGGTACGATCGGGTCATCGAGGCTGTGGAACAGCAGTTTCGGGACTCCGCTCAACTGGGGCATGCCATTGATCGCACTGTCGGCGTCGGGCACCAGCCAAGACAAGGGCACCTGAAACGGCCATGTTAACCAGGAGGTGCTCAGGGCGAATTGTCCTACATCACGATAACTGGCGGGCACGCCGTCCAGCACCAGGGCCTTGAGGTGGGCCTGCCGCTCGGGGTGGGCCGCCAGGTAATGCACGGCCAGCGCGCCGCCCAGGCTTTGGCCGAGGACGATCAACGGCTGGCCCTGGGTTTCGGGCGCCTTGTCGATCCAGCTGAAAGCCGCGTCGACGTCCTGATAGATCGCCGGCAGCGACGGCTTGCCTTGCGACAGCCCATAGCCGCGATAGTCCAGCAACAGCACTTGATAGCCCTGCTCCGGCAACCACCAACTGCCGCCCAGGTGCCAGGCCAGGTTGCCGCCGTTGCCGTGCAGGTGCAGCACCGTGCCCTTGAGCGGCACTCCCGGCTTGGCCGGCAGCCACCAGGCATGCAGCTTGACGCCATCGGCGGTGGTGAGCGTGACGTCGCGATACGCCAGGTGCGCCTTTTGCGGCGTGAACGGCAAGCCGGGCTCCGGGTAGAACAGCAGGGAGCTGCAGCCGTTCAGTGTGAGTAACAGGCAAAGAATGCCGAGGATTCTCATCCGTTGAAGCCTCGCTGATAGTCGAAATGTTCAGGCGTGTGCAGGTCCAACAAGGTGGGAGCACGCCCCCTCCCACCTTGTTGGACCGGTTGGGTCAGTTCAGCCTTTACAGGATGTTGGAGTAATCCGCCTCGATCCGATCCAGGCTCAAATGGTTGAGGAAGTTGGAGAAACACATCCACGCCGCCAGGGCGTTCATGTCGCGGAACTGCTCCGGCAGGTATTTGGGCGGCACCACCAGGCCTTCGTCGATCAGTTGGCGCAGGGTACGCATGTCTTCCAGGGTGGTCTTGCCGCAGAACAGCAACGGCACTTGTTCCAGCTTGCCTTTGCGCACGGCCAGCTGGATGTAGTTGTAGACCATGATAAAGCCCTTGAGGTAGGACAAATCCTTGGTAAACGGCAGACCGTTCGGCACCGAACCGCGAAACACCCGGCTGGCGTTGCCGTAGCTCTCGGCCATTTCAAAACCTTGCTCGCGGAAAAACTCGAACACCTGCAGGAAATCGGCGCCCTCTTCCACCATGTGGATGGCACGGGTGCGGTTGGTCAGCTTGCGCAAGCGACTCGGGTAGGAGGCGAAGGTGATGATTTCCATCAGGATCGCCAGGCCTTCCTGGGTCACGGTCGACGATGGCGGGCCCTTGGACAGGAAGGTGCAGATCGGCTGGTTCAGGCCGTTGAGGGTGGTGCCCACATGCACCAGGCCTTCATGCACTTCGAGGGCGCGCACGTCGCGCTCGTTGAACATCGCATCGGCGCGGATCTTGATGTAGTCGGCCCCCGCCGCTGCGTCGGCGACGATGCCGTCGGACTCGAACACGCGGATGGTTTCCTCGGCCTCGCCAAACACCTTGTTCAGACGGGTTTGCAGCAGGCTGACCGCGTCCTTGGCGGTGAGGGTCTTGGCCTCGTCCTTCAGGTCGCCACGCACGTCGATATTGTTCAGGTAGTCGGAGAGCATCAGGCCGAGGTCGGCCAGGGTCGGGTCGCCGGCATGGAAGGCATCGGAGGCGGCGCCGTAGAGTTCCTGGGAAATCAGGCCGAAATCCTCGGTGCCGCGCGCTTCGAGCATACGCACCACCATGCGGTACTCCCGGCACATGCGGCGCATGATCTGCCCTACGGGGCTGAACTGGCCGAGGCGGCGGGTGATGTCGCGCTCGATGTTCTGAAACTCCAGCTTCACCGCGCTCGAATCGAACGACAGCGGCCGGTTCAGGTAGTAATCGCGGTCTACCGCGGGCATTGCCTTGCCCTTGGCCTTGAGGAAGCCTTGGCGAATGTTGTCGTCCCATTTCACTGCGTCGAGGACGCGGATCGGTGTTTGCGCCAGCACAATGCGATCGGACAAACTGCGTATCGTCTGCTGGTAATCGTCCACCCGGTACTTCCTCTTTAAACGTTATTTATCCGCACGCCGGTAGCGCGCAGCTTCAACGAACACATCGGCATTGGCCGGGTCATCCAGGTAGGCAAACACCTGGTCCATCGGGCTGTCGACCAGTACGCCGGGGCCTTCCACGGTGTCCACCGTGCTGCCGTGCAACGACCGCTGCCCGATGGCCTGGTGAATTTGCTCGAGGTCGAGGTTATAGACCACTAATTCGTGCGTTTCGTCGAGTTCGAACCCCGCCAGGACGTAATGCCCACCGAGTTTGCCCGGCAACGGCGCCGACAGATACCAGCGATTGCCATGGCGCGAGACGCTGAACACATACTCATCACGCTGGCCGGGCTTGGCCTGAGGGTAGCTCACGGCTTTGTAGCGGTGTTTGCCGGCGCGGCTGATCTGCAGGTTGAGCGGCTCGCCCCAGGCATTCTTGCTCGTCCATTGGCCCACCAGCGCAGCGGGCGCCGCCTCGCTGGTCGGCAGCGGTTCCTTGAAGGTCACCAGGCAACCGCTGAGGAAGAGGAACGACAAGGCGACGACCGCGACACGCCAGGCTTTCATTGGACACTCCCGGTGTCAGACCGAGGCCAACACCAAATGCATGTAACGCTTGAGGATCTCAAGCATGTCGTCAGCGCTCAGCGGTTCCGCGCCGTCCAGCAGGCCCTGATATTCCATCCGACCGATAATCGCCGTCAACACTTTGGCATCCTGTTGCGGCTCGCGCGAGCCCAATACCTGGAAAAACTGCCCGGTGCCCTGCAACAGGATCTGCTGGTGAGAACGCACCAGCTCGGCCAGGCGCGGGTTGAGCAAGGCTTCCTGGCGAAAGGCCTGTTCGGCCATCAAGTACTCGCGACGATTGCTCAATTGGCGCTGCACGTAATCGGCGGTCAACCGCGCAATGTCATCGGCCAGTTGCGAACGCGACTCCGGGCTGCCATCGCCATACGCGACCATCTCGCGCAACAAGCCTTCGTTACGCACCCACAGCTTGCCCATGAATGCGGCGCTGCGCTCGACGTATTGGGCGAAGGTATCGGTGAGCAGGTCATCGATGTCCTTGAAGTAATAGGTGGTCGCCGACAGGGGCACCCCAGCTTCCGCCGCCACGGCACGGTGACGCACGGCTCGCACGCCATCACGCACCACGATACGCATGGCGGCATCGAGAATATCTTGCCTGCGTTGCTCGCTGCCCCGACGACTGGCCTTGCGGCCCTGGTACTGGACACTTTCAGCCACGGCAGCGGCAATGCCAGCGGCTCCTTCCTGAGCGATTACGCGGTTCACGACACACATCCTTGAAAAGATCAAAACCTGGCGCTGTTTGCTTGACGCTTATTTACGCCACATAAAAAAGCCGCCTTATAAAAGGCGGCTTCGGATTTCGCTACGGTTACGCTTGTGGCCGCATATGCGGGAACAAGATCACGTCGCGGATCGACGGCGAGTTGGTCAGCAACATCACCAGGCGGTCGATGCCGATGCCTTCGCCCGCGGTCGGCGGCATGCCGTACTCCAGGGCGCGCACGAAGTCGGCGTCGTAGTGCATGGCTTCGTCGTCGCCGGCGTCCTTGTCGGCCACCTGGGCCATGAAGCGCTCGGCCTGGTCTTCCGCGTCGTTGAGCTCGGAGTAGGCGTTGGCGATTTCGCGGCCGCCGATGAACAGTTCGAAACGGTCGGTGACGTTCGGGTTGTCATCGTTGCGACGGGCCAGCGGCGACACTTCGAACGGGTACTGGGTAATGAAGTGCGGCTGTTCCAGCTTGTGCTCCACCAGCTCTTCGAAAATCATCACCTGCAGCTTGCCCAGGCCTTCGAAGCCCAGCACCTTGGCGCCGGCTTTCTTGGCGATGGCGCGGGCCTTGTCGATGTCGGTCAGGTCGTCGGCAGTCAACTCAGGGTTGTACTTGAGGATCGAGTCGAACACCGACAGCCGCACGAACGGCTCGCCGAAGTGGAACACCTTGTCGCCATACGGCACGTCGGTGCTGCCCAGGACCAGTTGCGCCAGTTCGCGGAACAGTTCTTCGGTCAGGTCCATGTTGTCTTCGTAGTCGGCGTAGGCCTGGTAGAACTCCAACATGGTGAACTCAGGGTTGTGCCGGGTCGAGACGCCTTCGTTGCGGAAGTTGCGGTTGATCTCGAAGACTTTTTCGAAGCCGCCGACCACGAGGCGCTTGAGGTACAGCTCCGGCGCGATACGCAGGTACATGCCCATGTCCAGCGCGTTGTGGTGGGTTTCGAACGGCTTGGCTGCGGCCCCCCCGGGGATGGTCTGCAGCATCGGCGTTTCCACTTCCAGGAAGTCACGCTTCATCAGGAAGGCGCGGGTGTGGGCAATCACTTGCGAACGCACGCGGAAGGTGTGGCGCACGTCTTCGTTGACGATCAGGTCAACGTAGCGCTGGCGATAACGCTGCTCGGTGTCGGACAGGCCGTGGTGCTTGTCCGGCAGCGGGCGCAGGGATTTGGTCAGCAGGCGCACGCTGGTCATTTCAACGTACAGGTCGCCCTTGCCGGAACGGGCCAGGGTGCCTTCGGCGGCGATGATGTCGCCCAGGTCCCAGGTTTTCACGGCGGCCAGGGTTTCTTCCGGCAGGGTCTTGCGGTTGACGTAGACCTGGATGCGCCCGGACATGTCCTGGATCACCATGAACGAGCCACGGTTGAGCATGATGCGACCTGCCACCTTGACCGGGATCGCAGCCTCTGCCAGCTCTTCCTTGGTCTTGTCCGCGTACTGTTTCTGCAAGTCTTCGCAGTAGGCATCGCGGCGGAAGTCGTTGGGGAAGGCATTGCCCTTGGCGCGCTCGGCAGCAAGCTTTTCCTTGCGCAGGGCGATCAGGGAGTTTTCTTCCTGTTGCAGGGCTTGCGGGTCGAGTTGTTGGTCGCTCATGTCTTTAAATTTTCCATCACAGGTTCGTTGCCCCCGCCACTGACGGGGGACTTGAGGTCGGGCTGGCGGTTTACAGCCCCGATTTCAGGCTGGCTTCCAGGTATTCGTCGATGTCGCCGTCGAGCACCTTGTCGCAGTCGCTGCGTTCGATGTTAGTGCGCAGATCCTTGATCCGCGACGCGTCCAGAACATAGGAACGGATCTGGTGACCCCAGCCGATATCCGACTTGGTGTCTTCCAACGCCTGGGAAGCGGCGTTGCGCTTCTGCATTTCCTGCTCGTACAACTTGGCCCGCAGCATTTTCATGGCGGTGTCCTTGTTCGCGTGCTGGGAACGTTCGTTCTGGCAACTGACCACGGTGTTGGTCGGCACGTGGGTGATACGTACCGCCGAGTCGGTGGTGTTTACGTGCTGGCCACCGGCACCGGAGGAGCGATAGGTGTCGATCCGCAGGTCGGCCGGGTTGATCTCGATTTCCACCTTGTCGTCGATCTCGGGCGAGACGAACACCGCGCAGAACGAGGTGTGGCGGCGATTGCCGGAGTCGAACGGGCTCTTGCGCACCAGGCGATGCACACCGATCTCGGTACGCAGCCAGCCGAAGGCGTATTCACCCTTGATGTGAACGGTGGCGCCTTTGATGCCGGCGACTTCACCGGCCGACAGCTCCATGATGGTCGCGTCGAAACCGCGTTTGTCGGCCCAGCGCAGGTACATCCGCAGCAGGATGTTGGCCCAGTCCTGGGCTTCGGTGCCGCCGGAACCGGCCTGGATGTCCAGGTAGGCGTTGTTCGGGTCCATTTCGTGGCTGAACATGCGGCGGAATTCAAGCTTGGCGAGGTTTTCCTCGAGACGGGCCAGCTCGGCGACGACATCGCCTACCGCGCCTTCGTCGTTTTCTTCGACAGCCATGTCCAGCAGGTCGCGGCAATCGGCCAGACCGGTGTTCAGTTCGTCGAGGGTGTCGACGATCTGCGCCAGCGCTGCGCGCTCGCGGCCCAGTTCCTGGGCGTATTCGGGTTTGTTCCAGACACTCGGATCTTCAAGCTCGCGATTGACTTCGGTCAGACGCTCATGCTTTTGATCGTAGTCAAAGATACCCCCGAATAGTTTCGGAGCGCTCGGACAGGTCCTTGATGGTGTTAAGGATCGGGTTGATTTCCATGGCGGGCAGCACTCGTTGGCGAACTTTTGAAAGCCGACGAGTATAACGACAAACAGGCGCAAACGGCAGCCCGCTTGGCGAAAAGGCAGGCTCAAGAACCATGAAAATCCACTGTGAGAGGGCGCCTGCCCTCGATAGCGGTGTGTCAGCCCTGCACTAGGTGACTGTCGCACCGCCATCGGAAGCAAGCCGAGTCGTCACGCCGCCCCTCGCACATGTGGACCGGCACTGGCCTCGGATCACTCGATACCGACTTGATTGCGCCCGTTGTTCTTGGCCGTATACAGCCCCTTGTCCGCCGCCATGATCAACTGGCGGCAATCGGTGCCTTGCACCGGCGTCATGGTCGACAGGCCGATGCTGATGGTCAGGCTCGCGCCCTCGGCCGGAGCGATGTGCGGGATTTTCAGGGCGGCGACGGCCATGCGCAGTTTTTCGGCGACCAGCCGTGCGCCACCCGGCGAAGTGCTCGGCAGCACCAGGGCGAACTCTTCGCCGCCGTAGCGCGCCGGCAGGTCCGAAGGCCGGCTGCTGGCTTCACGGATGCTGGCGGCAACCTTGCGCAGGGCTTCGTCGCCTTCAACGTGGCCGAAGCTGTCGTTGTAGGTCTTGAAGAAGTCCACGTCGATCATCAGCAGCGACAATTGGGTCTGGTCCCGCATGGCGCGGCGCCATTCCAGTTCCAGGTATTCGTCGAAATGCCGGCGGTTGGACAGCCCGGTGAGGCCGTCGGAGTTCATCAGCCGTTGCAGTACCAGGTTGGTGTCCAACAGTTGCTGCTGGCTGACGCGCAGCGCGCGATAGGCCGCATCACGCTGCAACAGGGTCATGTAGGAGCGCGAGTGATAGCGGATACGCGCCACCAGCTCGATGTTGTCCGGCAGCTTGACCAGATAATCATTGGCGCCGGCCGAGAACGCCGCGCTTTTGATCAGAGGGTCTTCCTTGGTGGAGAGCACAATGATCGGGATGTTCTGCGTGGCCGGGTGGTTGCGGTATTCGCGCACCAGCGTCAGGCCATCCAGGCCGGGCATCACCAGGTCCTGCAGAATCACCGTGGGTTTGATGCGGATCGCCTGGGCGATGGCCTGGTGCGGGTCGGCGCAAAAGTGGAAGTCGATGTTTTCTTCATGGGCCAGGCCACGCCGCACGGCTTCGCCGATCATGGCCTGGTCGTCGACCAGCAACACCATGGCGGCATTTTCGTCGGTCTTGATGCCGTCGATCTGTAAATCATTCATCTGCAATCACCTGAATTACTGCCCGCAAACCAGCACCACCGGGGATATTGATCATTTTGCAAATACCTCCAGCAGTCGGGGCGCAATTCTGTCCAGTGGGCGAATTTCAACAGCAGCGTCAATCGCCGCCGCCGCTTTGGGCATGCCATACACCGCCGAACTCTGCTGGTCCTGGGCGATGGTCAGATATCCTTGTTCCCGCATTAATTTGAGCCCCTGGGCTCCGTCGCGACCCATGCCGGTCAGCAGCACGCCGACGGCATCACCATTCCAGTGGCTGGCCACACTTTCGAAAAACACATCGATGGACGGCCGGTAAATCTCGTTCACCGGCTCGGCTGTATAGGCTAGCGTGCCATTTTTCAACAGACGAATGTGGTGATTGGTGCCGGCCAGCAGCACGACCCCGCTTTGTGGCGGCTCCCCCTCGCGGGCCAGGCGCACCGGCAGGCCGGAGGCGCTGCTCAGCCACTCGGCCATGCCGGCGGCGAACACCTGGTCCACATGCTGCACCAGCACGATGGCGGCGGGAAAGTCCCGGGGCAGGCCCTTGAGCAGGACTTCCAGGGCCGCCGGGCCGCCGGCCGAAGAACCGATCGCCACCAGGCTCTGGCGTTTGCCGGTGCTGCGCGGCGGCGCGGTTTCGGCGCGCACACGGCTGCCGCGCTGGCCGATCAGCCAACCTATATTGAGGATCTTGCGCAACAACGGCGCGGCGGCGTCCTTGGGATTGCCGACGCCCAGGGCCGGTGTATCCACCACATCCAGGGCGCCATGGCCCATGGCTTCGAACACCCGGCTGACATTGGCCTGGCGGTCGACGGTGACGATCACAATCGCGCACGGGCTCTCGGCCATGATCCGCCGGGTGGCTTCCACGCCGTCCATCACCGGCATAATCAGGTCCATCAGGATCAGGTCCGGGGTCAATTCGGCGCAACGCTGCACCGCTTCCAGGCCATTACTGGCTACCCACACCACCTGGTGCGCGGGCTCGAAGCTCACGGCGCGGCGTAACGCCTCCACGGCCATGGGCATGTCATTGACGATTGCAATCCTCATGCCCGCGCGCCTCCGATCAGTTCCACTACGGCATCAAGGAGGGCGTCATCGTGGAAACTGGCTTTGGCCAGATAGTAATCGGCGCCGGCGTCGAGTCCACGGCGTCGGTCTTCTTCGCGGTCCTTGTAGGACACCACCATCACCGGCAACGATTGCAGGCGAGCATCCCGGCGCAAGAGTGTGACCAATTCGATCCCGTCCATACGAGGCATATCAATGTCAGTGATGAGCAGGTCGAAGTCCTCGGAACGCAAGGCGTTCCAGCCGTCCATGCCATCGACGGCGACGGCCACTTCATAACCGCGGTTAAGCAGCAATTTACGCTGCAATTCACGCACGGTGAGCGAATCGTCCACCACCAGCACGCGTTTGCGCGGGGCTTCGGCGGCCTGCTGGCTGCGCCGGGCGATACGCTCCAGGCGGCCGGTATTGAGCAGCTTGTCCACCGAGCGCAGCATATCTTCGACGTCGACGATCAACACCACCGAGCCATCGTCCAGCAACGCCCCGGCGGAAATATCCTGGACCTTGCCCAACCGATCATCCAGCGGCAGCACCACCAACGTGCGTTCGCCGATAAAACGCTCCACGGCAATGCCATACACCGCATCGCGCTCGCGGATCACCACCACCTTCAACGTCTCGTCATTACCTTGCCCCGGCGGGCGCTGCAACAGCTGGCTGGCGGCGACCAGGCCGACATGCCGGCCTTCGTGCCAGAAATGCTGGCGGCCTTCGAGCTGCACAATGTCGTCGGGCGCCAGGTCGCACATGCGCTCGATATGCGCCAGCGGGAAGGCATAGGCTTCTTCGCCGACTTCCACCACCAGGCTGCGCACCACCGACAGGGTCAACGGCACTTCCAGATGGAAACGGCTGCCCTGCCCCGCCGCTTGCTCCAGCACCACCGCGCCGCGCAGTTGGCGGACCATATGCTGCACCGCATCCAGGCCGACGCCGCGCCCGGAGACTTCGGTGACCTTGTCGCGCAGGCTGAAGCCCGGCAGGAACAGGAACGTCAGCAACTCTTCCTCGCTGAGGTTCAAGGCGGTTTCCACCGTCGACAGATGCCGATCAACGATCGTGCCACGCAGGCGTTCGAGGTCGACGCCATTTCCGTCGTCGCTCAGTTCCAGCACCAGCAAACCGGCCTGGTGGGAGGCCCGCAAGCGGATCAAGCCTTCGGCCGGCTTGCCCGCCAGCAGGCGTTGTTCCGGCGTTTCGATGCCGTGGTCGACGGCATTGCGCAATAAGTGGGTGAGCGGCGCTTCGAGCTTCTCCAGCACATCGCGGTCGACCTGGGTCTTTTCGCCCTCGATCTCCAGGCGCACCTGCTTGCCCAGGCTGCGGCCGAGGTCGCGCACCATGCGGACCTGGCCGGCGAGCACATCGGCAAACGGGCGCATGCGGCAGGCCAGCGCGGTGTCGTAAAGCACCTGGGCGCGTTGCCCGGCCTGCCAGCCGAACTCATCGAGCTCAGCGGTTTTTTCCGCCAGCAGGGCTTGGGCTTCGCTCAGCAAGCGGCGGGCATCGGCCAGGGACTCCTGGGCTTCCAGGCTCAAGTCGAGGGTCTTGAGGTGACCATCGAGGTGGTCCAGCGCACGCACACCGTTACCCTGCACACGCTTGAGGCGTTGCAGGCTGGCCAGGTATGGCTTGAGTCGCTGGGTTTCGACCAGGGATTTGCTCGACAGGTCCAGCAGGCTGTTCAAACGCTCGGCGGTCACACGCAGTACGCGCTCGCCGCCTTCGGTCATGCGCTTGTTCTGACGCAGCGGTTCGCTGCCGAGGGACAGCGCAGGCTCGGGTTCGGCGGGCAGCGCTTCAATCAGCGGAGTGGGCGCTGGGGCAGGCGCGGGCGGCGGCGCCACCTTGGCGGTGGGCGGCGACGGGTCGAGCAGGCGCTCCATCAAGGCCACATACGCCTCGACATCCGCCGGCCCCACGGTGTTGCCCGGCGTGGCGATACGCATCAGCAGGTCGGTGCCTTGCAACAGCGCGTCGATGTGTTCCGGCTGCAGATACAGGCGACTTTCCTGGGCGCTGACCAGGCAATCCTCCATGACATGGGACACGCTGACCCCGGCGTCCACCCCGACAATCCGCGCCGCGCCTTTGAGCGAGTGCGCGGCGCGCATGCAGGCTTCGAGCTGGTCGGCCTGGGTCGGGTTGCGCTCCAGGGCCAGCAGGCCCGCGCTCAGTATCTGGGTCTGGGCATCGGCTTCCAGACTGAACAATTCCAGCAGCGAGGCATCGCGCATCTGGTCGGGGGTCATGTGAGGCTCCGGGTCACGGCAGACAGCAACTGAGCCTCGTCCAGCCAACGCAGGCTACGGCCCTTCCACTGCAACACGCCCTGAGTGAAGCGGCCGCTGGCCTGGGTGCCGGAGGCTGACGCCGCCGTCAAAGTACGCTCATCGATGGCATGGATACCGTCGACTTCATCCACCGGCACCACCACCGGGCCATCCTGCGCGGCGATGATCAACATGCGCGGCATGATGCGCCCGCCCGGCGTGCCGTGGTTGATGGCGTCCAGGCCCAACAGCTCGACCAGCGACAGGCACGCCACCAGCGCGCCGCGCACGTTCGCCACGCCAAGCAACGCGCGGGAACGTTGGTGCGGCAGAGAATGGATCGGGTGCAGGGTTGCCACTTCCACCAGGCATCGGGTGGCGATCCCCAGCCATTCTTCGCCGAGGCGGAATATCAGCAGGGACCGGGTGACGATGTCTTCGTTCGCCTGGGTATCGGCGACCGGGCGATGATCGTCCTGCTGCAACGCATAGCGATCCAGCAAGCGGGTAGCGGCGGCGGAGTACACCGAGCAGTTGCGGCAATGGATATGGTCCGCCAGCAACGGGCAGGACTTGTCGCCGTGAATGCCGATCCGGTTCCAGCAATCGTCGATGGCCTGGGTGTCGTCCATCGTCAGGGCCAGGCCCGCAGTGTCGAGCGCGTTGGGGCTACTCATGGTTTTTGCTCACTGTCAGCTCGCTACGCGCGGCCCGCGCCTGCAACCGACGCGCCGCCGCAATGTCGCCCTGGGCTTCGAGCAACGCGGCCAGCTGCATCAGGGCCTGCGGATGCTGCGGTTCCAGGTACAAGGCTTTTCGATAAAACCCCTGGGCGTCCAGGGCGTTGCCGGCCACATCGCTGAGCAGCCCCAACCAGTAAAACACCTGGGCGGCCGGCGGGTGTTGACTTAAATAACGCTCGCAGGCGGCACGGGCCTCGGCGCTTTTGCCTTCGTTGGCCAGGGTCGCGATCTGGCTGAGCAGGTCGCCGGCCTCCGACGCTGGCGCCTTGATCGGCACCACCTGGGCATTGAGCGTACTGAACGGTCGCGGCTTGGGCGGGACCGCTGCGATGCTGCGCCGAGGCGCGGGCGCGGGTATCGGCACGAATATCGGCTCAGGCTTGACCGGCTCGGTGTGCCGGCTGAATGCAAACGACTGCGGCACGCCAATCGAACGCATGCCATGACGCCCCAACAGGCTGCCTTCGGCCGGGCCGATAAACAGCACGCCGTCCACGTGGGTCAGGTTCTTGAGCACGTCGAACACTTGTTTTTGCGTGGGTTGGTCGAAATAGATCAGCAGGTTGCGGCAAAACACAAAGTCGTAGCTCGGCTCATTGGCGAGCAACCCCGGGTCGAGCAGGTTGCCGACTTGCAGGCGCACCTGTTCGCGCACGCGGTCGTCGATGCGATAACCATCGGCCTGCTCGGTGAAGTGGCGGTCGCGAAACTCAAGGTCGCCGCCGCGAAACGAGTTGCGGCCATACACGCCGCGCTGGGCACGCTCCACCGACAGCGGGCTGACGTCCATGCCCTGCACCTTGAACTGATGCGGCGCCAGGCCGGCATCGAGCAAGGCCATGGCGATCGAATAGGGTTCTTCGCCGGTGGAACAGGGCAGGCTGAGGATGCGCAGCGCGCGCAACTGGTTGATCTCGGCCAGGCGCGCCTTGGCCAGACGGGCCAGGGTCGCAAAGGATTCGGGGTAACGGAAAAACCAGGTCTCGGGCACGATCACCGCTTCGATCAGCGCTTGCTGTTCGTCGTGGGAGTGCTGCAGGTGCTGCCAGTACTCATCCGCCGTGTGGGCCGCGACGGCCTGGCTGCGCTGGCGCACGGCGCGTTCGATGATGGCTTCGCCCACCGAGGCCACGTCCAGGCCAATGCGTTCCTTCAAGAAGGCAAAGAAGCGCGGGTCGTTGCTCATAGGCTCGGCTCGGCAGAAAACAGCAAGGCGCGCACGTCATCGGTGAGCATATCTGCGACGCCGATCCATTGCATCAAGCCCAAGGCATCTTCGCGCACCGGTCCCAGGTAGGGCGCCTGGGGATTGTCCAGGCCGTAGGGCTTGAACTCCGCCGGGTCGCAACGCAGGGTTTCGGTGGCCTGCTCCAGAATCAGTCCCAGCCAACGCGCCTCGAGCCAGGGCTCAGGTTTATAGTTGACCAGCACCAGCCGCGTGCTGGTCCGCGCCTGGGCCGGCTCGCCGAAGGTCAAGGCACTGAGGTCGATGACCGGCACCATCGCGCCACGATGGGCAAAGATACCCGCCACCCACAGCGGTGCATGGGCGATGGGTTTGAGCGGCAGGCGCGGCAGCACTTCGGCCACTTCGGTGGCCTTGAGGGCATACCGTTCGTGACCGATGTGGAACACCAGGAACAACGCCTTTTT
Source organism: Pseudomonas sp. PSPC2-3 (assembly GCF_049898265.1). Classification (NCBI taxonomy): domain Bacteria; kingdom Pseudomonadati; phylum Pseudomonadota; class Gammaproteobacteria; order Pseudomonadales; family Pseudomonadaceae; genus Pseudomonas; species Pseudomonas sp. PSPC2-3. Next base: position 65,728 of record NZ_JAFCXJ010000008.1, on the reverse strand, counting down.
CGCTGCCGGGACGACGCCGAGTTTAGCCGCGAGGTCGCTCATCAGACTTTGAAACGCGACACGCCGCTGCGCAGACCGACCGCAACCTGGCTCAGTTCATCAATGGCAAAGCTGGCCTGGCGCAAGGACTCCACCGTCTGGCTGCTGGCATCGCCCAATTGCACCAGCGCGTGGTTGATCTGCTCGGCCCCGGTGGCCTGGGCCTGCATGCCTTCGTTGACCATCAACACCCGCGGCGCCAGGGCCTGGACCTGGTGGATGATCTGCGACAGTTGCTCGCCCACTTGCTGCACCTCGAACATGCCCCGGCGCACTTCTTCGGAGAACTTGTCCATGCCCATCACCCCGGCGGACACCGCCGACTGGATCTCGCGCACCATCTGCTCGATGTCGTAGGTGGCCACGGCGGTCTGGTCGGCCAGGCGGCGCACTTCAGTGGCCACCACGGCAAAGCCGCGGCCGTACTCACCGGCCTTCTCGGCCTCGATGGCGGCGTTGAGGGACAACAGGTTGGTCTGGTCGGCAACCTTGACGATGGTCACCACCACCTGGTTGATGTTGCCGGCCTTCTCGTTAAGGATCGCCAGCTTGGCGTTGACCAGCTCAGCCGCACCCATCACCGAGTGCATGGTTTCTTCCATGCGCGCCAGGCCTTGCTGGCCGGAACCGGCGGCGACCGAGGCCTGGTCGGCGGCGGTGGAGACTTCGGTCATGGTACGGACCAGGTCCTTGGAAGTGGCGGCGATCTCCCGCGAAGTAGCGCCGATCTCGGTGGTAGTTGCCGCGGTTTCCGTAGCCGTGGCCTGTTGTTGCTTGGAGGTGGCGGCAATCTCGGTGACCGAGGTAGTCACCTGCACCGACGAACGCTGGGCCTGAGACACCAGGGCGGTCAGTTCGGTCATCATGTCGTTGAAGCCGGTTTCGACCGCGCCGAATTCGTCCTTGCGCTCCAGGTTCAAGCGCTTGCTCAGGTCACCGGTACGCATGACGTCGAGGATCTCGACGATACGCTGCATCGGCGCCATGATTGCGCGCATCAACAGCAGACCGCACAGGCCAGCGGCGAAGATGGCGATGATCAGCGAAACCGCCATGCTGAGCTTGGCCGACATCACCGACTCGTCGATGGCCGATGTGGCGCGGTCAGACACGCTCTTGTTTTCGGTGATGATGTCATTGAGCTTCATGCGCCCTTCGGTCCAGATCGGCGTCAATTGCTCTTCGACCAGCACGCTCGCACCCGGCAAATCATTGGCTTCAATGCGCGCCAGCACCTCGGCGAGGGCCTTGTTGTAGTTGATATGCGCCGCCTTGAAGTTATCGAACTCCATGCGATCAGCCTGGCTGTTGACGGTTTTTTCGTAATTGGCCATCTGCTGTTCAATACGCGCTTCGAAAGACTTGAAGTCCGTCTTATCGGCACTGGTGAGGGTTTTATCTGCGCGCAGGCCGATGATATCGATGGTCAGCAGATAGCTGTCGACCCATGCGCTGCGGATCATCGAACTGAGGTAAACCCCCGGTACCGCATCGTCCCGGACCGATTCCTGGCTGGCTTCGATCTTCAGCAACCGCGAGTAGGACACCACAACCATCAGCAGCATGATCGCGACAATGACCGCAAAGCTCGCCAAAATCCGCTGGCGCAAGGTCCAATTCTTCACAGTGTTTCCTCGAAGAGCCATTCAAATGGGGGGGAGTATAGCTGAGCACAAGCCTTCATTTATCAATGGGTTTCGACGTGGTGCCCACAGAATGCAAAAACATCCCGAAGGGTAATTACAGAACCAACCTACAAAAACCCGCGAAGCGTCCGACTACCGGGCTTTTCTCGCCGAGCCTAGCGTGCTGGTCCCTGCGAACAAAAGGACATCGCTGGCATGCGCCGCTATTTCATTACCCGAGGAGCCAAGACCACCGCTGGCGGGACCGTCGTCGGCGGTTTGACGGGCTTTTGCATCACCCAAGTGGACATCGCCCTTGAAGGTCATGAGGTGCTTTGCCCGGTGTGCAAAACCACCGGAGTCATAGTCTGTGTTGGCCCGCGCCTGGAGCAGTGGGCACGAGGGCGACGGGTGGCGCTCTCGGACGATCTCTGCCGCTGTAAATGCGACCCGCCCCCGCGCCTGCTGGCCGACCAATTCGAGCGGTTTCAGACCCTTACTGCTGAAGACTCCGCGGCACACCGCCGAAGCGCGACCGCATCGGAAGCGCCAGCGCCCACGAAAAATCCCAGCCCGAGCTCAACGCCTTCCGCTTTCAGCGAAATACTCGAGTCAGCCTGCGAGCGCAATTGGCGCTTCTACCAGAAGCAGGCAGAAGACGTGATCGCCCCCGGCGGCAAGCTGATCGCCGACCCCAGGTTGCGCAACCGGCTCATCAACTCGGCGTATGCCCAGCTCTGGCGCCTCGACAACCGTTTTCAGTGGGCGGGCCTTGCGGCGTTTGCCTCCAAGCAAGTGGGGTGCGGTTTGCTGCACGCGGCAGAATCCATCGAGAAAATTCAGGCGGAATTTGAAGCGGCGGAGCAATTGCGAAGGAGTGCCCGGAAAGGGGTTTGGGGGTTGTTCAGCGCCGAGGAGCGTGAACGGCAGGCAAAGCTGCGGGAGTACGAGCGGCGCCTGCGGGAGTATGAACAGGCCAGCCGTAATAACCCGGTGCCTGATGTTGATTGGCGGCGCGAGGGTGAACCGCTATCGAGCGTGCAGCAGCTTTATCAACATGTGTACGAGATGATGGCGATGGGCAATACCACGCTGTTTTTGGATGTGTTTCCGTTGCATGCGTTTTATAAGGAGCGGGGGTTGGGGTTGTTGGAGAGATGTTTACCGCTACGCAGAAAGATTCATGGCAATGGTCAGTCTCCGGTGCTGTGGCCGGTGGGGCACGAGAGGCTTGAGTTCGGCACCAACCATAGGGAAATCCTACGTTCTTTCAGGGCTATTGACGCTGGCAACATCGCGGAGGGTGTTGAGCATCTGGCTCGTCACGAACAGAAAAACATTCTTCAACCGACAATGTACAACGATCTGAAATTGATAACTCTGTTGCGTGCCAACCATCTTTCCTACGTCACAGATATACCGTCCGGGGCCGCGCAAGCCATCGAACTGACACTTGCCAGCCAATGCCACCCTGCAGATGAAAGACGCACGATCGCCTTTAGTAACAATCCATTCGCCAACTTGGCCGATATCAATCAGCGTATGGCGTTCGTCCTCAAGGCCGCCGCGCAGTTTGACGACCTGCTACATAGCACCGAGCGAAATCGCATAGAACAGGCGATTGAAGCCATCGCCGAAGGCCGGGATGTTCGATGAGTAGGCTCACGACGGTGAGCTGGCAGGGCATCGCACCCGTGCTGTTCGCTGCCGCGTTACTGGCGGGAATAACAATGCGTTTTTTCGCCGACGAGCCAGAAGTCGCATTGATGCTTGGAGAACCTTGGGAGGACATGCGCAAGCGCTCCAGCGCCGCCATTGACCCCGCAATTCCTGGGCATCATTGGTTCAGGCTTCCCAAAACCGATGCTCGCCTTCAATTCATCGACCCTGAATATGCGTTCACGACCCCGTTGTCCCGCTTCTTCACCATGGACTTCGACAGCGATCAGCGGGTTAGCGGCATTCGTATGTCCCCTCAAATCGAACCACTGCTACTCGATGATGCCCTCAAGGTTGTATTGGATCTACAAGAGCAATGGCGCAAAGGCGGCTGGGTCTCCATCCGAGCCAAATATGATCCCCCCTTTGCTGACACACCAGAATGGCGCGCCCAATTGCAGGACCCGTACCAGGGAGGGACCTCGTACTGGCAGGCTGGAAATAAATACCAAGTGATGCTGGTCGCCCATCGATTCAAGGATGACCGGCACCCCAATGAGGAGCGTTATCTGATCACGCTGAACCTGGGCGAGCCTTGGGTGCGCCCATGAATCTACATTCAGGCTGTCGGGGTATCGGATGTGGACTGATCATTGTTGCGCTATTACTGGGGAGGCTAAGTTTTTTCAGCATAGAGCCATAAATTGCGTTGATGCTCAGCGAGCGCAGGGAGGACAGGTTTCGATGCGCTGCCCACAGAATGCAAAAACATCCCGAAGGGTAATTACAGAACCAACCTACAAAAACCCGCGAAGCGTCCGACTACCGGGCTTTTCTCGCCGAGCCTAGCGTGCTGGTCCCTGCGAACAAAAGGACATCGCTGGCATGCGCCGCTATTTCATTACCCGAGGAGCCAAGACCACCGCTGGCGGGACCGTCGTCGGCGGTTTGACGGGCTTTCGCATCACCCAAGTGGACATCGCCCTTGAAGGTCATGAGGTGCTTTGCCCGGTATGCAAAACCACCGGAGTCATAGTCTGTGTTGGCCCGCGCCTGGAGCAGTGGGCACGAGGGCGACGGGTGGCGCTCTCGGACGATCTCTGCCGCTGTAAATGCGACCCGCCCCCTCGCCTGCTGGCCGACCAGTTCGAGCGGTTTCAGACCCTTACTGCTGAAGACTCCGCGGCACACCGCCGAAGCGCGACCGCATCGGAAGCGCCAGCGCCCACGAAAAAACCCACCCCGAGCTCAACGCCTTCCGCTTTCAGCGAAATACTCGAGTCAGCCTGCGAGCGCAATTGGCGCTTCTACCAGAAGCAGGCAGAAGACGTGATCGCCCCCGGCGGCAAGCTGATCGCCGACCCCAGGTTGCGCAACCGGCTCATCAACTCGGCGTATGCCCAGCTCTGGCGCCTCGACAACCGTTTTCAGTGGGCGGGCCTTGCGGCGTTTGCCTCCAAGCAAGTGGGGTGCGGTTTGCTGCACGCGGCAGAATCCATCGAGAAAATTCAGGCGGAATTTGAAGCGGCGGAGCAATTGCGAAAGAGTGCCCGGAAAGGGGTTTGGGGGTTGTTCAGCGCAGAGGAGCGTGAACGGCAGGCAAAACTGCGGGAGTACGAGCGGCGCCTGCGGGAGCATGAACAGGCCAGCCGTAATAACCCGGTGCCTGATGTTGATTGGCGGCGCGAGGGTGAACCGTTATCGAGCGTGCAGCAGCTTTATCAACATGTGTACGAGATGATGGCGATGGGCAATACCACGCTGTTTTTGGATGTGTTTCCGTTGCATGCGTTTTATAAGGAGCGGGGGTTGGGGTTGCTTGAGACCTGCCTGTCCTCGCGCCAGAACATTTTTGAGGATGGGCTGCAGCGGGTGTTGTGGCCGGTGGGGCAGGAAAATTTAAGGTTTGGGCTTGACTACGACTACATTCTGCAAGCCTTTCAGGCCATTGACGAAGGAAATATCGCCGAAAGTGTTAAGTATCTGGCTTGGCATGAACAGCAAAATATCCTTCAGCCAACCATGTATACCGACCAAAAATTAGTGGCTCTGCTACGTAGCAACCATCTTTCATACGTCACGGGCATACCGTCCGGAGTCGCGCAAGCCATTGAGCTAACGCTGGCAAGCCAATGCCGCTCTGTTGATGACGGCAGGACCATTGAGTTCAGCAACAACCCCATCGCCAACTTGGCCGATATCGATCAACGCATGACCTTCGTGCTCAAGGCCGCCGCGCAATTTGACAAGCTGTTAAATAGCGGTGAGCGGCATCGAATCGAACAAGCGCTGGATGATGTCGCTGCAGGTCGGGGCATGCGATGAACCGGCTCTCACAAGTAAATTGGCGACATGCCGCACTTGTATTGTTCGCTGCCGTACTACTGGTGGGGATGATACGTTTCTTCACCAGTACGCCAGAAATCGCACTGATGCTTGGGGAGCCTTGGGAAGACATGCGTCAGCGCTCCAGTGCAGCAATCGCCCCTGCTATTCCCGGAGAAATATGGGGGAGGCTACCAAAGTCCGATGCCCGTCTACGCTTCATAGACCCTCAATATGGATTCGTTACCCCGCCTGCCCGCTTCCTCGCGGTAAGTTTCGACAAGGAGCGCGTTGGTAGTATCCGCATGTCCCCCCAAATCGAACCGCTATTGCTCGATGACACCCTCAACGTCGTGCTGTATTTGCAAAAACAATGGAGCAATGCCGGCTGGCTGCCCATCCGAGTCGCCTCCAACCCTCCATTCGCCGACACACCTGAATGGCGTGCTCGATTGCGAAATGTGAACCGGGGTGGCAAGTCTTACTGGCGGGCAGAAAACAAATACCAAGTCATGTTGGTAGTTGGGCGCTTCAAGGACTATCGGCATCCCACAGAAGAGCGGTACCTCATTACACTGGAATTATCCAGGCCGTGGGGGCTGCCATAAATAGATTTGTTAAATCGTTTCCACAGAACGTGAGAACGATCTTCATCGTGCGCAGGCATGCCTAGAGGGTGGCCTGAGGCACCCTTTTCACAGAACCAACCTACAAAAACCCGCGAAGCGTCCGACTACCAGGCTTTTCTCGCCGAGCCTAGCGTGCTAGTCCCTGCGAACAAAAGGACATCGCTGGCATGCGCCGCTATTTCATTACCCGAGGAGCCAAGACCACCGCTGGCGGGACCGTCGGCGGCGGTTTGAGGGGCTTTCGCATCACCAAAGTAGCCATCGCCCTTGAAGGTGAGGACCGGGGGTTGGGCTTGCTTGAGACCTGCTTGCGGTCGCGCCAGAACATTTATGAGGATGGACAGGATCGGGTGTTGTGGTCGGTGGGGCAGGAAAAGCTAAGGTTTGAGGGGGATTACCCGGAAATATTGCAGGCCTTCAAGGCGATTGACGATGGAGACATTGCCAAAAGTATTGAGCATCTGGCTGACCACGAACAACGAAACATTCTTCAACCGACCATGTACGGCGATCCAAAACTCGTGACCCTGCTACGTAGCAACCATCTTTCATACGTCACGGGCATACCGTCCGGGATCGCTCAGGCCATTGAACTGACACTGGCAAACCAATGCAGTCCCGCTGATGAAGGTCGGACCATTGATTTCAACAACAACCCCTTCGCCAATCTAGCCAATATCGATCAGCGTATGGCATTCGTGCTCAAGGCTGCAGCGCGGTTTCACACACTGCTGCGCAGTACTGAGCGGCATCGAATCGAACAGGCGCTAGACGATATCGCTGAAAACCGGGGTGTTCAATGAGCCGGCTCGCGAAGATAGGTTGGCGACGTGGCGGACCGGGACTGGTCGTTGCCGCATCACTCGTATGGATAGCGCTACGCCTGGGCGCGGAAGATCCGGAAATTGCGCTGATGCTAGGCGAGCCCTGGGAAGACATGCGTCAGCGTTCCAGCGCAAGCATTGGCCCAGCCGTTTCGGGAAATTATTGGGGAACAGTACCGAAATCTGATGCTCGCCTGCGTTTCATAGACCCTCAGTATGGGTTTATGAGCCCGCCTGCGCGTTTCTTCATGATTAGATATAAGGATATGCGAGTCGCAGATCTCAGCTTGTCTCCCCAAGTAGAGCCACTACTGCTCGACGACACCCTCAAGGTCGTACTGGACTTGCAGGAGCAATGGCGCAAGGCAGGCTGGGAACCCATTCGAGTTGCGTCCAACCCTCCGTTCGCCGATACCCCGGAATGGCGTGCCCGGCTGCGCAATGTGAACCGAGGCGGCACATCCTATTGGCGAGCGAGCGACAAGTATCAAGTGATGCTGGTGGTTGGGCGATTCAAGGACGATAGACGTCCCACAGAGGAGCGTTACCTCATGACGCTGCAACTGGCCGCGCCATGGGGCCCTCCTTAGCCGCCCCCGATAGACCTGTCACTCCTGATCGCGCCCATCCATGGGAACGATCCCTAAAGCGTCGCCTGGCGCACCTGTTTCTCCAATTCAACCTTCAAACCGGGCTCTAACTTGAGCTGCCGCGCCAGCTCATCCAGGTACGCCTTCTCCATAAAGTTCTCCTCATCCACCAGCATCACACTGGCGATGTACATCTCGGCGGCCATTTCCGGGGTGCCGGCGGCCCGCGCCACGTCGGCCGGGTCGAGGGGTTTGTTCAGCTCGCCGTGCAGCCAGCTTTGCAATTCACGGTCGTTATCCAGCTTGTTGAATTCACCTTCGATCAGCGCGCGCTCGCGCTCATCCACATGCCCGTCGGCCTTGGCCGCCGCCACTAACGCCTTGAGGATGCCCTGGCTGTGTTGCTCGACCTGGGCTGGCGGCAGGCGGTCGATGGTCTGCGGCTCGCCTTGGGGCGCGCTGGCCTGTTGCGCCTGCCAGTTGCCATAGGCTTTGTAGGCGATCACGCCCAATGCCGCCAACCCGCCATAGGTCAGGGCCTTGCCGCCGAATTTGCGCGCTTTTTTATTGCCCAGCAGCAGGCCCATGGCCCCAGCGGCCAGGGCCCCGCCGCCAGCGCCGCCGAGCAAACTGCCGAGCCCGCCACTGCCGAGCAGGCCGCCGAGGGCGCCTTTGTCGTCGGATTTGCGCTGGCCGCCGGCCTTGTTCTGCAACATGTCTTGACCAGACTTGAGCAGTTGTTCGAGTAATCCACGGGTATTCATGCGTAGCCTCCAGACACCAGGGTTCATAAGACCAATAGACTCCCAGCGTAAAACTAAGCGCCAAAAAACCCCGATCTAGAGTGCTTCCAGATGTAACGCGGCTATCCTTCGGTTAAATCGATATACACTCGAGCAAATCGATAAAAACACCCCACTGGTAACTCCAGCATGATGACCTTGCGTCAGATCCGCCACTTCATCGCCGTGGCCGAGACCGGTTCGATCTCCGCCGCTGCGCAAACCGCGTTTATTTCGCAGTCGACCCTGACCCTGGCGATCCAGCAACTGGAGCAGGAAATCGGCGTCAACCTGTTCAACCGCCACGCCAAGGGCATGACCCTGACCCACCAGGGCCATCAGTTCCTGCGCCAGGCGCACTTGATCCTGGCCACCGTCGACAACGCCAAGCGCAGCCTGCAGCAGAGCACCGACCAGGTGGCCGGGCAATTGATCGTCGGCGTGACCAGCCTGGTGGCCGGTTATTACCTGGCCGACCTGCTCACCCGCTTCCAACGCGCCTACCCCAATGTGGAAATCCGCGTGATGGAGGATGAGCGCCCGTACATCGAGCATTTGCTGGTCAGCGGCGAGATCGATGTGGGCGTGTTGATCCTCTCCAACCTCGAAGACCGCCACGCCCTGCAGACCGAAGTACTCACCCACTCGCCCCACCGCCTGTGGCTGCCGGCGCAACATCCGCTGCTGGAGCACGACAGCATCAACCTGGCCGATGTGGCGCGTGAGCCGTTGATTCAGCTGAACGTCGACGAAATGGGCCACAACGCTCAACGCATGTGGGCCTCTGCCTGCCTGCAACCACACGTCACTTTGCGCACCGCCTCCACCGAAGCCGTGCGCAGCCTGGTGGCCGCCGGCCTGGGCGTGTCGATCCAGCCGGACATGACCTACCGCCCCTGGTCCCTGGAAGGCGACATTATCGAAGCGCGCCCCATCGCCGACCTCAGCCAGACCCTCGACGTCGGCCTCGCCTGGCGCCGTGGCACCGCGCGCCCGGCGCTGGTCGACCCGTTCCTGACCGTGGCACGGGAACAGCCGCACCCGCGCAAGCCATCTATTTAATCGAATGCTGCATTCAGTATTTAGTATTTGTTGACCTCGCGCCTGACCTCTAGTCTCTGTGCATCCATAAGAGAAAGTCGGGCGCCTTGTAAGAGAACGCCCATGGCCACACAAGAAAAGAGATCGCGAAAAATGTCCGCTGCGCCCACCCCGCTGCTCACTGCGTTGCTGATCGACGGCGAACTGGTCCAGGGCCAGGGCTTTGTCGAACCGATTCTCAACCCAGCCACGGGCGAAGTGCTGACTCAGATCGCCGAAGCCAGCATCGAACAGGTCGAAGCCGCGATCCTCGCCGCCCACCGCGCATTTGCCGGCTGGTCCCGCACCACGCCGCAGCAACGTTCGAACATTCTGCTGGGCATCGCCGATGCCATCGAGCACCAAGCTGACTACCTGGCTCGCCTCGAATCCCTGAACTGCGGCAAACCGTTGCACCTGGCCCGCCAGGATGACTTGAGCGCCACCGTCGATGTGTTCCGCTTCTTTGCCGGCGCCGTGCGCTGCCAGACCGGCCAGCTCAGCGGCGAATACCTGCCGGGCTACACCAGCATGGTGCGGCGTGACCCGATTGGCGTGGTGGCCTCGATTGCGCCGTGGAATTACCCGCTGATGATGGCCGCGTGGAAGATCGCTCCCGCCCTGGCCGCCGGTAATACCCTGGTGTTCAAGCCGTCGGAACACACGCCGCTGTCGATCCTCGCCCTCGCTCCAGCGCTCAACCAGTTGTTGCCGCGCGGGGTGATCAACATTGTGTGCGGCGGCGGCGAAGGCGTCGGCAGCCATCTGGTCAGCCACCCGAAGGTGCGGATGGTGTCGTTGACCGGCGATATCGTCACCGGACAAAAGATCCTGCAAGCCGCGTCGAAAACCCTTAAACGCACGCACCTGGAACTGGGCGGCAAGGCGCCAGTGATTGTGTGCAACGACGCCGACCTGCAAGCCGTGGTCGAAGGCGTGCGCGCCTACGGTTACTACAACGCCGGCCAGGACTGCACCGCCGCGTGCCGTATCTACGCCCAGGCGGGGATTCACGACAAATTGGTCGCCGACCTGGGCGCGGCGGTCAGCAGCCTGCGCTTTGCCGGCAAGCGCGATGCCGACAACGAACTCGGCCCGCTGATCAGCACGCGCCAGCGCGACCGCGTCGCCAGCTTTGTCGAACGCGCCCTCGGCCAGCCGCATATCGAACGCGTCACCGGCGCCGCCGTGCATTCCGGCGCGGGCTTCTTTTATCAGCCGACGTTGCTCGCCGGCTGTAAACAAAGTGATGAAATCGTCCAGCGCGAAGTGTTCGGCCCGGTGGTCACCGTGACCCGCTTCGACGAACTGGAACAAGCGGTGGACTGGGCCAACGACTCCGAATACGGCCTGGCCTCGTCGGTGTGGACGCAGAACCTGGACAAGGCCATGCAGGTCGCGGCGCGCCTGCAATACGGCTGCACCTGGATCAACAGTCATTTCATGCTGGTCAGCGAAATGCCCCACGGCGGCTTGAAGCGCTCCGGGTATGGCAAAGATCTGTCCAGCGATTCGCTACAGGACTACAGCGTGGTGCGGCACATCATGGCTCGCCACGGCCAGCACCTTTAAAACAACAACTAAGCTCAAGCGTCACCGGCTGCAAAAAACTGCCCCGACCATAATTAAAGAAGAGGGATTCCCCATGTCCGCGCATAAGACCGCACTGCTCAGTGCCCTGACCACCGCGCTGCTGGCCAGCGCCAGCCTGCAGGCCGCCGAACCGCTCAAAGCGGTAGGCGCCGGCGAAGGCCAGCTGGATATCGTCGCCTGGCCCGGCTATATCGAACGGGGCGAAAGCGACAAGGCTTACGACTGGGTCACAGGTTTCGAGAAGGAAACCGGCTGCAAGGTCAATGTGAAAACCGCCGCCACCTCTGACGAAATGGTCAGCTTGATGGCCAAGGGCGGTTACGACCTGGTCACCGCGTCAGGCGATGCGTCGCTGCGGTTGATCGTCGGCAAGCGGGTGCAGCCGATCAATACCGCGTTGATTCCCAACTGGAAGACTATCGACCCGCGCCTGAAAGACGCGCCGTGGTACGTGGTCGGCCAGCAAACCTACGGTACTCCGTACCAGTGGGGGCCGAACGTGCTGATGTACAACACCAACGTATTCAAGACCGCGCCCACCAGCTGGAATGTGCTGTTCGAGGCGCAGAACCTACCGGACGGCAAGCCGAACAAAGGCCGCGTGCAAGCCTACGACGGCCCGATCTACATCGCCGATGCGGCGCTGTACCTCAAGTCGACCAAGCCGGAGCTGGGCATCCAGAGCCCCTACGAGCTGACCGAAACCCAGTACAAAGCCGTGCTCGACCTGTTGCGCGCACAGCAACCGTTGATCCACCGCTACTGGCACGACACCACCGTACAGATGAGTGACTTCAAGAACGAAGGCGTGGTCGCCTCCAGCGCCTGGCCGTATCAGGTCAACGGCCTGATCAACGAGAAGCAGCCGATTGCCTCGACCATTCCCAAGGAAGGCGCCACCGGCTGGGCCGACACCACCATGCTGCACAGCGAGGCCAAGCACCCGAACTGCGCCTACAAATGGATGGACTGGTCGCTGCAGCCGAAGGTCCAGGGCGATGTCGCCGCCTGGTTCGGCTCCCTGCCGGCGGTGCCGGCGGCCTGCACCGGTAGCGAATTGCTCGGCGCCGAGGGCTGCAAGACCAACGGCTTCGACCAGTTCGACAAGATCGCCTTCTGGAAAACCCCGCAGGCTGAGGGCGGCAAGTTCGTGCCGTACAGTCGCTGGACCCAGGATTACATTGCGATCATGGGCGGGCGCTAATCCCCCCTGTGGGAGGGGGCTTGCTCCCTCCCACATTGAGCACATTCACCGATGTTCTGTTTTTTCAGAAGTCCAGGCCGGGCCGCTGCGACGACCCGCGCCTTTTGGGAGCACCGCACCATGACGCTTGCAGTCCAATTCACCCACGTTTCCCGTCAGTTCGGCGAAGTGAAAGCCGTTGACCGGGTTTCCATCGATATCCAGGACGGCGAGTTCTTTTCCATGCTCGGCCCTTCCGGCTCGGGCAAGACCACCTGCCTGCGCCTGATCGCCGGGTTCGAGCAACCGAGCGCAGGCTCGATCCGGATTCATGGCGAGGAAGCCGCCGGCTTGCCGCCGTATCAGCGTGACGTCAACACGGTATTCCAGGATTACGCGCTGTTCCCCCACATGAATGTGCGCGACAACGTGGCCTACGGCCTGAAAGTCAAAGGCGTGGGCAAGACCGAGCGCCTCGACCGCGCCGAAGAAGCCCTGACCATGGTCGCCCTCGGCGGCTACGGCGAGCGCAAGCCGGTGCAGCTCTCCGGCGGCCAGCGCCAACGGGTCGCCCTGGCCCGCGCGCTGGTCAATCGCCCGCGCGTGTTGCTGCTGGATGAACCGCTGGGCGCCCTCGACCTCAAGCTGCGCGAACAGATGCAAAGCGAGCTGAAAAAGCTGCAACGTCAGTTGGGCATCACGTTTATCTTCGTGACCCACGACCAGACCGAAGCGCTGTCGATGTCCGACCGCGTGGCCGTGTTCAACAAGGGCCGCATCGAACAGGTCGACACCCCGCGCAACCTCTATATGAAACCGGCCACCGCGTTCGTCGCCGAATTCGTCGGCACCTCCAATGTGATTCGCGGCGAGTTGGCCCAGCGCCTCAGCGGCAGCCCGCAGCCGTTCTCGATCCGCCCGGAGCACGTGCGCTTTGCCGAAGGCCCGCTGGCGGCCGACGAAGTGGAAATCAGCGGCCTGTTGCATGACATCCAGTACCAGGGCAGCGCCACCCGCTACGAACTGAAACTGGCGAACGGCCAGGCGTTGAACATCAGCCAGGCGAATAACCAGTGGCTGGACATCAGCAACGGCTATCAGGTCGGCCAGCCCATCACTGCACGCTGGGCGCGGGCCGCCATGACCACCCTGACCGACCATGCAGGCGAGGTGTGACATGAGCCTGACCCAAACGCCGATGCGCAGGTTTTCCAACCTGCTGTATCGCAGACCCAACCTCTACCTGGCAATGCTGCTGATACCGCCGCTGATCTGGTTCGGCGCGATCTACCTGGGCTCGTTGCTGACCTTGCTGTGGCAAGGCTTCTACACGTTCGACGACTTCACCATGGCGGTCACGCCGGACCTGACCCTGGCCAACTTCGCCGCGCTGTTCCAGCCATCGAACTTCGACATCATCCTGCGCACCCTGAGCATGGCGATTGTGGTGTCGCTCGCCAGCGCCATCGTCGCCTTCCCCATCGCCTATTACATGGCGCGCTACACCACGGGCAAGACCAAGGCGTTCTTCTATATCGCGGTGATGATGCCGATGTGGGCCAGCTACATCGTCAAGGCATATGCCTGGACCCTGCTGCTGGCCAAGGGCGGCGTAGCGCAATGGTTTGTGCAGCACCTGGGCCTGGAGCCGCTGTTGCAGTTCGTGCTGGGAATCCCCGGCGTGGGCGGCAGCACCTTGAGCACCTCGCACCTGGGGCGGTTCATGGTGTTCGTCTACATCTGGCTGCCGTTCATGATCCTGCCGATCCAGGCGTCGCTGGAGCGTTTGCCGCCGTCGTTGCTGCAAGCCTCGGCCGACCTGGGCGCCAAGCCGCGCCAGACCTTCATGCAGGTGATCCTGCCGCTGTCGGTGCCGGGGATTGCCGCCGGTTCGATCTTCACGTTTTCGCTGACCCTGGGCGACTTCATCGTGCCGCAGCTGGTCGGGCCGCCGGGTTACTTCGTCGGCGGCATGGTGTACGCCCAGCAAGGCGCCATCGGCAACATGCCCATGGCCGCGGCGTTCACCCTGGTGCCAATCGTGCTGATCGCGGTTTACCTGTCCATCGTCAAACGTCTGGGGGCCTTCGATGCACTCTGAGAAATCATCCATCGGCTTGAAGATTGCGGCCTGGGGCGGCTTGGTGTTTCTGCACTTCCCGATCCTGATCATCTTCCTGTACGCCTTCAACACCGAAGAGGCAGCGTTCAGCTTTCCACCCCAGGGCTTCACCCTGAGGTGGTTCAGCGTGGCGTTCGCCCGCCCGGACGTGCTCGAAGCGATCAAGCTGTCGCTGCAGATCGCGGCGATCGCTACCCTGATCGCCATGGTCCTCGGTACCCTCGCTTCAGCCGCGCTGTATCGCCGCGAGTTCTTCGGCAAGCAAGGCGTGTCGCTGATGCTGATCCTGCCGATCGCGCTGCCGGGGATCATCACCGGTATCGCCCTGCTGGCGACGTTCAAGACGCTGGGCATCGAGCCGGGGATGTTCACCATCATCGTCGGCCACGCGACCTTCTGCGTGGTGATCGTCTACAACAACGTCATCGCCCGCTTGCGCCGCACCTCCCACAGCCTGATCGAAGCCTCGATGGACCTGGGCGCCGACGGCTGGCAGACCTTCCGCTACATCATCATGCCCAACCTCGGCTCGGCGCTGCTGGCCGGCGGCATGCTGGCGTTTGCGCTGTCGTTCGACGAAATCATCGTCACCACCTTCACCGCCGGGCATGAGCGCACCTTGCCGCTGTGGCTGCTCAACCAGTTGAGTCGCCCACGGGATGTGCCGGTGACCAACGTGGTGGCGATGCTGGTGATGATCGTGACGATGTTCCCGATTCTGGGTGCCTATTACCTGACCCGCGGCGGTGAAAGCGTGGCAGGCAGTGGCGGTAAATAATGTGGGTATTGGAGAAGTGCCCCCCCACACTCAGAGCCGGTTTCTTCAGGGCAATAACAACAGTTTTTTGGAGGAGTGAACCATGCAAACCAAACTCTTGATCAACGGCCAACTGGTCAAAGGCGAAGGCCCGGCGCAGGCCGTATTCAACCCGGCGTTGGGCCGTGTGCTGGTGGAAATCAACGAAGCCAGCGAAGCCCAGGTCGACGCCGCTGTGCGGGCCGCCGATGCAGCGTTTGAAAGCTGGTCACAGACCACGCCCAAGGATCGCTCGCTGTTGCTGCTGAAACTGGCGGACGTGATCGAAGCCCACGGCGAAGAACTGGCCAAGCTGGAATCGGACAACTGCGGCAAACCCTACAGCGCCGCACTGAACGACGAGATCCCGGCGATTGCCGACGTGTTCCGCTTTTTTGCCGGTGCCAGCCGCTGCATGAGCGGCTCGGCCGGCGGTGAATACCTGCCGGGCCACACCTCGATGATCCGCCGCGATCCGGTGGGCGTGATCGCCTCCATCGCCCCGTGGAACTACCCGCTGATGATGGTCGCCTGGAAAATCGCCCCAGCCCTGGCCGCCGGTAATACCGTGGTGCTCAAGCCGTCGGAACAAACCCCGCTGACCGCATTGCGCATGGTCGAACTGGCGTCGGAGATCTTCCCGGCCGGCGTGCTCAACCTGGTCTTCGGCCGTGGGCCCACCGTGGGCAGCCCGTTGGTGAACCACCCGAAAGTACGCATGGTGTCGCTGACCGGCTCCATCGCCACGGGCGCCAACATCATTTCCAACACCGCCGACCGCGTGAAGCGCATGCACATGGAACTGGGCGGCAAGGCGCCGGTGATCATCTTCAACGACGCGGACATCGACGCGGCGGTGGAAGGCATCCGCACCTTCGGTTTCTACAACGCCGGCCAGGATTGCACCGCGGCGTGCCGTATCTACGCCCAAGCGGAAATCTATGACGCGTTCGTCGAGAAGCTCGGCGCGGCAGTCGCCAGTATCAAGTACGGCTTGCAGGATGACCCGACCACCGAGCTGGGCCCGCTGATCACCGCGCAACACCGCGACCGCGTGGCCGGTTTCGTCGAACGTGCCGTGGCGCAGCCGCATATACGCCTGGTCACCGGCGGCAAGGCGGTGGAAGGCAACGGCTTCTTCTTTGAGCCGACGGTTTTGGCCGATGCGCAGCAGGACGACGAAATCGTGCGCCGCGAGGTGTTCGGGCCGGTGGTGTCGGTGACCAAGTTCGCCGATGAGGCACAGGTGCTGGGCTGGGCCAACGATTCGGACTACGGTCTGGCGTCATCCGTATGGACCGCCGACGTGGGACGCGCCCATCGCTTGGCTGCGCGCTTGCAGTATGGCTGCACCTGGGTGAACACTCACTTCATGCTCGTCAGCGAAATGCCTCACGGCGGTCAGAAACTGTCGGGGTATGGCAAGGACATGTCCATGTACGGGCTGGAGGACTACACCACCGTGCGCCATGTGATGTTCAAGCACTGAACCTCGCCCTGATACCTTGACTGTAGGAGCAAGCTTGCTCGCGAAGAACGCCAACGATAATGCGGGGCATCCGATTAAACGCGGTGTCCAGGCGCCTGTCGCGAGCAAGCCCCCGCCTACATTGGATCTTCATAATTCCTGGGTAATGTGCTCACTCAAAGCCCGGAAATGTCTTGTCGCATTTGCCAAGCCATCATCCCGCCATCAATCATTTTTCCTACGCCATCGAACCGCTTAAGCTATGCGGCGTCTGTTTAATGTCCGTTGCGTTTGGCCGAAGGCATGTCCGAACCGTTATCTTTGATCCAGCACGCGCCAGGGCCGGCGCGGGATTTGCTCACGACAGGTTGTCTCTATGCACCGCAGGAATTTGCTTAAAGCGTCCATGGCCATTGCGGCTTACACCGGTTTATCGGCCAGCGGCCTGTTGGCTGCGCAAGCCTGGGCCGGGAACCGCGCCGCCGACGGCAAGGCCGTGGCGTTCGACTTCGAAACGCTGAAGACCCAGGCCAGGCAACTCGCCGGGACCGCGTATAAAGACACCAAACAGGTGCTGCCGCCCACCCTGGCGACCATGACCCCGCAAAATTTCAACGCCATCGGCTACGACGGCAAACACTCGCTGTGGAAGGAAGTGAACGGCCAGTTGGACGTGCAGTTTTTCCACGTCGGCATGGGCTTCAAGACGCCCGTTCGCATGCACGCCGTCGACCCCACGACCCGCGAGGCCCGCGAAGTGCATTTCCGCCCTTCGCTGTTCAACTATGAAAAAACCACGGTCGACACCCAACAACTGACCGGCGACCTGGGTTTCTCCGGCTTCAAGCTGTTCAAGGCGCCGGAACTGGATCGCCATGACGTGCTGTCGTTTCTCGGCGCCAGTTACTTCCGCGCGGTGGATTCCACGGGGCAATATGGCCTTTCCGCACGCGGCCTGGCGATCGATACCTACGCGAAAAAGCGCGAGGAATTCCCCGACTTCACGCAGTTCTGGTTCGAAACCCCGGATAAAAATGCCACGCGCTTTGTGGTCTACGCCCTGCTCGACTCGCCGAGCGCCACCGGCGCCTACCGTTTCGATATCGACTGCCAGGCCAACCAGGTGGTCATGGCAATCGACGCCCATATCAATGCGCGCACCGCCATCGAACAACTGGGCATCGCGCCGATGACCAGCATGTTCAGTTGCGGCACCCACGAGCGGCGCATGTGCGACACCATCCACCCGCAGATCCACGACTCGGACCGCCTGGCAATGTGGCGCGGCAACGGCGAGTGGATCTGCCGCCCGCTGAACAACCCGGCCAAGCTGCAATTCAATGCGTTCGCCGACACCGACCCGAAAGGCTTCGGCCTGGTGCAGACCGACCATGAGTTCGCCAGCTACCAGGACACCGTCGACTGGTACAGCAAGCGCCCAAGCCTGTGGGTCGAACCGACCACCGCGTGGGGCGAAGGCTCGATCGACCTGCTGGAGATCCCGACCACCGGCGAGACTCTGGACAATATCGTGGCCTTCTGGACCCCGAAAAAACCGGTGGCCGCCGGTGATTCACTCAACTATGGCTACAAGTTGTACTGGAGCGCCCTGCCACCGGTGAGCACGCCGTTGGCGCAAGTCGACGCCACGCGTTCAGGCATGGGCGGCTTCACCGAAGGCTGGGCACCGGGCGAACATTACCCGCCAGTCTGGGCGCGGCGGTTTGCCGTGGACTTCAAGGGCGGTGGCCTGGATCGCCTGGCAGCCGGCACCGGGATCGAGCCGGTGGTGACCTGTTCCCACGGCGAGGTGAAAGACTTCAGCGTGCTGGTGCTCGACAGCATCAAGGGCTATCGCATCCTCTTCGACTGGTACCCGACCAGCGACAGCGTGGAGCCAGTGGAACTGCGCCTGTTTATCCGCACGCAGGACCGCACCTTGAGTGAAACCTGGTTGTATCAGTACTTCCCGCCAGCACCGGAGCAGCGTAAATACACCTGACACCGTGACCGACCATGTGAGCGCGGGCTTGCCCGCCCTCACATGGGGTCACAGCCCGCTCAGAACCGCGACACACTCTTCATCGCCCCAATCAAATAGCGCATCGCCACCTGATCGTTCTCGGTCAGGGCGCGATACTGCGCGAGCAATTCAGCTTCATCGGAACTCAACCTTCGGGCACGCAAGGACACCCTGCGGGTCAGAAAAGACGCCACCACACCCGCTACACCATAGGACTTGGCCATGGACTGTTTCTCCTGATATCGATCAAAAACTCCGTGTGCCCATTACCCGCCTGCCGTGAAGCGCAATGCCTCGGTAGACAAACCGACTGGCTCCCTGGGCCAGAAATCAGGCGTACTCTAAGCGTAGAAACAATCTCATGACGTGTGGGATTTTTTTAGAGTATTCACTTAAATAATTGGGTCAGGAATAAATACCTACAGCCCTATCCCACAGCTCCTGGCAAAAAAAACCCACCGGATAAGGGTGGGTTTTGTTGGAACCTAAGAAGGCTCAATCCCTGAGATCAGACTCATGAATCGGCTGCTCCCGATGGGTCGCCCGCTGGTACTGGGCCGGCCAGGTCGCCTTGCGCCCGCCCAGGTCATCGTCGGCATGCAATGGCCAATACGGGTCACGCAGCAGCTCGCGGGCGAGGAAGATGATGTCGGCCTGGCAGGTGCGCAGGATGTGTTCGGCCTGGGCCGGCTCGGTAATCATGCCCACGGTGCCGGTAGCGATGCCCGACTCTTTGCGCACACGCTCGGCAAACCGCGTCTGGTAGCCGGGGCCGATGGGGATCTCGGCGTTGGCGGCGGTGCCGCCGGAGGACACGTCGATCAGGTCGACCCCCAAAGCTTTCAGGCGACGTGCCAGTTCCACGGTTTCATCGGGGTTCCAGCCGTCCTCCACCCAATCGGTGGCTGACACCCGCACAAACAGCGGCAGGTCTTGCGGCCAGACTTCGCGCACCGCTTCGGTGACTTGCAGCACCAGGCGGATACGGTTTTCAAAGGTGCCGCCGTACTGGTCCTGACGCTGATTGCTGATGGGCGAGAGGAATTGATGCAGCAGGTAACCGTGAGCGGCGTGGATCTCCACCACTTTGAAACCGGCGGTCAACGCGCGCTTGGCGGCGGCGACGAAGTCGGCGATCACTTGCTCGATCTGCGCCTCGTCCAGCGGCAGGGGTTGCGTATGGTTCGGGTCAAAGGCAATCGGCGAGGGCCCCACCGGCACCCAGCCGCCGTCTTGCGGCTTGAGGCTGCCGTGTTTGCCGATCCACGGCCGATGGGTGCTGGCCTTGCGCCCGGCGTGAGCCAGTTGAATCCCGGCCACGGCGCCCTGGGCAGTGATAAAGCGCGTGATGCGTTGCAGCGGGGCGATCTGTGCGTCGTTCCACAGGCCCAGGTCTTCGGCGGTGATACGGCCCTCGGCGGTCACGGCGGTGGCTTCGGTGAAAATCAGCCCCGCCCCGCCGACAGCGCGGCTGCCGAGGTGGACCAGGTGCCAGTCGTTGGCCAGGCCATCGACGCTGGAGTACTGGCACATCGGCGACACGGCAATGCGATTGAGCAGGGTCAATTGGCGCAGGGTATACGGTTCGAGCAACTGACTCATGGCGCACCTCTTCTTGGCTTTTTGGGCACTTCTGTAGGAGCGCGCTTGCTCGCGAAAGCCTCATGGGCGCCGCGTTTATCCAGGATCGACGCGTTACCGTTAAGGTTTTTCGCGGGCAAGCCCGCTCCTACACAACAGTGCTTAGAGCCTAGTCGACAACGGGGGATTGCACAGGGTTCAGAAGACAAAGCGGGAGCCGATTGCCGGCTCCCGTCCAACAACCGCTTACATTTCGACCTGGGTGCCCAGCTCGATCACCCGGTTGACCGGGAGTTTGAAGAACCGCAGGTTGCCGTTGGCATTCTTCAACATGAACGCGAACAAGCCTTCGCGCCAACGGGCCATGCCTTTGATGCGCGAGGCGATGACCGTTTCGCGGCTGAGGAAGTACGTGGTACGCATCGGGCTGAAATCCAGATCATCCAGGTGGCACAGCTTCAGCGCTTCGGGCACGTCCGGCTCATCGGTGAAACCGAAGTGCAGGATCACGCGGAAGAACCCTTCGCCGTAGGCATCCACCTCGAAGCGCCGTGCGGCGGGAACGCGGGGAATGTCTTCGTAGACCACCGTCAGCAACACCACTTGCTCGTGCAACACTTGGTTATGCAGCAGGTTATGCAACAGCGCATGGGGCACCGCGTCGGGCCGCGCGGTGAGGAACACCGCGGTGCCCTGCACGCGATGGGGCGGCTGCACGCGGATACTGCTGATAAAGATCGGCAGCGGCAGGCCGCCTTCGTCGAGGCGGTCCATCAGCAGTTCCTTGCCGCGTTTCCACGTCGTCATCAGGATAAACAGCACAATCCCCGCCAATACCGGGAATGCACCGCCCTGGACGATTTTCGGCACGTTGGCGGCGAAGAACAGCCCGTCGACCAACAGGAAACCGATCAGCACCGGAATCGCCAACACCGGTGGCCATTTCCACAGCAACAGCATCACTGCCGACACCAGGATGCTGGTGATCAGCATGGTGCCGGTCACCGCCACGCCGTAGGCCGAAGCCAGCGCGTTGGACGACTCGAAGCCCAGCACCAGCAGGATCACGCCGACCATCAGCGACCAATTCACCGCGCCGATATAGATCTGGCCCTGTTCGGCGCTGGACGTATGCTGAATGTGCATGCGCGGGATGTAACCCAGTTGGATCGCCTGACGGGTCAGGGAGAACGCGCCGGAAATCACCGCCTGGGACGCAATCACCGTGGCCAGGGTAGACAACACCACCAACGGAATCAGCGCCCAGCTCGGTGCGAGCAGGTAGAACGGGTTACGCGCCGCTTCGGGGTTTTCCAGCAGCAACGCACCTTGGCCGAAATAGTTGAGCACCAGCGCCGGCAGCACCAGGGCGAACCAGGCACGCGCAATGGGTTTACGCCCGAAGTGGCCCATGTCGGCGTACAGCGCTTCGGCACCGGTCAATGCCAGCACCACGGCGCCGAGAATCGCCACACCCATGCCAGGGTGGACCATGAAGAAACGCACACCCCACACCGGGTTCAATGCGTTGAGCACTTCCGGATGCTGGCTGATGCCATGCACGCCCAGGCCCGCCAGCACCAGGAACCACAACACCATGACCGGCCCGAACAGCTTGCCGATACGGTCGGTGCCATGTTTCTGGATCAGGAACAGCCCCACCAGCACCACCAGCGACAGCGGTACGACCCAGCGTTCAAGCCCTTCGAAGGCCAGCTCCAGGCCTTCTACCGCCGAGAGCACCGAGATTGCCGGGGTGATCATGCTGTCGCCGTAAAACAGCGCAGCGCCGATCAACCCGAGAATCACCAGCACCGAACGCAGCTTCGGATACGGCGACGCCGCTCGCCGCGCCAACGCAGTGAGGGCCATGATCCCGCCCTCGCCCTGGTTATCGGCGCGCAGGATGAACAACACGTACTTGATCGAAACCACCCAGATCAGCGACCAGAAGATCAGCGCCAGTATCCCCAACACACCATCATGGTTGACCTGAACCCCATACCCTCCACCGAACACCTCTTTAAGGGTATAGAGCGGGCTGGTCCCGATATCGCCATAAACCACCCCGACCGCTGCCACCAGCATGCCAATCGGCTTGGCATTGGAATGCTCGGCACCCGCTGCCTGACTACTTGCCTGACCCATCAACCACTCCTGCCCTATGACCTGAGGTCTCTTATAAACAACGCATCTAAGCTGACCTTAGCATGCGCTGTTTTACTTCTCGTAACAGACGTTTTGTTGACCCAAGGATTTCACCCGTTCGCAACGGCGCGAAGCATAGCGCAGCACTCGTCGTATTTCCCTGCATAAAGCTGGTCAAGTGCGTTGCCCGTCGCTAGAATTGCGCACTTTTTGATCAGAGGCACAAAAGCATGCTCTTTTACGAGCGCGCTAAGTGCCCGTCTACCGCCTTGTCGTGCCCGACTGGCGGCGTCATTCAATACCGAGGTTAGACATGTCCACCACCATCGCAAAAGCCAACCCCAAGGTCGGCTTTGTTTCCCTGGGCTGCCCGAAGGCTCTGGTCGACTCCGAACGCATCCTGACGCAACTGCGCATGGAAGGTTATGACGTCGTGTCCACTTACCAGGACGCGGACGTGGTGGTGGTCAACACCTGTGGCTTCATCGACTCGGCCAAGGCGGAATCCCTGGAAGTGATCGGCGAGGCCATCAAGGAAAACGGCAAGGTCATCGTCACCGGCTGCATGGGCGTGGAAGAAGGCAATATCCGCAACGTACACCCGAGCGTGCTGGCCGTGACCGGTCCGCAGCAGTACGAGCAGGTGGTCAACGCCGTGCATCAAGTGGTGCCGCCGCGCCAGGACCACAACCCGCTGATCGACCTGGTGCCGCCGCAAGGCATCAAGCTGACCCCGCGCCACTACGCGTACCTGAAGATTTCCGAAGGCTGCAACCACAGTTGCAGCTTCTGCATCATCCCGTCGATGCGCGGCAAGCTGGTCAGCCGCCCGGTGGGCGATGTGCTGGACGAAGCCCAGCGCCTGGTCAAATCCGGCGTTAAAGAGCTGCTGGTGATCTCCCAGGACACCAGCGCCTACGGCGTCGACGTGAAATACCGCACCGGCTTCTGGAACGGTGCGCCGGTGAAAACCCGCATGACCGAGCTGTGCGAAGCCCTCAGCAGCCTGGGCGTGTGGGTGCGCCTGCATTACGTGTACCCGTACCCGCACGTGGACGAGCTGATCCCGTTGATGGCCGCCGGCAAGATCCTGCCGTACCTGGACATCCCGTTCCAGCACGCCAGCCCGAAAGTGCTCAAGGCCATGAAACGCCCGGCCTTCGAAGACAAGACCCTGGCGCGCATCAAGAACTGGCGCGAGATCTGCCCGGAACTGATCATCCGTTCGACCTTCATCGTCGGCTTCCCGGGCGAAACCGAAGAAGACTTCCAGTACCTGCTCGACTGGCTGACCGAAGCCCAGCTGGACCGCGTCGGCTGCTTCCAGTACTCGCCGGTCGAAGGCGCCCCGGCCAACCTGCTGGACCTGGCCGTAGTACCGGATGACGTCAAGCAAGACCGTTGGGAGCGCTTCATGGCGCACCAGCAGGCGATCAGCTCGGCGCGCCTGCAACTGCGCATCGGCAAGGAAATCGAAGTGCTGATCGACGAAGTCGACGAGCAAGGCGCCGTAGGCCGCTGCTTCTT
Organism: Pseudomonas sp. PSPC2-3; assembly: GCF_049898265.1. Classification (NCBI taxonomy): domain Bacteria; kingdom Pseudomonadati; phylum Pseudomonadota; class Gammaproteobacteria; order Pseudomonadales; family Pseudomonadaceae; genus Pseudomonas; species Pseudomonas sp. PSPC2-3. Next base: position 41,734 of record NZ_JAFCXJ010000008.1, on the reverse strand, counting down.
CGACGCCCCGGAAATCGACGGTAACGTATTTATCGACGATGCCAGCGGTTTGAAACCCGGCGACAAGGTCTGGTGTACGGTGACCGATGCCGACGAATACGACCTGTGGGCCGAAAAGCGCGACTGATCGCATCAGGCGCGGATAAAAAAGTGAAAAAGCCCTGCTTCTGGACAAGATGCGGGGCTTTTTTAGGTCTATCGTTTTGCCCATCGACACCGAACATCCACAAAGGGCAGCGGGCATGCGTCAGCATTCGGTTATCCACACCCCAAAAACCAGCGACTACGCCGAGTTGGCACGGATCTGGGAGGCGTCGGTGCGCGCCACCCATGACTTTCTGCCGGACAGCTACATCACGCTGCTGAAAAACCTGGTGCTGACCCGCTACCTCGATGCGGTGATGCTGATCTGCACCAAGGACACGCGCCAGCGCATCACCGGGTTCGCCGGGGTGGCCGCGGGCAAGGTCGAGATGCTGTTCATCGACCCGCAGCACCGTGGCCAGGGCCTCGGCCGGCAATTGCTGCGTTACGCGATCGAGCGCATGAACGCCGATGAGCTGGACGTCAACGAACAGAACCCGCAGGCGCTGGGCTTTTACTTCAAGCAAGGCTTCGAAGTCATCGGCCGCACAGAGCATGATGGCCTGGGACAGCCTTATCCGCTGCTGCACATGCGTTTGCGCCAGGTGCAGCAAGAGGCGCGTCAGGGCTAAATGAAATGGGGCCGGGATTAACCGCGCCCACACAGGTACAATAGCGGCCCCCTTTTGCTACGGCCCTTGTCATGACTGACCCCATACGCCTCTCCAAACGCCTTATCGAACTGGTCGGTTGCTCCCGTCGGGAGGCTGAGCTGTTTATCGAAGGCGGCTGGGTCTCGGTGGACGGTGAAGTGATCGACGAGCCACAGTTCAAGGTCACCACCCAGAAGGTCGAACTGGACCCCGAGGCCAAGGCCACCGCGCCAGAGCCTGTGACCATCCTGCTGCACGCGCCGGTGGGCGTGGATGCCGAGACGGCAATGGCGTCGATCAGCGCCGAAACGCTGTCGGAAGAACACCGCTTCAGCAAGCGCCCGCTCAAGGGCCACTTCCTGCGCCTGACCGCCAGCGCTGACCTGCAAGCCAAGGCCAGCGGCCTGCTGGTGTTCACCCAGGATTGGAAGATTCTGCGCAAACTGACCGCCGATGCCGCCAAGATCGAGCAGGAATACGTGGTGGAGGTCGAAGGTGACATGGTTGCTCACGGCCTGAACCGCCTCAACCATGGCCTGACCTACAAAGGCAAAGAGCTGCCGGCGGTGAAAGCCAGCTGGCAGAACGAAAACCGCCTGCGCTTTGCGATGAAAAACCCGCAACCGGGGGTGATCGCCTTGTTCTGCGAAGCTGTCGGCTTGAAAGTCATCGCCATCCGTCGTATCCGCATCGGCGGCGTGTCCATCGGCAAGGTGCCGGTCGGCCAATGGCGTTACCTGTCCGGCAAAGAGAAGTTCTGAGCCACTCCCCCTTTTTCGACACCGCCTGCGTGGGCGGTGTCCACCGTTGAAAACCAGGATTGCCCACCATGATTCACAACGACGTACTGCGCAGCGTGCGCTACATGCTCGACATCAGCGACAACAAGATGGTCGAGCTGATCAAACTCGGCGGCATGGACGTGACCAAGGAAGACCTGCTGACTTACCTCAAGAAAGACGAGGAAGAAGGCTTTGTGTTCTGCCCGGACGAGGTCATGGCGCACTTCCTTGACGGCCTGGTGATTTTCAAGCGCGGCAAGGACGACAGCCGTCCGCCGCAACCGATCGAAACCCCGGTGACCAACAACATCATCCTCAAGAAGCTGCGCGTGGCCTTCGAACTGAAGGAAGACGACATGCACGCCATCCTCAAGGCTGCCGAGTTCCCGGTGTCCAAGCCTGAGCTGAGCGCGCTGTTCCGCAAGTTCGGCCACACCAATTACCGCACCTGCGGCGACCAGTTGCTGCGCAACTTCCTCAAGGGCCTGACCCTGCGGGTTCGCGCGTAAGCCATGAGTTACCAGGTCTCTCCCGTCGGCTTCGTGCGCTCCTGCTTCAAGGAGAAGTTCGCCATCCCGCGCCAACCGCAACTGGCGCCTGCCGCCCGCGGCGTGCTGGAGCTGGTCGCGCCGTTCGACCACGGCGAGGCGGTGCAGGGCCTGGAGCAGGTCAGCCATGTGTGGCTGCTGTTTCTGTTCCACCGGGCCCTGGAAGACAAACCCCGCCTGAAAGTGCGCCCGCCCCGTCTGGGCGGCAATAAGTCCATGGGCGTGTTTGCCACCCGTGCGACCCATCGGCCCAACGGGATTGGCCAGTCGGTGGTGAAGCTGGACAAGGTCGAACCGGGCCGGTTGTGGATCTCCGGGATCGATCTGCTCGATGGCACGCCGGTGCTGGATATCAAGCCGTATGTGCCGTATGCCGACATTGTCGACAACGCCGCCAACGGCATCGCCAATGGCACGCCGCCACTGATTCCCGTGCAGTGGCTGAAGACGGCTCTGCACCAGGCGCAAGACCACGCTCAGCGCCTTGCTGAACCGCTGGTGGCGTTGATCGAACAGTGTTTGGCGCAAGACCCGCGGCCGGCCTATCAAACGCCCGGGCCCGAGCGGGAATATGGCGCGCAGTTCTGGGACGTGGATGTGCGCTGGCACTATCCCGAGGCGGGCGTCATCTGTGTGCTGGAAGTGATTGCAGCTAAATAAACCAAAAACCAATGTGGGAGGGAGCTTGCTCCCGATAGCGGCGGGTCAGTCACCGGATGCATTGACTGACACTCAGCAATCGGGAGCAAGCCCCCTCCCACATTTTTTTGACCGCGTTTACTTCTCGACGAAGGCGCGTTCGATCAGGTAGTCACCCGGCTCACGCATGCGTGGCGAAACTTTCAGGCCGAAGCTGTTCAACACTTCGCTGGTCTCGTCCAACATGCTTGGGCTGCCGCACAGCATGGCGCGGTCGTCCTGGGGGTTGATCGGTGGCAGGCCGATATCGCGGAACAGCTTGCCACTGCGCATCAGGTCGGTCAGACGGCCTTGGTTTTCGAACGGTTCGCGGGTCACGGTGGGGTAGTAGATCAACTTTTCACGCAGGGCTTCGCCGAAGAACTCATTCTGCGGCAGGTGCTTGGTGATGAATTCGCGGTAGGCGACTTCGTTGACGTAACGCACGCCGTGGCACAGGATCACTTTTTCGAAACGCTCGTAGGTTTCCGGGTCCTGGATCACGCTCATAAATGGCGCAAGGCCGGTACCGGTGCTGAGCAGGTACAGGTGTTTACCCGGCTTCAAATCGTCAAGCACCAGGGTGCCTGTCGGTTTTTTGCTGATGATGATCTCGTCGCCTTCCTTCAGATGCTGCAACTGGGAAGTCAGCGGGCCATCAGGCACCTTGATGCTGAAGAACTCCAGATGCTCTTCCCAGTTCGGGCTGGCAATCGAATAAGCGCGCATGAGCGGGCGGCCGTTGGGTTGTTGCAGGCCGATCATCACGAACTGACCGTTCTCGAAGCGCAAGCCCGGATCGCGGGTGCACTTGAAGCTGAACAGAGTGTCGTTCCAGTGATGAACACTGAGGACACGCTCGTGGTTCATGTTGCTCATGTACGGGGGACTCCTGGAGATGGGTCTGCGCCAAAATGATAAGTGCGCAATTGCACAGCATTCTAATGGCGGCGACAATATCTGTTAACTGGATTATTAAGATAAGGGTTATCGGTTATATCGATATGCGATTTACTCTCCGTCAGCTGCAAGTCTTCGTCGCCGTCGCCCAGCAGGAAAGCGTCTCACGCGCTGCTGGCCTTCTGGCCTTATCTCAATCCGCCGCCAGCACCTCAATCACCGAGCTGGAGCGTCAATCCAGCTGCCAGTTATTCGACCGGGCGGGTAAACGCCTGAGCCTCAACGCCCTCGGCCGTCAGTTGTTGCCCCAGGCGGTAGCCCTGCTGGATCAGGCCAAGGAGATCGAAGACCTGCTCAACGGCAAGTCTGGCTTCGGTTCACTGGCCGTCGGCGCCACACTGACCATCGGCAATTACCTGGCCACGCTGCTGATCGGCAGCTTCATGCAGCAGCACCCCGAGAGCCAGGTGAAGCTGCACGTGCAGAACACTGCACATATCGTGCACCAGGTTGCGCATTATGAAATTGACTTGGGTCTAATCGAAGGCGACTGCAGCCACCCGGATATCGAAGTGCAGACCTGGGTGGAAGATGAGCTGGTGGTATTTTGCGCGCCTCAGCATCACCTGGCCCAGCGCGGTGTCGCCAGCATGGAAGAATTGACCCACGAAGCGTGGATCCTGCGCGAACAGGGCTCGGGTACGCGCCTGACCTTTGATCAGGCCATGCGCCATCATCGCAGCGCGCTGAACATTCGCCTCGAGCTGGAACACACCGAGGCGATCAAGCGTGCGGTGGAGTCGGGGCTGGGGATTGGCTGCATTTCCCGGCTGGCGCTGCGCGATGCTTTCCGCCGCGGCAGCCTGGTACCGGTAGAAACCCCGGACCTGGACCTGGCCCGGCAGTTCTACTTCATCTGGCACAAGCAAAAGTACCAGACCTCGGCGATGCGCGAGTTTCTCGAGCTGTGCCGCGCCTTCACCGCGGGGGTTCAGCGCAGCGACGAAATCGTGCTGCCGAACATTGCCTGAGGCTTAGATCAGGATCACGGCCCACACCAGGGTGATCATGGTCAGTGCCACGAATTGCGCGGCGCTGCCCATGTCCTTGGCGTTTTTCGACAGTGGGTGACGGTCCAGGGAAATGCGGTCGATGGCCGCTTCCACGGCCGAGTTGAGCAACTCGACGATCAACGCAAGCAGGCACACCGCGATCAACAGCGCCCGTTCGACGCGGCTGACATGCAGGAAAAAACTCAGCGGGATCAGGATGACGTTCAGCAACACCAACTGACGGAAGGCCGCCTCACCGGTGAAGGCTGCGCGCAGGCCATCCAGGGAATAGCCCCCTGCGTTAAAGATACGTTTGATACCGGTTTGACCCTTGAAAGGCGACATAGATGTAGGCAACTGAACCAAAGAAGTGGGAAAACTAGATCACGCAAAGTCAAAAAAGCGTGAATCGACAATAGCTTAATGCTGCGAAATTGACTCAAGTTGTTGCAAGAGCAACGCCGCCTGGGTTCGCGTTCGCACCCCCAGCTTGCGAAAGATCGCGGTAACGTGGGCCTTGATGGTCGCTTCCGACACGCTCAACTCGTAAGCGATCTGCTTGTTCAACAAGCCTTCGCAGACCATGGTGAGCACCCGGAACTGCTGGGGCGTCAAGCTGGCCAGGCCATCGCGGGCAGCCTTGGCTTCGTCGGACACGTTGATCTCTTCAAACGCTTGCGGCGGCCAGGACACATCGCCCTCCAGCACCGCGCGCACGGCTTTCTGGATCTTTTCCATGGAGCTCGATTTGGGAATGAAACCGCTGGCGCCAAACTCCTTGGAGCGCACCACCACATCGGCTTCTTCCTGAGCCGAGACCATCACCACGGGAATCTGCGGGTATTGCCCGCGCAACAGCACCAGCCCCGAAAACCCATAGGCGCCAGGCATGTTCAGGTCGAGCAGCACCAGGTCCCAGTCGGATTTTTCGGTGAGGCGGGTTTCCAGCTCGGCAATGCTGGCCACTTCAACCAGACGGACATCGGGGCCCAAGCCCAGCGTTACTGCCTGATGCAGCGCACTGCGAAACAGCGGGTGGTCATCAGCTATCAGGATTTCGTATGTGGCCATTGATTAAATGATCCTGTTTTTTATGGCAGCCCTGATGGGTTCAGGGTTCGCCAATACACAAGGTAACGGCCAGGCAGCCATCACCACAGGGCATGCTCAACGTCAAAAGCACCTGAAACGACGTTGGAAATTCACGGTTGCGCCCTGATCGGCGCCCAGCATGCCCAGCGTAGCCTGGGTGGTCAAGCACTACGCCAACGGGCAGTTTAGCGGTTGTCGGATTTACGGTGCCATCATGCAAACGTCGTCTGGTTATACCGCCGGGATGTAGGGCGCTAGACGAGTATGGACGATATCCGTCGAGTCCAGCGGCAACTGGAACTTGGCGGCCAGATAATGGGTGCTGAACACGTCGAGGTAAGCGTCCAGTACTTCGCTGGCCGCGCCGTCGTCGGCCAGCTCCAGGCACAGCGCGGCGACTTCGGCGGTGCAGAAATGATCATCCCGCTTGGAACGACGCAGTTTGTAGCGCGACAGCTGCTCGGGGGCCAGGCTGAGGACCGGCAAATGCTCCAAATAGGGACTTTTGCGGAACATCTTGCGCGCTTCGCTCCACGTGCCGTCCAGCAGGATAAACAGCGGGCGCTTGCCCTCCCCCACCTTGACCTCACTGACAACCCGTTCCGGCGCGACGAATTCGCCGGGGAACACAATGTAGGGCTGCCACTGCGGATCAGCCAGCAAAGTGAGCAGCCCGGGGTCGACCTCGGTGCGTGACCAGGCGAACGCGCTGGTGTCGTCAATCACATCGGCGATCAGCCAGCCGGTGTTGCTGGGCTTCATCGGTTCGACGTCGTGCATCAACAGGCACATCGCAGACCGGGCCTGGACCTTGGGCCGCCAGGCACACAAGCAATACGCGGGGATCACCCGGCAGCCGGGGCAGCGCTCGGCACGCGAACCCCGATTGACGAAAGGCCTGATGGCGCGCGCCAGGCGCTGGGTACGCAGACGAGAGACGGCGTGGCTCATCAGATGCGCCGCACGGAAAGGAAAATCGACACTGGGGGAACTCGAGGAAGGCTTAAGTGGCCGCAGTTTACCAGAGCCACACGCACTTCCCAGCAATACGCCTGGCTGTACCGGCCAGGGCTCACCTATAATTGCGCGCCACTGAACGCACAGCCCAGTGGCTGGTCTATGCACCAGTAACCGAATCAGGAGAGTTTCATGCTGCGTTCCATGCTGCGTCTTGTCGCCCCATCCGTCGCCCTCGCGCTGGTCTTGCCTGTTGGCGCCCAGGCGGCCTCGCTGCTGGAGGCCCAAATGAACAAGAAGCTGCAAAGCGTCGCGGCTGAAAGCAACAAAGACCTGCCCCGGGAAATCGATGAAAAAACCCTGGAAGTGGCCTACACCGTTGAAGGCATGCAGTTGATCGATCACCTCAGCGTGCTGCCCGATCGTGCCGAACAGATGCGTGCCAACCCCAAGGCGGTGTATTTCCAGCTCGGACAAAGCGTGTGCCTGAACCACGGCTACCGCGAGCTGATGGCCAAGGGCGCGGTGATGCGCTACGAGATCACCGAAAACAAGACCAACCGCCCGGTGGCTTCGGTGAAATTCGTCGAAGCAGACTGCCCGGCACCGACTGCGGCGAAGAAGAAAAAGTAACTCGCGCATGCCCCGCCGCGCGCTGCTGTCCAGTGGCGCGCAATTCCCTCGTTTGTGTTTGCCGCCGAACGCTGCACGCGGTGACGTGAGACCAATAAGCGGTTGCCAGCCAAGGGTTTTTCGGCCCATGATCGTCTCATTCCCACAACCCGCTCAGCCCAGTTCCCATGCTGTTCTGTAACATTTTCAGGGCAAAACAGAGTTGTCCTCCTGCCATGTGCAGTGCAAAGGTTTTTAAATCACAAGGAACATACAGAGTCGCGCTTTGCCGCTTGGCGAACACTGTGCAATGCCATGGGCATGCAGCGACACATGCAGTGTCGTGGCCACGGACGAACATTTCGCCGCCCGCCCAGGCTCTGTGAAGAAGGAGAAGTTGAATGCCTTACGAACCGAATGACCGCCTGCTCCAGCATTTTGAAGCAAACGGGGTCGACCTCACGCAGCAGGTCGAAGCTCAACTCCAGTTGATCGCACCCAACAGCCCGAATATCCCCCTTTATCGCGACATGATCCTCACCGCGCTACGCATGGCACAGGACGACCGCAGCCGCTGGAACGCCAAAATCACCTTGCAAGCCATCCGCGAACTGGACCACGCCTTCCGCGTGCTGGAACAGTTCAAGGGGCGGCGCAAAGTGACGGTGTTCGGCTCGGCGCGCACGCCGGTGGAAAGCCCGCTCTATGCCCTGGCCCGGGAAGTGGGCGCGGCACTGGCGCGCTCCGATCTGATGGTGATCACCGGCGGCGGCGGCGGGATCATGGCCGCCGCCCACGAAGGTGCCGGCCTGGAGCACAGCCTGGGCTTCAACATTACCCTGCCGTTCGAACAGCATGCCAACCCGACCATCGACGGCACCGAGAACCTGCTGTCGTTCCACTTCTTCTTTACGCGCAAGCTGTTCTTCGTCAAGGAGGCCGATGCGCTGGTGTTGTGCCCCGGCGGTTTCGGCACCCTGGATGAAGCGCTTGAAGTACTGACGCTGATCCAGACCGGCAAGAGCCCACTGGTGCCGGTGGTGTTACTCAATGCGCCAGGTGGCGGTTTCTGGCAAGGCGCCCTGGACTTTATCCGCAGCCAGTTGGAAGCCAATCGCTATGTGCTGCCCACCGACCTGAAGCTGATGCGCCTGGTGTACAGCGCTGAAGCCGCGGTAGACGAGATCAACCAGTTCTATGCCAACTTCCACTCTACTCGCTGGCTGAAGCGTGAGTTTGTGATACGCATGAATCATCCGCTCAGTGAGCGGGCGCTGGCTCAGGTGCAAAAAGAGTTCGCCAGCCTGCGACTGAGTGGAGACTTTCAGCAGCTCGCCTACACCGGAGAAGAGCACGATGAGCCGCAGTTCAGTCATCTGACGCGACTGGTGTTCAACTTCAACGGGCGTGATCAGGGCCGGTTGCGGGAGTTGGTGGACTACATCAACTTGCCGGAGAACTGGGCGCAGGCTCAGGGCAAGACACAACAACGGGTGGCGCCGGAGCCGGCGTGATTTTTGAGCAAAAAAAAAGGCCCGCTATTTTCATAGCGGGCCTTTTATTTTTTGCGTTGTTCAGTCGTCCATGTCCCGACCGCTGAACAACCGGTTGATCATTTCCATCGAAAACCCGCGATAACTCAGGAAGCGCCCTTGTTTCGCGCGTTCCCTGGCATCAATCGGAAGATGCCCAGAGAACTTGCGACGCCAGGTATCTTCCAGCTGTGACTGCCAGCTGATACCGCACTCGCGCAGGGCAAGGTCGATGTCGGCGCGTTGCAGGCCGCGCTGGCTCAGCTCTTCACGAATTCGCGCCGGGCCGTAGCCGGAGCGCGCTCGGTAGGACACAAAACTTTCGAGGTAACGGGCTTCCGACAGCAGCCCTTCTTCCGTCAACCGGTCGAGGGCAGTGTCGATCATCTCAGCGGACGCACCGCGCTGACGCAGTTTACGCGTCAGTTCGACTCGACCATGCTCGCGACGCGCGAGCAGGTCCATCGCAGTGCGCCGAACGGCGACGAGTGTATCCAGCACAACGGTCATCGTTTGGTTCAGACGTCAGTGTCGACTTCTTCCATTTCGTCAACCGGCGCACGGTTGGCTGCAGCTTTCACGTCCGGCGCGGGGGTCAGCAGCTTGTCGCGGATCTGCTTCTCAAGCGCGGCGGCAACATCCGGGTTGTCCGCCAGGAACTTGGCCGAGTTGGCCTTGCCCTGACCGATCTTGCTGCCGTTGTAGGCATACCAGGCACCGGATTTCTCGACGAAACCGTGCAGCACGCCCAGGTCGATCATCTCGCCGTTCAGGTAGATACCCTTGCCGTAGAGGATCTGGAACTCAGCCTGACGGAATGGCGGGGCCACTTTGTTCTTAACGACTTTGACGCGGGTTTCGCTACCGACAACCTCGTCACCTTCCTTCACCGCGCCGGTACGGCGGATGTCCAGACGGACCGACGCGTAGAACTTCAGCGCGTTACCACCGGTGGTGGTTTCCGGGCTGCCGAACATGACGCCGATCTTCATCCGGATCTGGTTGATGAAGATCACCAGGCAGTTGGCGTTCTTGATGTTACCGGTGATTTTACGCAGCGCCTGGGACATCAGACGGGCCTGCAGGCCGACGTGCATGTCGCCCATTTCGCCTTCGATTTCAGCTTTTGGCACCAAGGCCGCCACGGAGTCGACCACGATCACGTCGATGGCGTTGGAGCGCACCAGCATGTCGGTGATTTCCAGGGCTTGCTCACCGGTGTCCGGCTGGGAAACCAGCAGGTCGTCAACATTCACGCCCAGCTTGCCGGCGTATTCAGGGTCCAGGGCGTGCTCGGCGTCGACGAACGCGCAGGTCGCGCCCATCTTTTGCGCCTGGGCAATCACCGACAGCGTCAGGGTGGTTTTACCGGAAGATTCAGGACCGTAGATTTCAACGATACGGCCTTTTGGCAGGCCGCCAATGCCGAGCGCGATGTCCAGACCCAGAGAGCCAGTGGAAATAGCCGGGATCGCCTGACGGTCGTGATCGCCCATACGCATTACGGCACCCTTGCCGAATTGACGTTCGATCTGACCCAGGGCCGCAGCCAAGGCTTTCTTCTTGTTCTCGTCCATTAAAGTCCTCACGTAATCAATAAGGCCTGACGGCCAACACCTGTATAAGTAGACAGTATTGTTCCACAAAGATCGGAGATCGCCTACCCCTGATTTTCTATTTCTGCTGCAGCTCGTCGCAACAAGCCCTCTAGCGCGGCCTTTACCGTTTGTCGGCGGACCTCATCGCGGTTGCCGGGGAAGTGCTGGCGCTCGGCCGTGACCTCGTCACCCACGCCGAACGCCAGCCATACCGTGCCCACCGGTTTTTCCGGCGAGCCGCCATCGGGCCCGGCCACGCCGCTGACCGCCACGGCAAAGCGCGCCAGGCTTTTTTCCTGGGCGCCCCTGACCATGGCCTCCACCACCTCGCGGCTGACCGCCCCCACTTTGCCGAACAGTGCCTCCGGCACATCCAACTGCCGAGTTTTCTGCCGGTTGGAATAGGTGACATATCCCGCCTCGAACCACGCCGAACTCCCCGGTATGCGCGTGATGGCTTCGGCGATGCCGCCGCCGGTACAGGACTCGGCGGTGGTGACGTGGGCATTGAGCACCTGTAGACGGCGACCCAGTTCAGCGGCCAGTTGGGTGATTTCTTTCACGGAGGTCTCCTGGAGTGAGCGGGTATTGGCCTACCCTACATGAGCCCATCGGCCATGCAAGTTGCAGCGTGCATCAAGACACTAACGCACGATGGCCCGCACATACGCCTGACAGGCGCGCAAGGCGATCACGGCGTTATCCGCGTCGTCGGTGATGGCGATAATTCGCTGAGCATGCGCCGGGTCAAGTCGGGCTCGCGTGGCTGCATGAACCACGCCGCCGGCGGCGGTGGCGGCAGGCATTGCGCAACCACTGGCGCTGTCGCTGGCGTCGAGAAGGACTGACAACCGCACATCAGCAGTGGCCAGGCGATCACGCAGAGCGGCCTGATGACGTTGTGCATCGCTCAACTCCCGAGCATGTTGTTGGTCAATGGCGCTGAGTTGTTGCTCCAGGGCCAGCCGTTTGTCCTGCTGCGCCTGTTGCTGGCGCAAAGCTACCTGGCTTTGCTGGCTGAGCGCCTGCGCCTGGGCCGCCGATTGCGCCTCGAGCTGCGCGCCATAACGCCAGGCTTGCACCTGCCACACGAGCGCGCTCAACAGGCACGCGCCGATCAGACGCCAGGCCGCTAGGAAACGCATAGCACCGCCTTCGCACGCGTCCACAAGCGCAAACGCTCCTCCAGGCCGTTGAGCCCGCCGTTGATACGCCGAGTGATGGTGGTGAACTGGTCGTTGTCCGCCAGTTCGTTCAGGCCGTTGCGTTGCCAGAACCAGGCGGCGGATTCGGCGGCCCATTGCGGCTGTTCCAACAGTTCCGGTTGCAGCAGCAGGCGCTCATCGCCAAACAGCGCTTGGCTGCATGCCAGGTAATTTCGACGCCCGGTAATCTGGATCAGCCCCCTGCCCCGGTACTTCTGACCGTCGCCGTCGGCTTCGGGGGTGTTGCCCAGGCGAACGGCCAGGATGCCGGTGTCGTATTTGCTCAGGTATTGATCGCTGCCCAGTTCGCGGACGTAGCGCAATTCGCCGGATTCATGGCCAATTTGGGCGAGGCAGGCGGCGAGGCGTTTCGGATTGTCGATCGCGTAGCAAGCGAATGCCGCATTTAACGGGGATAGAAAAGTGCTCGCGCTGAGGCGGGCGCCCGGCATGATGTAAAGAAGCTGGGGCAGTGTTATCAGCATGGTGCCTACTCCGTAAAAGGTACTACGCCGACAACCCGCCGGCCGTGACCGAACTGCGATAGCCCGTCACCGGATCGCCGACATGCGTCACCTTGGTAATCGACCAGCGCCCCTGCATGTAGGAAGGCCAGGTGTCATCCAACAGCAACAGCCCTTCGGCCGATAACAGCGGGTTCCCCGGACAATCGATCTGCAGCTTGAGGTCTTCACGGCCCACGCGGCGCAATTCACCCTCAGCCACCGCCCGCGCCTCGGCTTCGTTCTGGCAGCGCTGACGCAAGGTCTTGAAGGGCGCAACCCCGACCTGAACCACCCGCTGCTTGCCCGCGGCGGCATCCCACCAGGTGACGCGGCTGCCCTGGTATTTGGCGCGCGAGGTTTCGTCGAGCTTGGCGGTGATGAATGCTTGATCGCCGGGGCGATTGTCCTCGGTGACCGACAGTGTCACGTCCGGCAGTTGCTGGCCGGAGAGTGACTTGACCTGCCCGGCCTCGGCGAGCACGTACAGTTCGTTGATCGGTTTGGTGACGGCGCCATAACGTTTGGCAAGGCGGGTGATGAACGCCATGTCGCTTTCATTGGATTGGTCGATGTGGGCAATCGCAATGCCCTCCAGCGCCGGTGCCACCCGCGGCGAATAGCCGTGGCGGCTGACCATCTGGCGAAACAGCGCGCCCAGGGTGATCGGTCCATAACTGGCGGATCGACGCTGGCGGTAACCACTGGCATCGCTCGCGCTGAATGGCGCCGCGGTGGCGACGATCAGCAAGCGCATGGGAAACAGCACCGGCGTGCGCTGGGTAATGACAAATTCGCCTTTTTCCACCAAGCCGGACTCTTGATAACCGACGCGCAAACCGATCTTGCCACTCAGGCTGGGCAGGCCCTCCAGGCCCTCGATGTTGAGCGTCAGTTCAAGGCGGTCGGACTCAAGGCCCGCCGCGTCGGTATGGCTCCAGTGCATCAGACGTTGATTGAGCAGCGCCGCGTTGGCGCCATAGAACTCCACAATTGGCGTAAATCCCTGAGCCATGTAGCCTCCTTCTTAATCCCACGCCGAAACGAGGCGCAACGCCGCCGGCCGCGAAGCCATTTCGGGCACGATCACCCACACGCCAGCCGGCAGCAACGGGCCGTATTCGGCAAGCGTGGGGTTCAAGCGCCAGAGGGTTTCTTCCGCGGCATCATCGCAACGCCCCAGCTCGCGGTAGAGCAGCAGGTTGACCGAATCACCGGCAATACTTCGCACTCTACGCATTGATGAATTCCTCCAATTCAAGGCTCCAGGTCATGAGCATGGCGGTACCGTCATCGATCACGTTGCTTTGGGTTTCCATCACCGAATTGATCCGCCACAGGCCCCAGTTGCGGCCAATGCCATCCACCAGTGGCAGCGGCACGCGTAGATTTTGCAGGGCGCGCAACTCGTCCAGGCGTTGCATGCCCACGCCGTACATCGCCGTGCCGCTGAAGGTGAGTTTTTCCAGCTTCTGGCCGTTCTGCCGCGACTGCGGTTTGCTCGCGATAATCGTCAGGTCAGCCCAGCCGCCGTCGCTGTTACGGGTCAGCGAGGAATAGGCAAACCCACGGGCGAGCCCAAAAATGAAATCGCCCAGCACCATCTGTTGTCGCATCAATCACCTCCTGGATCGGCCAGTGCCGCATTGCGCCGAACCCCGAGGGTGTCGGAGAGCATCGGCAGGCATTGGAATTGCAGAGCCTGGATCACCTGATTGACCACCTGCTGGGCATCGGCGGGGTTGACGCCGGTGATCTGGATGCTGGGGGCCAGGGTGACTTGCACATTGTCCGTGCATGCGCTGTTGAGTTCCTTGCTGACGGCATTGGGTGCGGGCAGGCGGTCAGCGGGGCTGAACAGTTTGTCCCCAAGCCAAGCGCCCGCTTCGCTGCCGAGCAAGCCGCCGATTGCGCCGCCTACAGCCGTGCCGATGCCAGGCAAAACCAGGGTGCCGATGGCCGCGCCGGCAGAGGCGCCGGCCCAGGCACCACCGGCCGTAGACAGGCCGGTGGTGACTGCTTTTGCGTCGCCATCGCGTATGCCCTGGATCACATTGATGGCGGTGTCGGCATACTTCAACGGGCCGAGGCCACGGGGGACGGGCAACTCCCGCCACCGCGTCGACTTGGCGGTTTTTTTCGCGGAAGTCTTTTTCCCGCCAGAACGCTCATAGCCAGGCGGCAAGATGATGCTCGGGGTGACGGCGCCACGAAGAGACTCGCCGCTGCAGCAGCAGCAGTCCTTGTCTTTGTCTTTGTCTTTGTCTTTGTCTTTGTCTTTGTCGTCTTTAAGCCACTTGCCGGCTTTGGGAAACTTTTGCGCCAGTGCATCAATGGCCTTGCCCGAGACCCTGCTTTTGGCCGTATCCCACAAACTCGAGCCCACATCCTTGGCAATGGTCTTCGCCGCATCGGCCCCGAACTGCAGGCTTTTGTCGACCCAGGAGTCGGCGGCCGGCGGCGGCTCCTTGGGTTGACTGTTCTGCGCCTGCGAGGCGCTATCGACCGTCCTGAGCGCCAGTGAATCACTGGTAATGAATAATGTGCTGTTGAGCGTTTCCAACGTCTCGCGCAACCGCACTTGCTCAAGGGTCAAGGCGTTGATATCCAGGCTCACCGTGACCAGCGCCAGGCCGAGTTCCGACGATGGCTGCGGTTCGGCATCCAGGCTGGAAGGCCCGACAAAACTATCAGGAAGGGGGGTCAGCACACTGTTGAGTGTCGCCTCGTTGGACAGGGCCGCAAAGGTCATCCAGCGCTTGTCTTCTTCGGCGAGCCTGATCTCGTATTGAGTCTCTTGCATCCCGCTCTACTCCTGTTTGACGCCAAGGCGAGTGATCGCGATGTCGTAGCGGCGCAGTGCTTTTCCGGCGTCCCAGTCGAGGATTTCCGCTTCATTGACCGAGTAAATCAGCGGCACCACGTCGAGGATTACTTCGATGTCGCGCTCCGAAAGAAGTCCGCCGGTTTGTTTAAAAAATCATCGATGCGCTCCTGCAATTCCGTCCAGTCAGGCACGGTCAGGCCGGCCAGGTCGGGGATCATCAGGCCAGTGCAGTGGGCGGTGATGAACTCGGCGCGCTCTTTGTTGGTGGCGAGTTTTTTCATCACTTTGGTCGCGCGCAGGGCGGGCATTTCCAGGGGCAGCTCGGTCCAGGTACGGCCAGCCGCGTCGAGGGGCAACAGCAGGTGGACGGGCTGGTCGTGGGTCGCAGCTTCGGGCGCTTGCAGGAAGAATGACGCCGGGCGCGTCGACATCTCATGTACGTATTGGGCGATGCTCACGTAGTCCGGGCGCTTGAGTTGGTCGAGCTCTTTTTCCGACAGGCCGGTGGCGAGTTTCGCCAGTTCGAAGAACTGGTCGTCCTCGTCATCACCGGCCCGGGCCAGCGCGTCTTTTTGCGCGGCGTAGTACAGCGGTTTGAGTTGCACCTGCTCGATCGTCGCGCCGGTGTCGGCGGTGATCGGGGCCAGCAGGAGGTGCAGCGGTGGCATCCAGGCCATGGGGCAATTCCTTGGTCAAGTATGGGGGCGAGCGAGCCCGCCCCCGAGGGGTTACGGCATCAACACCGCGCGGCGGGCGTCGCCCAGAATATCGACGCCGTTGAGGACGAACTTCTGGGTACGCACGTCGATGTCGATCACCGAAATGCCGTTTTCCAGGCGGTTATAGGTGCGGCAGGACAGCTCCAGCGTGGTGGTGGCCTTCTCGCCCATCTTCAGCTTTGCCTCCTCCAGGGATTTGAGCTTGCCGCCCACGGTGTGGTAGGTGAAGTAGGTCTTGCCGTCCTGATCCTGGCCGGCTTCACGCACGTTCAGCAGAATGTCGTCCCCCATCCGCACGCCCAGGGCCAGCATGATTTCCGGGCCGGCGCCTTGCAGGATCAGCTTGGCGTTGAGCACTTTGCCGCTCCTGGCCATTTCCTCGGCAATGAAGCGCCCGCCGGACATGGACTCCATGTCGAACTCGATCTTCGGCGGGGTGAACTCTTCCACGGTCGCGGACAGCGGCAGGCCTTGGAGGGTGGCCGCAATGGCCTGTCTGACTCGGTTGGTAAACATTAGAGAACGTCCTCCAGGAACTGCTCGATGATTTCATCGCGGGCGTTGAGTTGATAAATCATGTGTTCATTGGGCGCATAGCGGCCGTAGTCGATAACGATGAACCAGGTGCCGTTCTTGTACTTCTCGACACTGTTCAACTCCGGGTGCAGGTACACACTGCCGCCGGGGATGGTTTCGTCGGCGACCAGGGTTTGCAGCCAATCGTTGATGCGCTTGACCTCCTGGTCCATGAAGGACTTGGTGAGGTTCTTGGCCATGGCCTTCTGGCCGGCCTTGACCAGCTTGCGGCTGATGGCGTCTTCCAGGCCGACGTAGCTGATGAACTTGCCGGTGATGGAGCGGTTACCCAGCAGCGAAAAACCGCCGAGGATGGTGCGGGCGTAGTAGCTCACGCCGTAGCGGTTGAGCAGGTCGCCTTCGGTGGACGTGTCGAGAATGTTGTACTCGACCACGCGGGAAACGTCCTCGGCGAAGGTCACCTGATTACCCGGGCTTTCCCACTGCTTGACCTTGGCCAGTGCAGCGATGGCCAGGGACGACGGCGAAAGAAACACATTCTTCTTCGCGGCCTTGGAGTACACCGACGGCATGTTGTGTACCAGCAGGCAGCGGTCGAAACCGAGATCGGCACCGCCCAGTTCGCCGCTGTAGGTCACCTGATCGGCAACAGAGGCGTCCTTGCCATCCAGCACCACACGGGCCTTGATGCGCTTGCCGAAGGCGGCGAACTCGCTCGCCACGGCCTTGGTGCCGGTGAAGCCTGGGGCGCCGATGATGGTCAGGTCTTCCGGCACACTGCTCAGGGCCGCCAGGCCAAGTTTGCGCCCGGTGACCGGTTCGTTACCGCCGATCACATGGTTGATCGTGTCAGCCGGGGTGGCGCCCTCCTCCACGATCACCACGTAGACCGGTACCTTGACCACTTTGAGGATCTGGTACACCGCCTGAAACAGCGTGCCCGCCTCACTGCCGGTAGGGTCCAGCAGCGCCTGGGTGGTGAAGCTGTTGATGCGGAACGGGGCATTTTTCGGGATCGACGCGTGGGCATTCGGCGCGGTGCCGACCAGGCCGATCACGTTATCCCCCAGGCCACCCATGGCCTCGGGGGACTCAGTTGCGTTCACAGTGATGCCGTTGTGCTCGAAGTTCAAAACCTCAGCCATGATTATTCAGCCTTCTTGGGGGTGGTATTGAGGACGCTGGTCAGTTCCAAGCGGCCAGCGGTGCGCAGGGCGGATGCTTCGACGTCCAGCAGTTCCAGTTCCTGGCCGGCGGTGGACCAATGGCCGGCGCCGATGGGGAATGGGATGAGGACGGTGTAGGTTTGGCGAGTGGGCATGTGTTGAATTCTCCGGGTGGAAAACACCAAAGCCCCTGCGGGAGGGGCTTTGGGGAGACGAAAAAAAACCGCTTTCGCGGTGAGGGGCTATTTGTGTTCCGGCAACGGGAAGCGGGCCTTGATTTCCGCTATCTTCGCACGCCATTCTTTTTCTTTGGTTTCGGTCTGGTCATACTGCCACTCCATATAAAGCGGATCAGAGTCAGTCCGATAAGCCAGGCGCCGATTAAAGTCTACATCGGCAATGTCTTGCGCCTTTAAGGCAGCATCAATATCCGACTGCAAAAAACCCATATCCAACAATTGCTGAGCGGTAGCATTGTAAGTTGTCTGACCGCCAAATTTAAATTCCTTGATCATTGCTGCCCTCCATCCGCCACAACACTGCCAATATTACTAAGGAAATTGGACAAGCTTCCACGCGAGTCACGCACTACGCCCTTTATCAAATGCGCCCACGTTTTGCTCCCTGTTATCGTAGAGGCTATAGTCGAGAGCACCATCGTGCCACCTGTGAGATCCGCAAAGGAATTTGAGACAGCGGTATCAATCGTCGTCATATTAATATCAACACGATAGTTTGCCGTATACCCAGAGTAAAAAATATTACCTACGCCCAACCGAAGTATTGAACCCGAGAATGAAACCACCCCCTGTACTGTCGACTCCAGGCCGTGACCTCGATAGAAAAGTGACGAACCAAAATAGTACCAACCCGAAGTTCCTGACTTCAAGACCGTCGGCATAACGATGTCTACTGCTCGATAGTAAACAGAGCCCCCCTCAAGCGAGATAAAGTGCAGATTTGAGGTGCCTGGCGAGAATTCACCAACTCTCGGAGTGAACACAGGATTACTACCACTCCCCCAACGTGCGAAGACAACCTTATTTGATACTACTCGATAGCAATACTGTTCACTTTGGCCTGAAAACTCATGTGACTGGGAGGCTTTCAAGTTAATCATCACATAGGGTACTGTTCCCGTCCTAGACATTGCTTCGCCGATTGTCTTCAAAGGTGCCGAGGCCGTACCGAGCGCGACATCGCTGCCATCCACGGCATCGACAAATAACTCTCTCGACATATTGGGAATCATGCGAACCGCAGCCAACACTGAACTATCAATCTCTGCAACCTTATTATTTACCGCAGCGGTCAAACCGTTCGCAGCACTTACAAGCGCTGCAATTTGCTGTTCTGCACTCAAAATTTAATCTCCTTATTCTACTGTTAACTTCCAAGCTCATCATTCAATACCGCCACCAACGCTAAAGCCATTAGTTGCAGGCTTACCTTTTCAGCTCCGCCCCCACACTCACCTCGCGCCAGCTTTCGCCTCCAAAGCCATCACCCGAAATAGAACACTTAGACCTCGAGTCATATTGTCGATATTTGCAGCGGAAATGGCAGCCAACTCATCAATCAATAGGATATTCAAATTTTCAGATCCCACCGCCACCGTCACGCTCTCCGCCGGCAACGGCGAAACATCCAACGTGAACTTCTGCAGCACCCGAGCCGCCGCCGCTTTATACGTCAGCAACTTCCCAGCTACCGAATACACCGCCAACAACGTCCCACTGGCGAGGTAAAAACCGAACTCACCAATCTCATACTCGCCATCGCCATCGAACAGCGCGGCCATCCTGAGTTGGCGCTCGCCCAAGTCCTCGTAATCCACAATCGCCACCCGCTGGCGCTCGTCACGCAAGGCCACTTCCGTGCCGTCTGGGTTGTAGCGGCCGGTGCCGGCGCCGATGTGGGTGATTTCGCCTTTCAAGCCCTGGTTCTTTGCCTGCAGCACTTCATCCAAACCCTTGGAGGTGAAGCGCACCAGGCGCGTAATGTCATCTGTCATGGCTGCGCCCTGAGGTCGTAGTCGTTAATGGTGTAGTGCCGGGCAACGCCAGCACTGTTAAGTCGAGCGCCCAAGGCAAGTTCGGGTAACGCGCCTTGCAGGCTTAACTCGCTGTCGTTAAACGGGGCGTGGACAATCGCGGTCAGGCCAAGGCGTGCTTGTGTCTGGTGAACCACGGTAATCGTCGCCTGGTCGCGCTCGCTCTTCGCGGCGTTGATACGGCGGATCAATCGGTTATGGTCACCGCTGGACCAACTGCGTCCGATGATCGCCTGCACATCGAAGGTGTAAGGCACGCCCTGCGGCCGCTGTTGATACCAGGCGCTGATGTTGGGGCTGAAACCCAGCGACTCCACCGCATAGCTCAAAGCCTTGGGCGTGCCGGCCTGGCGCTGGATCTGCCAGGACAAGCCCACGGTGAGGCGCTTTTCCGTTTCGCTGGCATCCGCGTCCCATTCGCTGACGCCTCGGTCGGCGGCCAGGTAAGGAAGGAATTCGGAGGGTGTTTGCAGCGGGTTCATCAAGGCCGGAAACGGCGGCATGATCCGCTCGAGCAACCTGCCAAACCCCAGGTCCAACGCTTTTTCCAGCGGTGAGCTATTGGCGGGCAACAGACTCGGTTTGGGCTCACTCATAGCGTGCGTACCTCCACCTCGACACCCGTGCAATACGGCGCCTGGAACGCCGAGCAGACAATCGGTGCCAGCGGTTCGAGGATTTGCAGCTGCGCCGCTCCGGCGCTGTGGATGGCGTAGTCGATCCAGCTCGGGTCGACGCGCCCTTCCAGGCGGTGACAGGATTCGGCGTAGGTTTGCAGCAAGCGTTGCGCGGCCACTTGGGTCAGGCCCGAGTCCGGCCCGGCGTTGATCTTGGCCACCACGCGAATCTTGTAGCGTTGGATCTGCGCACTTTGGACAGTGACGAGATCAGTTTCCGGCCGTACATCGGGGCGTGCGAAATGTCTGCGCACGCCGTCAAGCAAATCGGCGGAAGCGGTTCCATCGCCGTCCCTGGACAGCACCGTCACCATCACCTCACCGGGGGCGGTGCGTCGGCCGCTGCCATCCTTGACCTGAGCTGCGTAGCCATCCGGGTCGAAGGTATAGGTGACCGTGACCACACCCGGTGTCGCGCTTTCTACATTGACCGCAGGTCGTTCGCCGAGGGTGAACACCTCGCGGCGATACTGCATGCGAGAACCCGCCGCCGGCGCGTGGGGCGCCAAGTAATAGCGCAAGCGTGCGTCGTCGTCGCTTTCCAGTGTCGGCGGCACCGGCGGGAAGGCCGCCGGGTCGCCGGGGTCCAGCACCTGGCGCTCCAGGCCCATATCGGCCAGGCGTGCGTCGAGGTTACTGCCGGTGGCCCACCACGCCAGCATCTGCTTGATGCGTGCGTTGTACTGGCGTTCGTGGGTTTGCAGACGCACGCAAAACGCTTCCAGGGCCAGACTCAGCAGTTCGCTTTCGTTATCGAGGCTGACCTTGAGTTTGGCGGCACTTTGTGGCGCGCGGGCGGCGACGTAGTCGATGACGAACGCCTTGAATTGCGCCAGCAACGGCTCGAACGCGTCGACGGCAATGATGGCCGGCTCCGCCAGTTGGTTCTGGCCAGGGATCAGCATGCTCATGTCATGACCTCGAAGGATTGTTGGCGGTTTTTCCACGTGCCGGCAAACCGCAGCAACAGACCGGCGCCCTGGCGACTGGCGACGATGACCTGGGGTTGAAAGTCGGCGATGCCGTTCTCGACGTTGTAGAACGCTTTGGCGGCGTGGCTCTGGGCGAGGATCAAGAGGTCGTCGCCGAGGTTCTGCCCGAGCAGTTGGGGGATCAGCGAGCCGTACAACGGGCGCTTCTGGCGAGTGCCCACGGGGGTGGTCAGCGCTCGGGTGGCACGCTGTACGAATTGCAGCCAGTCATCGACCGCTGCCCCGGTATTCCTATCGATTCCGATCATGGCAAATCCTTATGCGGTGCTGATCACGCGGCCTTGGTGATCCACCAGCGGGCCGCTCAAATGCACGCCGCCGGCATCCAGCAGCACACCGACGGCGCCGAGTTGCAAGGTGATGTGCTTGGCGCTCATCTGCAACGTGGCAGCGCCGACCTTCGCCTCGACCTGTTCGCGGGAACCGCTGAACACGGTGGGCCCGTTGGTCCAGTTGAATGTGTGGCTGGCGTCGTCATAGTCACTTTGCGTTCCGTCCTGGTGGCGGCGCCGGGTCAACGATGCAACGCTGGAGACCGGCGGAAACAGGCTACTGTTGAGGCCGAAAAGCGCTACTGACTGCGCAGCGCCTTCCCCACCGCCATAGTTGAGCAACAAACATTGCTCGCCCACTGACGGGATGCGCGTTTCGGTCTGCGCCCCCGCGCTGGGGTTGAAAAAACCAATCGCCGGGGTCAGCAAGTCGCCGTGGCTGACGATGCAGGTATTGCTGGCGGCGTCGACCTGCTGGCATATGCCGATCCGACAAAAGCTTTCAGCGCGTCGGTACAGGTCTTCGAGCTGGGCCTCCATTTCCGCCAGGCGCTCGACGATCGGTCCCAGTTGCATGCGTAACAAAGCATCGAACATGGACTACTCCTGCAAGGGTCGGTATTGGTCAGGATCGTCGATATTCGAGACTTCCCACGTGCAGGCAAACAGCGGTTTTCCGGTGGGGTCTTCGAGTATCGGCGAGCCGAGGTAGATGTTTTGGGTGAAGGACACTGTCCAACTGTCGTAGTCGGTTTCGGCACTGCCCTGTAGGGTCGGCGCCGCGACGATGGCGCTTGGCAGGTCACACTGGTCCGACGGCAGGCCCCAGCGATTATCGAGGGCCAAATCCATCAATTGACTGGCCAGGTCGCAGGCGTCGTAAGGCGCCGAACCACTGGCAACCCTGGCCACGAGTGACACCGACAGTGCATGGGCCTTACGCCCTTCAAGGGATCGAACGCCGGGGCCGTTGCGTTCCACGGTAATCAGCACGCCGGTTTTATCCCCGGTGCCCTGGAAGTCCTGGTGGTTGCCCACACGCAATTGTGGGAAGGCGCCCTTGAGCGCTTCGCCAATTGCGATGGGCAGTTGGGAAGGTTTTTCGATAGATGTCATCAGTCGCGTCCTTGCAGCGGTTACTGCTGATCCGGGCGGGAGGGCGGGGCCTCGTCGACGCCAATGCGCTTGGCCGCCCAACGTTCATAAAGGCCAATGGCGACGTCTGCACCGGCCATCGCTGTCAGGCAGCCGAGGGCGCCGGCGGTCCAGATCGACATGCCGGCGGCGTACAACAGCATCAACGCCGAGACCCCGCAGACCATGCACGCCCCAGACCGCAACGCGAGGCGCCGGATCAGCGACCAACCACGGGCGCCCTCCTTGTCGGCGCGCCACATTTCGCCAGAAACTCCGCCGATCAGCGCCAGTACGATCACCAGCCAGATAGGCATTTCCGCTAACGCTTGCTGCTCGTTTGTCATGTCACGCCTCCTGGCTGAGCAATGCCGGCAAAATGCCGGCGTTTGGGTAAATCCATTTATAGGTAGGCATTCCAAAAAGCCCGGTTGCCCGGGCTTTTCAGTAATGCGGTCCTGTGCCCAGCCTCACCCATACGATCCTCTTGTGAGGAGTGGCTGTTGTTGAGCGGCAACGCCGCATGGCGACAAAAGACGCCTTCAAAAGGAACAGTATGGGTGAGGCTGGGTACTCGATCTTTCGGCGCTACTGGCGCGGTACGGATCTTTCCTCAATGTTTTTCCGACCACGATCCCTGTCTGCCGGATAACTGCTTCTGGTGCTTTACGCTGCACACCCGGGTCAGTTGCCAACCCTCTGAACCGTCAAGGCCGGTTCATCGCTGCCTATTCTTGTAAAACGGTGAAACTAAAGAGCGTCGGCATCCTTGCCGGTGTTACCTGGCATCCCTGCCATCGCTTCGATGGCGTCCGTGCCGATGTTGCGTGCCTTCCTTGTCGTTCCTGGCAGCATCCTTGCCGCCTCCACCGAGCCTTGTTGGCCGGCTTGAGACAAAGAATATGCATGTATGCATATACAGTCAATGCACAAATGCATTTATTTTTGCAGAAGAAATGCATTGATGCATTGTAAGCCTTACTGGCAAAGGGTTTGATGCCTTTCTACAGACGAAAAAAAGCCCGCTGATTGGCGGGCTTCGTCTTACACAAAAAGGTTAACGGGCGTACATGCCCCACCAGAAGACATGACCGAGGATGCTGATCTGTTCATCCTGGATGTCCTGGAAGCTGTAGTCTTCGTCCGGGTGTTCATCGCGGTTGAAACTGCGCAGGCGAATCCCGGAAGGCAGGCGATAGAGCTGTTTGACCCGCAACTGACCATTGTGATTGATGGCGTACAAGTCGCCATCGACGATGTCGCCAATCGCACTCTTGCCCGCATTCACCCCCACCGTCGCGCCATCACGCAGCACCGGCAACATGCTGTTACCGCGCACCGTCACACACTTGGCCTGGTCGAACTGCACACCGTTATGCCGCAGGCTGCGCTTGCCGAACCGCAGGCTGGCCTTCTCGCTTTCCTCGATGACGAATCTTCCTGATCCAGCAGCCAATTCAACCTCACGCAGAAAGGGGATCGACACCTCGTCGTCATTCACGGGGGTGTCGTCATCCCACAGGCTTATGTCCTTGAGTTCCGAATGCATCGGGTCGCGCCCTTCATCCCGCGAAACGCCCACCGCCGCGCGCCCGCGCAGTTGGTCGGTGCTGACGCGGAAGTACTCGGCAATGCGCGAAATATGCTTGTCCGAGGGGTCAACGATCTTGCCGCTGAGGATCCGGGACAGCGTGGATTGAGGCACGCCGGTACGCCGGTGAAGCTCCGTGGGGGAGATCCGGTCGCGGTCCAGCAATTCTCTTAAGACGATAGAAACGTTGCGTTTTTGCATAAAGCGGATAGTGACGACAGATTTGAAGCTTGGCAAATGCTAATTTGCATTGACCATGCATTTTTATGCACTCACCGTGTCTTTTGAGCAGGCCTGCGAAGGGTCGACCTCGCGTGTTAACCTTGCCGCCATCGCAAAATCAGCCGGGCCAAGTGCCCCCTTTGCCACTCCTTTTAACGAATTCGCTAATTATCTGATGAGTAAAACCACTTCCGATCTGTCCTCCCACACCCCAATGATGCAGCAGTACTGGCGCCTGAAAAACCAGCACCCTGATCAGTTGATGTTCTATCGCATGGGCGATTTCTACGAGATCTTCTACGAAGACGCGAAGAAAGCCGCCAAGTTGCTGGACATCACCCTGACCGCGCGTGGGCAGTCGGCGGGGCAGTCGATTCCGATGTGTGGGATTCCTTACCATTCGTTGGAAGGCTACCTCGTCAAGCTGGTGAAGCTGGGCGAGTCGGTGGTGATCTGCGAGCAGATCGGCGACCCGGCCACCAGCAAAGGGCCGGTTGAGCGTCAGGTGGTGCGTATTATTACGCCGGGGACGGTGAGTGATGAGGCGCTGCTCGATGAGCGTCGCGATAACCTGATCGCTGCGGTGCTCGGCGACGAGCGCTTGTTCGGCCTGGCGGTGCTGGATATCACCAGCGGCAACTTCAGCGTGATGGAGACCAAAGGCTGGGAGAACCTGCTGGCGGAGCTGGAGCGTATCAATCCGGTGGAGCTGATGATCCCGGATGATTGGCCAAAGGACCTGCCGGCGGAACGTCGTCGTGGGACCAAGCGTCGCGCGCCGTGGGATTTCGAGCGCGATTCGGCGCTGAAAAGTCTGTGCCAGCAGTTCGCCGTGCAGGACCTCAAGGGCTTCGGTTGCGAAACCCTGACCCTGGCCATCGGCGCCGCCGGTTGCCTGCTCAGCTACGCCAAGGAAACCCAGCGCACCGCCCTGCCGCACTTGCGCAGCCTGCGCCATGAGCGCCTGGACGATACCGTGGTGCTCGACGGCGCCAGCCGTCGCAACCTGGAGCTGGACACCAACCTGGCGGGCGGGCGCGACAACACCCTGCAATCGGTGGTCGACCGTTGCCAGACCGCCATGGGCAGCCGCTTGCTGACGCGCTGGCTGAACCGTCCGTTGCGCGACCTGACGGTGCTGCAAGCGCGGCAGACGTCGATTACCTGCCTGCTCGACGGCTATCGCTTCGAAAAGCTGCAGCCACAGTTGAAAGAAATCGGCGATATCGAGCGCATCCTCGCGCGGATCGGCCTGCGCAACGCACGCCCGCGCGACCTGGCGCGCCTGCGCGATGCCCTCGGCGCCCTGCCGCAGTTGCAAGCGGCGATGACCGAACTGGACACGCCGCACCTGCAACAGCTGGCCGTCACCACCGGCACCTACCCGGACCTCGCGGCCCTGCTGGAAAAAGCCATTATCGACAACCCGCCGGCGATCATCCGCGACGGCGGCGTACTCAAGACCGGTTACGACAGCGAACTGGATGAACTGCAGTCCCTGAGCGAAAACGCCGGGCAGTTCCTGATCGACCTGGAAGCCCGCGAAAAAGCCCGCACCGGCCTGGCCAACCTGAAGGTCGGCTACAACCGTGTGCATGGCTACTTCATCGAGTTGCCGAGCAAGCAGGCCGAGCAGGCGCCCATCGACTATCAACGTCGTCAAACCCTTAAAGGTGCCGAACGCTTCATCACCCCCGAGCTGAAAGCGTTCGAAGATAAAGCGCTGTCGGCCAAGAGCCGGGCCTTGGCGCGGGAAAAGATGCTGTATGAAGCGTTGCTCGAAGACTTGATCAGCCGCCTCGCGCCACTGCAAGACACCGCCGCCGCCCTGGCCGAGCTGGATGTGCTGAGCAACCTGGCCGAGCGTGCGCTGAACCTTGACTTGAACTGCCCGCGGTTTGTCAGCGAACCCTGCATGCGTATCGTGCAGGGGCGCCACCCGGTGGTGGAGCAGGTATTGACCACGCCGTTTGTCGCTAACGATCTGTCGCTGGATGACGAAACCCGCATGCTGGTGATCACCGGTCCGAATATGGGCGGTAAATCCACCTACATGCGCCAGACCGCATTGATCGTGTTGCTCGCGCATATCGGCAGCTTTGTGCCAGCGGCCAGTTGCGAGCTGTCCCTGGTGGACCGCATCTTCACGCGGATCGGTTCCAGCGATGACCTCGCCGGCGGCCGCTCGACCTTTATGGTGGAGATGAGCGAAACCGCGAACATCCTGCACAACGCCACCGAGCGCAGCCTGGTGCTGATGGACGAAGTCGGTCGCGGCACCAGCACGTTCGACGGCCTGTCCCTGGCCTGGGCGGCGGCCGAGCGCCTGGCGCACCTGCGCGCCTATACGCTGTTCGCCACCCACTACTTCGAACTGACCGTGCTGCCGGAAAGCGAGCCGCTGGTGGCCAACGTGCATCTCAATGCCACCGAGCACAACGAACGTATCGTGTTCCTGCACCATGTGCTGCCAGGGCCGGCCAGCCAGAGTTACGGCCTGGCCGTGGCGCAGTTGGCCGGTGTGCCGAACGACGTGATCAGCCGCGCCCGCGAGCACCTCAGCCGCCTGGAAGCCACCGCCCTGCCCCACGACACCGTGGTCGCCAGCCCGAAGAAGAGCAACAGCAAATCCAACGCGCCACACCAGAGCGATATGTTTGCCAGCCTGCCCCATCCGGTGCTGGATGAATTGGCAAAACTTGACCTGGACGACTTGACACCGCGAAAAGCGCTGGAAATGCTCTATACACTGAAGACACAGATCTAACGCAGACGCTTGCAAGCTGATATTATCTCGCGCGGTTTGGGATGCTGCGGGCTTTTAGCCTGGCTCGCAGATTATCGCTCTCAAACCTCGCGGGCCCCACCATAAGGGGTTTCGCTGCCGCCGCCTGAGGAGAAAATTAGAAATGACCTTCGTCGTCACCGACAACTGCATCAAGTGCAAATACACCGACTGCGTAGAAGTCTGTCCGGTGGACTGCTTCTACGAAGGCCCGAATTTCCTGGTGATCCACCCGGATGAGTGCATTGACTGCGCCCTGTGTGAACCTGAATGCCCGGCCGTCGCTATTTTCTCCGAGGACGAGGTCCCGGAAGATATGCAGGAATTTATCCAGTTGAACGTCGAACTGGCGGAAATCTGGCCGAACATCACGGAGAAGAAAGAGTCGCTGCCGGATGCGGAAGAGTGGGATGGCGTAAAAGGCAAGATCAAGGATCTCGAGCGCTGACAGCGCCGCAGCCCAACAAAAAAGGCCCCTTGCGGGCCTTTTTTGCGTTCAGGGGCAGGCATTTCACTTTTCTGCAGGCGAAAAAAGGGGCGGTATGACCCGCCCACATTTTTTCCCTAGTCCCTGTATTCCTTTTTCATCATCCTGATGAATCGCATCCTGCGACGTTCCTTCAAACCATCGTTCCTTGATGGCTGTGTCAATCCGTGGACACAGGACTGATAGTAACCAGTTCCCAGGGAAGTACAACGCAACCCAACCCGTCGCCTGCCGAGCTTTCGCTCTCGCGAGCCAATAAATAATTGTTATATTTCAATTGATTAGAAATATGGCCAGACAATTCGCGACGTCCAGGAACGCAAAAAAAACCAAACACTTACGCGAGAGTAAGCAAATGCTTACACGAGCAACTGCGTAAGAGCCTGGCAAGCGATACCTGGCCGTTCGGCGGACAAGAAAAAGCCCCGACAATAGCGGGGCTTGTTTCCTGCGAATGACTCAGTCGTCGCTGACTGTAATCGTCGGCATGGCCGGTGAAGCCGCTTCTTGCAGGACAATCCGCGCGCCCACGTGACGCGCCAGTTCCTGATAAACCATGGCGATCTGGCCATCAGGCTCGGCCGCCACTGTCGGTTTGCCACCATCGGCCTGTTCGCGAATCACCATCGCCAGCGGCAGCGAGGCCAGCAGTTCGACGCCGTACTGGGTCGCCAACTTCTCGCCGCCCCCCTCACCGAACAGGTGCTCGGCATGGCCACAGTTGGAGCAGATGTGAACCGCCATGTTTTCCACGACGCCCAGCACCGGGATGTTGACCTTGCGGAACATTTCCACGCCTTTCTTCGCGTCCAGCAACGCCAGGTCCTGCGGCGTGGTCACGATCACCGCACCGGCCACCGGGACTTTTTGCGCCAGGGTCAGCTGGATGTCACCGGTGCCTGGCGGCATGTCGATCACCAGGTAGTCCAAATCGCCCCAGGCGGTCTGGGTCACCAGTTGCAGCAAGGCGCCGGAAACCATCGGCCCGCGCCACACCATCGGCGTGTTGTCGTCGGTCAGGAACGCCATGGACATCACTTCCACGCCCAGCGACTCGATGGGCACGAACCACTTCTGGTCCTTGATTTTCGGGCGGGCGCCCTCGGCAATACCGAACATCACGCCCTGGCTCGGGCCGTAGATATCCGCGTCGAGAATCCCCACGCGGGCGCCTTCGCGCGCCAGCGCCAGCGCCAGGTTGGCCGCCGTGGTGGATTTGCCCACGCCGCCCTTGCCGGAGGCCACGGCCACCACATTCTTCACATTGGCCAGGCCGGGGATCTGCGCCTGGGCCTTGTGCGGCGCGATCACGCACTGAATGTCGACCTTGGCGGAACGCACGCCGTCGAGGCCTTCGATGGCCATTTGCAGCATCTGCGCCCAGCCGCTCTTGAACAGACCGGCGGCATAGCCCAGCTCCATCCGGACCGACACCTGGTCGCCCTGGATCTCGATGGCGCGGACACAACCGGCACTGACCGGATCCTGGTTCAAATAGGGGTCGGTGTACTGGCGAAGAACGGCTTCCACCGCTGCGCGATTAACGGCGCTCATGGGCTACTCCCGAAAAAGACTGACTGAAACAGGCGGCTATCCTAACCGTTCCAGCGGCTTAACGGCATGCTTTCGCAGGTTGGGAAGATGCTGAAACAGCGCCACGGGGTGAAATATATTTGCCGGCGCTTTATAGTGGCCGACCTCCGTTTCATCGAGTAGCCGAGCCCCATGTCCGAGCCACGCAAGATCCTCGTCACCAGCGCCCTGCCCTATGCCAATGGTTCCATCCATCTTGGCCATATGCTTGAGTACATCCAGACCGACATGTGGGTGCGCTTCCAGAAGCATCGCGGCAATCAATGCATCTATGTCTGCGCGGACGACGCCCACGGTTCGGCCATCATGTTGCGCGCCGAAAAGGAAGGCATCACCCCGGAACAACTGATCGCCAATGTGCAGGCTGAACACAGCGCCGACTTTGCCGAGTTCCTGGTCGACTTCGACAACTTCCATTCGACCCACGCCGACGAAAACCGCGAACTGTCGAGCCAGATCTACCTGCGGTTGAA
This sequence comes from Pseudomonas sp. PSPC2-3, assembly GCF_049898265.1. NCBI lineage: Bacteria > Pseudomonadati > Pseudomonadota > Gammaproteobacteria > Pseudomonadales > Pseudomonadaceae > Pseudomonas > Pseudomonas sp. PSPC2-3. The sequence goes on along the minus strand of NZ_JAFCXJ010000008.1, from coordinate 12,010 downwards.
GGACGCCGGGCACATTGCCACGCGCTCGATCACGCAGTATTTCGACCCGGAAAAGAAAATGTTCCTGGCCGACCGCTTCATCAAGGGCACCTGCCCGAAATGCGGCACCGAGGACCAGTACGGCGACAACTGCGAAAAATGCGGTGCCACCTACGCCCCCACCGACCTGAAGAACCCCAAGTCAGCGATCTCCGGCGCCACCCCGGTGCTCAAGGATTCCCAGCACTTCTTCTTCAAGCTCCCGGATTTCCAGCAGATGCTGCAAACCTGGACGCGCAGCGGCACCCTGCAGGACGCCGTCGCCAACAAGATCGCCGAATGGCTGGATGCCGGGCTGCAACAGTGGGACATTTCCCGCGATGCGCCGTACTTCGGCTTTGAGATCCCAGGCGAGCCGGGCAAGTATTTCTACGTGTGGCTGGACGCCCCGATCGGCTACATGGCCAGCTTCAAGAACCTGTGCAAGCGCACGCCGGAGCTGGACTTCGATGCGTTCTGGGGCAAGGACTCCACCGCCGAGCTGTACCATTTCATCGGCAAGGACATCGTCAACTTCCACGCCCTGTTCTGGCCGGCGATGCTCGAAGGTGCGGGCTACCGCAAGCCGACCGGCATCAACGTACACGGCTACCTGACCGTCAACGGCCAGAAGATGTCCAAGTCCCGTGGCACCTTCATCAAGGCGCGCACCTACCTGGATCACCTGTCGCCGGAATACCTGCGCTACTACTATGCGTCCAAGCTGGGCCGTGGCGTCGACGATCTTGACCTGAACCTGGAAGACTTCGTACAGAAGGTCAACTCGGACCTCGTCGGCAAAGTCGTCAACATCGCCAGCCGTTGCGCCGGTTTCATCCACAAGGGCAACGCCGGTGTGCTGGTGGCCGAGAATGCCGCGCCGGAACTGACCGACGCGTTCCTGGCCGCCGCGCCAAGCATCGCCGATGCCTATGAAGCCCGCGACTTTGCCCGCGCCATGCGCGAGATCATGGGCCTGGCCGACCGCGCCAACGCGTGGATCGCCGACAAGGCACCGTGGTCGCTGAACAAGCAGGAAGGCAAGCAGGCGGAAGTCCAGGCCATCTGCGCCACCGGCATCAACCTGTTCCGCCAGTTGGTGATCTTCCTCAAGCCGGTGCTGCCGTTGCTGGCCGCGGATGCCGAGGCGTTCCTCAACGTCGCGCCGCTGACCTGGAACGACCACGCCAGCTTGCTCAGCAACCATCAATTGAACGAGTTCAAGCCGCTGATGACCCGTATCGACCCGGTAAAAGTCCAGGCCATGAGCGACGCGTCGAAAGAAGACCTGGTCGCCAGCCCGACCGACACCGGCGAATCGAACCCGGCTGGCAACGGTGAACTGGTCAAGGACCCGTTGTCCCCGGAGATCGAGTTCGACGCCTTTGCCGCCGTCGACCTGCGGGTTGCGCTGATTCTCAAGGCCGAAGCCGTGGAAGGTGCCGACAAGCTGCTGCGCCTGACCCTCGATATCGGCGACGAGCAACGCAACGTGTTCTCCGGGATCAAGAGCGCTTATCCGGACCCGTCCAAGCTCAATGGTCGCCTGACCATGATGATCGCCAACCTCAAGCCGCGGAAAATGAAGTTCGGTATTTCCGAAGGCATGGTGATGGCGGCCGGCCCCGGCGGCGAAGAAATCTACCTGCTGAGCCCTGACAGCGGCGCCAAGCCGGGTCAACGCATCAAGTAAGCCCTGCAAAACAGCCCTGTCGTCGCGGCGACAGGGCTTTTCAGCTAGTACCCCCTTCTCGCTTGCCGGATAATCAGGCCCTGTTCGCTTAACCGGCATGCCCATGACCGATATGCTCCTCACCCTTGTCAGCGCCGCCCTGATCAACAACCTCGTGTTGCAGATGCCGTTGGCCGTCGACCCGATATTGGCCGCGCATTCACGCTCGCGGGTGCATGCATTGGGGATTGCCACCACCGTGTTGATGGCAGTGAGCGGCGTGCTGGCCTATTTGCTGGATCACTACGTGCTGCAACCGTTGGGGTTGACTGCCCTGCGGCTGTGGGTGTTTTTACCGCTGACCGCGCTGCTGATCCGCCCCGTGCTCGGCGCGCTCATGCGCCTGCGCCCGACGCTGCCGACGGAAGGGTTATGGCCGCTGCTGCTGGGCAACGCCGGGGTACTGGGCGTGGTGTTGCTGGGCATTGAAGACGATGAGGGGCTGGCGCACATGGCGGCACTGAGCGTGGGCGCCGGGCTCGGCTTCTGGCTGGTGCTGAGCCTGTTCAGCGACTTGCGCCAGCGCATCGCCGACAACGACATCCCGCTGCCCTTCCGCGGCCTGCCGGTCGAACTGATCAGCGCCGGGCTGATGGCGGTGGCTTTTCTGGGTTTCAACGCAATGATCAAAGCATGAGCCTGATTCAACGTATCGACGCGCTGCTCCCGCAAACCCAATGCGGCAAGTGCGGGCACCCGGGCTGCAAGCCCTACGCCGAAGGGATCGCCCAAGGCGAAGCCATCAATAAATGCCCGCCCGGCGGGCAGGAAACGATCGGCGCGCTCGCGCAGTTGCTGAACGTGCCGGTACTGGCACTGGATACCAGCCGCGGCGAAGCGCCACCACAGATTGCCTACATCCGTGAGGCCGAATGCATCGGCTGTACCAAATGCATCCAGGCCTGCCCGGTGGATGCAATTGTCGGCGCGGCCAAATGGATGCACACCGTGATCATCGACGAATGCACCGGCTGCGACCTGTGCGTCGCGCCCTGCCCGGTCGATTGCATCGAGATGCGCCCGCTAGTGGCGGTGCTGCCGATTGTCGGCGGCCTGGCGACCAACGACCACGAGCGCCGCGCGCGCGCCTTGAAGCGAGACCGCGCACGGCGACGCTTTGAGCAACGCAACGCGCGCCTGCAACGGGAAGAAGAACACAAACAGGCCGAACGCCTGGCCCGCACCAAGCGGGCCGCGCCGTTGGCCGCCGTGCCGATCGATGCGGCGCAGGCAGCCCAGGACGCCGCGATCAAGAAAGCCAAGATCAACGTGGCGATGAGCCGTGCGCAGTTGCATAAATCCTTGAAGGCATTCGGGCATCCGCCCACCTTTGAACAGCAGTCGCAACTGATCGTGCTGCAACAACAGTTCGAAGCCGCGGAGCAGGCATTGGCCGCTCTGGAGGTGAACCCCGCGCCTGCAACGCCGGCCCCCGCCAACACCGCCGATCTAAAGCGCGCCAAGATCCAACTGGCAATGCGGCGCGCCGAATTGAAGAAAGCCCAGGATCGGAACGCCGACCCACAGCAACTGGCCGAGGCACACGCCAATCTCGACGCAGCACAGCGCCAGGTGGATGCACATGGCCACGCTTGAGCCTCAACAGGCCCTGCAACGGGTGTTGCTGGCGACACTGCCGGGTGGGCTGGCAATGTTCTGGCTGTTCGGTTGGGGCGTGTTGATCAATCTGTTGCTGGCGACGGGCTGCGCACTGCTGGTCGATGCGGGCGTGCAACGCCTGCGGGGGGCGCGTGGCGGCGATCTGAGCAGCCTGGTCAGCGCGACCCTGCTCGCCCTGGCACTGCCGCCCTATTGCCCCTGGTGGCTGTGCGTGGCGGCCGTGGCCAGTGGACTGCTGCTGGGCAAGCACCTGTACGGCGGCCAGCGCAACCCCTTCAACCCGGCGATGGTCGGGTATGCGTCGATGCTGGTGGCTTTTCCGCAACTCATGACACACTGGCCGACCACCCACGGCATGGACCTGCTGGCCGGCGCACAACAGGTATTCGGCCTGCACCGCGACGCGCCCGATGCCTGGGCCCAGGCCACGGCACTGGACGCCCTGCGGCTGAACAAAAGCCTGACCATCGATGAACTGTTCGCGCGCAACCCGGCATTTGGGCATGTCGGCGGCAAGGGCAGCGAGTGGGTGAACCTGGCGTTTCTGGCCGGCGGGCTGTGGCTGTTGCGCCAGCGGGTATTCAGTTGGCACGCGCCCTTGGGCATGTTGGGTAGCCTGTTTGTGATCAGCCTGCTGTGCTGGAATGGCTCGGGCTCTGACTCCCACGGCTCGCCGCTGTTTCATCTGCTGACGGGCGCCACGCTTCTCGGCGCATTTTTTATCGTCACCGAGCCGGTCTCCGGCCCAAAAAGCCCCAGGGCCCGGCTGCTGTTCGGGGTGGGCGTGGGCCTGCTGACGTATCTGATTCGCACGTGGGGCGGTTACCCGGACGGTGTAGCCTTTGCGGTGCTGCTGATGAACCTGGCCGTGCCGGCGCTGGAACGCCTGGTGGCCGCGAAACAGCCGGCGGTCAGCCTATGAAGTCGCACAGAGGCGTACTGCTGGCGTTGCTGATCGCTATCGGCGGCGGCACGCTGATCCTGACCCTTCAGCACCTGACTGCCGATCACGCCGCGCGCCAGGCCCTGGCCCTGCAGCGTCAGGCGCTGCTCGACCTGCTACCCGCCGACCGTTATGACAATCAGCCGCTGGAGCAACCGCTGCCGATCGCTGCGCAGCCGCTGGAGGAGAGCCAACTGCTGGGTGGCTATCGGGTCAGCCTGTCGGGCCAACCCAGCGCGGTGCTGCTGCGGTTGAGCACCAGCGGCTATGCCGGCCCGATCGAACTGCTGATCGCCATTGACCGCGACGGCAAGCTGCTGGGCATCAAGACCCTGGCGCAATCGGAAACCCCAAGCCTGGGCGGGCTTATCAGCCAGCCCGGCAACCTTTGGCTGGCTTCATTCAAGGGGCGTTCACGCACGGACATGCAAGACTCGACCGTCGATCAAATAGCCGGTGCCACCCTCACCTCTCGAGCGGTGATCAGCGCCACCCATGACGCTTTGCGCTATTTCGACGAGCACCGCTCATCCCTGCTGGAGCCCGACGCCCATGACTAGAGCCGTTGGCCTGGCCAATGCAGCGCTGCTCGCACCGTTGCTCGGGGTGACTGACACCCTGCCCAAAGCCCTGAGTTTCCTGGCGTTGTCGGCGCTGACCGTGACGCTCTACGGCCTGGTCATGCGCGCGGTACGCTCGCGCCTGAGCGCGTCCCTGCGGCTGGGTGCCAGCTTGATGGTCGCCGCGACACTGGTCAGTTGTGCGCAGCTACTGTTGCAGGCATTTGCGCTGCCGCTGTATCAGCAGTTGGGCATCTACCTTGCGCTGATCAGCGTGCAATGCGTCGTCCTGGAACACCATGGTTTCTTTGAGGCGGGCCAGCGCAAGGCGCAGCTACGGTTGGTCGGCCTGTTCGCCGCGCTCATGCTCGTCATGGGGTTGTTACGCGCCAGTGCCGCCACCACATTGATGCCGGCCGGGTTTATCCTGCTTGGGTTATTGCTCGCAGGGTTGCAAGCCTGGGCCCATTTTTCACAATCACGCTGACCGCCAGCAAGGAATCGCCTGCCCCATGAACGCCGCAAAACGCCTGGAAATTTTCCGCAGGCTCCACGAAGACAATCCGGAACCCAAAACCGAACTGGCCTACTCCACGCCGTTTGAGTTGCTGATTGCGGTGATTCTCTCGGCCCAATCCACAGACGTCGGCGTCAACAAGGCCACGGCCAAACTGTATCCCGTGGCGAACACGCCGGCAGCGATCCATGCCTTGGGCGTGGAAGGTTTATCCGAATACATCAAGACCATCGGCTTGTACAACAGCAAGGCGAAAAATGTCATCGAGACCTGCCGCCTACTGGTGGAGCGGCATGGCGGCGAAGTGCCGCAAACCCGCGAAGCGCTGGAGGCTTTGCCAGGCGTGGGCCGCAAAACGGCAAACGTTGTGCTCAATACGGCGTTCCGGCAACTTACCATGGCCGTGGACACTCACATTTTCCGGGTGAGCAACCGCACCGGCATTGCCCGCGGCAAGAATGTGGTGGAAGTGGAAAAACAACTGATGAAGTTTGTCCCCAAGCCGTATCTGCTCGATTCGCACCACTGGCTGATCCTTCACGGGCGCTACGTTTGCCAGGCCCGCAAGCCGCGCTGCGGCAGCTGTCGCATCGAAGACCTGTGCGAATACAAGGACAAGACGTCGGACGATTGAGGGATCATAGGTTTTTTCGATCTATCGATTGAAAAAATCTTTTTTACCCGCTCATGGAATATCGTTATAAGGAGCGCCAACGGCAGTCTTAGCCCGGAGTTAACGTTATGAGCACTGGCAAAGAACAACTGGAAGTGGACGATGACCTTGTCGAGTCGGATGACGATGGGCAGGAAGCACCTGTAGAGGTGGCCAAGACCAATCTAAGCAAACGCCGCACCATCGACAACCTTCTGGAAGAGCGACGCTTGCAAAAACAGCTGGCCGATTACGATTTCGACCTCTGATCAGCCGAGAACGGCCGGAAGCCTCCCTCACGGAGGCTTTTTTATGCCGATTCGCCTGGCTATCCAGCCATGGGGTGGCGCCCTCCTCTAGACCAGGCCATTGCGTTGAGCCAACTCGATCAGATCGACCAGTGAGCGGGCATTGAGCTTGAGCAGCAAGCGTGTCTTATAGGTGCTGACGGTTTTGTTGCTGAGGAACATGCCGTCAGCGATCTCCTTGTTGGTTTTGCCGCGCGCCAGTTGCTGCAACACCATCATCTCGCGTCCCGAAAGGCGCTCGACCATGTCGGCCTCGCTGGCGTTGCCCATGGTGGAACGCACCGAATTCAGCGCCTGGTTGGGAAAGTAGCTGTAACCGGACAGCACCGCCTTGATGGCACTCAGCAATTCCGTCAGGTCCTGCTGCTTGCACACGTACCCGGCCGCCCCCGCCTGCATGCAGCGCATGGAGAAATGGCCCGGCGCCTGGGAAGTCAGGACCAGCACCTTGAACGGTGTGGCCTGTTTGGTGGACGACAGCCGGCAGATAACTTCCAGGCCATCGAGTTTGGGAATTCCAATATCCAGTATGACAATGTCCGGCATATGTTCCCGTGCAAGTTGCAACGCATCGACACCGTTATCGGTCTCGGCAACGACCTCATAACCATGACGCTCCATTAGCATGCGCACAGCAAGACGAATGACGGGATGATCATCCACGATCAGCACTTTATTCATGAGAAAGTCCAATTTCGCTGTTCGAATTATTCAGAGCAAGCACAATAGCCTAGTCGTTTCCTAGTTGGCATAGCGTTCCACCCCAAGCAACAGCAAGCAGAGACCCAACCCACAACGAGATAGGAATTAACCTACAAAAAAACACCAACTCAGATGTTTCGAGTTTTATGGAGCCTTTCAGACCTTTCCGGGCTCGCACATATTTTGAGAGAAATATCCGGTGAATAGGGGGGCAACCGTAAACGCAGCGCACACCCGTTTCAGGAAATGCCCCTTGCATGTCGCGACCGCATGGGCCGACAGGTAAAAAAAGCCTGATGATTTCAGTTCCATTCAACATATTTATTTACACCATAAATTTCCTACAGAACTTTCCGCGACTTACATCTACGCCGCACTTTGGTGAGTGAATTTTCTGTAAGACATAGTTCCTACTCAGGTGTAAATAATTCATTCCTCGGCGGGCCAGGCATCAAACTTTCTGAAACGACGAACCTCGATAGACTTTAAACAAACCTAAACAACTTTAAACATCAGGATCGCCGCGCCTTTTTTACAGGCAAAAAAAAATGGCCCCTGAACAAGGGGCCACTTTTCATTTCGACGGGAACACTCAGAACAACTTGCGACCCTTGTTGGCCGCAATACGCATGCGCAGTGCATTCAACTTGATGAAGCCTGCTGCGTCCGCCTGGTTGTAGGCGCCGCCATCTTCTTCGAAGGTGGCGATGTTGGCGTCGAACAGCGACTCATCGGACTTGCGACCGGTGACGATCACGTTGCCCTTGTACAGCTTCAGGCGCACAACGCCGTTCACGTGAGCCTGGGAAGCGTCGATCATCTGTTGCAGCATCAGACGCTCAGGGCTCCACCAGTAGCCGGTGTAGATCAGGCTGGCGTACTTGGGCATCAGCTCGTCTTTGAGGTGAGCCACTTCGCGGTCCAGGGTGATCGACTCGATCGCGCGGTGGGCGCGCAGCATGATGGTGCCGCCTGGGGTTTCGTAGCAGCCACGGGACTTCATGCCCACGTAACGGTTCTCGACGATGTCGAGACGGCCGATACCGTGTTCGCCGCCGATACGGTTCAGGGTCGCCAGTACGGTGGCCGGGGTCATCTCGACGCCGTCCAGCGCGACGATGTCGCCGTTGCGGTAGGTCAGTTCCAGGTACTGCGGCTTGTCGGGAGCGTTCTCCGGGGAGACGGTCCAACGCCACATGTCTTCTTCGTGCTCGGTCCAGGTGTCTTCCAGCACGCCGCCTTCATAGGAGATGTGCAGCAGGTTGGCGTCCATCGAGTACGGGGACTTCTTCTTGCCGTGACGCTCGATCGGAATGCCATGCTTTTCAGCGTAATCCATCAGTTTTTCACGGGACAGCAAGTCCCATTCACGCCAAGGGGCAATCACTTTCACGCCCGGCTTGAGGGCATAGGCGCCCAGTTCGAAACGCACCTGGTCGTTGCCTTTGCCGGTGGCGCCATGGGAAATGGCGTCAGCGCCGGTTTCGTTGGCGATTTCGATCAGGCGCTTGGCGATCAGCGGACGTGCGATGGAGGTACCCAGCAGGTACTCGCCTTCGTAGACGGTGTTGGCGCGAAACATCGGGAAAACGAAATCGCGGACGAACTCTTCGCGCAGGTCGTCAATGTAGATCTCTTTGACGCCCATGGCTTGCGCCTTGGCGCGTGCAGGTTCGACCTCTTCGCCCTGACCCAGGTCAGCGGTGAAGGTCACCACTTCACAGTTATAAGTATCCTGCAGCCACTTGAGGATCACCGAAGTGTCCAGGCCGCCGGAATACGCGAGAACGACCTTGTTTACGTCGGCCATGCCATCACTCCACGGGGTTTTACGGAAAGGCAACGATTCTACCGATCAAAACCGCGAAATTACAGGGGCGCGACAGCAAATGAAGATAAAGCGACAGATTATGTCGAGCGGGCGACCAATGGTCGCACCTTATGACGTAGCGGCGGGGTTGCTCGGGCCCTTGGCTTGCACCGCCGGTTTCTCGGGGGCGGCCACGCGTTCGAGCTGGATATTGACGCGCCGATTGCGCGCGCGGTTGGCGGCATTGGTATTGGGCGCCAAGGGGTAGCTTTCACCGTGGAAACGCATGGTGATCTGCGACTCCGGCACGCCGTTGGCCTTGAAGTAGTCCATCACCGCCAATGCGCGACGGCGCGAGACATCGCGATTGGTCAGGCGATTGCCGCTGTTGTCGGAGTGACCGTTCAATTCGATATGGTTGACCGTCGGATCGGCCTTCATGAATTCGACGATCACCGCCAGCTTGCGCTTGGCCGCTGCGTCCAGCTCGATACCGCCACCGGGGAAGCCAACTTCGGTCTGCTTGACCTGATCGTAATTCATCGGCAGCAGCTTGGCGGTACACAGTTGATAGTCGTTGTAGGCTTTGTTGAATTTCACCGGCAACAGACGAATTTCCGAATAGCCGCCTTCACGCCCGTAATGCCGCACGGTCGGGCTGCGCCCCTCGAGCAGGCCATTGAACAGGCGCCCGGCCTGGGCCTGGGAACTGTTGAACAAGACATCGCCACTGCCGGCACGCACGGCGCCGAGGTTGATATCGCCGCGGCCCGGTTGCCATGGCGCAGCCGCCGCCAGCAGGGTCGCCGATCCTGCGCCGAGCAAGCCGTTAAAGGCTTTCAGACGGAATGTCGCCTGCTCGCCGGCCCGGCGCACGAACTCACCCGAGCCGAAATCGGTGATCGGCTGGGTCAAGCGGCACTCGAATTTGTCGCCCTCCACCTTCCACTCAATATTCTCCAGACGTGTCTGGAACGTGAGGGCCATCGCAGGCAGGCTGGCGAACACACTGAGCAGGGCTAGATAATGCTGGCGCACGGGAGGCTCCACTGGTTTCTACAACACTTCAAAGCGTCATACATCGTTAAGGCATACCAAAGGCTATCGGATGCATCCGGCAAAACTTGATAGCGAGTGCCTGCAAGAGTCTTTTCCGGTAGCATTCCCACCAGATTGACCCGCCTGGAATCCCCAATGTCCGACCGCCTGACCCTGCTGCGTCCCGACGACTGGCATATTCATCTTCGCGATGGTGCTGCGTTGCCCCACACCGTGGCCGATGTTGCGCGCACGTTTGGCCGCGCCATCATCATGCCTAACCTGGTACCTCCGGTGCGTAATGCCGCGCAGGCCGACGCCTATCGCCAGCGCATCCTCGCTGTACGGCCGGCCGGCAGCCGCTTCGAACCGTTGATGGTGCTCTACCTGACCGACCGCACCCAGCCCGACGAAATCCGCGAGGCCAAGGCCAGCGGTTTCGTACACGCCGCCAAGCTGTATCCGGCGGGCGCAACCACCAACTCCGACTCCGGCGTGACCAGCATCGACAAGATCCTGCCGGCGATCGAAGCGATGGCCGAAGTCGGCATGCCGCTGTTGATCCACGGTGAAGTCACCCGCGGCGATGTCGACGTGTTCGATCGCGAGAAGATCTTCATCGACGAGCATATGCGCCGGGTGGTCGAGCTGTTTCCGACCCTCAAGGTGGTGTTCGAACACATCACCACGGCCGATGCGGTGCAGTTCGTCACCGAGGCCTCGGCCAACGTTGGCGCGACCATCACCGCCCATCACCTGCTCTACAACCGCAACCACATGCTGGTGGGCGGGATTCGGCCGCACTTCTATTGCCTGCCGATTCTCAAGCGCAACACCCATCAGGTGGCCCTGCTGGACGCTGCGACCAGCGGCAACCCGAAGTTCTTCCTCGGCACCGACTCGGCGCCCCACGCCCAGCATGCCAAGGAAGCGGCCTGCGGTTGTGCCGGTTGCTACACCGCCTATGCGGCGATCGAGCTGTACGCCGAAGCGTTCGACCAACGCAACGCCCTGGACAAACTCGAAGGCTTCGCCAGCCTCAACGGCCCGCGTTTCTACGGGCTGCCGGCGAATACCGACCGCATCACCCTGGTCCGTGAAGACTGGACTGCCCCCGTCAGCCTGCCGTTTGGCGAGCTGACTGTTATCCCGCTGCGCGCCGGTGAAACACTGCGCTGGCGCCTGCTGGAGGAAAGCAAGTGAGTGAAGACCATTACGATGACGAACACGAGCACAGCGGTGGCGGTTCCCGTCACCCGATGGCCGAGCGGTTTCGCGGCTATCTGCCGGTCGTCATCGACGTAGAAACCGGTGGCTTCAACTGCGCCACCGACGCGCTGCTGGAAATCGCCGCGACCACCATCGGCATGGACGAACAGGGTTTTGTGTTCGCGGAACACACCCACTTCTTCCGCGTCGAGCCGTTCGAAGGCGCCAATATCGAAGCCGCGGCCCTGGAATTCACCGGGATCAAGCTCGATCACCCACTGCGCATGGCGGTGAGTGAAGAAGCAGCACTGACCGATATCTTCCGTGGCGTGCGCAAGGCGTTGAAGGCCAATGGCTGCAAACGCGCGATCCTGGTGGGGCACAACAGCAGCTTCGACCTGGGCTTCCTGAATGCCGCCGTGGCGCGGCTGGACATGAAGCGCAACCCGTTCCACCCGTTCTCCAGCTTCGACACCGCTACGCTCGCCGGCCTGGCTTATGGCCAGACTGTATTGGCCAAAGCCTGCCAGGCCGCCGGTATCGACTTTGACGGTCGCGAAGCCCACTCGGCGCGCTATGACACCGAAAAGACCGCCGAGCTGTTCTGCGGCATCGTCAACCGTTGGAAACAGATGGGCGGCTGGGAAGACTTCAACGACTGAAGTGGAATCCCGCACATAAAAAAACCGGCCTTCTCAGGCCGGTTAATGAGATGGTCACCCCCAACACCCTGTGAGGGCTACGCTTTCACGGGGTGTTTTGTTTTCGGAGGCCATCATCATGAGCGAGTCAGCACTGATCGGTATCGATCTCGGCAAACATACTTTCCACCTGCACGGCCAGGATAAGTCGGGCCGCGAGGTGTTTCGCAAAAAATGCTCACGAGCGCAGATGATGCAGT
>NZ_JAFCXJ010000007.1:0-431987 GCF_049898265.1 Pseudomonas sp. PSPC2-3 | reverse complement strand
AGCGCCGAGGACGTTTCCTGAATGGCAGATGTGTTTTGACCGACAGTGGCTTGCAGTTGCGTGGTCTTCGTCGCCTCAGCCTCAATCGCGGTTGCCCTGACCTTGCTCTCCTCGACAATGGCGGAAGTACTTGCCCAGCCCTTGAGAGCATCAGCCTTCGCACCGTTACCACTATCGTCGCGCGCTGATGCACGCAGCGCATTGGTGGTGCCGGCCTGAGCCGCGACTATGCCGTCGAGATTGGAGATGTCAGTGGTATTGGTGCTGACCTGCTGCGCCAAACCGTTGGCTGCCTCCAGCGACTGCCCTACGTCCTCCCAGTACGTGGCATTGGGCGGCGGGTTGTTGACCGGGACATTCACTTTCGCCTGGTAGATGCGGTCCGCCTCCACCACCATCTGCCCTTTCAGGTAGACCTGGGTTGAAACGTATCCACCAAGGCCGTCCAGGCTATCGATCTGGTCCTGAAGTCCGTCCAGTTCGCTGATCAGGTCCTGGCCAAGCTGCGTCTTGGTGACCTTTCCGGTAAGAATTTCGAGCAAAGGCCCGGCATCAGAACTGGACTGCCCCATCACCCCATTCACAACCGGGTAGAACGGCCCGATGTTGCCGGTACGGTCCACCAGGCGCGCCCAGAAAAACAACGTAGCGCCCGCCAGCAGTTGCTGCATGCGGTAGTCGGCCTGCGGATATGCCAGGTCGGCCAGCTTGGTCGCTGCCGCCAGATCATTCGCTGGGCCATACCACAGCTCAGTGCGCTGGGTGTCTTCGGCGCCAGCAGGAAAGCCCCACTTGATGCCGATGCCGAACAGCTCGCTGGTGGTGGTAAGGAACGCCACCGCCGGCGGCAGGCCGACCTTGCCTTCCAGGTTGGTCAGTGCCGACGTGGTCGGGATCGAGGACACATTGAGCGCGCTAACCGCCCGCACCCTGGCCATGTATTGGCCGGAGTAAATGCCGCGCACGTCGACCATCTGCTCGGCGGTGCGCGGCACAGTTACCCATTCGCGCGCTCCCCACTTCCATTCAACGTCATAAGCCACAGCGTTCGGCGCCGCGTCCCACGCGATGGACATGACGGTGACCGCAATCCCCTGCTCGATGACAACGTGCTGGCTGAGCATCACCCGGGCCGGAGCGCCCTGACTGCCCACGGGAATTCCGGTGATTGGCCGAGGGTCCACCACGGCCCCGTTGTCGATTGCTTCAAACTTGCTCGGGTCGTGCTGAATAACTTCAAACTGGAACTGGTGCCACTCCGGCCGCGTGACGTTGCGGACGTAGAACTGCATCAGCTTCAGGTCTTCGTAGTCCAATATCCAGCCACACTCGGCCTGGGGCTGCTCGCTGAAATCGGCCATCACGGTGACGTCGCGCCCAGCAACCGACTTCACCACCCGCCCTTCGGACTTGCCGCTTGGCAGGTTGACCATCAGGCGCGCGCCGACCGGCACCACGGTATCGCGATCGAGCGTAACCACACGTCCGGCGGCCGCAGCGATCCGGCCGCCGTTGTTCCGGCCAACCAGCATCGGGTCGGCCACGGCGATCACCTGACCAGGCTTTGGAATATCACCATCGAGCCCGACCCGAAACACACCGCCCTGGGTCTGCAGCTTTTCGGTCAGCGCCGCCCACTGCCCGGCGCGCTGCGCCTGACCCAGGGATGTGCAGGCGATGGCGTCGATGGTGGTGTCGCGCACGATTCCGCCAAGCTCGACCATGGCCTCATCATCAAACACCGGCTCCTTGTCGGTTTCAAAACCCTGGTCCGGATTATCCCAGGACACCATGTAGAGCGTGTGCCGATCGCGCGCGCGGGTGCCTTCGTACTTGATAGCGCCATTGTTCAGGATCTGCGTCTGGTTGTACGTGTACACCGGATCGCCTGGCATATCGGCATTGACCACGATCTGGCTGCCGTCCCAGTAGGCCAGGCCATGGAATATTGACGCCAGGTCCTGAAGCACGGCGTAGGCTTCGGCCTGCTTCTGGAAATAGAGGTTGCAGGTGAAGCGCGGCTCCATGCCCCCCTTCCCATCCGGCACCATCTGGTCGCAGTACTGCGCGATGCGATAGAGCGACCAGCGATCAACCATTGTCGCGTCGATCCGGTCGCCGAGCCCGTAGTACGGGTGCAGCACCAGGTCGTAGAAGATCCACGCCGGGTTGTTGGTGTAGACCTCCTTGAAGGTGCCGTCCCAAATACCGTTGCTTGTGCCGGTGCCCGACGTTGCGTAGGTGCGGGTTGTCGCGTCGTAGTTGCTGGGCACACGAATAATGCGGCCACGCATGAGGACGGCGATCTTGGCGATATCGCCGCCGAAAGTCTGGGCGTCGTACTCAAGACAGCTGACGGCGGTGAGCGGGTATTCCTGATCGCTGTCGACCACCTCGGCAATTGCCTTGACGATCATCTGATCGACAACCAGGTCGGAGTTTGCATTTGGGGTCAGGCGGCGGACGCGAATAGTCCAGCGGGTTCCGGCGGGCAACTCCAGGCGGTGCGCTCGCTCGTACTCCGTGATGTTCTTGCGATCTACGGCCGATACCAGCACTTCAACGTAGGGGCCGTTGTCGGTGGATATGTCCACGGCATAATCGATACGCACGCCATTGATGTTACCGGCGGCGTCCTGACTGCGAAGCGTTGGCCAGCTCAGGCGGATGCGCGCGGCATCGCTCATCGAGTTGGTGATGGTGTACAGCCATGGCGTTCCGTAGATCAATTCCTTCTTGACGTCGATCTCGTTACTGGATTCCTGTATTCCCTCCAGGCGCTCCTGATTCAGCTCGCCAGAACGGAACTGCCACTTCACACTGGGATAATTGATCGTGCCGTCAGCGGCCTTCACGGGTGTTCCGTTGAGCTTGACTGAGCGCAAGTCGTCGACCGGACCAACAATAGGACCCCAGCTCCACAGGTAGGTGATTCGCGCGGTGGAGATCGACGGCACGCTATTGGAGGCGATACTCGGCTGCTTCTGCTTGGCCTGTCCGCCCTTTCCGCCAATTACGGCCCGGCGCTTACGAGGTGCTGCGCGGCGCGCCTTCTTTGCTACTGCGCTCATGCGCCCTCCAGAATGCAAAAACCCGCCGAAGCGGGTTGGTTGTGGTAACTGAATCAGATGTTGTCTTGGGTGTAGATCCCGCCAGACTCGACCGCGCCGCCGATCTCGCGCTCGCCGTAAAGCAGTGGGTACGGGTTGCCCTGGGCAATAGTCGTCACCGCCCCGCCGAAGCCGTAGCTCGGGTTGTTGCCGTCGTCGTTCTGGCCATCGGCGGTGGCCTTGGTGGTGGGCGACAGCATTTGAACAACGCCGCCCAGGCCGACAGCGGCGCCGGCGGCGAGAAGGCCCATCCCCAGAGTTGAGGTGGTGCCGCCAGTAAATAGGCCGGCCACGATCAGCACCACGCCGAGCAGCGTCTGGAACATGCCCGCCTGTTTGCTGCCCTGGATGATCGGCTGAATGCGGATGTCGCCCTCACCCCGGCCTACCAGGTCAAGCTCCTGTTCGCCAAGATTGCGCTCATCGACGAACACGGCGAACACAAGGCCGCGCTCTTCGGCGGTGCGCAGGTACTTCTCAAAGCCCGGCTTCATCATGCACAGCGCCGCCATGGCATCACGGAAGCTGTGAACGTCCAGGGTGTACTGCTTGCCAAACTTCTTACCCAGCACGCCGCCGAGCTTGATGGTACGCATGGTCATGGGCGGTAGTCCTTGTGCCTGAGGATCAATTTGACGCGGTTCGCCATCGACCAACCGTAGATTTCACGGGCAGCCAGGCGGCCAGGCATGTGGTGGTAAATGAACGGGCCGGAGCCACCAAGTTTCGGCGCCGATTCGCTGATCAGCGACGGTTCATCGCCAAGGTAAATCACTGCGTGATTCGGGAAATAGCACTCCCGGCCTGGCGTTGGGATCTGCAATACCAGCATGTCGCCGCGGCGCGCCTCGCTGACCTGGTAGAAACCAGTCGCTGCGAAGTTGTCCTCGTAGAGGCTTGGGCCATCCTTATGCTCCCACCACAGGTCGGAGCGTTCGAAGTTTGGCAACTCCAGGCCCGCCTCGCGCGCGTACCAGTCGCGGCACGCCGCCCAACAGTCAAGCAGCCCATGGGAGAAGTCCCGACCCAGCAGCGGCGCCTTGAAGCCAGAAGGCTTGAACCACTCGAAGTCACCGCCGGGCCAGCCGACAATGCCCCAGGGCAATTCGTGCAACTCGCAACTGACACGGTCGGCCATGCTCGGCGCCGGCGCCTTGTCCGGGTGGCTATGGATGATCGCCAGCACCTCGCCCCGATCTTCCGCTCGGGCCATGTCCTTATGGTCGATTTGGAAATGTTCGCGCGGCGTGGTGGCCAAGTTTACGCAAGGCACGTACTCACGGCCGGCGGCGGACTTGATGACCACCCCGCAAGCCTCGGCCGGATAGTCCCGCTCGGCGTGTGCGCGGATCTCATCCTGCAATTTTTGATTGATTCGCATGGCTACCTCGAACTTGCAATAAGGCTTGCGCCCATGGACCCGCCGAAGCGCCGCGTGTTGCCGCGAAGCTTGCAACTGCTCCACCAACCGCCACAGCGATCCAGGGCCGGGTTATCCGTGGGCTGGTTCTTTTTGTCGAACATCGCGGCGCCGGTGTAGGCACAGGCCTCTTGCCGGTAGCCGCCCCGGCAGGCCCAGCGGCAAAGCTTGGTGATCTGTTGGGAGGGCAGCATCTGCCCTTCCATATCCGTAGGGCTGGACAGCGAGAACGTGACCGAGATGCTGGGCAACGCCTCAGTCTTCTGCTCGATAAACCAGAGGTTCGTTTTCGACTGGTCGCTGGCTTCCGGGTTACCGTCAGGGAAATTCGCGGCGTCAAGGAAGTGGCGGAACGTCTCGATCACCTTGACCCGGGCGCCGGCCAGGTCGCGGAACTGGAAGCACAGGGCAGTGATCGCCCCGCGCACGCCGCCGAGCTCGTCGTCCACCTGCAGCGTCGGTGAAGCCGGGCGACCATCCCCGCGGATGTCGAAACCCTTGGCCTCGATCTGGAGCGGCGAATACAGCTGCCCCTGCCAGATGATGTCGCCCTCGTGGGCATGGCCATGGAACCGCCAGAGCGAGCCGCCCATGCGCGTAGCGTCCAGCTCGTACAGCCTGATCTGGTTACCAGGCTCGAGCTTTTGAAGATCGGTGTTGTAGTTCATAGAGCCCCAGAAACAAGAAACCCCGCACTTGGCGGGGTCAGGTAAGGGTTATGGTCGGGGTTTGAATACCTGCTTTGCGGTAAAGGTGACCGTATAAATCTCAGCGCCGAGGGTTTTCTTCTTGTATCCATTGACGCTATACCAGCCTTCCGGTTCGCCTGGCGGGGCAAAGCGGAAAGCCTTGTAGCCTTCATGCCGATCCAAGAAGGCGATCAGCTCGGGAAGCTCCTCTCCCGGCAGATCCTCACCGGTATGCACCAAGTTCCAGACTTGGCTTTTGGTATTGATGCCAATTCCCCCAGCCTGGACCAGCCCGTCGCCAAACTCGTTTTCCCAAGTGCGCTGGCTGACATCACCATCGGCGCCGACCTCAACATCAAAAGTAAATGTCTCAGCCATCAACGCCTCCACAGCCGGCCACCCTGGCCCATTTCACGATCAAGAAATTTACCGAACTGCGTCTCCAGCCCGGCCGACATCGCCTGTCCCTGGCGCGCTGCATCCTGGTCTGTCATGCCGGGTTGGGCCTGCACGGTGATTGGTGCGTTGAAGACAATCTGTGTGGGTCCACTCGGTGCCGACTGGGTGCTGGCGCCAACCATTGCCGCGCGCCCATCGCCACCTGACTCCAGGCTACCAACACCTATCTGGGCTTGGGGCTGCGAACCGCTCAGGCCGTTGTCGATCCTCGACAGCATTGCATCCAGCTTCGCGCTGGTTTGAGCGGTGGTAACCCGCTCGCCCTTTTGCAGAAACCAACTGCCATCTTCAGGAACCGAATCGATACCGTCGTGCGCCATACCCGCTAGCGCGGTCATACCCACCGCCGATGCCAGGGGGCCGGTTACGGTCAGCGCCGCGGCCATTGCCGCAGGCGCGGCTGCTGGCCCGATGATCGGAATTGCCGCAGTCGAGGCGTAAGCGTTCAGGCCAGCCTGCAAGGACATAGCCTGAGCATTGGCACCCAAAGTGGTGGCGGCGCCAGCCTGAGTTGTTTTGCCCACCAGCAACTGCACGCCCTGGTAGATCAGCCACTGCGCCGCCATATCCCCCAAAGCCTTGAGCATCGACTTGGCGAAGTTACCGACCATGTCGCCCAGGGCGTCATCGGCGTCCTCCGCTCCACTGGCCACGTCCGAGAAGAAAGTGCCAAGCCCACCGGTTGCCTCGCTCAATGCGGTATTGGTGATGTCCGTTGCCTGGGCTGAATAGTCCCGCGCCGCGTCTGCGTAATTGGCCCAAGCCTCGTTGACGCCATTCATCCAGTTGGCTTGCTGCTCATCCGTCGCAGCGTAGAAGTTCTCCTGCGCCAGCAGACGCTTGTTCAGCTCATCCTGCAGGACCTGGGTCTCATTGGCATAAAGCTCCGGCGTGATCTGCCCGGTGTTGCGCTGTTCATTGAGGCTCGCAACGTCAGCCGCGTACTTCTGCCGCATAGCCAGATCAGCGCGCATCCGGTCCCGGGCCTTGTCGCCCATACCGACGCCAGCCAACTCCTGGTCGAAGCCGTCCTTCGTGGTTTGGGTAGTCAGGGCTTGGGCATTCTTGAACGCCGTGAGCTTCAGGTCATCTTCGTTGGCCTTCTTCAGCTTGTTCAGCGCATCCAGCTCGGCGGCCATGCCCTGGAGCTTTTTCTTTTGCGCCTCGCTCAGTTTGCCGAGCTTGCCCTCCTGTAGTTCGAAGGACAGCTTCATCACCTCCGTGGCTTCGTTCTGCTTGTTGCCGGTGGTGTTGATCAGCTCGATCTGGCGCTTGTAGCCCTCCTCGGCGGTGTCGAAGGACTTGAGTTGTTGCTTGGCAGCAGAGTTCGATTCGGTGGTGTTCTTCCTCAAGGCCTTGGCGGCGGCATCATCCTTGGCTTTCTGTGCATCCTTAGCGGCTGCCGCCGAGCGAATCGCAACGACCATGTCATTGGTCAGATCAGTGTTTTCCGCAATGAAGCGGTTGGCCGCCTCGAGGCTAGTTTTGTCTTGAGCGGCACCGAGTTGCTTCTGAAGCTGCTCCAAGTACTTCTGCCCAACCTGAGCAGCAGCGGCCTTCGCGGCATTGTTCTCGCCCTGAGCGCGGGTGTTCGAATCGGTTTCGCCGGTGAGCAGCGCTAGAGTTTCTCGCTGCTTGTCTAGAACATCTGTCAATCCGGAGACTTTGATTTGTCCGTTTTCAATGGCCTGGGCCATCTCTTCGGTAACACCTGGGATCAGGCGAAGTTGATCAGCGAGCGCCTTCCAGTCTACCGCCTGCCCTTTTGAAGCATCCGCAACAGCCTTATTCATCAGGTCCATTGCCGACTGCAACTCTGTCGACAGCGGCGCGATGCCAGCCATGAAGCCAGAAGATCCAGCCAGACCAGCATTGGTCATACTGCTTTGGAACTCAAAGGCGATTGTGCCAGCGGCACCAGACAGCTCCTCCTGAGTGTCTGCGATTGAAGCCCTGAGCTCTCTCAGGGTTACGGACTGAGTCGCACGATTTAGCTTATTGAATTTCTCCGCGAGCTTATCCAGCGGGTCACTGAGGTCGCCAAGCTTCTCTTCGAGAACGCTGGTGTTATCGTGCAAAGTCAGGAAAGCTGTAGCTGCGCCGATCGCCAAGGCAGCGACTCCCACGGGGCCGCCAAGCATTCCGACCAGACCAATCCCTGCACGACTAACGCCAACCTGAGCAGCCGCAACAGCATTCGTTGCGCGTGTCTCGACCAGCCGGGCCTCAGCAAGCTGGAGCGACATCTGGGTTTGAACTGCCGTGCCTCGCGCGGCGATCGCTTCTTTCTCGGCCAGAAAGACTGATGTCTGGGCCTTCTGCTGCTCAGCTTGAGCGACCAGCAACACGGCCGTGGCCTGAGCCTTCCTTGCGGCAACATCCTTGAAGGCCGAATAGGTAGCAGTAGCTGCCGATGTCGCCGCAAGAGCGCCGTATCGCGCAAGCGCTGCAGAAGCGGCAATGATCGAAACATTAGCGATCGTCTCGAAATCATCCCCGACCAAGCTGATGGCCTTGCCAAGCGTGCCGGTGAAATCTGTCGCTTCGTTCAGGCGCCCAACATAGACGCTGAATGAATTGGACAGGTTTTGCACTGCATCCCTTACCGCGATGCTCATCGCATCCGCCAACTCGCCGTTCGCCTTCGATGCCTTCTGAAGTCCAGAAGTAAGGATATCGAGTCCGAGCTTTCCCTGCGCACCCAGGCTGCGGATCTCTTCAGCGCTTTTTCCGGTGGACTTTGCAAGGGTGTCAACGATCGTTGGCATAGCCGCGAGAATCGATTGCCATCCGTCTGCCTCGACCTTGCCGGTCTGAAGCGCCTTCGAATACGCATCGATGGCCGAACTGGCTTTATCAGCGGAGGCAGAGTTTGTCACCAGCAGGAAGCTGAAACTGTCCATTACATCCAGCGCCTGGCTGGTGTTGTAACCCATGGACTTCAGGCTGTCAGAGGTACGGATGTAGAGCTCTTGAGCTTCGGCCAATGGGCGATATGTGCGTTTAGCAGTGTCGAGTAGGCGCTGTTGCACCAAGTCGTATTCGCCAACACTAACCGTTGCCATGCCGATGCGGTCAGACATCTGGCCGTATGAGTCGGCCGTCTCAATTATTTTACCAATGCCGGCTGCGCCAATAGCGGCGCCCAAGGCGCTCTTTATCAGTCCCGATGCATGTTGAGCACGCTCACCTGTTCGATCAAAGGCGGCATCAATACGCCCCAGGCTCTTATCAATCTTCCCGGATATCTGGCCGACACTGGAATCGGCGCGCGCCATCTCTTGACGCAACTGGGCCGTGGTCGCCTCGATGCGGACGAGCATCCCTTGTACGTCGGTATCAGCCATGCTTATCTCCGGACAATAAAAAACCCACCGAAGTGGGTTTGTGCATCAATAAAAATTACAAAACCTTAATACCCATTTTTGCCTCTTCCGCATACACCTTCCCTGTTTTCGAATTAACCACACTCACCCAGAAAACTTTAGCAGAGAAGAAATAATTAGTTATAACAGATTCATACGGGTTGGTTATTGTGGGTTGCTGGTAATTTTTTGTGATCTGTAGGTAATTCGGCACGGACATCACCTTGAACAAAACTCTAATGTTCTCGCGCTGCTCCTTCATTTCGGAAGCTGTGATATTAAGTTTAGCGGAAACATTGAAAAACAACATATTTAGAGGCGGCTTAGGAACCGGACTAAAGACCAAATAATAACGATCTATACTTCGCTTGGTTATCGTAGCTGTCGCTCCGAATGCATTTTGCCCCGAATACTGGCCCTCGGTGTAGGCATCCTCACCAACAATAAATGATGGGTAAATTGCCACGGGCTCTCTCAATCTATTGGGTGCTACTTTAAGTCCGAAACCAACAGCATCATGAAGGGAGACCTTTAGAGTGAACTCACCACTAACCTGGTCAAACTCAATTTCAGAATCAGATGCCTCCCCGCCAATGGAAAAATTACCTAACTTAGATACCCTTCCATGAAATGCAGCGTCAGTCTCATACTCTCCTCTTACTCCGCCAAGCAACTTTACCTCCGCCAAAAGCTCCTTGCCAGACGGGTAATGCTTCGCTGGAACATTTTTACCCGCCGGATCAAGGGTCAGAAAAGCCTCTTTGGCACCCAGACTGGCTTGAGAAGTCCTTGAGCCTTGGACCGACGCAGACGGAGGTGCTGAGCACCCGTACAACACTGCCAATGCAGCAATCAAAATAGAAACTCGCATCGCTTCACTCCCTGTATTTCCAGGGAATTTACCACTGCCTGATCTCAAAAAGCACTTATTGCTACTCCCAAACTACTGAGGCTGCCGCCCCGTGAGCGCCTGCCGCAGCTTATCGGCCACAGTCGACGCGGACGGCTTATCGGCCTTGGCTTTCGCCTTTCCACCACCAAAGGGGTTGGTCATCTGCGCCCATTCGATCTTGGCGTCCATTGCCAGAAACAGTTCGGGCATCGGCGTGGACCAGGCCAGGTCAGGCGGCCAGCCCAGCCAGCCGGTGGCTACCGCGTAGAGCCGGTCGACGTAGCTGCCGTTTTCGACAGCACTTACGCCGCCGCCGGCCTTGCCTTTCCCGCGTCAGGGCCCTTTGGGTTGTACAGCGCCAACAGGTAGGCATTGAGCTGCACGGACACATCGACGATACCAGCCTGCCAAACCTGCTCAGCAACGGCCTCAGCATCCTTGCCGCTCAAACCGGCACCACCGGCGATGATCACAGCGCAACCTTCGACGCTCAAGGCGTTGATCGCCTGGGATGCGCCGCGCAATCCGCCGAAGTGGGCCTCAATGGCCCGCACCGCGCCAAGCGTGGGCTTAAGCGTGTAGGTCTCGTCATCGAGCTTGATGTCGACGGTACCGTGAAGAGTCTTGCTCATGTGTCGAATCCTTGGGGTTTGGGGCCGAAGCCCCGATGGTTATGCCACGGCGGCCGGGAGAATTTCCAGGATGTCGGAGTTGATGCCGATCGTGACGTTGCGGCGAACCACGTTGTCAGCGGCGCCGGCGGCGACGGTGTTGTTCATTACCTTCCCGCGCAGGTAGAAGGTGGTCGGAAGAATCGCCGGGGCGGCATCAGGGTCGCCATCGTTCAGCGTGATCTTGATGTTGTAGTCGCCCTTGCTGCGATCCTTGTGAGCGATCTTCAGCTTGGCCTGGCCCACGTCGCCGTTGTCCAGGCCGACGGCCAGGGTCAGGTCGCCGGCATCAGCGGTGCCCTTGTACTTGCGCACGCGGCCATCGCGCAGTGAAGTGAAGGTCACCGAACTGAAGGTGTCGCCGAACTCGCCCAGGTCTTCCACTTCGCCGATCTCGACGTAGGTGTCTGCCTTGTAGAGCGCTTCGGTATCCGCGCCGTTCTTGCTGCCGATGCTGATCCGGCAGCCGGCGGCTGTATTGAGGTTGTCGTCGGCCATGGGGGTTCCTCCAAAGGCACATTGGATAAAGCCGCGGGGCGGCCGGTGTTGGGTGTTTAGTGGGTGGTGATAATGCGGACCGTGATCGATCCCTGATACGTGACGCCGTCAGCATCGCGCTGGGCGTCGGCTTGCTCAACACGGACAGATACAGCGCGCCCGACGGTCAACGGCAGGCGGCGCTCATCCAGGGCGGCCACAACTTCACCGGTTATCCGTTTCACCTCGGCCTGGCCGTGGGCATCCGACCATACCGACAGGTAAATCAGGCGCTGCTCGCGCTTCCGGCCGGCTATGGGCGAGATGTTCGTGGATAGTTCTCGGTCAATGGACACGTATGGCATCGCCGTGTCCAGCGGCGCCCCATCGTAGATTGGGCACGAGACCTCGGCCTCCAGCCTGGCGAACAGCGCCTCCTGCAACGCAACAGACGGATCAGCCATTGGATAGCCCCTTACTCGCCTTGCTCAGCGTGCGCGCAATGGCCGCCTTGATGTTGGCCACCACATACTCCCGGTTCACGTCCTTCGAAGGACGAAGCCATGGGTGCGCCGGGCGGGCCGGTATATCTGGATACTTGCCAAAGAAGTTGGTGCCGTCAGCCTTGTTCGTGGGGCGGCGCGTGCGACCCCCGGCGCGCTTGTTTCCGGTGTAGCCCTTGGTGCCGTATTCGATGAAGCGCAGGTAGAAGAACCGTCGCTTGTTCTTCTTCCCGCGGATACCGATCTGTGCGTCGAGGCCGCTTTGCGAAACGAAAATCGTAAGCTCAGCAGCGGCGGCACCAGTGTCTTTCGGGATTAAATCCTTCATCGTCGAAAGAATCCGCTCAGCGCTGTCGCGCATTACCGGGGCCAGTTCGTTATCCATGGATTGGTGGATGGTGCGAAGCGTCCGGCGCAGCTTGAAGTCTCCGGACATGCGCGAGCGGCGGGCGGCCATGGCCTACTCCTTGGCCTTGGCTGCCTTTTCAGACGCAGGCGCTGTATCGGGCACTGGCCGTACCAGTTCACGCAACACAAGGTCGGCGCCGAGCCTGGCATCCACCGTAAACTCTTCACCCTTCTCCCGGTCGCCAGTGGCGCCGGACAGGGTGCCCAGGGCAATAACTTTCATGATTCACCTCTAAGGGTTGGGGACGTTTGAACACAGCAGCCGAAGCATGTCGCGCTCGTTGTTAGGCAGTGGAGCCTCGATCAGGTAGGTTGCGATGGCGCGACCTCCAACCATTTCGACGAGTCGATTTCCCGCGACAACATCCTTGCGCGGACGGACTCGGATTTCGGCGGTGACCACGGCTTTCAATTGTTCAGCCACTGGCGAAACCCGCCCAGTTGGCAAAACGATCTCAGCCCAAAGCTTGCCGATATCGAGCCAGGCTGTATCGAAGCCACCTGATTTGTTCTTGGTCAGAACCGGCTTGTACATCGTGCAGCGGTGCCGCATTGGGCCGGCTCTCATACATTCACCCAGCGGTGAGGCTTCCAGAGCGCATTGGTTGCCATTGGTAACTCAGCAGTGATTGTTCCGATAACCACCGTCTCGCGACTGCTGTACCAATGACCTATCAACAGCAGCGCCCCCTGCTTAATCGCCTTTGTCATCATGAGCGCATTGCCGACGGGGTCTGGCAAAGCCGTCTCTGGATCGACAAGCGTGCGATTGGTCCAGGTCTCAAACGCGCTGAGGGCTGCGTCCGTGTAGCCCTGTATCAGCGAGTCCTCATCGTCATGGTCGACCCGTAAGTGAGCCTTGACGATGGGGAGATCAATCACCCTTTGGCACCAGCGCCTGAAGGGCTTCCTTATTTGCGGACGGATCGAATTCGATCCCTTTGCCGGTGAGCCAGGCCTTCAGGTCGGGAACCTTCATCTTAAGCGGATCGGTTTCTTTCTGCGCATCGATAGCCGCGTCGATTTCTTCCTGCGAGCTGCGCGATGCGTAACCCTCGGGTGGGTAATTCACCGCTAGGTAGCCGCCTGCTAAAAACTCAGCAATGGTCGGCCCATCCAGCTTCAGACCATTGGAGTCCAGTTGATTGGGATAGGACGCCACGCCCAGGTGCTCGACCGCTACCAGCGCGCAACGCTCCGAGACATCCTGCTCGCCGGCAGGAACCTCAACTACATGGTTGCCATCCGCAGAGAATGGGAACGGTTTTTTCACAATAATGATCGGCATAAATCCTCCGGCAGTCTGGGCGCCCGTAGGCGCCCGCCCATTCAGGCAGCGGCGCTCAGGGTGAGAATCTTCACGGCCTGAGAGTCGACCAGCATGCCGCCGACGCGCTTGGTGGTGTAGAAGCCAACAAAAGGCTTGTTGGTGTAGGGGTCGCGCAGGACGCGGGTGCCGATACGGTCGACAACGGTGTAAGCGCGCTTGAAGTCACCGAATGCAATTGCATTGGCATCGGCGGCAACGTCAGGCATATCTTCGTTTTCGGTGATCCCGTAGCCCAGAAGGACCGACGGCGCACCAGCTTCCAGGCCCGGGCGCCACAGGTAGTTGCCCTCGCTGTCCTTCAGCTTGCGGACATAGGCAACAGTCAGGTTGCCCATCATCCAGGTGCCGTTTGCACGGTAGCCCGCCTTGAGAGCATGAATGAGGTTGATCAAGCTATCGCCAGTGATCGCGCCGGCGGCGCCAGAGACGAGCTTTTGCAGAACACCGAAAGCACGATCGTCGTCGCCCTTCACATCCAGGCCGTAAGCCAGCAGCCCTTTTGGCTTGTTGACCCCATCACCCTTCAGGAAAGCATTGCCTTCCTTCTCGGCGAAGTCGCGGGCAACTTCTCCATTCAGCCAACCCTCAGCATCGAAAAAGATGTCGTCAAGGCTGGTCTGAGTGGCTTGTGGATTGGCGTACAGCTCGCCCATAAAGGCAGAGATGTTACCCAACTTCGGGGTATTGGTTGCCGGGCGTGGATCGGTTTCACCAACCCAGCCAGCACCGTTACCACCCAGGTTCACCAAACGCTTGTAGTCCGGGCTGCCAACAGTGATTTGGTTGCATACCTGGCGCATTGGCGAGGTATCGCGCAGCAGTTCGATGATGCTGCGATCCAGCTCTTCAGGAACAGCAAAGCCGCCATCGGCATCAACGCCTACCTGCAAGGCCTTGGCCTGCAGTTCGCCCAGACCGGTCTCGATGCCCTTGCGCACGAACTGCATGAATGCGATCTTGTGCTCACTGGCGGCCTTGGTGCCGGTACCGTCTGGGCGCTTGAGGCCCAATAGTTCTTTTTCCAGATTGCTTTTCAGCTCATCCAGCTCACTCAACTTCTCGTTGAGGGTGTCAACCTGGCCGGACAGCTTGCCCTTTTCGGCTTCCAGGCCGTCGATGCGCTTGTCGTTCTTTTCCTTGAACTCGTCGAACTTCTTGCCCAGGGCTTCAGCGACTTGTTCCACGTCTTTCAATTCAACAGCCATGAGAGGCTCCTTACATTCGGTCAATAAGTTTTTTAAAAGGTTGCAGCGTTTCGCCGGCATCCGCCTCTCGCGGTGAAACTGCGCCGTAGCCCTTGGCCATAAAGGCCTTGGCCTGGGAGCCAGAAAACCCAACCTCTCGAAGGGCTCGCTCCACTTTGCTGGGCGGCGGTGTTTCGCCGCGGGCCAGCAGAGATTTCACATCAGTGATCCGGGCCTCGTCGTTGGCCGGGAAGGTGACCGGGGATACTTCCCACAGGTCGATTGCCTTCAGTACCCAGACGCCCTTTTCCTTGTCGTATTCGTAATCATCAAGCATGTAGCCGATGGACAAGCCGGTCAGGCTTCCAGCCTTCATGTGCCCGTGGGCACGCTTGGCCAGCGGATCGTCATCAATCAGCAGGCGCCCCTTGACGAGCAGCCCGGTGTCGTCTTCGCGCATCTCGGTGTAGATGCCGATCGGCTCGCTCATCTGGTGTTGCCAGAGCATGGCCGGCAGGCGGCCCTTCTCTTTCCACTTGGCCAGGCTGGCCGCGAATGCCCCGCGAATCACCACGTCGCCGTAGCTGTCTTCGACGCCAAACACGGAGCCATAGCCTTCGAACTCGCCGTTGTCACTGACCGACTTAAGGGTCAGCGGCACGTCAAGACGCTGTTTTGTCTGCATCGTCGGCAGCCTCTGGATTGGTAGTCATGTTCATTGGGGTGAGGTAAATGTCACCACCCTCGCGGGGGTTTTCGTCTTCAAGTTCGCGGCAGTCGTTGGGGCTCAAAATCCCCCACTGGATGCCCTTGCCGTAGGATTCGTACCGACCTTTAAGGTCGCCGCGCATCAGGGCACCGGCGTTGAACTTGGCGTAATGGGTAAGTCGGTCTTTCTCGTTGAGCAGACCGACTTGGATGCGGTGCTCGATGCGAGTCATGATCGGAACCAGCGAGTAGTTCACGAAGCTCATGCCCATGTGCTCAATGTTGTTGAGCGTCATCTTCTCCATGCTGGCAACCAGGTGCGGCGGCACACGGAACAAGCCGCAGATCTGCGCTTCTGTCAGCTTTTTGGATTCAATGAACTGGGTATCCTGGGCGTTAAGGCTGATCGGCTTCCAATCCAGCCCCATCTCCAGGATCATTGGCTTATAGGCGTTGGCCACACCCATGTGCTCGCCCTGAAAGTCCGCCTTGAGCCGCGCAAACGCTTCGTCGGTGAGCTGCTGTTCAGTGCGCAAAACACCGCTGGTAACGGCACCATTCGTGAAGAGCTTGGCGGCGTGAGCATCCATTGCCTGGCCCAGGCCCAGCGCTTGGCGCGCATAGGCGATTGGGTTTAACCCGTTGAGCCCGTCAAGCGTAAATAGCCGCACATGCCACAGCTCATCCTGGGTCAGCGTCCGTGTCCCCGACTTAAAGTTGACGGTGTATTCAACCGTCCAGTCGTCTTTGAGTTTTGGCGTAACGATGTCAGGGCTGAGCGGCAATAGTTCAACCACGTTCCCCAGCGCCATCACCTTGTAGGCGTAGAAGTTGCCACGAAGGCACAGGCACGCCACCAACATCTCCCAGAACTCCTGGGCGGTCATGTAGCTATTCGGCGCCATAGTAATGAGTGGGTAGAGCCGGTGTGTCGTTGCGGGCAATCGAACTCGACCGGTCTGCTTAAGTAGCCGACATGGCAGCATCCCCATCGACTCGGCCAACACCCGAACGCAGTTGAATACGACCAGTTGCTGCATGGCGCTGGTAGTTGTTACTCGCTGACCGGCATTGCTTTCGTAGCCTGCACCCAGCGCCTGAGCCAGCTTCTCTGGCGTATCAATGACCTGAGCTACGCTCTTCCTTCCAAGCATCGCGCGAAGCATCAGCGGCCCCCTCGAACAATAGAGGCCACTGACAAGGTGATTAACAGCGCACCACAGACAGTCAACGCCAGTGGCTCACCCATCCAGGACCAAAGACCACGGGTCAGCAATGCCAAACCAAGGACGCCGACGAGATCGGGGGCAGCCTCTTTCAGCGCCTCCAACTTTGGCGGCTTGATTTCGTCGGTCATAGGGTTCGAATTCCGTGCTTTGAGATGTGGTCAGAGAGAGTGTCTTCGGGGTGAAGGTTTGCCAGGACACGCCCGATCGCCATGATCAGAGCTACGGCGCCGTCGATTTTGTTGTCGTCGCCTTGCTTGATTGGACGGACAATGTCGTCGTTCCCCGGCATGTTCTTGCCGATCACGTTGGCGATACACCAGGTCATAATCGGGTTGCCGTCATGGTGAAAACGGCCCGCCTCAATGGCGGCCTCCAACTCCTTCATGGGGTCGGACATGTTGGTGTAGTTCTGAGTGATCGTGATCGGCTCAAAACCCTGGTCATCAAGGTCGTGACTCAGGCCTGTGGCGCCGTGCGGGTCAATCGGGCATTGACGCACCGGGGCGTGATGATTTGCCTCTTTGGTGTCCTCAAGGATCTCGCGGTAGTCGACCTCAGCGCCGTCGGTCACCTCCAAATGCTTGGTGTGAATCCAAGCCTGGAAGCGCTCCGCCATGCGCTTGTTATCGGTGTTGAACGCTGTGTCGTAAGGAACCCAGAACTTCGGCGCGATGCTGTAGTAGTGATTCTTCCCATCGATGACGCGCCAGAACAGTCTCGCCCTCGAGTTCATGTCGAGCTTTCGTGCCAAGTCGAAACCTGCAATCCACTCCTGCCCCTCGAACTGCTCCAGGGTCAGCGACGTGTCTTCGCAAGCCTTCCAGCTTTCCATGTTGTAGAAGCCGGACTTGGCGCTCACCCAGAGGTTGAGGTGCTTCGTTTTGAAGGTGTTGGCGAAGCGCGCCGAGCGAATGGCCCTGGCCTGCTGACTCTCCAGATACTCCTGAAACACTGAAACACCGTGGTTCGGGTTGGCCTTGGCCAGCATCTTCGGGTCGGTCCAGTCGTCCCCTTCGTCCAGCGTCCATATCCAGCCGAATAACTCTTCGTCCGGCACGGTGCCGGCCAGCATCTCAACGACCTGGCGGCGCTTGTCGTAACACGGCCCCTCGATGTCCGCACCCGCGGTGGTAATGATGAACATCAGCGGCTGACGCCGGGCGCCCATCCCCGTGAGCATGGTGTCGTACTGGGCCGACGTTGGGTGTTCGTGGTATTCGTCAACGATGGCGCAGCTGGGCGAAGCGCCGTCGCCGGGATTGCCGATCAGTGGCTCGAACCGGCTGAAGTCAGACGGAATATTCATGTTTGAGGCATTCACCTCAATGCCGGCGGCCTGAATCAGCATCGGTGACTTGCTGACCATGAGCTTCGCGGGCCGGAAAACCTCCCACGCTTGCTTCTCTGTGGTCGCACCGGCGTATACCTCGGCACCAAATTCGCCATCGGCAACGAACATGCTGATGCCAACACCGCCGGCGACAACAGATTTTCCGTTCTTCCTGGGCACTTCCCAGTAGCTTTCACGGAACCGGCGGTGACCGCCCTTCTTCTTGACCCAGCCAAATGTCACAGCCAGGCCGAACAACTGCCATGGCTCCAGCGTGATCAGTTGACGCTTGAACGCCCACTCGCCCTTGGTGTGCGGGAGCAACTGCATCAGCTTGAGCTTTTTCTCTGCCTTCGCCGGATCGAACTTGAAACGGAAACCGCGCTTGCGGCTGGCGGCCAGGTCGTCGAAGTGACGCTGCACTGCCTGGTGGATATAACGGCACGCAGGGACCTTACCGCGGAGCAACGACCGACCCCACGCCATTGCCTTGTCGACATTGGGGTGGGCAGATTTGGTCATCAGGTTCTCAGCAGGTTGGCAAATTCGTTGGTTTCTTTCTCCTTGTTGCCGCCGATCAGTCGTGTGCGGCTGGCAGGGTCCAGGCCCAGCATCGAACCGAACGTCACCATCTGGCGCATCGTTTCGTTAGCGGCTGTAAGCGCGGGGTTCTTCATAGGCCCACCGGTAGCGCCGGCAACAACGATTCCGTTCTTCTGGATCGATTCCTGCGCGAGTCGCCAGTTGTCGTAGGCGCTACAGAATGCCTCGACGTTATGCAGGTCCGTGATCGCCACCACGTTCTCGCGCAGCAACTCCGGAACAATCATGTTCCACATGGTGGCTGCCCGAGGACTGAACCAATCCGGCGGGTCGATCTGGGTGATCTTTGAAAACTGAGGTTCGGCTGTATTCAGCGCGCGCTTGCCAGGGTTTCCGGCGAGTAATTTTTTGGCCGTTGGCTTGGGTTTGCGACCACGGCCGGCGACCGTGGCGGTGCCTCCCATCGCGCAACTCCTGAATTTTTAATTTCGCGGGTGTAAGAAAAAGGCCAAGGGGACGGTCTAGCTCACGAAAAGCCCGAACTTTTCACCCTCCCCCTCCCGCATTGAGATTCATCCTCATTACGGCGCTCGAATCGGTCAATTCGCACGATTTCTCGACGGATTGCCCCAGCCGCCGTCCTCGGACGCCGTCTTCCTGCTGTGGCAGGGATGGCACAGGGCTTGCCAGTTCGAACTGTCCCAGAACACGGCCTTGTCACCCTTGTGAGGAACGACGTGGTCAAGGTCAGTGGCCGCGACCACCAAGCCCTGACGCTCGCACTCAGCACAGAGAGGATGCTTGGTCAGGTACGCCTTGCGAGCCTGCTGCCACTTGTAGCTGTACCCACGCTGAGCGCTGGTCTCACGCTGCTGCTCACGGCGCTTGGCCTCGGCGCTCTTTCCGATATCCTTGTGGGCATCACAGTAGCGCGGGTTTCGGGTAAGCACGTTGCAGCCCTGAGCGTTACAAGGTTTCTTTGGCCTGAGTGGCATGTTCAAGGCGTCCTGTTTGGTAGCTTGAAGTCCGTGACCCGGTCAGCTATCGACCTGATCTTCTCAACACCGAGGAAGCCGACCCAGCCACCAACGAAGGTGGCCATGCTCTGCGGCAAGCCGAAGAACTCCAGGCCGCTGATGATGGTCAGCGTCAGGCCTCCACACAGCACGCCTTCCACCAGCATCTGGCGGCGCGAGCCACCACCATAGGTGATGCGCAACACGGCCATGGCGAAGGACAGTCCGGCCGGGTAAAGGATCGGCGCATGCTGGCTCAACCACGCAAGCACAATCGCCCAGGTATCCGGCTTGTCTGGCATGTTCGGCATCTCAGGTTCCTCCCTTTAGGGGAGCGAATAGATCCGGCTCCAGCAGCACTCCCAGCTCGGAGCGATGGGTGTGGTGGAGCCGAAAACGAAAAAGCCCCGGCAAATGCCGAGGCTCAAGGAAGTGTAGAAAGCAAAAAGCCCAACTCTAGGGTCGGGCTTTGCTCGCGGAAAAACCGCAAAGTAACTTAAATCTATATATCGTCCCCGGGCCTGTCAAGCAGCCTGACGACGAATATCTAAAGCCCCATCAATCCAGGCAATGCCGGCCTTCCACAGCCCGCGCGTCTTCTCTTCGCCGAAGCCCATCTTCTTTCCGACTTCCATCAACGAGCTGTCGCGGGTGGTGTAGTACTTCATCAGCACCTGGCCGCATTCGGGGTACCGCTTAAGCAGGCGGCCCATCAAGCCATCAATCATAAGCGCGTCGTCGTCAGTGATCATCGGCGACAGGATGGTGTTCTCGCGGGAGGCGCAGCACGACACACCGGAGCCCAGGACAACCCAGCGGCCCCAATGCTCGAGCAGATCCTCGGCGGTGCGTTCTTTAAAGCTCGGTGTGAAGGCCATGGCTCAATCCCCTGTGAAGTTGGTGGCACCAGGGCCACGGCGGTTGTTCTCGTTGTATTGCGCTTCAGCACCGGCAGGCTTGAAGCAGTTGAATTGCGCGATCTGCAGCTCGGCCGCCTGCAGGCGGATGCTCAGCTGCGTCACCAGCACCTCCAGCGGCAAAGCCTCACCGGTTTCAGCGGTGACCCAGCCCGAGGCGTTGCACTGCACGCAGGGCAGCTCATGGAAAACACCTTTGATCACCGCCTTGCCGCGACATGCCGGGCACTTGGCCAGGTCGAGCTGAGCGGCGCGGAATGCTGGGCCGTGGGACTTCTTCATTTGGCCGCCGGTGCTTTGTAGGCCAAAACAACCTGGGCCGAACGGTACTGATTCACGTCGCCGTAAGCGTTCCAATAATCGGGGACAAGGACCGCACCAACTACGAATTCGTCGGCGCCGATCATCACAATATCGCCCAGCGAAGGCTCAACTTCTCGCTGCTCGGAGAACTGGTAACCACCAGGAGCGAGGTAGTTCGCGGTCACAAATGCCATTTTTAAACCTCGCCTTTTATGGTTTCTGGATTTGGCTAGAGCCCGTGCCATTCAAGGCCTCGGCGTCATTGTGCGAATTTCCGTTTCTAGTCATAGTCGACCGGTGAATCAGGTTGAAGCCCTTCCCGTCTAACCATTCATGCCACTTGTTCAAGGCCTCACGCTTGAGCAGTTCGGCCGAGGTGTGGATGTAGGTCTGCACGTTGCGGGTCATCGTGTGGTTGACCAGCATCTCGCCAATGAGGAAGTCGACGCCCAGGTCTGTCCAGCCAGTGCGGGCCACCTTGCGTAAGTCATGGCTGGTCCACTCGCCCTTACCCAGCCGGGTGAATACGGCGCAGGCCTGGCTGTCGCTGATCGGGCCACGGTTGCGCGCAGGGAACATGTAGGTGCCCTTGTAGCCCTTGGCCGCCTGCCAATCCCGGTATCGCTCCAGCAGAGCGCATACCTGATGGGTCAGCGGCAGGTGATGCTCGCAGCGGGTCTTGGTGTTCTCGGTGGGGATGAACCACTCACCCTGCTCGCCCAAGGTCAGGTGCGACCATTGGGCCTGCCTAGTCTCCCCGGAGCGTGTGCCGTGGCACAACATCATCAGGGCCAGCATGCAGTCCTGAGGGTGCTGGTCGAAGCCGGCGGCCAATTGCCCGATCACTTCCTCGAGCTGGACGGCGCGCAGCCGTGATGGCTTGGGTTGGATGCGGGCCTTGGTGAAGTCGGTGAACTTGAACCCGGCGATGGGGTTGGTGGTGATCAGCCGCAGTTTCTCGGCCTGGCGGAACGCGACCACCAGCACGCCCCACATCAGGCGGACGTAGGACAGCGACATTTCGGCCTGCATCGGCCACATCACTAGCTTGTCTAGTGTCGAGCGGTCCACCTCTTCCACCGACAGATCGGCGAGCCGGGGCTTCAGGTGGCAGGAGATGATCGAGGTGTTGGTAGATCGGCGTTTGGCCGACAAGCTGCGGTCGACGGATTGGCGGGCGGTGAACCAGTCCAGCAACTGGCCAACAGTCTGCAAGGTGCCGGCGGCGGCTGATGCCTTCGGGTCGGCTGCCAGGCGTTCGCGGATCTTCGGCAGCGTGCTGACCAACCCCTTCACCGGCAGCTCGGGAAATCCGGCGATCTTCTCCCACTTCTTGCCCACCACCAGGTGCCAAGTACCGCGATCACGGTTTTTATGGAAGCGGAAATACACGCCTGGGTACCGAGCATCACGCAGGTCACGGATATGGGTATTGCCGGCCTGCCGCCGGATCTCTGCGTCGGTAAACGAAGTGAGCAGTGTCTGGGTCATGCGGCGGCCTTGGTTTGAGGTTGAATTAGGTAGGCCCTGATCGCCTCAATGGCGTCGAAGTGCCCGCGGCATACGATGGCCAGGTAGCCCTGACCGGTCAGCGCCTGCAGGTATGCGTCTTGGGCCGGGGATACGGCGGAGTCGTGCGGCGCCGTCGCCTTGAGTTCGATGTACAGGCCGAAGTACCCGCCGCGGGCCATCGGCAGCACCAGGTCAGGCACACCGGCCTTGACGCCCTGCTCTTTCAGCTTGATCGCCACCAGCTTGTGCCGGTGCCCGCCGTTCGGGACGTGGTAGATCAGCTTCGCGGCTGCGGGATAGCGCAGGCTGATTTCCTTGATCAGGGCGGCCTGCTCCATGCCCTCACGATCGATAGACTTGGCGCGCACAGGCTTCGCGCTGAATGGCTTGACGGCGAATGGCTTCACAATTTCACCTTCCCTTCACGGATCAGGATGTCCTGGGTCCGCATAACGCCCTCGGCCAAGTAGAGGCGAACCTCATCACGGGTCAAATGAACTGGCGCGCGCAGGCGGCCGTCGGCGATGTCGTGGCAGTAGCCACAGGCCCAGGCAGCCTGGAAATCGCTCGGCTTCATGCCCATGCCGCAGGTTCCGCCAAGGCGGTAGTGCGCCAGTACTGTGGTGGACGGCTCGCAGGAGCAGCCCGGGAAACGGACCTGGCAATCGCGGTCACGCGCGGCCTTCGTGAGCTTGCTCATTGCGCCTCCCGATACCGAATCTGGCCAGCAACTCTTGGCGGGCGGCCTTGCCATCCGTCTTGATACCCATCCGGGCGACCTGCGCACAGGCAACTCGCTCGGTTAGCTCCGAAGCCAGTTCGGCGGCCGACTTGTTGCCGTCATAACCAATGCCCACGGCGATTTCTTCAAGCGGGAGCCCCTGCACCAGCTGACGTATGGTGATGTCGTAAGCCCGGTCAAACACCTTGCTGGCCTTCTCCGGGATCAAGTCGCCGAGGTTATGCATCTCGCACTGCAGGGCAGCGTGACGAACCGCCGGGTGAGACCACGTGCGCGCACCAAAACGGCTTGGGTGTGAGTTTTCGAGCGCCTCACGGAACGCCTTGTCGTGGGAAGGAATGCCCAGCATCTCGGGTGTCGGCTGGCACCATTTGATGAACTTGCCCACGCTTGGCGCGAAGTCTCCGCCGATTTGCCGGCAGTTCTGCAGGCCGCACCGAATCTGCTCAAGCGTCGTGATACCTGCAACGATGAACGCCTTGATCCAGCTGCGCTTGGCGGCATTCAGCGACTGGCCATCAGGCCAAGCCTGTTTCCAGGCCGGGAATATTGCTTGTAGCTCCCTGAACAACGAGTTCACGACATCGGCAGTGCCCGGCGGAAGCTTCTTTGGCTGTACCAGCGCGACCGGTGGAAGGTTGCCCATTGTGCTGAGAAGCTGTTCGGCGCGGCGCGGCACTTTGTTTTCCATCACATCTCTCCCAAGTCATCAGCCCAGCTGGAATCATTGAAATCTGGTTCTTTCCCCTGGCCGGCAGCCTGGACACGCTCTCGCTTCACCCACTGGACTAGGCGGTAGCACCAGCCAGAACTGGAATCGAGGGTGTTTGGCTTGGCGCAGTGGAACCCCTTGAATTTGCGGACGGCTTCGTCTGGTACGCAGTCGAAAGGAAGCCCTGCAATGGTGATCTGGTCGGACAGGGCCTTCTCGTTGGGTGACCAGGTGGCGAACATGGCAAAGCGCTGGTGATCATCCTGCGGCTCGATGGCGGCGCTGTTCTGTTCGGCAAGAGCGGCATCAATCTCGCGCTGCTGCTGCTCTTCGGTTCCTTGATGGTTAAGTGATGGATTGGGTGCAGCCGCTGCACCCCGTTCTGTTCCAGGCTGCACCCCGTTCTGTTGTGGGCTGCACCCCGTTGCGTCATCTGCACCCCGTTTTGCACGGGGTGCAGGATTTGCACCCCGCAATATTTGGAGGTCGTAGACAACGGGGCGACGGTCATGGCGATCAATGTGAACCGCAGCGATCGCCTGATTGCCCTTTTTGATCAGCCCGGACTGTTCCAGGTCGTCGAGCTTGTAGCGGACGGTGCGCTCGGAGAGCCCTGTGTCCTGGGCCAGAGTAGATGCGGACGGAAAGGCGCCCGTACCGTTCGAACCGGCGTAGTTGGCCAGGCACAGAAGCACGTGACGCGCGCTCGAGTCTTTCAGGGTTTCAGTGGGCAGAGACAGCGCCCAGGACATTGCTTGAACACTCACAGCGAGGCTCCGATATTCTTTTCGGCCAGGTAGGCCAGGCCTTTCGGCGTAACAAGAGGTTGGAAGGCAGCACGGCCCCCGCCGGTCTCCGGGTCGCTCTTCAGCGCGGTGACCTTGTGAACCAGATAGCCGGAAGTAATGCGCGGCTGGTAGGCGGTCCAGCGCTTGGAGCCGCCGCGGTGAAAGATCCACCGGTTTTTCTCCAGCCACTGAAAAAGCTTTGAGGGTGGTACCTGAAGTTGTTTGGCAGCATCACTGATACAGATCGCGCCACCGGCGGCCGCCAAGCG
Source organism: Pseudomonas sp. PSPC2-3 (assembly GCF_049898265.1). NCBI lineage: Bacteria > Pseudomonadati > Pseudomonadota > Gammaproteobacteria > Pseudomonadales > Pseudomonadaceae > Pseudomonas > Pseudomonas sp. PSPC2-3. Next base: position 407,410 of record NZ_JAFCXJ010000007.1, on the reverse strand, counting down.
TTTGATGGCGGAAACCTTCGGTTCTTGATCCAGGATCACCAAGCGAAGGGTTTGGTTTTCCTTGGCCTGGTCGGCTGCCGCTTGCAGAGCTTCGGCATAGGTGGCTGGAATCTGGAACTGTTCCGCCCTCGCCTCCAACTCCTGCCACCGGTCTATGATCCGGGCGCGCAGTTCGACGTTGTAGCCGGAGACCACCACCAGCGTGTCGCGCTGGGAAAGCAGGAACTCCCGATAGACCTGACCGTTCTGCGGGTGGATATAGGGGGTATCGTTTGAAGAAACGACACCCTTGGCAACCAAGGCCCTGACGGTTTTCAGCACGTTGTCGTGCGTGCTGCCGGTCAGTTCGGCGATTTCGCGTGACGACATCGTGTGTCGCGACACGTTTTGCTCATGCCGAAAAAGTGTCGCGACATGGGGGGTATTGCCTGGAGCGGTACTGGTGTTCATAATGGCCCCACAAGTTATATTGCCGTTGAAAGGACCGCCCTGCCAGGCGGTTTTTTTTATGCCTGCGATTCAGGCAGCCTTCAGCGACTCGCGCAGAATGTGCAGCGCATCGATTGCCTCCTGAATTGCTTTCTCGCCCTGTGCTTTCTCGTGCTGGCTGATGTGGTTGTCAGCGGCTGCATCGAAGATCAGTCGACCAACGTCACCGCACTCTGCGGACAGGTGGCCGAGTGCAACCATCAGTGGCTTGGCTACCGGCTTCTCGCGGGCGACCAGGTCATAGCCAAACTTGTCAGCGAGGGCCATCAGCGGGCGCATGTCCCCGGTGTGCAGCAGGACGCCGAACAGATGCTCAATCGTCAGGTGGTGAGCCGAGTTATCAGGGTTCGAGCGCTGAAGCAGGCTCACATGCGCAAGACACATCTTCCCGGCCAGCTCCTCCGCCCCACTTTCCTTGATGGTGGTGTGGCAAGCCCTCAAGAAATCTTCCATTCGTAAAACCTCAAATTTGTTTCCGTAGCGCCGTTGCAGTGCGCAGGCGATCATTTGCTCAATGGAACGGCGGACAGGGATGTCGTTTAGCTGGCGAGGCGCTGATTCTGTGAAGGAAAAGCCCTCACCTCTTCTGCTGTACAAATCCCACTCGGGTGAGGAGTGACGTAGATGTCACGACCAATACGAATGGCTTTACTAATGGCGCCCTGCGTCATCCCCAGTAGAGCGGCCGCCTCGCTCTGCCCAAGCCAGCGGGCAAAATCAGTGATGTGAATTCGGTTCATAGGAGTGATCTCCGTGGTTCTTCATGCGGAGATATTACCTATGGCATTTTTAAAAGTAAATGCCAATGGCATTTGTAGCTATATTACCGATGGGAATACGATTCAGGGATGAGCAAGAAGCCCCTACCGCAAGACAAAAAGGATGAGTGCCTTCGGCTGAAGGCGCTGTTCAATAGAAAGAAAAATGAGCTTGGCCTGACCCAGGAGAAGCTAGCTCACGCCTTAGAAATCAATCAAAGCTCTGTCAGCCACTATTTAAATGGCGTGAACCCGCTTAATCCTTCGATTGCCGCGTCATTTGCGAACATATTGATGGTCGATGTTCGCGACTTTAGTGAGCGTCTCGCCAAAGAGATTTCTCAAATGGCAGCATCAGTCGATCAGCACCAAAGTGGATCTGGTCGGGCTGCTTCCGTGAGTAGCGATGAATCACTTGTGTCTGATCGTGATCCCGCTGGGACTGGAGATAAAGCAAGGGCCCTGGCCTTGGCCGCAAGCCCGAGGTCTAGATCGGCACTTGAACGGATTGCCGAGGCCGCAGATTCTGGATTACTTAGTGAGCAAGATGTTCTGCTCCTAGAGGCTATTGCCACTCGATTCTCGATCAAGCCCACGACCAAAACAGAATCGCCTCATCAGCGTTTAAGGAAAAAGCTGACTCAACATGATCCAGTTTCTGAATAGCGACTGCTTCGGCGGTCAATTGCGTGACCCAATTAAGACAGGGCTTAACCCGTTATTTCGCGCAAAAATTCGGGTCGGTGACGAGTCTTTGCACTGCTATGTAAAGCCGATCCCAGATAAGGTTTGGGAAAGGCCGGGCACCTACGAGTTTGAGTCATCTGAAATTTTAAGCGAGGCAATCGGGTATGTGCTGGCCGGCATCGTAGGTCTGCCGGTGGCTAAGAATGCAGGGGTTATTGAGTTGGACCGCGACCAAATTCCTGAGAGAGTTCGGCGCGGCCTCGACTTTATTTCTCCCTCGGGCCCACAGAAAAGCTATTTGGCGTGGTTCTCGCAAGACACGACGTATCCCAATCTTGTGCAAAAGCACGTGGATGGTTTTCCTGATTTTATGAAGGAGCGTCGAGCAAAGAGACTCGTAACGCAGCTCTCCAAGAACAAGTCTATCCCGGCAATTTTGTCTTTTGATGCATGGCTTCAGAATTCTGACAGGCACCTCGGAAACCTGCTGTGGGCGTCTAGCGGATCGTACACTCTGATAGATCACGGAAGGCTATTTGTCTGGCCTGACTGGACTCCAGCCAAGCTAAGCGGGGCAAGGAAATGCCCAAATAGGCTGATGGAAATAATCGACCTTTATGTCCCTCAGTGGAGTCAGAATCTGCCTGTTCGAAGCGCTAGACTGCTCGCTTACAATTCGTTTTCTGTAGCGTTTCGGGATGGTGGAGCAGAAAAAACAACGGAAATGCTATTGAGCTTTCTAGGCGACGAGGGGTCAGCCCAGGTGGTCGACTTCATTGCCGCGCGTCTGGATAATGACCGATACTCCAAGGAACTTGGAATGCTGGCAATATCATGAACATCTCCGAAAAGCTCAGAAGTCGCATAGGTGGCGCACCCCGACAGGAGCTTGTGCGTGGCTCCTGGAGAAGCATAAGCATGTGCCTTGATCCTGATGCGGGGGAATTCCTTAATGTGGGAGTTGCCTTCCAGCATGGCGTGCAAGTCGAGATTCGCATGCTCGACACATTCCAACGCCTGGCTTGCTTATATGATGGTCGAATTGATCAAAACGATTTGGTCCATTACCTTCAAGACGTAGAGGCCACCCTGCTGAGTTATGGCGGGAATCTCCCTGACTTTATCGGACACGATGTGCGACTAGGAGAGGCCCTATTTGCATCTGGCGCCACGGCGGAAAGCGTGGTCGATGAGTTCTTCAATGACGTAGTGACCCTTGCCCGCCCAAAATTTGGAGCCAAGCGTGACCACTTCCGCTATCACTCCACACCCAAGCTACGGGACGGAGTGCTGAGAATAATGGAAGAAAAAATGAGGTTGAAAGCATCCCGCATTATTCAGCAGGGAAGATTCAGCTTAAAAATGAAGGGCTCTGCGAACCGCATCGAAGTAGATGTTCCACTGCTGAGTAGTGACGCCGCCGGCACAATTGTCTCGGCGTGGTACAAGAGCCCGCTGGTGGTTGAGCACAATATCCTGCAAGCAGCCTCGGACATTCTGCTCATCACGAGCAACTCAGATAGAAAAGGCTCTATTTCGGTACTTATGCCGAGCTCTGATAGCGGCATGTCCGCAGAGGAATTTCGTAAAGTCCACGACACGGCCTTTCGCCAGATGGATCGGGCCAGCAAGGCTGGTGTTGACGTCATCGAAGCGGTATCGACTGACGCGTTGGCTAATCAAACAATCGAATGGTGGGACGGTAGAGCCGCATAACGCCTAAATCATCCATCAAATCAGCCCGCCTAGTGCGGGCTTTTTATTACCACTGGCAAATATTATTACCAATGGCATTGACAGCAAATAATGCCATTGGTAATGTTTACCCATCGCAGCGACATACAGCCACTGCGAACCGCTCTTTAACAGCCAGCGCAATAAACAACAGACCGCATTGCCTCTACCGGCGACCGGCGAGCAGACAGGCCCGAAAGCCTGCCAACGACAGGGAAAACCTTGTACGGCTGCTCGATGGTGAAACGCCAGAACCGAGTGAACGACCCGGCAAGCAATGCGCCCCGCCCCTTCCGGCGGCAGTAGGACGTACAGCATCACTGAAGCACCTTCTTGCGAGGGTGCTTTGGGATGACAGAGAGGATAGGAATATGAAAAGCGGCGCTGAAGAGCTACCGAAAATAGAATCGCCTTCACTGCAAGTCCGCATAGAAGCGGCACTCATGACGCTGGCTTGCCAGGGCGACCCAGGGCTACGGACAAAGCTCAGCCTGATGCACCCTAGCCAAGACATCGACAAACAAAGCTGCTTGAAATTTGCAACGATCGTTCTCAGCCGGACGATAGCTGCTTCATTACGAGCTTTGCCTCCTCCTGCGATTGAGACGATTTCGAAAGAGTTAACTGAATATCTCTTTTCAGAATTCGAATGTCCGTGACTGCGTGCCAGAAGCCGTTCGCTACGAAGATCGCATCACCAATCTTGATCGGCTCGTCGCTCTCGTAGGTCTTCGGGCAGGAATCATCAAAGTCGAATCCGTACTTCAGTTTGAATTTACGCATAGCAAGTTCGCCCTCCTTTGCAGGCTGCGTTGTGTGAGAGCGCTCAGCCTATCGCAAAGCCCGTCACCTGGGCAGTGGTGAGCTGGCCGCCGGCCACCCTATTGGCAACGCATCACTTCTGCACCTTGGCAACAGGGTGCAGCGGGATGACAACCGACGAGGAATCAAGCATGCAAGCAGCACAGCAAGAACAAATCACTATCCCTGAGATCGGCGCTGTGTGGCCTGGTCAGGGCGGCATCTACGGTGGACTTCGCCAGTATCCAGAAGGTCTCTGCCACATCATCTACGCAGCCCATGATGTGCCAGGTCGTCACGAATACGGCGATTACGGCGTGGATGTCGATGCATTGAGCCGAACCGATGGCCGTGCCAATACCGAGATCCTGATCAGTCGAGACGGCAAGCACCCCGCCGCGATCGCAGTCACCGCGTACACCGCCGACGGGCATACCGACTTCTATCTGCCTTCCATTGGCGAATTGCATCACGCCTGGCAGTTCGCTCCCGAGTCGTTCAGCGAGGAGTGGTATTACCTGTCTTCAACGCAGCGCTCCGCCTACTACGCCTACCTCATGGTCTTTGGAGATGGCTGGGTCAACCTCAACGGCAAGGACGGCGAGCGGCTCGCGCGCCCTGTCCGCAGATTCCTTCAGTAATTCATTCCTTCAATTTTTTTCGAACAACCAGCGCCACGACAGCCTGTCGTTAACTGCCCGAGGCCCTGGTACTCCCCAGACCAGGCCGCATCGGATATAGCTCGGCCCTCTGTCGTGATAGCAGGGTGGCCACCTTGTCCCGAGCTGGTGCGATCAATAGCGCCTTGTGAAGACGGACAACACTCGGAGGGATTCGAGCTATATCCGATGCGGACGAACACCCGGCGCGCGCCGGCCACCTGCATTTCAACCCACCTAGAACGGAGGATTGGCAGCCATGTAAACAACAAACCCAGGCGCTCGACCGCCACCCCCTGCGTGACATAGGGAGGTCTATGTAACGCAACGAAAAGCCCGGCCCCTACTGGGCTTTTTTTCATCTCGCGTTTACCCGTCAGCACCCTCCCCTGGGCCCACCGGCACCCGCCAGGCGGTCAGGGTGCTGACGAATACACGCAACCCACTGAGGTATCCACCATGCACGCATCAATTCAACAGCGCGTAGACGGGGTTGCGGCCCTACACGTGCGCTCCCGCATCGCGACCGCCGAGTTCTACGCCCTGATCGGCAAGGAGGCGCCAGTGCAGAAGATTCGCTTTCAGATCCGCACCGCCGGCAAGGCTTACCACATCGTGGAGATCGCCACCGGTAAGGTAAAGGGCTTCCGCTGGACCTGGAAGGATGCCAGCAACTTTGCCCAGGAGCTGGAATCTCGGGCCGACGGCGTGAAGGTGACGCTGTCAGGCGGCGCGCAATGATCGGCGCCCCGTTGCCCGACCCGCGACACTCGATCATCGACAACCTCAACCAGCAGCTTGAAGCGTTCTTCGGTTCCGGCAAGACCGTCCAGTTCATCCCGAGCGGTGTTGGTGTCGATGGTCCCTTCAACGGCACCACGGCGCACCACGAACGCCTTCGCAAAGAACGCGACAAGCTTGCCCCTGCTGTGCGCGCCGAGGCAGCCAAGGGCGTCGTGGCAAGTGTCGCGGCGAAGAACCTGGGCATGCACATCAAGCGCGTGACGCTGATCGCCCAGGAAAACGGCTTCAAGTTCGCCGACACCCCATGAGGCGCATCAGCAACCAGGTGCGCCAACGCCGGCGGCAGGCATGGCTTGATTTGCCAGCACATGAAATCGAAGAGGTAGGCCATGGCCAAGGACAACGCGCAGATCCAGCGGGACAAGCGCGCGAAAGAGAAGGCGCTGCTCGACCGAATCGGCGCCGAGAAGCGAACGCTGATTGTCTCGAAAGCGCTCGGTGATGCACTTCAGGCGCTGGGAGATCGCCACGATTTCGAGGAATGGCAGGAGACGGTCTCGACGCTCCTGATCAACCTGGCAGCAGCACCAGCCGAAGAATCCGCCCGCTTCGCAAACATGTCGCGACCTGATTTCGAGATAACAGAAAAGCAGTCGCGACTGCTTGAAGAGTTCAGCAAGACCGGAATCGAACCCGCTTAACCCACCCTACTCGCTGCATCCGGAACCCGGAGGGCGGCGCCTGACTGGAGGTAATCCATGAGCCACAACTGCGCATACGTTCGGCAGCACTATCAGGTGCCAGCCGAAGTCGGGCGCCGCGTCATTGCCTACGGGAAGTCCGGCATCATCCTGGCAGATCGCGGACACTACATCGGCGTCGTACTGGATGACGACCCGAAAAAGCGGATCAGCAATTACCACCCGACCCACGAAATGAAGTACGGCGAGATGGCCGAAACGCTACCGCTCAAAGAGTGGCTGGTCCTGCCGTTCAGGCACGACTGGGACGATCTCGACTGGAGCCGGGAAGCCCGCGAAGATCTGGTCAGGGTCTGGGCCGCCACTCGCAGCCAGGCCAGATACAAGGCCTATGAGCAGCTTCAGGATTACTGCCACTGCATCAAGGCGATGCTGCATTTCAAAGTCAGGCGCGCGTGATCCGGAAAATCGGATTTGTCAGGACGATTCGTTGCGACGAGCGAAGAATTGTTCTCTCGCTGATATGAGCTTATGAACAAGTGCTGGACTGAGCGGATTGCCGGAATCGTCGACCAACACTAGGACAAACGAACATTTACAGCCAACGCTGTTGTCGTCCTTGGCCAGCCATGCCCTGACCTCATCAGCAGTAAACAGCTCGCCGCTGCGGGTCGCATGTGAGTCTCTGGTAGACGGCGATAGTGCCGACATTTGCATGAAGCGGTGCGGTATCTGAAGCCTCTGGCAGTCAGCTTCATCTGCAGCAAGCTTGCTCAGTCTCATCGCGTGAATACCGGAATCTGTCACAGGTCTCTCCTTGATCCGGCTCCATGCCGGTCACCCGTAATACCCCAACCAAAACCAAATTGCCACCACCGGTCACGGAGGGCGGCGCCTGCCCGAGGTAAACGAAATGCCTGTACGCCATAGCGCAATCCACAAGATCGACAAGAAGCCCGACGGCAGCCCTGCAGTTCTGCACATGGCTTCAGCTGAGCAGGTTGAAAGCGAAGCCCGTGACGACCTGGTTCAGCAGTTCAACGAAAACTACAACGCCACCGCCGGCAAGGCCTGGGGGTTCTTTCACGCCGAGTCGGGCGCGTACCCGCTCAGCGGATGGCTCGGCAAATACCTGGCCGGCGTCGGCGACTTCCTAAGGTTCACCACCACCGCCGTCGAACACCTGACCAGGCTTATGGAAGAGTCGAATCTGACCACCGGTGGGCACGCTCTCTTCTGCCACTACCAGCAAGGCCTGACCGAGTATCTGGTGATAGCCCTGGTGCAGGAAACCGAAGCGGTGACCATGACCGAAGAGCTGCACCTGAAGACGGTGAAGCGGCTGGACCTCGACCACATCCGCCTGGCCGCGCGAATCAATATCAGCGAGTGGCAGAACAACCCGCAGTCGAAGCAGTACATCTCGTATATCAAGGGCAAGCAGAGTCGCAGGATCAACGAGTACTTCCGCGACTTCATCGGTTGCCAGGAAGGGATCGATGGCCCAGGCGAAACCCGGACCTTGCTCAAGGCGTTCAGCGATTTTGTTGAAAGCGAGGATCTGCCAGAAGAGTCGGCACGTGAGAAGACCCAGGCGCTGGTCAGCTACTCCATGGCCCAGGCCAAGCTGGGCGAGCCGATCACACTCGACGAACTGTCGGGACTGATCGACGAAGACCGGCCGAAGAACTTCTACGACTTCATCAAGGCCAAGGACTACGGGATTTCCGAGACGCTGCCGCCGGACAAGAAGACCCTCAACAAATTCCGGCGTTTCACCGGACGGGCCGAGGGCATGTCGATCAGCTTCGAGGCGCATCTGCTGGGCGACAAAATCAAGTTTGATGAAGTCGGCGGCACGCTGACGCTGCGCGGCCTTCCTACCCAACTCACCGATCAGCTCAAGCGCGCCGCAGCCTGACACCAACCGTAGCGCTGCGCTCTCGCCGGAGCGCGTCGCCTGACCGGAGATAACCCATGAGCATTCCAGCAAGTGCGTTGAGCGACGAAGAGTGCCTGCACTACGCAGCGCTTGAGCCCGCAGCCGCCGCTGAACTGACCCGGCGCCTTACCGCGCAAAGTATTGACCCGAGCGCTGAGGCCGAGAGTCTTCGCGAAAATATCCGCATGCTCGAAAGCCATGCCGACGACGCCGATGAAGAGTTGGATCAGCTGCGAGACGGAGCTGAAGAGGCATGCGCCTACATCAAGCGCGCAATGAATCACGACGAAGATGAAGAGCTTCCGATGAGCAAGCTACTTCAGAAAGCCCTCGACTGCCTGGAGTAGAGCTATGACCACTTTTGCAGTGTTTGGAATGAGCGAGAACTGGGCTCGCGAGGATGCCAAAGAGCACACCCCGACCTTCAAGAATGAAAACGGAAAGAGAGTCGACCTGACCGTCTCCGAATGGGCGGTCGAGGTGGAAGTTCAGGTGGCGAAGATCATGGAGGGCAAAAAATGCGTCCGGCTTTCGCCAATGTTCGACGCCCCCCAGTATGCCCAGCAGTTCATGGATATGGCCCGAAAGAGCATTGTCTGTCGCGATCTGAAGATCAGGACCAAGGCCGTCCTGGTCGACGCCAAGAACAAGCCGATCCTGAATGCCAAGACCGGCGCGCCGAAGGTTGGGTTTGCTGATTGGGCTCCTGAGGCGAGCTACGCCGCCTGACTGCGCCGCTTACTGAGCTTCACGCCCAGCAATCAGCCTGGTCCCCAACTCACGCCCAGCCACCTGCGCCAGGCCACGGTCAACATAGGTTCGGTCACCCGCAACAACAGGCACCACCACCTCACCACCACGCTTTATCTCGACGTTGATACGCCAGGTTTCCCGACCCTCATCGTCCTTGTCGCATTCCATGTAGTTCCAAACCTGAAAGCCTTCGATGTCATCGTAAATATCGTGCTTTGTCATGGCCCAGCCCATTTAGAGGAAGGGGCCATCGTAGCACCACACCCCGGGCATGGCCCGGCAAGGACTCCCCATGCCTACAGAAAACCGAAAGCCAGACATCCGCAGCGTTGTCACCGACTCCTTGGTCGGCATGATCGCCGCCGTAACGCAAACAATCCCGCCGGCAAACGAGCCGCTGCCGCCGTTTATTCAGGCGCCAATTGATCGGGCGGTAGATCGCATCAAGGCTTTCGTACTGCCTGGCGTAACACTCCAGGCCGCCCGCGCCAACCGCGTCTACGTGGCCGGGCCGATGACGGGCATCGCCGACTTCAACTACCCGGCCTTCAACGCCGCAGCCGAACAGCTCCGCGCCCAAGGCTACGAAGTCGAAAACCCAGCAGACCACGGCATCGTCGAAGGTGCCCAGTGGGCCGACTACATGGCCTACGACCTGACGCGCCTGGGCCTGTGCGGAATGATCGCCCTGCTGCCCGACTGGGAGAAGTCGCAGGGCGCCCGCTTGGAAGTACTGATCGCCGAACGCCTCGGCATGACGGTTGTGAATGCCCATGATTTGGTGACGGCGGAGGCTGTATGAGCCAAGTGAAGAAGTGGTACATCGGGGCGTTCGGAGGTGAGGCACAAGCAAGACCTTGCTCTCCTGCCGAATTCGAGATCATCCATGCAAGCGAGGGCCGGTACTTTGTTCTCGCTGAAAACTACGACAGCGCCGTGCAATGCTTTCTTACTGCTGCTGAGGGTTGCGTTGCTGCCGAGCGGCGCGAGCGAGTCTTGCAGCAGCGCCTGACCGCAGCGGATGAGCGGGCGGATGTGCTGGAGGGGTTGTTGCTCGAGACAAATGAACTGCTCTATGCGATTCAGGGTGATCCGGGGGCGGTACCGTCTTCATCGATTGATGCGATGCGCGGAAGAGTATTTGAAGCACTCAAGCGAGATAGGAGTACATCCGTACTCCACCCGCAAAATCTGTAACCCCACCCCCTTCAAAGTCAGCCGCTATAGCGGCAAGGACGAAGTCATGCCTGAAGAAATCGTTTTGATCCAGTCGGTAGTCGTAGTGCGCGACAAGGACGGCTGGTGGTATCACCCGGACATTCCAGATTTTGGCGGCGGCGAAGACCCTGCGCCCTACATCGCCTGGACGAAGGAGCAAGGCCTTGAGCTGAAAGGCTGGCACTCGGGTGACGAGATCTACGATCTACCTGACGAGGATGCTGCGTGCACCGCCTGGAATCCCGAATCGCCAGGCCCTGAGTGGTTCCTGATGGGGATATTCGATACGGATGACGGCCCCTATGTTCAGTGGGCGCGCCGGGTGACGCCATGAAGCTCACAGAGAAACAGCAACTCGTCCTCGATGAGCTGCGCAAGATCGGGCGGAAAAACGCCAACCTCTATCGAGACAGCCAGCCGTACCTGCATCAGAAGGATTGCGAGAAGCTGGCACTTGGTGACCAGGCGTGCGTGTTCGGCATGGGCGGCCTTAGCTATCAGGTTGGGCACCGCCTCGGCGTATCAGCATCTTCCGTGCTCAGCATCTTCAAGGCCCTTCACCGAAAGGGCCTGGTGATTCGCGAAGAGAGCTATCCGAATTATCAGCGTGCGCGCTACTGGTGGCCGATTGGCCTGGCTGCCGAACTCGCCGCTGAACTGAAGACTGAAGACGGGGTGACGCCATGATCGCCACCCTCTGGTTCGCCTACGTCTTCATCTACAAGGGGCCCAGGCCATGAAGGCACGCATAGAAAAGAAGCTGAGCAAGCACCTGGTACGGACCCATCCCTCTTTGTACCGACGCGCCTGGATCGACAAGGACGAGCCGTCCGAACTGGCTTATGAGCAAAACTCGCGTGTGAGCAACGTGCCTTCAGTTGGCGGTGGCACGGACTACTGGGGCGACGGCCAGGATGCCTACACGGTCTGGGCTGACTGGAAATCGAACTGGCCGTGGCATGGCCCCTTTGAGGAATACCCGCACGGCCACCAGTTCGCGCGCTACCCCAACACCGAAGGGTTCAAGCCGACTACCCGCAACCTGTTAAAGCTGGCCGCCGACTGCGAGCGGGCCTCGAAAGCCAAGCCCTAGCCCCACCCCACCTTCTGCCGCCCAGCGTGGCAAGGACACCACATGTACGCAACGAAACTCACCCTGATCCTGCTGGGCGCTTTGCTGTACCTGGCCGGCACCAGTTGCTGGATCTTCTGGATCGGCCCCGGACTGGTCATGGACGGAGAGATATCTGACCTCCTGTACGCATTCGCCGGCACCTGTGCCTGGATGCTGATCACCTTCGGCCTGGTCATCCACATCATCAAGACAGCGCGGCCCACAGCAGGCGGCGGGAGGTAGTTATGGCAGCAGCAGAGCAGATACCCGTCGAGTACCTGTCCGACAAAATCGCGGAGAAGAACTTCGCGGAGATGGTCGGGACAACGCGGCGCGCGCTCCAGGGCAAGCGCCAGCGCAATATCATCCCGAAAGGGGTATGGAACGAAATTGACGGCCAGATTTACTACAGCATCAGGAGATATGAGGCATGGCTAGAAAGCCTTTGGGATTGCCCGCCGGAGTTGAATTCGCAGGTCAATCAGTCCGCATTCGCTTCACCTGGAAATTCAGGCGCTGCGAGACCCTCGCCTATTCCCAAACGCCAAAAGGCGTTAAAGCGGCCGCAGATCTTCGCGCTACAGTAATCAGCCTGATCAAGCACGGCGTGATGGACGACAAGCGTTACGCCGAGCTTTTCCCAAACTCGACATACTCCACCTACTCCGCGACTCCACTGTTTGGAGAGTACGCCCAGACCTGGCTGGACAGCCGCGAAGTGGTCGGGGGCACCCGCAAAAACTATCGGATATCCCTCAACCTTTACTGGATGCCGCACCTCGCGCTGCTTCCGATCGACCAGATCACATCGGCAATGCTCCGGAAAATAGCCGGAGAGACGCCGTGGAAGTCGTCGACGGTAAAGCGCTCGGCGATCCAGCGCCTGCACACGATGTTCGAGTGCGCCGTGAACGATGAGCTGATCACCAGGAACCCGGTGGGCTCAATTGAGCTGCCGGTGAAGGCAAAGAAACCGGTGGACCCTTTCACGGTAGCGGAAGCGGATTTGATTATTGGGCACCTGTACGAGATGTTAACCGGTTCAATGCGGGTCTACGCGGCCTACTTTGAGTTCGCGTTCTATACCGGCATGCGGCCTGGGGAGATAGCGGCGTTGCGCTGGGAGGAGGTAGATACGGAGGGGCGTGTCGCCAACGTGTGCAGAATCGTCGCTGACTACAAGATCGAGGAGCGCACGAAAACGCGTGAAACACGGCGAGTCATGCTGAACAGTCGGGCGCTAAATGCGATTGAGGAGGCCAAGAGCGTGGCCGAGTTGAGGGCGAAACAGAGCCGGCGCCAGCATAAACAGTCGCCTTACGTTTTCCCGCCGACCAAGAACTTCGAGTTCATTCAACAGGCCAGCGTGACCGACAAGCACTTCAAGGCGGCACTGGTCGCGCTGAAGGTCAGGGCCAGACGGCAATACAACTGCCGCCACACTTACGCTACCATGTGCTTAATGGCAGGCATGAACCTTGGGTTCATTGCTAATCAGCTCGGTCACAGCGTGCAAATGCTGCTGACGACTTACGCCCGATGGATCAATTCCAGTGAAGACTGGAGCGAAGTCGGGAAGCTTGAACAAAGCCTGATTGGTACAAAATTGGTACAGACCGAAACCGTACCCCTCTAGAACCCATACGGAATAACGCTCTGTGACATTGGAACAGAATTACACCGCGATCCTCGGCCAACTCGGCGAGGACGTTACCCGCGAGGGCCTGCTCGACACGCCAAAGCGTGCCGCCAAGGCGATGCAGTACCTTTGCCGCGGCTATGAACAGACACTGGAAGAAGTCACCAACGGTGCCTTGTTCAGCTCCGACAACAGCGAAATGGTGCTGGTCAAGGACATCGAGTTGTACTCGTTGTGCGAACACCACCTGCTGCCGTTTATCGGCAAGGCCCACGTCGCGTATATCCCGAGCGGCAAAGTGCTGGGCCTGTCGAAGGTCGCGCGGATTGTCGACATGTATGCGCGCCGCCTGCAGATCCAGGAAAACCTCAGCCGCCAGATCGCCGATGCCGTGATGCAAGTGACCGGCGCCCTGGGCGTGGCCGTGGTAATCGAAGCCAAGCACATGTGCATGATGATGCGCGGTGTGGAGAAACAGAATTCGTCGATGATCACCTCGGTGATGCTGGGTGAGTTCCGCGAAAACGCGGCGACCCGCAGCGAATTCCTCAGCCTGATCAAATAACCGGTCGGGTAGGAAAAAGCCGGCGTTCATCGCCGGTTTTTTTTCGCCCCCACAAATCAAGTAAGATGCGGCCCTCTGTTCTGGGCAAGAGGTTTCAGCCATGTTCGTCAAAGCACTTCGAGTGGGCCTCGGCCACGTCATCATCGCGGGCGACTACATTACCCGTCCACGCAAAAAGCAGCGCCCCGCCGAGCAGCAAGCGCAGGTCAACGCGGCCGCCAAGGAACTGACCCTGTATCAGTTCCATGCCTGCCCGTTCTGCGTGAAGACCCGTCGCACCCTGCATCGCCTGAATGTGCCGGTAGCATTGAAGGATGCGAAGAACAACGAACAGGATCGCCAGACCCTGCTGGAGCAAGGCGGCAAGATCAAAGTGCCGTGCCTGCGCATCGAAGAGAATGGCCAGACCACCTGGATGTATGACTCCAAGGTGATCATCGATTATCTGGACAAGCGCTTCGCCGCCGCCTGACAAACGCCCTCTCCTCTGTAGGAGCGAGCTTGCTCGCGAAAAACCTGAGGACGCCGCTGGGTGTCAGGTTCCCCTCGTTATCGTTGACGATTTTCGCGAGCTGGCTCGCGCCTACAGAGCGGGGATTTCCATGTCCAGTAATGCGGAGCCCAGGCACTTGCCATGGGCGTCCAGCGCCAGCGAACGGGTCACGCCGCCGCGCAAGATCCCCGGCAACACGAAGTTCAGCGCCTGCACGTTGGGCAATTCATAGCGTCGCACCGGCGCCGCCCCCGGCTCCAACAGCCCGGCGAAGAACGCCGTCACGCGCGCGGCAGTGAGCTGTTCGCAGAGCAGCGGATAATCCTCAGGGCGATAGGCAATGATCGAAATGTTCGAGGTGTCGCCCTTATCCCCGGTGCGGGAATGGGCCAGGGTATGCAGCTTCATGCTTCGATCCTCGGGTTGACGGCGTCACGCGGCAACAACAACGAGGCCACCGCCACCACCTGGCGCACGCTCTTGCTGGCACCGCCGCCGCCGGACGGGCCGTTGGTGTAGAGGGTTTCCACTTCATTGCCGACCCGCACCGCTTCGCTGCGTTCCTCACAGCGCGCAGCGACGCGCAGGCGCACTTCCCACGGTTCGACGCGGCTGCGCGGGCCGTGCAGCGAGTCCATGCCGATCAACTCGGCGCGCACGTCCTGCATCTTCACCCCCATCAGTTCCAGGCGCTTGAGCACCACCTCTCGCGCCAGTTCGGCGCGTGCGACGGCTCCCGGCCCGCCGTAGGACATCTGCCCCTCGCCGATCCAACCGTCCAGGTAACCCACGCTGACTTTCAACCGGTCCGGCCGCGCCCGTCCCGCAGCACCCTGGGCGCGTACCCGGTCGAC
Organism: Pseudomonas sp. PSPC2-3; assembly: GCF_049898265.1. Taxonomy (NCBI): domain Bacteria; kingdom Pseudomonadati; phylum Pseudomonadota; class Gammaproteobacteria; order Pseudomonadales; family Pseudomonadaceae; genus Pseudomonas; species Pseudomonas sp. PSPC2-3. The sequence goes on along the minus strand of NZ_JAFCXJ010000007.1, from coordinate 392,259 downwards.
GCTTTCCTCGACAAAACTCACCTGGGAAAAGTCGGCCGTCACATCCGGCGTCAGATAGGCCGCCGGGTCGTGTACTTCGTAGATCAATTGTTCAGTACACGTAGCGCGGCTGACGCGCCCGCCGGACCCGCTCACTTTGGTGATCACGGCGTTGCCCTCGGCATCGATCTCGGCCAGGGGGAAGCCGAGGCGGGCCAGGTCGTCTACGTCCTTGAACCCGGGATCGGCGAAATAGCCGCCACTGACCTGCCCCGCGCATTCGAGCAAATGCCCGACCAGCGTGCCGCGCCCCAGGCGCAACCAATCGTCAGCCGCCCAGCCGAACGCAAACATCTGCGGCGCCAGAAATAGCGACGGGTCGGCCACGCGCCCGGTGATCACCACATCGGCCTCGGCGCGCAACGCCTGCAGAATGCCGTCGACGCCCAGGTAGGCGTTCGCGGAAATCAGCCGCGCACTCAGCGAGCCAAGGGTCTGGCCGTTATCCAACACCTGCTCGGGGCGCAACACGTCGAGCACATCATCGCCCACCACCGCCACGACCTTGAGGCTCAGGCCCAGCTCATTGGCAATGCGCCGCACTTCAACGGCCGCCGACACCGGGTTGGCCGCGCCCATATTGGTGATCACGCGCAAGCGCCGGCGACCTGCCTGCTCACCGACAAAGGGCAGCACCCGGCGCATGCGCTCACTCAGCAACGGGTCATACCCACCCTGCGGATCGCTGATGCGTGCCTGTTGCGCCAAGGCGATGGTGCGTTCGGCCAGGCATTCGAAGACCAGGTAATCGAGGTCGCCCTGTTCGGCCAGTTCCACGGCAGGTTCGATGCGGTCGCCGGAATAGCCGGCGCCGGAACCGATGCGCAAGGTTTTCATCTCAAAATACTCCCAGGAGCAACGCGGTCAGGGTCATCAACACCGACGCGGCGAACAGAAACGGAATGGTGAAGCGCTGGTGATCGGCCAGCTCGATCTTGCACAGCCCTACCAACAGGAAGGTCGCGGGGGTCAGCGGGCTGACCGGGAAACCGGTGGTGTGTACGCCCAGCAGCGACGCCTGGGCCACTTGCAGCGGGTCGACGCCCAGGGCCTTGCCGACTTCGGCGATCACCGGCATCACCCCGAAATAGTAGGAATCGGGGTCGAACAACATGCTCAGCGGCATGGAAATAAAGCCCACCACTGCTGGGATCAACTTGCCGTGGCCGGCCGGAATCTGCGCCACCGCCACTTCGGCAATCGCCTTGAGCATGCCGGTGCCTTGCATGATGCCGGTGAACACGCCGGCGGCGAGCAGGATACTGGCCATGGTCAGGGCGGTCTTGGCATGGGCGTCGATGCGTGCGCGCTGGGCGTCGACATTTGGGTAGTTGATGCACAGCGCGACCACGGTGCCGAGCATGAACATCACCACCGGGTCGACCCAGCCGGCGATCATCACCACCATCACCAGCACGGTGAGCATCAGGTTGACCCAGAACAGCCGCGGGCGTCGCAGCTTGATGTCGTCGTCGCTGAGCACCCGTTGCGGCACGGCATCCACCGTCGAACCGGCGCCCAGGCCAAGGCGTTTTTCTTCACGATGGCCGAGCCACCAGGCGCAGGCGAAGACAAAGATCAGGCCGACGATCTGCACCGGGATCAGCGGCTGGAACAGATCCGCCACCGGCACATGCAACGCCGCCGACGAGCGCAGCACCGGGCCGGTCCACGGCAGGAAGTTGACCCCGGCAGCCATCGCGCAGACGCAGGCGAGGATGCGTTTGTCGATGCCCAGCCGCGTATACAGCGGCAGCATCGCCGGCACCGTCACCAGAAACGTCACCGCGCCGGAACCGTCCAGGTGGACCAGCAAGGCGAGGGTCGCGGTGCCAACGACAATTCGTGTAGGACGCGTCCCTACCGTGCGCAGGATGCGATCAATGATCGGGTCAAGCATGCCGGCATCGGTCATGATCCCGAAAAACAGAATCGCGAACACAAACATGCCCACCACCGGGGCAACGTTCTTGATCCCGGTAATGATGAAGGCACTGGTTTGCAGGCCGAACCCGCCGAGCAGCGCAGCGATGATCGGCAAGGCGATCAGCGCCACCAGGGGCGAGAGGCGTTTGCTCATGACGGCAGCGAGCAAGCAAAGGATGGTAATGACACCCAGGGTAGCGAGCATGGGTTACTCCAGAGCGGCCTTGGTGGCCGGTTATTGTTTTCCCTGGAGTATTGGAAACGCGTTAGTCTTTGTAAATTGGAATATTCACTCGCTAGTGTTCGGAAAAACAAAATGAAGAACTCTATCCAACACATCCAAGCCTTCCTCGCTGTCGCGCGCACCGGCAGCTTTACCAAGGCAGCCAACGAACTGCACCTGTCGCCGTCCGCGCTCACCGTGCAGGTTCAGCAACTCGAGGACTGGCTCGGCGTCGCCCTGCTCGACCGCAGCCCGCGGCATGTCAGCATCACGGCCGCCGGCCAGGAAGCGCGCGGGCCGATGGAAAAGCTGCTGCTGGACCTGGACAACATCGTCACCGGCTCCCGCGACCTCGCGGCGTTACGTCGTGGCGTGGTGACCATCGCCGCCCTGCCCTCGGTGTGCGCCGGCGCCCTGCCGCCCGCGCTGCGCCTGTTTCGCGAACGCTTCGGCGGGATCGAAGTGCGCCTGCATGACCTGGTGGCCCATCGCATTCATGTCCAGGTGCGCTCGGGCGAGGTGGACTTCGGCATCGGCGTGCGCGCACGGCTGAACCACGGGCTGGCGTTCGTGCCGGTATTGAATGATCGGCTGTGCGCGTTCGTACCGCTGGATCATCCCCTCGCCCGCTATCCGGCGCTGACCCTGAGGCAACTGGCGGATCAGCCGATCATCCTGACCGGGCGCGACAGCAGTGTGCGCGAACACGTCGAGGCGTTATTTGACGAGACACGCCTGACGATGAACGCGGGCATGGAGGCCAACTACATGTCGACGGTGTTGGCGCTGGTGCGTCAGGGCTTGGGGATCAGTGTGCTGCCGGAGTCGGCGGCGGACAGCCTGGAGGGGTTGAAGCGCATCAGCATCGATCATCCCGGCGTGAACCGCGAGATCGGGTTGATCAGTCGCAGCGCGATGGCGCTGAGCCCGGCGGCGCAGCGCTGTTTCGACTTGCTGCATGACAAATTATCCGACACACCACTGAGCTAAATGTGGGAGGGGCTTGCCCGCTCCCACAGTTGACCGAGTGAGTCAGTCGAGCATCGCCACATGTCTGGGATGGCTGGCCACACGCTTCAGCCATGCCTGCAGCGCCGGGTAAGGCGTCAAGTCAAAACCGCCCTCATGCGCCACGTGGGTGTAGGCATACAGCGCAATATCCGCAATCGAATACTGCTCGCCCACCAGGTACGGCGTGCTTTGCAGTTGGCGCTCCATGACCTTCAACGCCTTGTAACCGCCCTTGTGGGTGGTTTTGTATTCGTCGAGGCGATCCTCTGGCATCCCCAAGTACAGTTGGATAAAGCGCGCCACCGCAATGTACGGCTCATGGCTGTACTGCTCGAAGAACTGCCACTGCAACACTTGGGTACGCAAGCGCGGTTCGGTCGGCAGAAACTCGCTGCCATCGGCGAGGAAATTGAGGATCGCATTGGATTCCCACAGGCAGGTGCCGTCTTCGAGCTCCAGCACCGGGATCTTGCCGTTGGGGTTCTTGGCCAGGAATTCGGCGGTCTGGGTGTCGCCCTTGAGGATGTCGACATCCACCCATTGATACGGGATGCCCAACAGGTTGAGCATCAATTTGACCTTGTAGCAGTTGCCCGACTTGTAATCGCCATAAACCTTGTACATGGGGCTCCCCTTATGCCGCTCGCGCGTGCTGTGCTTGACGGACCACTGCGGCCAGGCGCTTGAGACCTTCGTCCAGACGGGACGGGTCGATATGGCTGAAATTGAGCCGCAGTGAGCCAAGGTGCTGGTCCGGCTCGGAAAAGAACGGTTCACCGGGCATGAACGCGACGTTCTGATCGAGCGCAGGTGCCAACAAGGTGCGGGTGTCGAGCGGCTGTTTCAAGGTCAACCAGAAGAATAATCCGCCCTGGGGCACTTGCCAGTCGGCCAATTCGCCGAAATGCCGCTCGAGTGCCGCCTGAAAAGCATCCCGGCGCGCGCGATAGAAACCGCGCAGCTCGACCAGATGCTGTTGATATTTCTCGCTGCCGAGCCACTGCATCGCCTGCCACTGGCCGACGCGGTTGGTGTGCAGGTCGGCCGACTGCTTGAGCTTGAGCAAGTGCGGGAACAGGTCGGGGCTGGCGATCAGGTAACCGACGCGCAGGCCGGGCAACAAGGTTTTCGACACGGTGCCGGTGTAGATCCAACTGGCCTTTTTCAGGCGGCCGGCGATGGGCTGCGCACTGCCGCCGTCGAAGGTCAGTTCGCGGTACGGTTCGTCTTCGATCAGGGTCACGTCGAATTCATCGAGCAGCGCCGCGACGGCTTCGCGCTTGGCCTCGCTGTAACGCACGGCCGACGGGTTCTGGAACGTCGGGATCAGGTAGATGAACGCCGGGCGGTAGCGTTCGAGACGTGAGCGCAACGCGGCCAGGTCCGGGCCGTCGGCTTCCAGTTGTACGGTGAGGCACTCGGCGCCGAACAGTTGGAAAATCTGCAAGGCCGCCAGGTAGGTCGGGCCTTCCAGGAGGATGTTCGTGCCCTTGTCGATATACAGCTTGGCCGCCAGATCCAGGGTCTGCTGGGAACCGCTGACCACCAGCACCTGGCTGGCCTGGCACGGCACACCCAATGCACGCGCCTCGGCGGCGAGCAATTCACGCAGCTGCGGCTCGCCTTCGCTCATGCCGTATTGGCCGATGTTCACCGGCATGTCGTCCCAGTTCAACGCGGGCAACATCGCTTCGGCCGGCAGCCCACCGGCGAACGACATCATTTCCGGGCGCTGGGCCGCCGCGAGGATTTCACGGATCAAGGAGCTTTTGAGGCGCGTAACACGTTCTGAGAAGGCCATAGGGTCACCGGTAGCAAAGCCTGTGGGAAATACGTCAAACTGGTTGACCGAAATTACGACGACTTGTGTGGATACGTCAATATGCTTGACCTTAAAAACCAGACCAGCCAGCAAACCGCCATGGAAGCGTTCTTCTTCGGCTACCAGGCGTTCACCGCCAAGGCCGACGAAATGCTGGAGCGCCGTGGCCTGAGCCGGGTGCATCAGCGCATCGTATTTTTTATCGCGCGCTACCCCGGCCTGAGCGTGAAGGAACTGCTGGAATTGCTCGGCGTGAGCAAGCAGGCGCTGAACATGCCGCTGCGCCAATTACAGGAAATGCACCTGGTGCAGAGCATCGCGTCGGAGACCGACAAGCGCAAACGCCTGCTGGAATTGAGCGCCGAAGGCCTGCGTTTCGAGCAGTCCTTGCGCCGCGAACAGGTGAAGTTGTTGCAGCGCGCCTTCAATGAAGCGGGGGAAGCCGCGGTGAACGGCTGGCTGGCGGTCAATCAGGCGTTGAGTGCGGTGAATTAGCCTTTCATCTTTTTTTGCGCAGACAATCGAAAACATTATTTGCTTTTTTTGTATACAAAAGCATAATTCGCTTCGTGCGAGTTCCTGACCTATCAGTCAACAAACCCGCCAGTACCTCACAGCGCCTGCGCGCTGACCATAACAATAAAATGCTTGAGGAGTACTTGCTGTGGATAGCCGCAAATCCGAAGCCCCGCTGGACCTCGCCGCGCCGAACCTCTCCGCCGCCGACAGCGGCTGGCTCGAACGCCTGTTCAAACTGCGCGTGCATGGCACCACAGTGAAGACCGAGTTGATCGCCGGCCTCACGACGTTTATCACCATGGCCTACATCATCTTCGTCAACCCGAACATCATGGCCGATGCCGGTATCGATCACGGCGCCGCCTTTGTCGCCACGTGCATCGCTGCCGCGCTGGGGTGCCTGTTGATGGGCCTGTATGCCAACTGGCCGGTGGGCCTGGCGCCGGGCATGGGCTTGAACGCGTTCTTCACCTACACCGTGGTCGGGACCATGGGCTACACCTGGGAGACGGCCCTCGGCGCGGTGTTTATCTCCGGCGTGTTGTTCATGGTGCTGACGCTGTCGCGCATCCGCGAATGGCTGCTCAACAGCATTCCGGTGAGCCTGCGCCATGCGATGGGCGCCGGTGTCGGCTTGTTCCTCGGGGTGATCGGCCTGAAAACCGCCGGCATCATCGTCGACAGCCCGGCCACCCTGATCAAGCTCGGTTCGCTACACGAGCCGGCACCGTTGCTGGCGGCCATCTGCTTTCTACTGATTGCCATCCTCAGCTACCACCGGGTGTTCGGCGCGATCCTCATCAGCATCATCGCCGTGACCCTCGCCGGCTGGGGCCTCGGGCTGGTGCACTACAACGGCATCCTCGCCACCCCGCCGAGCCTGGCACCGACCTGGTTAGCCATGGACGTGATGGGTGTATTCAATGTGAGCATGATCAGCGTGGTGTTCGCCTTTCTGTTTGTACACATGTTCGACACCGCCGGCACCCTGATGGGCGTCGCGCAACGGGCCGGGCTGGTCAACCCCGACGGCAAGATCCACAACCTGTCCCGTGCGTTGAAGGCCGACAGCGCCTCCAGCGTGTTCGGCGCCATGGTCGGCGTGCCGCCGGTGACCAGCTACGTGGAAAGTGCCGCCGGTGTCGCCGCCGGCGGCCGTACCGGGCTGACCGCCGTGACCGTGGGCGTGCTGTTTGTGGCGGCGATGTTTTTCGCGCCGCTGGCGGGCATGATTCCTGCTTATGCCACCGCCGGCGCGCTGATTTATGTGGCGATGCTGATGATGGCGAGCATGGCCCATATCAATTGGGACGACGCTACCGACAGCATTCCGGCGATCGTCACCGCGATCATGATGCCGCTGACCTTCTCGGTCGCCGACGGGATCGCCCTGGGCTTTATCACTTACGTGGCGCTCAAGGCCGGCAGCGGCAAGTACCGCGAAATTTCCGTCAGCCTGTGGGTGCTGTGCGCGATCTTTATCGCGAAATTCATCTTCCTCTAGGTCGGCAACCCCCGAAGAAACCGCCTCACCTTTGGGTGAGGCTTTTGCATGAAAGGAGCACTGTGAATGAACCTGGAAACCTGGCTGCTGTTCAGCGGCGCCGCGCTGGTGGTGATCCTGATCCCCGGTCCCCTGTCGTTGCTGATGATCAGCAACAGCTTGAACTACGGCCTGCGCCGTTCGTACCCGGCGTTCCTCGGCGGCGTGTTCGCCTCGATCTGCCTGTTGAGTGCCTCGGCACTCGGCCTGGGTGCGCTGTTGCTCGCGTCGGAACAATTGTTCAGCGTCTTGAAGATAGTCGGCGCGCTCTACCTGTTTTACCTCGCCTGGCAGAGCTGGCAGCAATCGCGCCAACCGGCCCACGGCGCGGTGGTGCCCCTGGCCGTCGCCACGCCGCGTTTTCGCGCCTTGTTTGGCCGTGCGTTTGTGCTGGGCGCCAGCAACCCCAAGGACATCCTGTTCTTCGCCGCCTTCCTGCCGCAGTTCCTCAGCAGCCAACAGCCGTTTCTGCCGCAACTGCTGGTGATGATCGCCACCTGGACCGTGCTCGACCTGTTGTGCAAGCTCGCCTACGGCCTTGGCGCCCACGGCGCGGCACGCTATCTGCGCAGCGGCAACGGCCAGAGCTGGTTCAACCGCACCAGTGCCGGGCTGTTCGGGGCGGCTGGCGCGGTCTCGCTGCTCAACGTCAGAGCGGGGTCACTTTGACAAAATACACGCTGGGGCGGACCGACCCCGTCGACTGCCACTGAATGCCGGCGGCGATCCGAACCAGACGGTTTTCCCGCAGCGCACTCTTGACCGCAGCCAACGCCAGCGAGGTCGGGTGTCTGATGATCGCGGCATTGAACCAATGGTCTGTCAGGCGGTTTTCCAACGGTACAGAGCCGCGCCCAAGCCAATGCAACGACACGTAGTACAGTTTGTTTGAACCGCAGCGCGAATGTGTCACGAGCAATTCATGGCTGGGCTTTTTGCCGCGCATGACCTGCAGTTCCTGCACGTCGAAGCCCTGCTGTTCGAGCACGCGCTTGACGGCTGCGCGCTGTGCAATCTCCCGCTGCGGCGCACGCGCGCGGCCGCCGGTGCGCAGGGTCGGGTCCAGGCCGGCGACGTTGAAGTCGACGCGAGTGAAGCCCGGTGCCTTGCCGTCGAAGCCGATATAGATCGATCGGCCGCTGCTTTCGGTGGGCCGCAGCATTCTCAGCAAATCATCGGTCTGGCCCAGCCGGTTGGCGGTGGGGGTCAACCAATTGTCCAGCGCTGCACGCACATTGAGCAGGTGGCTGGCCGTCGCCGAGCGAGAAGTATCGGCCAGTTCGACCAGCCGGGCGACGGCCATGCTGCGGCTATGAGTAGTAAGGTTCGGGAACGCCGTGGCGACAGACCGTTCCAACGGCGTGTCGAACAACGGCGCATGCAGCCGCCACTCGCCCGCCTGGGTGCGTGATACCGGGATGGGCTGTTCCTCCAGCGCAGTGTCTGTCCAACGCTCAAGGTCCGCCCGGGCCAGTGACACCAGCGGTTCATCCTTGGTAATGAAAGCAAGGCCGCTCCAGGGCGCACTGTCCCCCGGCGCCAGTACCCGGTAATAACCCACCCCCGATGCCGTCGGGCGGTCGTACTGGGCGCCGATATAGATGACATCGTAGGGAAACCCCGGCGGGTCCATATGCACATGAAACGTGCCGAACGCCGAGGAGCCAGGCACTTGGCCCATGGGCACGCGCGCGCGCCAGGCGAACCACTCGGTGTTCGGCGCGGACGAGCGATAAATGCGGCTTTCCGTAGCGGCGCGCACCGTCGGTGGGCGCCAGTCCGGTGGCGGCGTCACGGGTGGACGCCATGGGTTGAGCACCCCGGAACTGGTGCCCGCGACCGGTTGCGGTGCATCCGCGCCGAGTAACCATTCCTTGGACTGGTGGATGTGCAAAATCAGTTCGTCCTGCCCCGGTGCCTGCGGGTTCTTCAGGCGAAACGCCGGTTCGTCTCCACGTCGGTAAAGGGGGTAAGTGTGGGTGTCGTCCGCCACAAAGAGCTCACCGTGTTTCACCTGCACGCCTGCCGTGTCCGGCCCTTTCAGCGCAACGGCGCCCTCAGGCACGCCGTTGATTTTGAAGCGATCCAAGGCCTTGAGCCGAGTCACGGGCGGCGTTGCCACGCGGGAAACCCCGGCATCCGTCGCCATCCGTAAACGATGTAGCCGCCCCAGCACGGCCCTCAGCGCCGGCCGCGCGACACCTGCGCCGACACGTCCGACTTTCCTGGGGCCGGGGACAAAGTTCAGCAACACGTCGATCACCATAAAGGCGCTCATGAAACCCACATCGACCGCGTCCCGGGGGTCGCCGAAACGGTGATAACGCCGTGACACCAGCAGCAGCTCATGGAAGTCATTGAACGTCCCGTACAACGGCGAAAAAAACCCCACCAGCGCCCGTGCGCGGGTATCGCCCTGCTCATTCAGGCGCTGGTTCCGATAGTGCTCCAACGCCTTGCCGGAATGACTGGCCGCTTGAGTACGGCGTTGCAGCTCCTGCACGCTGGCGTGGTAAAGCAATGCCTGGGCGTTGCAATGGGGCACGGCCACAAGCGCGAGCCAATCCTGCGGAGCACTGGCGATCTGTTCAAGGGTCTGGGCTTCGATCTCCTCGAGCACCACCGCAGGTTCCAGGTGCTTGATGCCGAATGAGCGCACGAAGTCGATCCCCCGCCAGATGCCCTTCATCATGAAAAACGCCGGTATGGCTTTCAGCGTTTTGGCGGCCTGGGTGCGCGCATCAACACCCTCCGGTGGCTGGGGGAGCGCCTCGAATGCCCAGCCCGGCGCGACCTGCCGCGCCAGTGTCTTGACGTTATCCGCTAACGCACCGATGCGGTTCAATGCAGCATGGGCCTGTTGCAAGCTGCCGTACTCGGTCAGGACCAGGGCCGGCGGCGCATCGGGCCAGTAAACCACGCACAGGTCGGTACGCGGGTCATGTACCGCGACGATCCCTGCGACATAGCGATCATGCTGCAGGGTGTGGCCGACCAGATGGACCACATACAGTTGCAGCGCGGGCTGACTGCTCGACAGGTCCTGCGGCGTGCGTGCCGCCATCGCCGTCTTGAACAGGCTTTGTGCCGTTGCCGTCAGCCCCCGTTGCACCGCATCGAACAGGTGATATGCAGCGCCCGCTTGCAAGGCGCGATTCAATAACCCAGGGATACGTCCGTTGCTGAGCACACGGTCGGTTTCACGACGGGGATAAAAAACCTGCTGGATCAGGGCATCGTAGCGGCCACCGATGTCCAGCGAAGACACCAGCCCGATCAAGTAAGCCGCATTGAGGCGCTGCTTCCACTCGGGTTGCAGATAACGCGCGTGATCGAATCGCCACTGCGTCCAGGGTGCCAGCGGGTCCAGGTTATGCAGCGCCAGTTGCAGCAGGCTGAAGGAGGTGCGCGTCGCGGTCGGGGTCAGCACGATGCGGCGATCGCCCACGGCGCAGCCACTGGTCCAGCCACAGAAAGCACCGTGGACATCATCGGGCATCTCAATCAACGCTTGGTCGATATCCAACTGCGGAAAAAAACCGTCCTCGCGCAAACGGGCGATCAAGGTGCGCCGGGCAAAGGTGTTCAGATCAGGCAGGCATTGCTCCAGCCGGCTTTTGAAGGCCAACGCGTTGCCCAGGTACAAGCGCAGCAAGCGCTTGAAGTGTTGACGCTGGGCCCGTGGTGCGTGCGCGAGCCAGGCGGGCAGCGTTTTCGCCTCAGACGCCGCCGTGCGCAGCAGCTCAATATTGGCCAGCGCCTGGCTCAGGGCATTATTGGGCGGGATCTTCAACTGCGCTTCCAGATCGACCATCAGCAGCGCGCGGCTCAGGTCGGCATCCGTCACTTCGCTGAACACCCGCGTGATGTCCTCGCTGCTGCGGTGTAAGCGGTCGTAGCTCCCCAGCAGTTTCTTGAGCGCAGCCAGCGCGGGCTTGCCGTTGATTTCAACGTAGCGCACGCCGAGTGTTTGCGCGGCGGCATGGGCGCGCAGGTCGGCGCGTTTATCGTGCTCGACACAGCGCCACAACACCGAGTCGTCTGGGCTGTTCAGGCTCGCCTTGAGGCTGCGGGTCAACGCGTCCAGCCCGGCAAACGCCTTGATCCCACCCTCCACGCCGAAAGCGTAAAGCACCACCGGCAGTTGGCGCGACGAGCGCTCTAGCGCCGCAGCCGTGGTCACCACCCACACGTTATGGAGCGGGTAGAAAGCGTCCGGCGCGCTGCCCACCGCGATCGACAGCACTTGGGCAAGACTGCCCGGGCGGCGGCTGGCCAACGGTTGGTCGACCACCTCGATCATCAGGTCGCGATGCGCCGTACTGATCAGCTTGAGGCGGTGTTGCAACTCCACCTCGCAACGCAGGGCCGCGGTTTGGGCCTGCATAAACAACGACACGCGCCTGAGCGTACCCGCTCCCCCCGGACGTTCAGCCCAAAAAGCCAACTCCAGCAGCCGTTGCCCGGCATCTTGCATCAACGTATTCAACGCTTGGATATGCACGTCAATTTGGCTCATCAGCGACGCAATGACCCGGTACGCCAGGGTATCCGCGCTGGGATCAGCCGGGACCAGCAGCGCGAGCAGCGCATCTTCGTAGCGTGCGACCTGACGCTGTGCCGTGTGCAGGGCCAGGCCGGAGGCCGTGCTGGCGAAGATGATTTCTGCGCCTCGGCGTTGCCGGTCCCACTTGAGTAATTGCGCGCCGATCACGCCAAGCCGAGCGCCGCCGACCCATTGCTGCCTCGCCCCTTCGACCGCGGCCAGAAACGGTGCGGCATCCGGCAGTCGAGGCCGCCCTTCGGAAAACACGTAGCCGTCATTCATCTTCGCCGCACACGCCAACTCGTTGCTCCATTGCCCACTCAGCAAGGCCTCGGCACCCAGCGCCAGCGCATCGGCCATCAGCGGCAGGCCGCGCATAAAGGCGCTCGTCGCAGACAAGGCAGCGGGGCGGTACACGTTATCGCGCCGACTTAACGGCAGGCACTGCCAGAGTGCGTGGAACCGCGACCGGTCCAGCGCCAGCAGGCCGTCCTGCAGGGCGGCGAAGGACGGGTACTCGTAGAAGTTGCGGCCCCCACCCGGCAGGTAAACCACGTGCGGCGCATCGCTGGGGTCGCCCTCGCGATACAGATGCAGTGCCCCTGGGATCGCGACCGCCGATGCCCCCGGCCATAGCAACTGGCCGACGCGCAGCGTAGCCCAAGCCCCGCCCGCACGTCGGCGCTCCTCAGCGCTGGGCGCATCGATCAGGGCCTGAACCATGGCGAATCCCGCACGCGATAGCTCGTCCAGTTGCCACGCCAAAAAGGCCCGGTCCCCAAACAGCTCCGTGTGCAACTCGACCCAGCGTTCCCGGCGTGTGAGCCAGGTGCCCTGCGCCAGGCAGTCCCAGTAGGCGCTCACCGCATGGGCGAGCCGCTCGAACAGCTGCAGCGCGACGACGCGGCGCAGGGCTTCCAGCGGCGTATACGGCAAGTGCCGTTCCGGCGCGTCTTTGACACTCAGGGCGGTGAATTGATTGACGTTGATCACCACCGTCGGCATGACCAGCAACGCCAACGCCCGCTCGGTCAGGCTCTCGACTTTGCGCGGCGCGGCGGGCGGCTTGGGCTCGCTGAACAAGAGGTGGTCCGGGTCCATTTCGAAGGCTTTGTGCAGCTCGGCGCGGATGACCGTCAAGACTTTCGGCGAACGGCCTATCAGCCGCGCCAGTGCGCGTGTCGCGGCGACGCAACGCGCGTCGGCAAGCGCAATTCGATTGATCAGGCGACTGGGGTGCGTGTAGGCGTTAATCCGCCGTATCAGTTGCTCGCGAATCGCCTGCGTTTGTACTTGGGCGGCAAGGTCCGGGTCGTCGGCATTAACGGTGTCGGGTGAAGCACTCGCGTGGTCGGGGGACGAGGTCATGGGGTTTTCTTCTGCATGAGGAAAACACCCAGCCTAGGCAGCGCCGCAGGGCAAAAGGCGCTAGATAGTTGCATGCGCAAGCGGCATAAAAATCTATGGCCACCCCCATTTTTGCAATACTGATTAACGGGTGGTCCAGACAAAGCGTCAGCCAAGAGAGTTCGAATTCCCTACGGTTATTGAAGTCACCGAGTTCCTCGCGATATGTCAGCGCTTGAACATCCCCTCCGATATTGCTCCCATCGCAGAACATTGCGCAGTGGTTATCGAGCCGACGTCCATATATCTGGCAACTGCTCGCAGATCGACAGCAGGAAGTCGCTGATGACAATGCGATCCGCATTTTGCTTGAACAGCTACACAGCCCTGAAGGTTTGCCGCCCAAGGCCGACAGCGTCTGCCATTTGATCAATCAGCATCTGTTGGAACACCCTCAACTGCTCTGGCCAATTGGTTGGGCAGCCGAGAACAGTTGCGGGCTGAATGGGGTGGGAAGCGAGAAGGTGCAGCTCGATTATCAAAGCCATCAGTTGAAGTTGGAACTGAGGTTTGTAGGGTAATCGACCAGAATGATTTATTTTTCGCGTCTTAAACGACACTATCCGGTTCGAACAAGCTGCCCGTCTTGCGCAACATGGCTGTGGTTCGTTCCATGCGTCGGGCAAAGTCATCCAGTTCAATCTGATGCTTTTGCTCCGACGCGATCTGACCCACATGGCTGCTTGGTTGCAGGAGTTGTTCCGCGCCTGGCAAGAACGGTACCACTAGGCCAGTGGCCTTATCGATCACCTGGTAGCCGATGGTCGCCGCCCCAATGCCCGCCGCCAGTCCGCCAACACCACCTAATACACCACGGCGCTTGATGCCATACACCGTAGCCCCGGCAATCATCGCCACGCCCAATATGCGACCGGCCACTACGACTGGGGACAGATCACGGCTATTGTCATTGCCGAAATAGGTCATGCGGTAAAAGAAATAACCGGCCCACAACTCCCTCGACTTCAACTTGTCGTGCATGAACCAGGCCCGCGAGTCGTGTATCTGGTCATCGAACAACGCCACCAGTAGGGCCATCTCAGGGTCTGCACCGGACGTGCCTTGAGCATCACGGAACAGTTGCTTACTGCGCAGATCACCTGCCGTCTTGAGGGCGTCATGGTCCTTGGACTCGTCATTCTCGTTAAGTAAATAGATCGCATCGCGTAACACCACGTCGGTCACCGTGCCTTGCCAACTGGATTGCTCACGCTTCTGGCCGGTGTAGTCAGACTTGAATTCCTCGGCAGCTTGGCTGAGTTGGGTCTGATCAATCTGCGGTTCATAGATTCGTGGGCCGGGATACTGAGGGTTATCCCGCCGCATTTTCACGGCATCAGCCTGGTCTTTTTTATACTGTTCGCGCTCAGTAGTTTCCTGATAGGGCGTCGCCTCTTTGGCTTGGGTGAAAAAAGGCTGGCGCTTATAGCTGTCGTTATTACCTTGAGGATCATTGACGTAACGACCAATACGCCAACCGGTGATCCAGCCCAGTTGATCGGCCAGGGTGTCTTCTACGGTGGTGTTCAAACGCAGCGGCTTATAGGCCGAGTCCTCGACGGATTCGTCAGCCGCAACACCTGGTAGGGTTTTGAGGCGCCAGGCGTTGAAACGATCCACTACATGGGGGCTCATATCGAACTCCTCTCTTGTATCTCGTTCCAACTTTCGCCACAACATCTCCGAGCTATTATTAAACGTGTCCGGCAGTACCTCTTCTGGCACTTGCAGAGGGGCACCCGCTGCAAAAGCAGCGGCATACAAGTCGTGCAAGACAATCTGCGACACCAGCTCATGAGTACCTTCACGAGCTTTGCCCTGGTCATTTTTCGGGTAGCCGCCGCCCACATCCGAATGCACACCGGGGTACACCACTTCGTAGGTATTGGCCGGATACTGGCCGTTTTCGTTACGAATCGAATCCAACGGAAAGCATGAGCGTTGCTCGAAGCCCGCGACAAAATGCCGACAACACTTGACCAGTTCCGGGAACCGCTGCGCATCCGGTAGCAACTGGGTGTTATCGGCCCAGTCCATATGCCCAGCAAAGAATGGGGCTACATGGGCAATACCCACCGAGGCCACCGTGTCCAGCACGCCAAGAAACTCGACGCTGACAGGCAAGCCCAACAGTTCCTGTTTTGGCAGTTCATCCCCTTCTGGGGTGTCGAACAACTGACTCAACCAGGTAACAAAAGTGCGAGCCTCTGCCGCTCCCCGAGAGAAACCGTACACGTACAGTTTGACCGCCAGCACTTTAGGCTGGGCCTCGTCCTTGCGAGCGTGTAAAGGGGCCAGCAGCTCTTTCATGATTCGGCGGCGATTGCCTTCACCCAGAGCACTCATCAGCGGTGCCTTCCAGGTGCTCATGGCCTCGACCTTGGTCTTGGCGACAATGTCATCAATTCCGCTTTTATTGTTCAGAGCATAAGATAACGCGCTGGCCACCTGTACCAAGGCCCAGTTGATCCGGTCTTCCCCCCCAGTGGCATATTGCAGCCCGCTATCGCTGTAATCCAGTTCGCCAACTTCGGGGAATGGCGTGCCGACACCGGGCATGTAATACGAAAAATAACCCTGCCCCATCGCGTCTTTACCTCGTAGTGAGGCATGAAACAGCTTGGCGATATTAGTGGGATGCCCCTCCTGGGTGTCGCTCTTTTCGTTATTGTTGGTGCCATCGAAAAACAGACTGATATGCAGGCTATGACAACAGGTAAAACGCTGTGTGCGACGCCCTTGATCGTCACGTTTTTGTTGAAGCCGATTTTGCTCAGCAATTTGCTTATTGTAGTTATCTGTCACATCCGATGTTTTCGTCGGAAAACGCCCCATAGCAGGAAAAACTGGCGGCCCCCAAGCTTTGTCTTTTGAATTATTGTTCACTTCGGACATACGGCCGGCTCCTTCATTTGCGAGGGTTCTTTAATCGGGTAATGCTCTGAGTTAAATGCCCAACATGAACTCGTAACCTTGATCTGGTTACAAACCAAAAAGTGTACCTTCAAGCCACATCGTTCCGTCCCAGGCCACTCTGGAATGTCCACGGTGGTGTTGTGGCGCTGATAGTTGGCTTTATGTTTAACCATAAAAGCTCTGAACTCGTCTGTTCCTAAAGGCGGCGTGGGCCCAAATGGCTCAGGATCGACCTCCCATTCAATCTGGGCCTTTAAGCCAGGACGCCATTTGACGGGCATGATGATGCAACACGAGCTTCCACCACCACCGTCCGCTCGGTAACCATTGACCGACATCCAGTTAATACCGTGCATGGTATGGTTGATGGCTTGCAGGTTTCCCCCAGCCATTTCATTGTTCGCTGAAGAACACCCAGATAACGCGAATCCCAAGAAGTAAAACGCGACTTTTTGTGTTGTTTTTTTTATTATCGATTGCATTGCTAGCAACTTCCTTGCTGATCACCTTGATCGCGTAAACCATTCAAACCACTTATGCATGCAATACACTCTTGTCCCAGCGCAAAGTGGCTATCCAGGCACCTAGGTTCTGCTTAAGTTCTGTTTCACATACTCGGTCAAATCGCCGAAATAATTTTCCTGACCCGCTTGCACAACAAGTGAGTGAATTAGCGCGAAACGCCGCTCTCGGCTCTCATCCAGGAAATCAAAGTTTTTGCCATTTAACAGTTGCTGCGCATCGCTGATACAACCAAGCAGGTCAAATTGTTGATCGTTCATTTCCACGAAGGGACTGACCTGGATGTTGCTCTGATGGGTGAGCCTCGTGCCTTGTAACCACTGCGGCTGGTTATCCCGATCAAGCCAGCCCCAATAAGCAGCGGCTTGCAGAAACTCGGCGCGCTGCTGATCGGTGAGGATCGAGGACATCAGCAGGGGAAAGATGCGTGAGTCGTAATACCGTAACAAACCGGTTTGTCCACCCCAAGCCAATTGCGAAAACCCTTGCAGGGCTTTACTCAAAACTTCGAAGGGCAATGACGAGATCACCACCATTAGGCGGCCATCGGTGGCATGCTCCACCAACTGTTCCAGCCAGGCCTTATGTCGCCACTGCGTCAAGTCCAGACGCATCAACAGAGGGGCCTGATCCAACAGGTTTTGCTCTGACGTGCCGGTGAACAACGAGAACCAGGGGACTTTTGGCGTTAGCATCTCCAAGGCAGGCACAGCACGGTGGCTCCATCCTGCCTGGTCGAGCAGTAAGTCAATCTGGCTTATGCCAATGTGGGCGCAAACATGTTCGATCTGTTCTTGCCATTGAGTGGGCATCGTCATGTCCATATTCCCTCGATTAATTATCGCGGATCAGTCCGGTCGAGGTTCTCGCGTCGGCGGGCAGACGCTCAAACGATGCGCCAAAGGCTGCACACATAAAAATCGAGAGTAAATAGGACATTTCCCAAAGATGAGAGCCTAGTCATGCAAAATATTTCATGGCGATCACACTGGAAACTACTCCCTGATGCAATTGCCACAAAGCAGCACTGATGTACTTAGCGTGTCAGAAAGTCGATGAATGCGAGTCGCATATTTTTCAAGCGCGAACCGTTACAAGTAGGCAGAATTTTGGTGTGAGCATTTTCTGCGAAAGACCTCGCGGCCCGACTTATCCTGGCCGTGCAGTTGGAAAGTGTGTTTACCGAGATCGATACCGATCAGTGCTGACTCGCTCATGATGATGGCCTCCGAAAACAAAACACCCCGTGAAAGCGTAGCCCTCACAGGGTGTTGGGGGTGACCATCTCATTAGCCCGCAGTGTGGGCGGGCAAAAAAACCAACGAAGAGCGTCGAGGGGATGATGCTCAGCTACCGCGATAGGTGGAATAGCTATAAGGCGAAATCAACAGCGGCACATGGTAGTGCTCCTGTTCGGCGCTGATGCCGAAGCGCAGCACCACCACGTCGAGGAACGCCGGCTCCGGCAATTGCACGCCACGCGCCCGGTAATAGTCGCCGGCGCTGAATTGCAGTTGGTACACACCGCTGCGGTAGGCGTCGCCTTGCAGCAACGGTGCGTCGCAGCGGCCGTCGCTGTTGGTGACGGCAGTGGCGACCAGTTCCAGTTGCGCGCCGTCGACGCGGTACAGCTCAACCGTGATGCTGCTGCCGGGACAGCCGTGAGCGGCGTCCAAAACGTGTGTGGTCAAACGTCCCATGGCGTGTACGCGCCTCCCGAGGTCAGTAGAAATGAGTGCCGCACTTTTTCAGGGCAGCGAAAAAGCTGGCGCGGGTCGATTAAGACACTTTTCAAAAAAATTGTACACAATAAAAATCACAAACCTTGCGATCCTTCCACTGGCCTGGCGCGACCGGCCGATTCATGAGTCATCCTTGCTTTTAAACGACCTTTTGTCCATTAGCTGACCAGTCAGGCAAGTTTCTTGCTACACCCTTGAAGGTGAGCGTTGCGGAAAAAATGCAGAAATCCGGGCTTACAAAGTGGCGAATAAGTTGTATACAATCACTCATCGCTGTGACGCCACTCAGTCTTTTCACTGCCCGGCCGCCACACCCACCGCTACCACGCACAAGAAGGAAGACTGCAGTGAGCGCTGACTACCCACGCGACCTGATCGGTTACGGCAGTAACCCTCCTCACCCCCACTGGCCGGGCAAGGCACGCATTGCGTTGTCTTTTGTACTCAACTACGAAGAAGGCGGCGAGCGCAATATCTTGCACGGTGACAAAGAGTCCGAAGCCTTCCTTTCCGAAATGGTCTCGGCCCAGCCGCTGCAAGGCGAGCGCAACATGAGCATGGAGTCGCTGTACGAATACGGCAGCCGTGCCGGCGTGTGGCGCATCCTCAAATTGTTTAAAGCATTCGATATCCCGCTGACCGTCTTCGCCGTGGCCATGGCCGCCCAGCGCCACCCGGACGTGATCCGCGCGATGGTCGCCGCCGGCCATGAAATCTGCAGCCACGGCTACCGCTGGATCGACTACCAATACATGGACGAGGCCCAGGAGCGCGAGCATATGCTCGAAGCCATCCGCATCCTCACCGAACTGACCGGCGAACGCCCGCTGGGCTGGTACACCGGCCGCACCGGTCCGAATACGCGGCGCCTGGTGATGGAGGAAGGCGGCTTCCTCTACGACTGCGACACCTACGACGACGACCTGCCCTACTGGGAACCCAACAACCCCACCGGCAAGCCGCACCTGGTGATCCCTTACACCCTGGACACCAACGACATGCGCTTCACCCAGGTGCAAGGCTTCAACAAGGGCGATGACTTTTTCGAGTACCTCAAAGACGCTTTCGACGTGCTCTACGCCGAAGGCGCCGACGCGCCGAAGATGCTTTCCATCGGCCTGCACTGCCGCCTGATCGGCCGCCCGGCGCGCCTCGCGGCGTTGCAGCGCTTTATCGAATACGCCAAGGGCCATGAACAGGTGTGGTTCACCCGCCGGGTCGACATTGCCCGCCACTGGCACGCCACTCACCCTTATAAGGGTGCGGCGCAATGACCAGGTTCCAGACCGTCAAACCGTCGACCTTGAGCCGCGATGCATTCATCAGCGCCTTTGCCGACATCTACGAACATTCGCCATGGGTGGCCGAAAAGGCCTTCGACCTGGGGCAGGACGCTTCGCTCGACGAGATCGAAACCCTGCACCAGCGCATGCGCGATATCCTGCTCAGCGCCGATCACGCCACGCAACTGGCGCTGATCAACGCTCACCCGGACCTGGCAGGCCGTGCAGCCGTCCAGGGCCAACTGACCGAAGCCAGCACTCATGAACAAGCCGGCGCCGGTATTCACCAATGCACGGCCGAAGAGTTCTCACGCTTCACCGAGCTGAATGAGGCCTACAAGGCCAAGTTCAAGTTTCCCTTCATCATGGCGGTAAAAGGCAGCAACCGGCATCAGATCATCAAAGCGTTCGAAACGCGCATCCACCACCCGGTCGACACCGAGTTCAAGTGCGCGCTGGACGAGATCAACAAGATCGCGTTGTTCCGCTTACTGACCCTCTAAACGACCATCCCCAGCCACTCTATCCAAGGCAGACAAGAAGAATGAAAGCGCAACCCGTACCTTTCGAAAAGTTCGTCAACCTGGCCGACGCTCGCCTCGGCACCAAAATCATCTCGGTGACCGATGACTGGTTCGCCGACGCCAACCGCCTGTTCCAGCCGACCCCGGCTGTGTGGAAGGAGGGCGTTTTCGATGACAACGGCAAGTGGATGGACGGCTGGGAGTCGCGCCGCAAGCGCTTCGAAGGCTACGACAGCGCGGTGATCCGCCTGGGCGCACCCGGCTCGATCAAAGGCGTGGACATCGACACTTCATTCTTCACCGGCAACTTCCCGCCGTCGGCCTCCCTGGAAGCCTGCTTCCTCGCCTCGGGCGAGCCGGATGACAGCACCCAGTGGGTGGAAGTGCTGTCGGCCGTCGAGCTGCAAGGCAACAGCCACCACTACCACGCAATCAACCATGACCAGGCGTTCAGCCACCTGCGCTTCAACATCTACCCGGATGGCGGCGTGGCCCGTCTGCGCGTGTACGGTGTGCCGTTCCGCGACTGGTCCGCAGTGGGCGACAACGAACAGGTCGACCTGGCGGCGGCGCTGAACGGCGGTCGCGCCCTGGCCTGTTCTGACGAACACTTCGGCCGCATGGGCAACCTCCTCAACCCCGGCCGTGGCGTCAACATGGGCGACGGCTGGGAAACCGCGCGGCGTCGCACGCCAGGCAATGACTGGGTTATCGTCGCGCTGGGGCATGCGGGCGAGATCGAGAAAGTCATCGTCGACACCCTGCACTTCAAGGGCAACTACCCGGACACCTGCTCGATCCAGGCCGCGTTCGTGAAAGGCGGCACCGACAGCCAGATCGAAACCCAATCGCTGTTCTGGCGCGAACTGCTGCCGGCGCAGAAGCTGGAAATGCACGCCGAACACACCTTCGCCGAGCAGATCAAGGCGCTGGGGCCGATCACCCACATCCGCCTGAACGTGTTCCCGGATGGCGGTGTGAGTCGCCTGCGCGTCCTGGGCAAGGTCGCCAAGTCATGCTGAACCTGTAGGAGCAAGCTTGCTCGCGAAAAACTCAAGGACACCGCGTTCATTCAGGATGCACGCGTTATCGTTGACGACCTTCGCGAGCAAGCTTGCTCCTACAACGGTCCATCAATAACCCAACAGATTAAGAAGCCAGCCATGCGCACACTGATGATCGAACCCCTGACCAAAGAAGCCTTCGCCCCCTTCGGAGACGTGATCGAAACCGACGGCAGCGAGCACTTCATGATCAACAACGGGTCGACCATGCGTTTTCACAAGCTGGCAACGGTGGAAACCGCCCAGCCGCAAGACCACGCCATCATCAGCATCTTCCGCGCCGACGCGCTGGAAATGCCGCTGACCGTGTGCATGCTGGAGCGACACCCGCTGGGCAGCCAGGCCTTCATTCCGCTGCTCGGCAACCCCTTTCTGATCGTGGTCGCGCCACTTGGCGATGCACCTGTATCAGGCTTGGTCCGCGCCTTCGTCACCAACGGCAGGCAGGGCATTAATTACCATCGCGGCGTCTGGCACCACCCGGTGCTGACGATCGAAAAGCGGGATGACTTCCTGGTGGTTGATCGCAGTGGCACCGGCAATAACTGCGATGAGCATTTTTTCAAAGAGGATGAGCGGTTGATCCTCGCCCCCCACCAATAAGAGAAGGCCGGATCACCCGACAACAAGGGTGACAGGCGAGAGGTAAAGACTGTGGAAGCACATCTGTTGGAATGGCTGAACCTCAGCGTGCGCTGGGTTCATATGATCACTGGCGTGGCCTGGATCGGCGCGTCGTTTTACTTCGTCTGGCTGGAAAACAACCTCAACCGCGTCAACCCCAAGGACGGCCTTTCCGGTGACTTGTGGGCGATCCACGGTGGCGGTATCTACCACCTGGAAAAATACAAACTGGCCCCGCCGACCATGCCGGACAACCTGCACTGGTTCAAATGGGAAGCCTATTTCACCTGGATGTCGGGCGTCGCGCTGCTGTGCGTGGTGTTCTACCTCAACCCGACGCTGTACCTGCTCGCACCCGGCAGCAGCCTGAGCGGCACCGAAGGCGTGTTGCTGGGCATCGGCTCACTGTTCGCCGGCTGGTTCATCTACTCCTTTCTCTGCGACTCGGCCCTGGGCAAACGCCCGGCCCTGCTCGGCTTGATCCTGTTCGTGCTGTTGATCGCGGCGGCATACGGCTTCAGCACAGTGTTCAGCGGCCGGGGCGCGTACCTGCATGTGGGGGCGATCATCGGCACCATCATGGTGGGCAACGTGTTCCGCATCATCATGCCGGCACAACGCGCGCTGGTGGCGGCGATCGCGGAGCAGCGCACGCCGGACCCGGCCCTGCCGGCCAAGGGCTTGCTGCGTTCACGGCACAACAACTACTTCACCTTGCCGGTGCTGTTCATCATGATCAGCAACCACTTCCCGAGCACCTACGGCAGCCACTACAACTGGCTGATCCTGGCGGGGATCGCCGTGGCGGCGGTGTTGGTGCGGCATTATTTCAACACCCGGCACAACAGCCAGAAATATGCCTGGACCTTGCCGGTGGGCGCGTTGGCGATGATTTGCCTGGCGTATGTCACCGGGCCCAAGCCGATCGCCGAAGTGGCCAAGGCACCGGCGGCCATCGAGTACCAGCCGTTGCCGGAGACCGCATTGGGCGGCGGCGAGAAACCCGTCGCACCGGCCGCCCCCGCTGCGGCACCCGCGCCGGCCCAGGCGACGGTCGACTTCGACAAGGTGCATGGGGTGATCCAGGCACGCTGCGCCGTGTGCCATTCGGCCAAGCCCACCAGCCCGCTGTTCAGCACCGCACCGGCGGGGGTGATGTTCGACACGCCGACGCAGATCCAGCAACAGGCCGCGCGCATTCAGGCGCAGGCCGTGGCGAGCCAGATCATGCCGTTGGGCAACATCACCCAGATGACCCAGCAGGAACGCGATCTGATCGGCACCTGGATCAACCAGGGCGCCCGCACGCACTGACTGACTCACACAGATCCCAATGTGGGCGGTTCTGAACGACCCGCCGTCGCCCACACTCATTGATTCCTTCGTCACAACAAAAACAATAACGAACAGGGAACGCCCACATGTACACCTTTGACCTGGGGACGGCCACAAGCCGTGCCCCATTCTCGCCCCACGCGCGCTCTAACAGCGCACTTGAGCCAAGGCTTTGGAGCCAGTATTCTCCGCGCCCGCTCGAATCGACTGAAAAAAAAACAGCGAATGTAAAAGCTGACTGCAAGGCCAACTTATCCCGGCCTGCGGGCGGCGGCCCAAGTGCGCAAAAGCCCTCTGAATTCGACTGCAGCCGCTGCAGCCGACGGGGATTTTTTTGGCTTTTTTTACACCTTGGCGCAGCTCTTGCTAAAAGCATTAAAGCTGACCGAACAGACGATTTTTTTCAGCGAACCAAAAGGCGCCACACCAGAGCGCCTGCTTAGAAGAAAAACCATAAAACTTTAACTCGGGAGCAACCGAATGAAACCTATGTTCAAAGGCCTGATGCTGGCGGCAACCCTGCTGGCGGGCGGCCAAGCCGTTGCCGGCGACTTGTTGCAGTGGCAGAACAACAGCCTGACGTACCTGTGGGGCAAAAACTTCACCGTCAACCCGCAGATCCAACAGACCGTCACGTTTGAACACGCCGATGCGTGGAAGTACGGCGACAACTTCTTTTTCCTCGACCGCATCTTTTACAACGGCAAGGAAGACGGCAACGTCGGCCCCAGTACTTACTACGGCGAGTTCAGCCCGCGTCTATCGTTCGGCAAGATTTTCGACAAGGACTTGTCCTTCGGACCGATCAAAGATGTATTGCTGGCATTCACTTATGAGTTCGGCGAAGGCGATAACGAATCGTACCTGCTGGGCCCGGGCTTCGACCTGAACATCCCTGGTTTCGACTACTTCCAGTTGAACTTCTACCAGCGCCAGACCGAAGGCAATCGCCCGGGCGACGGTGTGTGGCAGATCACCCCGGTGTGGTCGTACACCCTTCCAGTGGGCAACTCCAACATCCTGATCGACGGCTATATGGATTGGGTGGTCGACAACGACAAGAACGCCCGTGGCACTTATCACGCCAACCTGCACTTCAACCCACAAGTCAAATATGACCTGGGCAAGGCGTTGAACTGGGGCGAGAAACAGCTGTACGTCGGTTTTGAATACGACTACTGGAAGAACAAGTATGGGATCGAAGATTCCGGTGCGTTCAAGACCAACCAGGATACGGCGAGCTTTTTGGTCAAGTACCACTTCTGACCACACCGCGGGCCTGATGGGGGAGCTGGCGTGCCTGCTCCCAAATTCAGCTAGGGGACAGCCCCAAAAACCGGGTTATCTCCTCGCGCTTGGCCAGCGCATCACTGCGCCCCAACTCGATCAACTCGCTGCAATACCCCGCCTCGAACAGCAAGTAACTGAGCACTCCCGCCCCGCTGGTCTTGGTCGCACCCGGCCCGCGCAGGAACAGGCGCAACGCCGCGGGCAATTCCTGCCGATGCCGCGCCGCGATTTCATCGATCGGCTGACTCGGCGCAATCACCAGCACATCCACCGGCGCCAGGCCCCGGGCCGCGCTGTCGGCGGGCTGGAAATGGCTGAACTGGTTCAAGCGCTCCAGCAACTCGATATCGCTTTCCAGGCTGTCAATGAACGTGCTGTTGAGCATGTGCCCACCGATCTGCGCCAGGGTCGGCTGCTGGCCGGTGTAGGCGCGCTGCGAGGCGTGTTCATGCTCGACGCCGCGCGGGTTGCCGCTGACACCCACCACCAGCACGCGGCTGGCGCCCAGGTGCAAGGCCGGGCTGATGGGGGCCGATTGCCGCACCGCGCCATCGCCGAAATATTCCTGGTCGAGCTTCACCGGAGCAAACAGCAAGGGGATCGCCGAACTGGCCAACAGGTGTTCGACCGTGAGTCGGCTGGGCACACCGATACGCCGATGGCGCAGCCAGGCATCGATGGTGCCGCCGCCCTGGTAAAAGGTCACTGCTTGCCCGGACTCGTAACCGAAGGCCGTGACCGCCACCGCCTTCAGGTGTTTTTCGCGGATGGCCTGGTCGATGCCATCCAGGTGCAGCATCTCGTGCAGCAGGTCCCGTAGCGGCGCGCTGTTGAGCAGCGCCACCGGGACCTGGGCGCCCAGGCCGAGCAGGCTGTGGAAACAGAAACGAGCGGCCTGGTGAATCACCCCCGGCCAATCGCTGCGCAGCACCAGGTGGCTGCGGAAGCCCTGCCAGAACGCCGTCAGACGCTCGATCGCCGCACTGAAGTCCATGGCGCCACTGGCCAGGCTCACCGCGTTGATCGCGCCGGCCGATGTGCCGACGATCACCGGAAACGGATTGGCCGCGCCCGGCGGCAGCAACTCGGCAATCGCCGCCAGTACCCCCACCTGATACGCCGCACGCGCCCCGCCGCCGGAAAGAATCAAGCCTGTAACCGGTTCAGCTGGGCGCATTGCGTCACTCCATGTAGAGAAAGGCGGGTCTTACCGACGGCGTTTTTCGTACAACTTGGGCTCACCCGGCGGCCGGCTCTTGAAGCGGCGATGGGTCCACAGGTATTGCTCGGGGCATTCGCGCACCGAGGTCTCGACCCACTGGTTGATGCGCAGGCAATCGATCTCATCGGTTTCGCCGGGGAAATCGCTCAACGGCGGGTGGATCACCAGGCGATAACCGCTGCCGTCGGCCAGGCGCTCCTGGGTAAACGGCACCACCAGCGCCTTGCCCAGGCGGGCGAACTTGCTGGTAGCGGTCACGGTGGCGGCCTGGATGCCGAACAGCGGCACGAAGATACTTTGCTTGGCGCCGTAGTCCTGGTCCGGCGCGTACCAGATGGCGCGGCCGGCGCGCAGCAGCTTGAGCATGCCGCGCACGTCTTCACGCTCCACGGCCAGGGAGTCGAGGTTGTGGCGCTCGCGGCCACGGCGCTGGATAAAGTCGAACAGCGGGTTGCCGTGCTCGCGGTACATGCCGTCGATCGTGTGTTTTTGCCCGAGCAGGGCCGCGCCGATTTCCAGGGTGGTGAAATGCAGGGCCATGAGGATCACGCCCTTGCCGTCCAACTGAGCCTGCTTGAGGTGCTCCAGGCCTTCGACGTGGGCCAGCCGCGCCAGGCGCTGGCGCGACCACCACCAGCTCATGGCCATTTCAAAGAAGGCGATGCCGGTGGAGGCGAAGTTTTCCTTGAGCAAATGTTTACGCTCTTGCGCGGACTTTTCCGGGAAGCACAGTTCCAGGTTGCGCGCGGCGATGCGGCGACGTTCGCCGGCCACGCGGTACATGCCCGCGCCCAGCAGGCGACCAATGGTCAGCAGCGCGCGGTATGGCAATTGAGTGACCAGCCACAACAGGCCGAGTCCCAGCCATAGCAGCCAAAATCGCGGGTGAAAAAATACAGCTCGAAAACGCGGGCGATCCATTACAGATTCCGGTAAAGACAAGGGCCGCGCATTCTACAACGGTTCGACTCGGCTTGCGGCCAGTGGTTGTTCTCGTTATAAGTCTCGACACTTTTCGTGACAAGCCGCTTTTGCCGACCATGAGCCAAACCGAACCGCTAGACCAAGATCCCGTGTTCCAGCTGAAAGGCAGCATGCTCGCCATTACCGTGCTGGAATTGGCCCGCAATGACCTCGACGCCCTGGACCGCCAGCTCGCCGCCAAGGTCGCCCTGGCACCGAACTTTTTCAACAACGCGCCGCTGGTGCTGGCCCTGGACAAGCTGCCAGCCGGCCAAGGCGCAATCGACCTGCCGGGCCTGATGCGCGTGTGCCGCTCCCATGGCCTGCGCACCCTGGCGATTCGTGCCAGCCGTATCGAAGACATTGCCGCCGCCATCGCTATTGAACTGCCAGTACTGCCACCGTCCGGTGCCCGCGAGCGCCCGCTCGATCCGTTGGCCGGTGAAGTGAAGAAAAAACCGGAAAAACCGCCGGAGCCGACGGTCAAGCCGACCAAGATCATCACCTCCCCCGTGCGCGGCGGGCAGCAGATTTACGCCCAGGGCGGCGACCTGGTGGTGATCTCGTCGGTCAGTCCGGGCGCGGAACTTCTGGCCGATGGCAACATCCATGTATACGGCCCCATGCGCGGACGTGCCCTCGCCGGCATCAAGGGTGATACCAAGGCACGTATTTTTTGCCAGCAGTTGACCGCTGAACTCGTTTCGATCGCGGGTCAGTACAAGGTTTCCGAAGATTTGCGCCGCGATCCGCTGTGGGGCGCCGCGGTACAAGTCAGCCTGTCGGGCGATGTGTTGAACATCATCCGTCTTTAACGGATACTGCCGCATTTTCCAAGCATCTCTAGACTCTGATAGCACAGCGAAACCGGCAAGACTTGCGTAGGACTAGTTTGAAGTTGGCGTTTCCACGCGGAAACCACCTCTTTTCCCTACAAAGGCTGTCCGCCTGCAGCGAGTTCCAAGAGATGTTTTTCGGGGGCTGAAAAGTCCTTTTTCCTTAGGGGTGAAACACCTTGGCCAAGATTCTCGTGGTTACATCCGGCAAGGGTGGTGTGGGTAAGACCACCACCAGCGCCGCTATCGGTACCGGCCTCGCTCTGCGCGGCCACAAGACAGTCATCGTCGACTTCGACGTCGGTTTGCGTAACCTCGACCTGATCATGGGCTGCGAACGCCGCGTGGTGTACGACTTCGTCAACGTGGTCAACGGTGAAGCCAACCTGCAACAGGCCCTGATCAAGGACAAGCGCCTTGAGAACCTGTACGTACTGGCCGCCAGTCAGACCCGCGACAAAGATGCGCTCACCAAGGAAGGCGTAGGCAAAGTCCTCGCTGAACTGAAGGAAACCTTCGAATACGTGGTGTGCGACTCCCCGGCCGGTATCGAAACCGGTGCTCACCTGGCGATGTACTTCGCCGACGAAGCCATCGTGGTGACCAACCCGGAAGTCTCCTCGGTACGTGACTCGGACCGCATGCTCGGCCTGCTGGCCAGCAAGTCCCAGCGCGCCGAAAAAGGCGAAGACCCGATCAAGGAGCACCTGCTGCTCACCCGCTACAACCCTGAGCGCGTCAGCAATGGCGAGATGCTCGGCGTTGAAGACGTCAAAGAGATCCTCGCAGTGACCCTGCTGGGTGTCATTCCCGAGTCCCAGGCGGTGCTGAAGGCCTCCAACCAGGGCGTCCCGGTGATTCTGGACGACCAGAGCGACGCCGGCCAGGCGTACAGCGACGCGGTTGATCGCTTACTGGGCAAGACCGTGGAACACCGCTTCCTCGATGTCAAGAAGAAGGGATTCTTCGAGCGTATCTTTGGAGGCAACTAAACAATGAAATTTCTCGACTTCTTTCGCGCCAACAAAAAGCCAAGTACCGCGTCGGTAGCGAAAGAGCGTCTACAGATCATCGTGGCGCACGAACGCGGCCAACGCAGCACCCCGGACTACCTGCCAGCCTTGCAGAAGGAACTGGTCGAGGTGATCCGCAAGTACGTCAATATCGGCAACGACGACGTACATGTCGCCCTGGAAAACGACGGCAGCTGCTCGATTCTGGAACTCAATATCACCCTGCCCGATCGTTGATCGAAAGGGCGGTCGCCACGGCGGCTCCGTCACCTTGATCCCTTTGCGGGAGCCGGGTGATCGAGCCGCCGTTGGCGTTTGTTACGAGGCTGTTTAATGCCGTTGTCCAACATCCATATCCTCTACCAGGACGCCGCCGTCCTGGTGGTGAACAAGCCGACTCTGCTGCTCTCGGTGCCCGGCCGCGCCGACGACAACAAGGACTGCCTGATCACCCGCCTGCAGGAAAACGGCTACCCAGAGGCCCGAATCGTCCATCGCCTGGATTGGGAAACTTCCGGGATCATCCTGCTCGCGCGGGACGCCGACACCCACCGCGAACTGTCCCGCCAGTTTCATGACCGCGAAACCGAAAAGGCCTACACCGCCCTGGCCTGGGGTCAACCGGAACTGGACAGCGGCAGCATCGACCTGCCCCTGCGCTACGATCCGCCAACCAAGCCACGCCATGTGGTCGACCACGAGTTCGGCAAGCATGCGCTGACCTTCTGGAAGGTGCTGGAACGTTGCGATGACTGGTGCCGCGTCGAGCTGACGCCGATCACCGGGCGCTCGCACCAGTTGCGGGTACACATGCTTTCCATCGGCCACCCGCTGCTCGGCGACGGCTTGTACGCCCATGAACAAGCCCTGGCCGCCTGGCCGCGCCTGTGCCTGCACGCGAGCATGCTGAGCTTCACCCACCCGCAAAGCGGCGAGCGGCTGCGCTTCGAGTGCCCGGCGCCCTTCTAAAGCTGTAAACACCGTCAAATGTGGGAGGGGATTGCAGTGGGTCAGTGAACAAATGCAGTGACTGACACTCCGCCATCGGGGGCAAGCCCCCTCCCACATTTGTGCTGTGCACTTCTCGCCATCGAACGGTAAACTCCGCGCATTGCTGTCTGGAGCTATTTATGCGCGAAGCGTTGAATCAAGGCCTGATCGACTTCCTCAAGGCCTCCCCTACTCCTTTTCATGCCACTGCGGCCCTGGCCCAACGCCTCGAAGCGGCCGGTTACCAGCGTCTCGACGAGCGCGACACCTGGACCACCGAAGCCAACGGGCGCTATTACGTGACCCGCAACGACTCCTCGATCATCGCCTTCAAGCTCGGCCGCCATTCGCCGCTGCAGGGCGGTATCCGCTTGGTCGGCGCCCACACCGACAGCCCGTGCCTGCGGGTCAAGCCACAACCCGAGCTGCAACGCCAGGGTTTCTGGCAACTGGGCGTCGAAGTCTACGGCGGCGCATTACTGGCGCCGTGGTTCGACCGCGACCTGTCCCTGGCCGGCCGCGTGACCTTCCGCCGCGACGGCAAGGTCGAAAGCCAGCTGATCGACTTCAAGCTGCCGATTGCCATCATCCCCAACCTGGCGATCCACCTGAACCGTGAAGCCAACCAGGGCTGGGCGATCAATGCCCAGACCGAACTGCCGCCGATCCTCGCGCAGTTCGCCGGCGACGAGCGCGTGGACTTCCGCGCCGTGCTCACCGAGCAGTTGGCTCGCGAGCACGGGCTGAACGCCGATGTGGTGCTCGATTACGAGCTGAGCTTCTACGACACCCAAAGCGCCGCCGTGATCGGCCTCAATGGCGACTTCATCGCCGGCGCCCGCCTGGACAACCTGCTGTCGTGCTACGCCGGCCTGCAAGCCTTGCTCACCAGCGAGACCGATGAAACCTGCGTGCTGGTGTGCAACGACCACGAAGAAGTCGGCTCCTGCTCGGCCTGCGGTGCCGATGGCCCGATGCTCGAGCAGACCCTGCGCCGCCTGCTGCCCGAAGGTGACGAATTTGTCCGCACCATTCAGAAATCGCTGCTGGTATCGGCCGACAATGCCCACGGCGTCCACCCGAACTATGCCGACAAGCATGACGCCAACCACGGCCCGAAACTCAATGCCGGCCCGGTGATCAAGGTCAACAGCAACCAGCGCTACGCCACCAACAGCGAAACCGCCGGTTTCTTCCGCCACCTGTGCATGGCCGAGGAAGTCCCGGTGCAGAGCTTTGTGGTGCGCAGCGACATGGGCTGTGGCTCGACCATCGGCCCGATCACTGCCAGCCACCTGGGCGTGCGGACCGTCGACATCGGTTTGCCGACGTTCGCCATGCACTCCATTCGCGAACTGTGCGGCAGCCATGACCTGGCACATCTGGTGAAAGTGCTCGGCGCGTTCTACGCAAGCCGCGATCTGCCCTGATCCAAAGGCCGAATGCAGTTAAACATATGGGAGGAGCAAGCCCCCTCCCACATTTGGCTTCGCGTGGACCTGATCTATATCACCTGCATTTCCCGCAATCCCACCTAGACTTGTCAGTATTCCCACTCTGAGAAGGCCATCGCCTCATGATCACCATGTCCTCCTTCCACGCCATGCTCATCCCTATCCTGATCGGCATGATCATGCTCGCGGTCGGCTTCAACTTTCGTGACAAGCCCCTCGGCGTGTTCAGCATGTGGATCGGCATGCTGTTGATTCTGGGCACCGTGGTTTACAAGATCCTCGCTAAACTCGCTGAATAACAAATGCACTCGCATTGGGCATAGGGGCCTCGTACACTCGGTCAATTCGTCGTTTTCAAGGTTGACCGCCTCGTGCTTTCCCGTCTGCTTGCCCTGCCCTGCTGTTTGCTGATCGCCCTGCTCACCCTGCTCCCGCTCGCCCCGGCCCAGGCCGTGGGTTTGCCCGGGCTGCTGGGTGGCACCAGCAAGCCGCAACCCCAGGCCGAGCTGCCGCTGGGTCAGTCGCTGGACGAGGTGATCAAGACCCTGGAAAACGACCAGCAACGCACCCAGTTGCTGAACGACCTGAAAAAGCTGCGCCAGACCACGCAAAAGGCCCAGCCGGCCGCCGAACAAGGCGTGCTCGGGCTGATCGGCAGCACGCTGTCCGGCCTTGAGCAGCAGTTTTCCGGCGCCGACAGCCCACTGGGACGCTGGTCCGACGAAGTGGACATGGCCACAGATGAACTCGAGGCCTTGATGCTGCCGGCCAACGAATGGCTGCCGATCATCTTCGGCTTTGCCCTGATCCTCGCCGTGTGGAGCCTGCTGGCCGCCGCGCTGATCTGGCTCAGCCACCGGGTGCGCGAGCGCTTCGGCCTGACCGAAGAACTGCCGCAACACCCGCGCACCTGGGACATGCTGCGCTTCGCCCTGCGCAAACTGGGGCCGTGGCTGATCGCGCTGGTGATCACCGTGTACCTGAGTTACGCGTTGCCCTCGTCCCTGGGCAAGTCCCTGGCGATGGTGCTGGCGTATGCGCTGGTGGTCGGCACCTGTTTCTCGGCGATCTGCGTGATCGCATTCTCCGTGCTGGACGGCCCCCATCGCCGTCACGCGTTGTATATCCTGCGGCGCCAGGCGTTCCGGCCGTTGTGGTGGATCGGCAGTTTCGCCGCCTTTGGCGAAGCCCTGGGCGACCCCAGGCTGGTCGCTGCGCTTGGCCAGCACCTGGCGCACACGGCGGCAACCGTCGCCAATGTGATGGCCGCGTTGTCCACCGGCGTGTTCATCCTGCGCTTCCGCCGGCCGATTGCGCACCTGATCCGCAACCAGCCGCTGTCCCGCCGCCTGACCCGCCGCGCCCTCAGCGACACGATCGAAATCATCGGCACCTTCTGGTACATCCCGGCCCTGCTGTTGGTCGGCATTTCACTGTTCGCCACCTTCGTCTCCGCCGGCGACACCAGCACCGCCTTGCGCCAGTCGCTGCTCTGCACGGTGTTGCTGGTGCTGTGCATGGTGATCAACGGCCTGGTACGCCGCCATGCCCTCAAGCCGCAACGCGGGCACAAGCGCCATGCGCTGTACTCCGAGCGCTTGAAGAGTTTCGTCTACACCCTCGCCCACCTGCTGGTGTGGCTGACGTTTATCGAGCTGGGGCTACGGGTCTGGGGCCTGTCGCTGATCCGCTTCACCGAAGGCGACGGCCATGAAATCAGCGTCAAGCTGTTCGGCCTCGGCGGCACGCTGCTGTTTGCCTGGCTGATCTGGATTCTCAGCGACACCGCGATCCATCACGCCCTCACCCGTTCGCGCAAAGGCCTGGCCAACGCCCGTGCGCAGACCATGATGCCGCTGATCCGCAACGTGCTGTTCGTGACCATCTTCATCATTGCCGCCATCGTCGCCCTGGCCAACATGGGCATGAACGTCACGCCGCTGCTGGCCGGTGCCGGTGTGATCGGCCTGGCCATCGGTTTTGGCGCGCAGTCGCTGGTGGCGGACTTGATCACCGGCCTGTTCATCATCATCGAAGACTCCCTGGCCATCGACGACTACGTCGACGTCGGCGGCCACCTCGGCACGGTCGAGGGCCTGACCATCCGTACTGTGCGCCTGCGCGACATCGACGGCATCGTGCATACCATCCCGTTCAGCGAGATCAAGAGCATCAAGAACTACTCCCGTGAGTTCGGCTACGCGATCTTCCGGGTGGCGATCCCCTACAACATGGAAATCGACGATGCGATCAAGTTGATGCGCGACGTCGGCCAGAAAATGCGCAACGACCCGCTGCAACGCCGCAATATCTGGTCACCGCTGGAGATTCAGGGCGTGGAAAGTTTCGAGTCAGGCAGTGCGATTCTGCGGGCGCGCTTCAAGACCGCGCCGATCAAGCAATGGGAAGTGTCGCGGGCGTTCAACCTGTCGCTGAAACGTCATCTGGACGAGGCTGGGCTGGACCTGGCCACGCCGCGCCTGAGTGTGCAAGTGGTGACCGGCGCGTCGGGCGGGCTGGAGAAAGACAAGAACGCCTGAGTCCTGAGGGTCAATGTGGGAGCAAGCGGTCGAGCCCCCACATTGGATCTTCGCTGGTGTCAGTGTCGCGGGCTCAAGCCAGCGCGGTGCCGTCCATTTTCTGGCGCAGGCTCAACGGCCGCATGTCGGTCCAGACCTCTTCGATGTAGGCCAGGCACTCCTTCTTCATGCCGCTCTTGCCCACGGTTCGCCAGCCTTCCGGCACGGCCTTGTAGTCGGGCCAGATCGAATACTGTTCTTCATGGTTGACCACTACCTGAAACAGGATGTCGTCGCGGTCGAATACTGAGGTCATTGCTGTTCTCCATCGCTCAAAGGCCGGCTGCGCACCACGCGCAGCGCTGATATCTGTAGGAACGTACCAGGCGGGTAAAAAATTAGAGGCTGGCGACCGCCGCAGCCAGGGCACGCCCGAAGATCTCGGCGACCTGGTCGATCTGGGCGGCGCTGATCACCAACGGCGGCAGGAAGCGCACCACGCTGCCATGGCGGCCGCCCAGTTCCAGAATCAGGCCGCGCTTGAGGCATTCGCGCTGCACCAGCGGCGCCAGTTGGCGGTGGACCGGCGGGTGGCCCTGGATATCCGGCGCGCCGTTCGGGTCCACCAGTTCCACGCCGAGCATCAACCCGCGCCCGCGAATATCGCCCAATTGCGCAAAGTCGCGCTGCAGGATGCGCAACTGCTCCGCCAGGCGCTCGCCCATCGCCGCCGCATGGCCGGCCAGGTCGTGCTCCTTGAGGTAGCGCATCACCGCCGACCCTGCCGCCATCGCCATCTGATTGCCACGGAAGGTGCCGGCATGGGCGCCCGGCAACCAGGTGTCGAGCCAGTCGCGGTACACCACCACCGCCAACGGCAGGCTGCCGCCGATGGCCTTGGACATCACCACCACATCCGGAATGATGCCCGCGTGTTCGAAGGCGAACATCTTGCCGGTGCGCGCGAAACCGCTCTGGATTTCATCGACGATCAACGCCACACCCGCCTGCTCGGTGATCCGCCGCAGGCCGCGCAGCCAGTCGAGGTCCGCCGGGATCACGCCACCCTCGCCCTGCACCACTTCGACAATCACCGCCGCCGGCAACAGCACCCCGGCTTCCGGGTCGTTGAGCAGGTTTTCCAGATAATGCAGGTTGACCCGCACGCCTTGCGCGCCGCCCAGGCCGAACGGGCAGCGGTAATCGTAGGGGAACGGCAGAAATTGCACGCCATTGCCGAGCAAGGCGCCCAAGGGTTTCTTCGGCCCCAGGCTGCCCATCAAGCTCAGCGCGCCCTGGCTCATGCCGTGATAACCGCCCTGGAACGACAACACCGTGCTACGCCCCGTGGCGGTGCGTACCAGCTTCAACGCGGCCTCCACCGCGTCAGTGCCGGTGGGGCCGCAGAACTGGATTTTCGCCTCCTGCGCCAACGCGGCCGGCAACAGGCCGAACAGGTCTTGCACGAATTGGTCCTTGACCGGGGTGGTCAGGTCGAGGGTGTGCAACGGCAGTTCGTCGCTCAACACCTGCTGGATGGCGGCGATCACCACCGGGTGGTTATGCCCCAACGCCAAGGTACCCGCGCCGGCCAGGCAGTCGATGAAACGGCGGCCTTCCACGTCTTCCACGTAGATGCCCTTGGCGCGCTTGAGTGCCAAAGGGATGCGCCGCGGGTAGCTGCGGGCGTTGGACTCCTGCTGGCGCTGGCGTGCCAGCAGCGGGCTTTCGTCGAACTGGTAGAGCGTTTCCACGGGCGCCGGGCTGACCTGCACCCGAGCGTCTGCGATTTGGCTGGTAGCGACTGACATCTCTGGATCCCTCGATACGCGGGTGATGGTGACCAAACTGCCGATCCGTTGGCGTCTGGCCCAAGGGCCTGCGCGCGGATTGCCTGTTGTGGAAACGCACCAGCGTCGAATGGATTTAGGAGTTATGGCGGTTAACGGACGGATCAAGCGCCGCCAATTGAGCCGCGCTCGCTGTCAAAGGCCCCGATACTTGTCATTCAGCGCATACAAAATCGCACACGTCTCAGCATCCAGGGCCCCGCCGTAATCCCTGGGCCGAAAGTGCATTTGAAACGCGCGGGTCCGCAGCTCGAACGCCTGGCGATTCTGCGCCGGTTTATACCCGTAGCGCTGAAACGCCCGCTCCACTTCCACCTCGGGCGGTAACCCGACACAAAAGCGGCGCTGATACATCGCCCGCGTTGCTTCATCGAACCAGGCCCCCACGCCCGCCTCGAACAGGCCGCGCCAAGGCAAGCGCGGCCCCGGATCGCTCTTGCGCCAGTACGCCACATCCGAATGCCCGAGGATGTCGCTCGGGCCGATGTGCGGGTAACGCGCGAGAATGTCGCGCAGCAATTCAATCAATACCTCCACCTGCTCCCGAGGGTACGCAGGAAAGGTAAACACCCCGCCCTCATCCCGCGCCAGGTTGACGACCTCGATGCCGATCGCGCGGCTGTTGAGGTTGTCCCGTCCGCCCCAGTGGCTCGCCCCGGCATGCCAGGCGCGCTGGCTCTCATCCACCAGGCGGAACACGCGCAACTCGTCGTAACCGGCGGCGCGGTAGCCGGGCTCGGCCGGATCGGGCAGCAGATAGTGCGCGCTGACGCCGTGTCGCGTCAGGGTGTGCAGGGATGACATAAAGGGCGCGGCGGTGTAATGCAGGACCACTTGCGCCACGGGCTCGCCGTTGCGTGCGTTGAAGTCCTTGGCGGGAAAACTGGTATCGATGACCAACATAAGAAGCGTCCTTTTCGGTACAGGCCGAGTCATTCGGCCCGTTCAAGCGCAAAACAATGACCGCCATCCTGAAGGGTTGAACGTCAGGCGGGCGGTAACTATTTGGCACACGAAAGAACGCGGGTCAGCGCCGCAGCGGCATGCCCAGATCGACCCGCAGGCCATCCGGCTGGCTGTCGAACGTCAACGAGCAGGAGC
The DNA here is from genome assembly GCF_049898265.1 of Pseudomonas sp. PSPC2-3. NCBI lineage: Bacteria > Pseudomonadati > Pseudomonadota > Gammaproteobacteria > Pseudomonadales > Pseudomonadaceae > Pseudomonas > Pseudomonas sp. PSPC2-3. The sequence continues at coordinate 355,975 of NZ_JAFCXJ010000007.1, read as the reverse complement.
AGCGCTGGACGATCGCCTGCACAATCGCCAGGCCCAGGCCGCAGCCCTCGCTGTTGCCGTTGCGCCAGAAGCGCTGGGTCAGGTATTGCAGGTCTTCGCTGGCGATCTGTTTGCCGTGGTCGCGCACGCGGAACACCACCTGATCGCCGGCCATCAACACACTCAGCTCCACCCGGGTATCGGCCGGGGTGTGGCGCAGGGCGTTGTCCAGCAGGTTGCGCAGGGCCGCGACGGCCAGGCCCACCGGCATTTCCAGCGGGGTATCGCTGAGGTCGTCCGGCAGGATCAGGTCGATGCGCTGGTTGTCGCCGGCGTTGGCATCCTGGATCGCCAGCCGTGCAACTTGCTCGGCACTCGACTGCACGCCGTCGTCGAACGACAGGCTGCCCTCCACCCGTGCCAACAACAGCAATTGCTCGAGGGTGCGGTGCAGGCGGTCGGCGCCCTCCTCGGCATGGGCCAGGGACTGGTCGCGGGCCGCGCCGTCGGTCATGCGCGCCACTTGCAGGTGGGTCTTGATCGCAGTCAGCGGGCTGCGCAGTTCGTGGGCGGCGTCGCCGGTGAGGCGACGTTCGCGCTCGATGGTCTTGGCGATGCGCTGCAACAGCTGGTTCTGGGTGTCGAGCAGCGGTTTCAGCTCGCTGGGCAGCGGGTGGATCTGCAACGGTTCGAGGGAATCGGCGCTGCGCCGCATCAATGCATCGCGCATGCGATTGAGCGGCTGCAGGCTTTGACCGATCCCCAGCCACAGCAGGCACAGGCAGCCCAACAACGCCACACCGACCGGCACCGAGGCCGCCAGCAGGATCGACAGGTTCAACGCCTCGCGCTCCACCTGGCGGTCGGCGGTGGTAATGAACAGATCGCCACGGGCCAGGGTGAAGCTGCGCCACGCCGCGCCATCGATGATCTGGTCGCGAAAACCGCTGCGATGGGATTCCAGCCCCTGGTCCGGCGTGGTGTGGCTGCGCGCCAACACTTCGCCGCGCAAGGAACTGACCTGACAGGCCATGCCGCCCGGCACGTTCAGTTGCTCGGCGCTGAAGTGCTTGCCCTCGGCGCTGCTCGCCAGGCCCGGCATCTGCTCCATCAAACCGGCGACCATACGCGCCGACGCGACCAGGCGCTGGTCGAGGGAGAACATCATCTGGTTGCGCAGATCGTTGAGCATCCAGGCCGCCGCCAGCGCCCAGATCAACACAAAAGCGGCACCGAGCTTGAAGGTCAGGCGCAGGCGCAGGCTCATCACGAAGCGCTCTCTCCACCATCCGCCGGCCCCAGGCGGTAGCCCAGGCCACGCACCGTTTCGACGATGCCGTTGCCCAATTTGCGCCGCAGATGGTGGATATGCACGTTGAGGGCGTTGCTTTCCAGTTCGTCGTTGAAGCCGTAGACGCTGTCTTTGAGCTGTTCGCTGGAGAGCACGCGGCCCTTGTTGTGCAGCAGCGCCTGCAACAGCGCTTGTTCACGGCGGGAAAGGTCCACGGGCTGCCCGGCCAGCAGGGTTTCGCGGCTGCTAGGGTCGTAACTGAGGCGGCCGTGTTCGATCAGGTTGACGCTGCGCCCGGCCACCCGCCGCAGCAAGGTTTGCAGGCGCGCGGCGAGTTCGCGCAGGTCGAAGGGCTTGAGCAGGTAATCATCGGCGCCGGCTTGCAGGCCGTCGACGCGGTTGGTCACCGAATCCCGCGCGGTGAGGATCAGCACCGGAATTTCCAGGCCCTGGCTGCGCTGTTGTTGCAGCAACTTGAGGCCGTCTTCGTCGGGCAGCCCGAGGTCGAGCACCATGATGTCGAATTCGGCAGCCTTGAGCATCGCCCGCGCGGCGGCGGCGGTGGCCACGCGCTCGACGGTAAAGCCCTGGGCACCGAGGCCGGCCACGATGCCGCTGGCGATCAGTTCGTCGTCTTCACAGACCAGTACGTGCATGCTGAACCCTTCATGAAAGATGCGGGGGATTAGAAGACAGATCGATTAAGCGCGCATTATGCCGCCAAAGTTCGCAACATCAGATAATCCCTACGCTCTAGAATAGCGTCCGGTTAATCATCGGTTAATCAACGCCACACATTGTGTGCCTCACTTGCATCGAACTAAGGCTTGACCATGCGGCATCTATTTACCTTACTGCTGATGTTGTTCGCGGGATTCGCCCAGGCTGCGCCGGGTAACCCGTTCGAGACCAAACCCGACTTCCTCCCGGTGGGCAAGGCCTTCACCTTGACGTCCGAACGCCTGGAGTCCGGCGAAACCCAGCTGTTCTGGCAGATAGCCGATGGTTATTACCTGTACCAACAACGCATGAAGTTCGACGGCCTCGCCGAAAAACCCGCGCTGCCCGAGGGTGAAGCCCATAGCGATGAGTTCTTCGGCGAACAGCAAGTATACCGCCAAGGCCTCGAAGTGAAGATTCCGGCGGGGACGACCGGCCAGGTCAAGCTGGGCTGGCAGGGCTGTGCCGATGCCGGCCTGTGTTACCCGCCACAGTCGATGACCGTGGACCTGGGCGGCAACCCGGCCGTCGCCGCCACCGCACAAGCCCAGGACCAGAGCCTGGCCAGCGGCCTGCAGCAGCGCAGCCTGGGGTGGAGCCTGCTGGTGTTCTTCGGCCTGGGCCTGTTGCTGGCGTTTGCCCCGTGTTCGTTGCCGATGCTGCCGATCCTCGCCGGCCTGGTGGTCGGCAGCGGGGCCAACCCGCGTCGCGGTTTTGCGTTGGCCGGCAGCTACGTGGTGTGCATGGCGCTGGTGTATGCCGCGCTGGGCGTACTGGCCGCGCTGCTCGGCAGCAACCTGGCGGCGCTGCTGCAAACCCCGTGGATACTCGGCAGCTTCGCGGCCTTGTTCGTGATCCTGGCCCTGCCGATGTTCGGCTTTTTCGAACTGCAACTGCCGGTGGCCCTGCGCGATCGCCTCGACAACGTCAGCCGCAACCAGAGCGGCGGCAGCCTGATCGGCGCCGGAGTGCTCGGCGCGCTGTCCGGCCTGCTGGTCGGCCCCTGCATGACCGCGCCCCTGGCCGGCGCCCTGCTCTATATCGCCCAGAGCGGTAATGCCCTGCACGGCGGGCTGATCCTGTTCGCCATGGGCATCGGTATTGGCGTGCCTCTGTTGCTGCTGGTGACCGTGGGCAACCGCTTCCTGCCCAAGCCGGGCACCTGGATGAACGTGCTCAAGGGCGTGTTCGGCTTCCTGTTCCTGGCCACCGCCGTGTTGATGATCCGCCCAGTGGTCGGGGAAAACCTGTGGCTCGGCCTGTGGGGCGCGCTGGCCATGGCCATGGCCTATTGCGGCTGGCGCCTGGCCCAGGATTTCGGGCGGGTCGCCATGCTGTCCGGCGCCGTTTCCGTGGTGCTCGGGTTGTGGGGCGGCTTGCTGCTGGTCGGTGCGGCAGGTGGCAGCGACGATGTGTGGCAACCGCTGAAGGTCTACAGCGGCTCGCGGATCAGCGGCGCGCCGAGTGCCCACGATGCGTTCATGACGATCAACGACCCGGCCGTGCTGCAAAGCCAGCTCGACAGCGCCAAGGCCCAGGGCCAATGGGTGCTGGTGGATTACTACGCCGACTGGTGCGTGTCATGCAAGATCATGGAAAAACAGGTGTTCGGCAAACCCCACGTAATGGACGCCTTGAAAGACGTGCGCCTGCTGCGCCTGGACGTCACCGCCGACAACGCCGCCAGCCGCGCACTGCTCGAACGCTACAAAGTGCCGGGGCCACCGAGCTTCGTATGGATCGGCCCGGACGGTGAAGAACGCCGCGCCCGACGCATTACCGGCGAAGTCGATGCCGATACGTTCCTGCAACGCTGGACCCAGACGCGGGATGCCCGCTGATGCTGACCCTGACCATCGGCACCTTCGCCATCGCCCTGAATCACATCCTGCTGATCGGCGCGCTGATTCTCGCCACTCTGGTGGGCTGGCGCGTGGCCAAGCGTGGCGGGGAGAACCCGGAGTCGGTGCTGTTCAGCCTGTTCCTGCTGGGCATGTTGACGGCCCGCGTCAGCTTTGTGCTGATGTACTGGAGTTACTACCGCAACGATCCACTGCAGATCGTCGACCTGCGCGACGGCGGCTTTCTCGCCTGGCCCGGCGTCATTGCACTGATCCTCGGCGCGCTGCTGTATGGCTGGCGCCGCCCGGCCCTGCGCAAACCGTTGAGTGCCGGGGTCATCACCGGCCTGCTGTTCTGGGGCATGACCAGCCTGTCGCTGAGCCTGTATGACAAGGGCTCGCGCCTGCCGGACATCACCCTGCGCAACGCCAACGGCGAGGTGGTGCAACTGGGCGATTACCAGGGCGGCCCGCTGGTGATCAACCTGTGGGCCACGTGGTGCCCGCCGTGCCGTCGGGAAATGCCAGTACTGGAACGCGCCCAACGCCAACGCCCCGACGTGACGTTCCTGTTCGTCAACCAGGCCGAAAGCATGCAAAGCGTCAGCACTTACCTGGCGACCCAGGGCCTGACCCTGGACAACGTCTTGTTCGACGCCAGCGGCCGCCTCGGCCAGGCCGTGGGCTCCATGGCCTTGCCGACCACGCTGTTCTACCAAGCCGATGGACGCCTGATCAACAGCCACCTCGGTGAACTGTCCCAGGCCAGCCTGGCCCGTGCCATGGAACCCTTCGACACCGCCCCCGCCGTCACGCCTCCTACAAGGAAACCGACATGCCCCGCCTCCGCCACCTGCTGACCCTGTTATCACTGAGCATGGCCGCCACCCTGGCCCAGGCCGAAGACTGGCCGGCCCCGATCAAACAGATCGAAGCCAAGGGCGCCAAGATCCTCGGCAAGTTCGACGCCCCCAGCGGCCTCACCGGCTACGCCGCGCAGTACCAGAACCGCGGCATGGCGCTGTACCTGAGCGCCGACGGCAAAAGCGTGCTCGCCGGCACCCTGTACGACGCCCAGGGCAATGACCTGAGCAGCGCGCCCCTGGAACAACTGGTGTACGCGCCGATGGCCAAGGAAGTCTGGGCGAAGATGGAAAAAAGCAGCTGGATCCAGGACGGCGACACCAACGCGCCGCGCACGGTCTACCTGTTCAGCGACCCCAACTGCCCGTACTGCAACATGTTCTGGGAACAGGCGCGGCCCTGGGTCAAGGCCGGCAAGGTGCAGTTGCGTCACATCATGGTCGGCATCATCCGCCAAGACAGCCCAGGCAAATCCGCCGCCCTGCTGGCCAGCCCAGACCCGCAAAAAGCCCTGCAAGAACACGAAGCCGCCGGCAAGGGCAGCAAGTTGCAGGCGCTGGACAAAATCCCGGCGGCGATTGAAGCCAAGCTCGAGGCCAATATGAAGTTGATGGATGAGCTGGAGTTGTCGGCGACGCCAGCGATTTTCTACCTCGATGACAAGGGCGGTTTGCAGCAACAGCAAGGGGCGCCGTCGCCGGATAAGTTGGTGAAGATCCTTGGGCCGAAATAGGCGGCGTCTGGACTGACGCTATCGGGGGCAAGCCCCCTCCCACATTTGAAGGCATGAGCCCGGTCGAGTGTGGGAGGGGGCTTGCCCCGATGAGGCCCATGCAGGCAGCGAAAATTACAGGCCCTCCAACTCCGCCATCAAATCACTCAACCGATCCACCTTCTCGGCACTGATCGCTGTCGCCGCCAGCCCATCGATGTACTCGGCCAACTGCGCCACCGTGCTGCACTCGAACATCGCCCGCAACGGCACATCCCGTTGCAACGTCTTCTGCACGCGCGAGGCGATCTGCGTGGCCAGCAACGAGTGCCCGCCCAGTTCGAAGAAGTTGTCCTGCACGCCCACCCGGTCGACCTTGAGCACCTCGGCCCAAATCGCGGCCAATGTCCCCTCCAGTGCCGTGCGCGGCGCCAGGTAGGCCTGGTCGTGCAGCTGGCCGATCTCCAGGGCCGGCAGGGCGTTACGGTCGAGTTTGCCATTGGCGTTGAGCGGCAGGCGCTCGAGCCAGAGCCAATGCAGTGGCACCATGTATTCCGGCAGTTCAGAACGCAGGTGTTGCTTGATGCGCTCCAGGCACTCGCCAGGGTTGAACGCAGCATCAGCGGCCACTAGATAGCCGACCAGATGCTTGCCACTGACGCCCTCCTGCACCCCGACCGCCGCGTCGCGCACTGCCGCTTGCTCATGCAGACGCGCTTCGATTTCCCCCAGCTCGATGCGGTAGCCGCGGATCTTCACCTGATGGTCGATACGCCCGACGTACTCCAGCACCCCATCGCTGCGCCGCCGTGCCAGGTCGCCGCTGCGGTACAGACGCTCGCCCGCGGCGCCGAACGGGTTGGGCACGAACACCTGGGCGGTGCGCAGCGGGTCGCTGACGTAACCGCGCCCTACGCCGGTACCGGCGACGCACAGCTCGCCCACCGCGCCCTGCGGCACCAACGCCAGTGCAGCGTCCAACACGTACAAGCGGTTGTTGTCGGTCGGCGCACCAATCGGCAGGTAAGTGCCCCGGGTCGAGGCCAGGTCGACACGGAAGAACGCCACATCATCCGAACATTCCGCCGGACCATAAGCGTTGACCAAGCCAATCTCGGGGTAACGCAGCAACCACTGCTGCGCCAGCTCCGGCGGCATGGCTTCACCGGTCGGCAGCATCCAGCGCAGGCCGTCCAGGCGGATGCGTGCCTCGGCCAGCATGCCCTGGATCAGCGACGGCACGCTTTCCAACACGCTGATGCCCTGGGCCTGCACATGGGCGAGCAAGCCCTGAGGATCGTGGGCGACGGCATTCGGCACGATATCCACCCGCGCGCCGAACAGCGGCGCGGCAAGGAACTGCCACACCGAAATATCGAAACTCTGCGAGGCGGTTTGCGCGATCACATCCACCGGGCTCAGGTCCAGGTACGGCACCTTGCTCAACTGGTTGTTGAGCATGCCGCGCTGTTCGACCATCACGCCTTTGGGCTGGCCGGTGGAGCCCGAGGTATAGATCACATAGGCAAGGTTGTCCGGGCCACTGTAAATGCCGGGGTTTGCCCCACGAGCAGGCACCTCCTCCCACACCAGCAACTGGCATTCCACGCCTTGCAGCAGCTCAATGGCCTGCTCGCGACACGCCTCGGTACACACCAGCAACGGGGTGCGGCTCAGCTCGATAATCCGGCTCAGACGCTGACCGGGCAGCCCCGGGTCGAGCGGCAGGTAACCGGCACCGGCCTTGAAGCTACCGATGATCATGCCGAGCAAATCGAGACTGCGCTCCGCCAGCAATGCCACCGGCTGATCCAGGCCGACACCCGCGGCGATCAGTGCGTGGCCCAGGCCGTTACTGCGCCGGTTCAACTCGGCATACGTCCACTGTCGGTCGAGGCACGTGGCGACGATGCGTTGCGGATGCTGCGCCACCTGGGCTTCGAACAGCTCGATATAGCTGCGCTCCAGCGGGTAGGCGTGCTCGCTCCGGTTGCAGCCGTGTACCAGGAATTCACGCTCCTGCGCGCCCATCAATGGCAGCTCGGCCATGTCGCCATGAAACCCCTGCATCAGCGCCAGCAGCAGGCGCTTGAACTCACTCAACATGCCCTGCACGGTGCTTTCGTCGAAGTAACGCTGGTCGTAGGACAGGTGCAAACCAAGCTCATCGCCCGGATAGCACACGGCCGTCAGCGGGAAGTTGGTGTGGGTGCGGCCGGAGTCCGAGGTGGCGTTCAGGCTTTGCGCACGGTCGAGTACCGAGACTTCCACCGGGGCGTTTTCGAACACGAACAGGCTGTCGAACAGCGGTTGGCCCTTGGGCAATTCGCTGTGTTCCTGAAGGGTCACCAGCGGCAGGTATTCGTACTCGCGCAGTTGCATATTGCTGTCGAGCAGGCCATTCAACCAGTGGCGCACGCTACACTGTTGGCCCTCCTCGGGCAGCTTCACACGCAGCGCGATGCTGTTGATGAACAGGCCGACGGTCCGTTGCATGTCCGGCATGTCCACCGGACGCCCGGCCACGGTGACGCCGAACAGCACGTCACGCTCGCCGCTCAAGCGCCGCAGCACCAGGGCCCACGCGGCCTGGGCAAAGGTGTTGACGGTCAGTTGATGAGCCTGGGCCAGTTCGCGCAGGTGTATACCGTCGCGGGCATCGAGGCGGGTGTAGCAATCGCCCACTACCATGCCGCCGCTGCCACCGGCGTGTTCGCGCAGGAACGGGCGGTCGCTGGGGATCGGCGTGGTGCGCTCGAAGCCCCGCAGGTTGTGCTGCCACCACTGGCGCGCCGCACTCAGGTTCTGGCGTTGCAGCCAGGCGATGTAGTCGCGATAACGCGGCGGCGTGACCAGTTGCGCGTCGTGGCCTGCGCCGAGGGCCGTGTAGAGGTCGAAGAAATCATTCATCAACAGCGAACGGCACCAGGCATCGATGAGGATGTGGTGGTTGCTCATCATGAACCAGTAGCGCGCTTCAGCGACGCGGATCAGACGCAGGTGGAACGGCGCCTGGTTGAGCAGATCGAAACCGGCTTCGCGCTCGGCCTTGAGCAGGGCTTGCAGGCGCGGTTCCTGTTCGGCCTCGGCAACGGCGCGCCAGTCCAGGTACTCGATCGGCGTACTGCCGGGTTTGTGGATCACTTGCAGCATGTCCTCGCCAACGTTCCAGCAGAACGAGGCGCGCAAGGCTTCGTGACGGGCGATCACCGCTTGCCAGGCCTGGGCGAAACGCTCGGGGTCGAGGGCGCTGTCGATGCGGTAGCGGTCCTGCATGTAGTAGAGGCCGGTGCCCGGTTCAAGCAGGGTATGCAGCAGCAGGCCTTCCTGCATCGGGGTCAGCGGGTACACGTCTTCGATCGCACTGGCGGGCACCGGCAAGGCGTCCAACTGCGCCTGGGTCAGGCGCGCCAGGGGGAAGTCGGAAGGCGTGAGGCCGCCGGCACCGTCCTTGAGGCAATGGGCGATCAGGCTGTGCAGTTCGTCCAGGTAGGCCGCGGCCAACTCGCCAATCGTCTGCTGATCGTGGCGTGCGCGGCTGAAGGTCCAGCGCAGCACCAGTTCGCCGCCGTACACCTGGCTGTCGACACTCAGTTCGTTGGGCAGCGGCGCATCCGGGTCATGGGCGGGGCCGGCGGATTCCTCCAGCGGGTGGAACAGTGCATCGGCGCCGAAGCTCTGGTCGAACTGGCCGAGGTAGTTGAAGGTGATGTCGGCACTCGGCAGTGCGGCCATCGTCTGTTTGCACAGGTCGTCCGCCAGGTAGCGCAGCACGCCGTAGCCCAGGCCTTTGTGCGGCACGCCGCGCAGTTGCTCCTTGATGGCTTTGATCGATGCGCCCTGCTCCGCCAGCGGCGTCAGGCGCACCGGATAGGCGCTGGTGAACCAGCCGACGCTGCGGGTCAGGTCGATCTCATCGAACAGGGTTTCGCGGCCGTGGCCTTCCAGTTGGATCAGCGCCGAGGCGTGACCGCTCCAGCGGCACAGTACGCGGGCCAGGGCAGTCAGCAGCAGGTCGTTGACCTGGGTGCGATAAGCGCTGGGGGCCTGTTGCAGTAACTGGCGGGTGCGTTCGGCGTCCAGGCGCACACTGAGCGTCTCGGCATCGCGATGGCGCAATGCGCCGTGCGGGCGCGCCACCGGCAAGGGCACCGCCGCACCGGCCAAGCGCTCCTGCCAGACGCACAATTCTTCGCGCAGGGATTCGCTGCCGGCATAGGCCTGCAAGCGGGCGGCCCAGTCGCGCAAGGCACTGGTCTTGGCCGGCAGGCTGACGGATTGGCCGTCGCTCAATTGGCGATAGCCGTTTTGCAGATCCTCAAGCAACACACGCCACGACACACCATCCACCACCAGGTGATGGATCACGATCAGCAGGCGCTGCTGGCCTTGCGGGCCGTCCACCAGCAACGCGCGCAACAGCGGGCCGTGGGCCAGGTCGAGGCTGCGTTGGGTGTCGCTGAACAACGCGCTGCACTGTTGCAGATCACACACTTGCGCCTGCATCAGCACACCGCCCTCCGGCACGGCCAGGTGTTCGGCGTGCCATTGCGCGTCGCGCCGGGTGAAGCTCAGGCGCAGCGCGTCATGCTGTTCCAGCACCGCCAGCAGGGCTTGCTCCAGGCGATGGGGATCGAGCAGTTGCAGCGGTTTGAGCACCAGCGCCTGGTTCCAGTGTTGACGCGCGGGAATCTCTGTCTCGAAGAACCACTGCTGGATCGGCGTGAGCCCCGAGCGGCCGCTCAGCACGCCTTGCTCGGCGCTGACCTGCTCGGCGCGCGTGGCGACGGCGGCCAGGGTCTGTACGGTCTGGTGCTGGAACAAATCCCGCGGGCTGAAGTGAATCCCGGCCTGGCGCGCACGGCTGACCACCTGGATCGACAGGATCGAATCGCCGCCCAGTTCAAAAAAGTTATCGTCGAGACCGACCTGCTGCACGTTCAACACCGCGCACCAGATCGCCGCCAACGCCTGCTCCAGCGCGTTGCGCGGCGCCACGTAGTGTTGGCGATTCGCCTCGGCATCCGGCGGCGGCAAGGCGCGGCGGTCGAGCTTGCCGTTGGCGGTCAGCGGCATGCTGTCCAGCACGAGCCAATGGGCGGGCACCATGTAGTCCGGCAGGTGCGCTTTGAGGTGCGCCTTCAAGGCGTCGCGCAAGGGGCCGTGCTCGGCGTCGCTGGCCAGATAGGCCACCAGCTGTTTGCCGCTCGGCAAATCCAGCGCCAGCACCACCGCTTCGCGCACGGCGGGATGTTCGAGCAGGCGCGTTTCGATCTCGCCCAGTTCGATGCGGAAACCACGGATCTTCACCTGATGGTCGATCCGCCCGAGGTATTCCACCTGGCCATCGCTCAGTTGGCGCACCAGATCGCCGGTGCGGTACAGGCGACCGCCACGGGCCGCGAAGGGGTCCGCGACAAAACGCTCCGCCGTCATCCCCGGACGCTGGTGATAACCCTGCGCCAGCCCTGCCCCGCCGACGTACAACTCGCCGCTCGCGCCTTGCGGCACCAGGGCCAGGTCGGCGTCGAGAATATAGGCCACGCGGGCGCCGACGATGCTGCCGATCGGCACGCTGCCGACGCCCTCCGCCAAGTGCTGCGGTGCGAGGCCGGCCAGCGGCATCACCACGGTTTCAGTCGGGCCGTAGGCGTTGAAAAACACCTGCGGCTGGAACGCGGCGCGGATGCGCTGCAGGTGTTCGCCGGTCAGCGCCTCGCCGCCGGTGATGCACAACCGCACCGGCAAGGTCTGCCGCTGGGTTGCCAGCCATTGCGCCAACTGGCTGCCGTAGCTCGGGGTGAAGCCCAGCACATTGATGCGATGGGTGCGGATCAGCCCGCAGATCTGCTCGGCATCCCACTGGCCCTGGGCGCGCAATACCAGTTGTGCGCCGCTGAGCAACGGCACCAGCAAACGCTCGGTGGCGGCGTCGAAGTTGATCGAATAGAAGTGCAGCTCACAGTCATCCGGGCGCATGCCGAAACGCTCGATCACGGCCTGGCAGTGCATGGCGATTTCGCCGTGGCACACCACCACGCCTTTTGGCTTGCCGGTGGAGCCGGAGGTGTAGATCAGGTACGCCGGGTGTTGCGGCAGGCTGAGAAACGGCGGCTCACTGGCCGGGTAGTTCGCCAGCACCGGCAGGTCGTCTTCCAGGCACCAGCACGCCAGCGTCGCCGGCAGTTCACCGAGGGCGGCGAACATCGCCGCATCACTGAGCAGCAAGCCGATGCCGCTGTCTTCGATCATGTAATGCAGGCGGTCCAGCGGGTACTCCGGGTCCAGCGGCACATAGGCGCCGCCGGCCTTGAGAATCGCCAGCAGGCCGATGACCATTTCCAGGGAGCGCGGCAACGCCAGGCCGACCCGCACCTGCGGGCCGACGCCACGCTCGCGCAGCATCCAGGCCAGGCGGTTGGCGCGGGCATTCAGTTCGCGGTAGCTGAGGGTCTCACCGGCAAACGTCAGTGCCGGCGCGTCGGCACGGGCCAGTGCCTGCTGGTTGAACAGTGAGTGAAGGCACTGGTCGAGGCGCTGTTCAGCCGCGTCGCTTCCCAGGCTGCGCTGCAATGCGTGCTGCTCGTCGGCACCCAGCATCGGCAGTTCGCTGAGGCGTTGCTGCGGGTCGGCGATCAGCGCTTCGAGCAGGTTGCGCCAATGTTCGGCCATGCGCGCAACGCGCGGCTCATCGAACAAATCGGTGCTGTAGGTCAGGCAGCATCCCAGGCGATGGTCGAGGTCGGTGACTTCCAGGTTGAGGTCGAACTTGGTCGCACGCGCATCGTTGGCCAGGTACTCGACGCTCATCCCGCCCAGTTGGCGGCGCTGCTGGAATTCCCAGCGCTGCACGTTGCACATCACTTGGAACAGCGGGTTGTACGCCGCGCTGCGCGGTGGTTGCAGCGCTTCCACCAGATGGTCGAACGGCAGGTCCTGGTGAGACTGGCCCTCGATCACGGTGTGGCGGACTTGCTCGAACAACTCACCGACGCTCATCTGCCCGTCGAGCCGGCAACGCAGTACCTGGGTGTTGAGGAAGGCGCCGATCAGCCCTTCGCTTTCCGGGCGAATCCGATTGGCCACCGGAGCGCCGATGCGCAGGTCGGTCTGGCCGCTGTAGCGGTAGAGCAACACCGCCAGCGTGGCGGTCATGCTCATGAACAGGGTCAGGCCGTGCGCAGCATTGAAGGCCCGAACGCGCGCGGCCAGTTCGTCGCTCAAATCAAAACGGTACAGCCCGCCGCGGTGGCTTTGCACCGGCGGCCGCGGGCGGTCACCGGGCAGTTCCAGCAGCGGATGCTCATAACCCAATTGCGCGATCCAGTAATCGAGCTGGCGCTGGCGCTCGCCGGACTCCAGCCACTGGCGCTGCCACACGCTGTAGTCGAGGTACTGCACCGGCAGCGGCGCCAGCGGCGAGTCGCGCTCGTCGATGAAGGCTTCGTACAGCGCGCTGAGTTCACGGGCAAAGATGTCCATGGCCCAGCCTTCGGTGACGATATGGTGCAAGGTCAGCACCAGGTAATGTTCCTGCGCGCCGGCCTTGACCAGGCACACGCGCAACAGCGGCCCGGTTTCCAGGTTGAACGGCGTGTGCGCCTCGACATCGGCCAGCTGCTGCAAGCGTTGCTCGCATTCGAGGTGGCTCAGCGCCGAGAAGTCCTGCCAGCCCATGCGCAGGCCGGTCTGCGCCGACACCTGCTGATGGGCCACGCCATCGACGCTCGGGAAGGTGGTCCGCAGGGTTTCGTGACGCATGACCAAGGCCTGCAACGCGGCCTCGAAACGCCCCACGTCGAGCACCCCGCGCAAACGCGCCATGCCGCCGACGTTGTACGCCGGGCTGTCCGGCTCCAACTGCCAGAGGAACCACATCCGCTGCTGGGAATAGGACAGCGGCACCGGCCGGCTGCGGTCGACTTGGGCGATGGCGGTCTGTTGGTTGCGTTGGCCGGCGGCCTGGATCTGCCCGACCTGCTCGGCAAATGCGCCGAGTTCGCTGGCTTCGAACAGGGTGCGCAACGGCAGCTCGACGTCACACGCCTGGCGGGTGCGCGAGATGATTTGCGTGGCCAGCAACGAATGGCCGCCGAGGGCGAAAAAATCATCGCGCAGGCCGATCCGCGGCAGGCCCAGCACTTCGCGCCAGATCGCCGCAATCTGCTGCTGCAACGGGCTCTCGGGTTCAACGTGTTCGCGGGTTTGCCACACCGGCTCGGGCAGCGCACGGCGGTCCAGCTTGCCACTCGGGCTCAGGGGCATGGCGCCCAGGCGCATCAGGTGCGCAGGCACCATGTATTCCGGCAACCCGGCGGCCAGGGCGGCTTTGACGGTTTGGGCGTCGAGCGCGGCAGTGGCGGTGTAATAGCCGATCAATTGGTCATCGCGCACCAGCACCACGGCCTGGGCGATACCGTCGAGGGCCAGCAGGCGCGCTTCGATTTCTTGCGGTTCGACGCGAAAGCCGCGCAACTTGACCTGCTGATCGAGACGACCGAGGTAGTCGAGCACGCCGTCAGCGCTCCAGCGTGCGCGGTCACCGCTGCGATACAGACGGCTGCCCGGCGCGCCCAAGGGGTCGGCGACAAAACGCTCGGCAGTAAGCCCGGCGCGGCCGAGGTAACCGCGTGCCAGGCCGATGCCGCCGATGCACAGCTCGCCCGGCACCCCCGCTGGCAACGGGTTGAGCTGTTCGTCGAGCACGCGGCAGATCACATTGCCCAGCGGTCGGCCAATCGGCGAGCGCTCGCCATCCTCGGCGCGGCAGTGCCAATGGGTGACGTTGATCGCGGTTTCGGTCGGGCCATAACGGTTGTGCAACTGCACCGCCGGCAACCGCGCAAGCACACGGTCACGCAACTCGGCGGGCAAGGCTTCGCCGCCGCAGAACAGACGGCGCAGGCTGGTGCATTCGGCCGCCAACGGCTCGTCGATAAACAGCTGCAACAGCGGCGGCACAAAGTGCAGAGTGGTCACGCCATGGGCCTGCACCAGTTGCGCGATGCGCTGCGGGTCGCGCTGCTCGCCCGGCCCCGCCAACACCAGGCGGCAGCCGGTGATCAGCGGCCAGAAGCACTCCCACACCGACACGTCGAAACTGATCGGGGCTTTTTGCAGCAGCACGTCGTTGTCATTCAGCGCGTAGGTGGCCTGCATCCACTGCAAGCGCTCGGCCAGGGCCGCATGGGTGTTGCCCACGCCCTTGGGCTGGCCGGTAGAGCCGGAGGTGTAGATCACGTAGGCGAGGTGCTCGCCGTCCAGATGCAGGCCCGGCGGCTGGGTCGGCCAGCGGTCGAGGTGCAGGCCGTCCATGGCGATCACGCACACGTCTTCGGCCGTGGGTAATTGCGCCAGCAACGCGGTCTGGGTCAGCAGCAGGTGGACGCCGCTGTCCTTGAGCATGTAGGCCAGGCGCTCGGCGGGGTAATCCGGGTCCAGCGGCACGTAGGCGCCGCCGGCCTTGATGATCGCCAGCAGGCCGATCAACAGTTGCGGCGAACGCTCGGCGGCGATGGCCACGCACACGTCGGGGCCGACGCCCTTGTCGCGCAGGTAATGGGCCAGGCGGTTGGCCTGGGTGTGCAGTTGGGCAAAGCTCAGGCTGCCGCCCTGCCAGACCAGCGCGGTGCGGTCCGAGGTGTGTTGGTTGAGCTGTTCGGGCAACCATTGCCGGGCCGGCGCGCAAGGCGCTTCGCTCCAGGGCCGCTGTTCGTCGTGTTGCATCAATTTGAGGTCGCCGAGGGCCCGCTGCGGTTGCTCGCACACGGCGTGCAGCAGGTTGATGAAGTGCTCGGCCAGGCGTTGGATGGTGGTGCTTTCGAACAATTCGTCGGCGTAGTCGAACGCCAGGCTCAGGCGCCCGTTGCGGTCTTCTTCGCTGTGCAATTGCAGGTCGAACTTGGCTTCGCGGCTGTGCCACGCCAGCTCTTCGGCGAGCAGGCCCGGCAGGCGACGCAAAGCGCCGAGGTCGCGCTGCTGATGGTTGAACATCACCTGGAACAGGCCCTGTTCGCGGGCGTGGGGGAACGCTTCGAGCAGTTGCTCGAAGGGCAGATCCTGATGGGCCTGGGCGCCCACTGCCGCCTGGCGCGTGGCCGCCAACAGCTGGTTGAACGGCAGGCGCCCGTCCAGCTCGGCGCGCAGTACCAGGGTGTTGATAAAGAAGCCGACCAGGCCTTGGGTTTCCTGGCGCGGGCGGTTGGCGCTGGGCACGCCGATGCGGATGTCGCGCTGGCCGCTGTAGCGGTAGAGCAAGGTCTGGAACGCCGCGAGCAACAGCATGAACGGCGTCGATTGGTTGGCCTGGGCAGTCTGGCGAATCGCCGCGCTGAGGCTTGCGCCCAGACGCACGTTGTGGCGCGAAGCACTGTTGCGTTGCCGCGCTGCACGCGGGTGATCGGTGGCCAGGCTCAAGGCTGGGTGTTCGTCTCCCAACTGCGCCTTCCAGTACGCCAGTTGCCGCTGGCCTTCGCCCTCGGCCAACCATTGGCGCTGCCAGTTGCCGTAGTCGGCGTATTGCACGGCCAGTGGCGGCAGTTGCAGGGGCTGGCCCTGGGACGCCGCGGCGTACAGGCGCGAGAACTCATCGATGAGGATATTCAGCGACCAGCCGTCGGCGATGATGTGATGCAGCGTCACCAGCAACTGATGATCTTCGTCGTCCAGGCGCACCAGGCTCACCCGCAGCAACGGGCCGTTTTCCAGGTCGAACGCGGTGTGCGCCTGCTCCTCGCGGATCTGCTGCGCCCGGGCTTCGCGCGCGGCGGCGGGCAGGTCACCAAGGTCGATGACGTGCAAGTCGAATGCGCTGCTGGCCAACACCCGTTGGAAGGCTTGCCCATCCCGTTCGTAGAAGCGCGTGCGCAGGGCTGGGTGGCGCTGGATCAGGTGCGCGAAGCTGGCGCGCACTGCGTCTGCATCCAGCTCGCCGCGCAGGCGCAGGGCACCGGGGATGGTGTATGCGTGGCTCTGCGGGTCGAGTTGCCAGGTGATCCACAGGCGATTCTGTGCGAGGGATTGCGGCAGTTCATCCTCATGCGACAAGCACTGGATCGTGCCTTGAGCGACGCCGCCATCCTGCTGCAACTGTGCCACATC
The DNA here is from genome assembly GCF_049898265.1 of Pseudomonas sp. PSPC2-3. NCBI lineage: Bacteria > Pseudomonadati > Pseudomonadota > Gammaproteobacteria > Pseudomonadales > Pseudomonadaceae > Pseudomonas > Pseudomonas sp. PSPC2-3. The sequence goes on along the minus strand of NZ_JAFCXJ010000007.1, from coordinate 339,468 downwards.
GGCAGCGAAGGCCGACAAGGTCGGCGCTTCGAACAGCAGGCGCAGGTTCAGTTCCAGGCCCAGGGTTTCGCGCAGGCGCGCAACCACTTGGGTCGCGCTGATGGAATTGCCGCCGAGCAGGAAGAAGTGGTCATCCGCCGCTACCGTCGCCACCTGCAACTGCTCGCACCAGATCGCCGCGATCTGGGTCTGCAAGGTGGACCCCAGCGCGACATCACTGGCCGCCCCTTGCAGACCGGGGAACTGCGCATAGCTGTCGAGGCTGCCATCGGCGTAACGCAACGCACATGCCGAGCGCTGCAGCTTGCCGCTGGAGGTCTTCGGCAACGCGCCGGGGTTGAGCAACACCACCACGCACGGCGCCTCTTGATAGGCTTCGGCCACGGCTTGGCGGATCGCCGTGATCAGCGCTTGCGGCGCGAGGATTTTCTGCACGCTGCGGCTGATCTCAGCGGCGATACCGATGCCTTCCTGGCCCTGCTCATTCACCGCGAACGCCGCAACCCGGCCTTTGCGCACCACCTCCACTTCGCGCTCGATGGTCTGCTCGATGTCCTGCGGGTAGAGGTTGTGGCCGCGCACGATCAGCAGGTCTTTCAAGCGCCCGGTGATGTACACCTCGCCCTCGCGGATAAAGCCCAGGTCGCCGCTGCGCAGCCAGGTGCGGCCGGCGTGCTGGACGAAGGTCTTGGCGCTGGCTTCGGGGTTGCGCCAGTAGCCGTGGGCAATGCTCGGGCCGCTGGCCCAGAGTTCGCCGACGCAGTTGTCAGGCAGTTCGCTCAAGGTGTGGGGATCGGCGATCAGCACCGCGTGGTCCGGCTGATGTGTGCCGCAACTCATGATCGCCGCGCCCGGCCCCGGCTCGGCGCGGTTGGCGGCCAGCGCCTGAGCATCCAGGCGCAGGGCCGGGATGCCGTGGCCACGGCGGCCGCCGGCGACAAACAGGGTTGCTTCGGCCAGGCCGTAGGAGGCGAAGAAGTTGTTCGCGGTGAAACCGCACGGGGCGAACTTCTCGGCGAAGCGTTCCAGGGTGTCGAGGCGGATCGGTTCGGAGCCGGAATACGCCACGCGCCAGCGCTTCAAATCCAGGCGTTCCAGGGCCGATTCGCTGACCCGTTCGCTGCACAAGCGATAGGCGAAATCCGGGCCGCCGCTGATGGTGCCGCCGTATTCGCTGATCGCTTCCAGCCAGCGCAAGGGCCGGCCGAGGAAGTACGCCGGCGACATCAATACGCAGGGCACGCCGCTGAAGATCGGTTGCAGCAGGCCGCCGATCAGGCCCATGTCGTGGTACAGCGGCAGCCAGCTGACGATCACGTCATCCGGGTTCAGGTCGATGCCGAAACCGCGCCGGATCAGCAGTTCATTGGCGACCAGATTGCCGTGGCTGACCTGCACGCCCTTGGGCAAGGCGGTGGAGCCCGAGGTGTATTGCAGGAAGGCGATGTCGTCGGCTTGCACATCGGTGGCGACCCAGCGCTCGGCAAGCGCGCTGTCGAGGGTGTCGACCGCCAGCAGCGGCGGCGCGTTTTCGATCTGCGCCAAGTCATCGCCGAGGCTGGCGATGGTCAGCAACAGGCGCGGTTCGGCGTCGGCGATGATCGACAGCAAGCGCGCCTGGTGATGGTGACGAGCGGACTCCGGCGGATAGGCCGGCACCGCGATCACCCCGGCGTACAGGCAACCGAAGAACGCCGCCACATAGTCCGGCCCGCTGGGGAACAACAACACGGCACGGTCGCCCAGGTCGGCGTTGGCCTGCAGGGCGGCGGCGATGGCACGGGCGCGTCGGTCGAGGTCGCGGTAGCTGAGGACCACGTTGTGTTCGGCGGACTCAGCGAGGAAACGCAGAGCGATCCGCTCCGGAGTCTGCGCGGCGCGGCGTTGAAGGGACTGGGCCAGGGTGCGGGGAAGTTCGAAGGCGTCCATCATGGGGGTTCCTGCCTGAAATCGGCTTACGGGAAAATCGGGAAGGGTTCAGCCGGCGGTCAGTCGCCGCGCCGCGCCATTGCGCCAGCGCGCCAGGTGTTCCTCGGCGTAGCGCCGCACACAGCGCAGCACCGCGCTTTCGTGCCGCACCAGAAAGAAGTGGTGGCCGTCGAACAGGTCCAGGGAAAACCCGCTGGCGGCGTCTGCCTGCCAGTCGAGTAACTGGTCGGCGCGCACGCTGTCCTGCTTGCCGCCGAACACATGGATCGGCATGCCCAGCGGCTCGCGTCGGCCATAGGCGAAGCTGCCACACAACAGGAAGTCGGCGCGCAGGATCGGCAGCATCAACTGCATCAATTCGCGGTTGGCCAGGGCTGCTTCGGCGGTGCCTTGCAGGTCGCGCAAGCGGGCGATCAGTTGCTCATCGGTCTTTTCGCGGGCGTACTCGCTGACGTCGCGCCGCGCCGGGCCGGCGGTGCCGGACGCAAACAGCGCCAGCGGCGCAGGCACGTTGCGCGCTTTGAGCGCGTGCGCCAGCTCGAACGCCAGCAGGCCGCCAAGGCTGTGGCCGAACAACGCGTAGGGGCCGTTCAGGTCACGACTGATTTCATCCGCCAACTGCGCGGCCAAGGCGCCGATGTCGCATTGCAACGGCTCGTCCATCCGCATACCGCGCCCCGGCAACTCCAGCGGGCACACCTGCAACCAGTCCGGCAGAACACGCCGCCAACGCACGTACACCATGGCGCTGGCCCCCGAATAAGGCAGGCAGAACAGGCGCAGTCGAGTCGGCGCGCTCATCGCTCGACGCCCCCCACCTGAAACGCGCCATATGCACGATAAAAACCCATCTCGCCCTCCTGCGGGTGCTGATCCTTGGCCGTTTTACCAACGAACCTGTCACCCAGAAGAACGGACGGCGCTGCCAAATAATTAGTCGTCGTGGACGAGCGAGACGGGGTTCACACCTTCAGCCCACGGACAAAATCAGTCAGACTTCTCATTTGACAATAATTATCATTCAGCATAATTTGTTGCCCGATGTGTAGGAGGCCTCAGCACGGACGCCCTCCCCTAACCTCTTTTGCGATCAAGGTGATTTCCATGACGGAACAAGTATCCACAGGCAGGTGCGACTCACCGCTGCTCCAGGCATTCGTCGATAATCGGCTGATTCTGGTAAAGATCGCAGCACGTATTACCGGCTGCCGCTCCCGGGCCGAAGACGTCGTGCAGGATGCCTACTTCCGGCTGCAATCGGCGCCGACGATCACCTCATCGTTCAAGGCGCAATTGAGTTATCTGTTCCAGATCGTGCGCAACCTGGCGATCGATCACTATCGCAAGCAGGCCCTGGAGCTCAAATATTCGGGGACCGAAGAGGAAGGCTTGAATGTGGTGATTCAGGGCGCGTCACCGGAAACTTCGCACATCAATTTCAACACCCTGGAGAACATCGCCGACGCCCTGACGGAACTGCCCCAGCGCACCCGCTATGCGTTCGAGATGTACCGCCTGCACGGCGTGCCGCAAAAGGACATCGCCAAGGAACTCGGCGTCTCGCCGACCCTGGTCAACTTCATGATTCGCGATGCGCTGGTGCATTGCCGCAAGGTGTCGGGCAGTCACAGCGATACATTTGCACGGCGGCTCTGAAACTCGCCCCGGCGCGAAGCCTGGTCTCCCGAAACCTCAGGGCACCGCCGTCACATCGATGCGATAGGGCTCGAATATCTTCAACAGCTCGCCGTCATCGCGCAAACGTTTGAGCAGGCCGGCAAACGCTGCGCTGCTGATCGGCGCCTTGGGCCGCAGCAACGCGTAGTGGTGGTACACCTGGTCGACGCGCTCCGAGATCAGGAACTGGGCGGCCATGTCGACGTTGCGCGCCAGAAAATCACTCAGGTACGAGCGGGTCACCAGGGCGATATCGGCGCGACCGCGCGCGACCATCAGCAGGTTGCTGTCATGGGAGTAGGTCAACGTCGCGTTGAAGTGCTCGGCCATGAACTTGGGGTCGGCATTGAAGTTGGCGAAGGCGTAGTGATAACCGCTGAATACCGCCAGGCGCTTGCCGCCAAGGCTGGCGAAATAATTCTGGTCGCGATCGGGCTCACGCTGGGCGACGAAGATTTCGGCATCTTCCAGGCCCATGTCGACCGTGGTGTGAGGAATCTTCTGCCAGCCCCAGTCGGGGTTTTCGAAAATCGCCACGTCGACCCGGCCCTGCTCGAAATCGCGAAAGCGTCGCGGGATCGAGGTCGGCACCAACACGAACTGATAATCGGTTTGCGAGGCGTTCAGGGCTTCGACCAACTGCGGCAGTAATCCGGTGTCGGCGCCCTGCTCGGGGCGCACGGTGTACGGCGGAAAATGCGCAGCGCCGATCCTCACCAATTGCGCAGCCGAAGCCGGCATCCACGCAACGGTGCCCAGTGCCCATAAAGTAAGTCCTGCAGCCAGTCGCCATGGCGAAAACATTAAGGCACACACCGTTTAACCTGCTGATGGCAATAAGCTAGGCGTTTTTGTCTGGCGAGACAACTTCCACCGGAAAATTAATAGCTTGCGCCTCAATCAGCCTTCAAAACCATCAACAACGCCTCTTCGGCCAACTGCTCGAGGGTCAAGCTGCCCTCGGCGCGGAACCAGGTGGTGGTCCAGGACAAGGCACCGGTGAGGAAGCGCCGGGCGATAAACACATCCCCCTTGATATAGCCGGCGGCCTTGGCCTCGCCCAGCACCTGCAGCCAGATCGCTTCATAGACATCACGCAAGGCCAGCACCTGGGCCTGGCCCTCGGCCGACAGCGAACGCCACTCGTACACCAACACCGCCATGGCTTCGCCGCTGCCGCCCATGATCGACTGCAATTCGCAGCGAATCAGCGCCAGCACGCGCTCGCGCACCGTGCTCGCCTCTTCCAGCGACGCACGCATCAGCGCAGTGTTGTAGCGGATGGTTTCTTCCATCACCGCGCGCAGGATCTCGTCCTTGCTCTTGAAGTGATGAAAGATGCTGCCGGACTGAATGCCCACGGCACCGGCCAGGTCGCGCACGGTGGTGCGCTCGAAGCCCTTGTTGCGAAACAGGTGAGCCGCGGTTTGCAGCAACTTGCCCCGGGCACTGTCGGGGTCGGTCAATTGGCCGCCGTCGACCATGGCGCGCATCACCCGCAGGGCTTTGTGCTCATCCATGCTGCTCTCCTTTACGTCTGCTGACATCTTGGGCGGCAATTTAGGCCGTGCCTGCCAGCCAAGCAAGCGCTTGGCTGAAAACTTGTGCCCGGAGTTTACAAACCAAGCGCTTGCTTGGTAGTCTCGTCGCCAGCCATTCGAGGAAGGATTTCTCATGAGCAAGACGGTTCGCATCGGCTGCGCCAGCGCCTTCTGGGGCGACACCTGCACCGCCGCCGCCCAGTTGGTACACGGCGGCAAGCTGGACTATCTGGTGTTCGACTACCTGGCGGAAGTCACGATGTCGATCCTCGCCGCTGCGCGGATCAAAGATCCCCAGGCCGGCTACGCCACGGACTTTGTCGAGGTGCTGTCGCCGCTGCTGGCCGAGATCCAACGCCAGGGCATCCGCGTGATCAGCAACGCGGGGGGCATCCACCCCCAGGCCTGCGCCGCCGCCCTGCAAGCGGCCTGCGACGCGGCGCAACTGCCGCTGAAAATCGCCGTGCTGCTGGGCGATGACCTGCAGCCCCAACTCAAACACCTGCGCGGCAGCGTCGACATGTTCAACGGCGCGCCGCTGCCGCCGCTGTGCGTGTCCGCCAATGCCTACCTCGGCGCGCCGGGCATTGTCCGCGCGCTTGAGCTGGGGGCGGATATCGTCATCACCGGGCGGGTGGTCGACAGCGCGGTGGTCAGCGCTGCGTTGGTGCATGAATTCAACTGGTCATGGCAGGACTACGACCGCCTCGCCCAGGCCGCCCTGGCCGGGCATATCATCGAATGCGGCGCGCAGTGTACCGGTGGCAACTTCACCGACTGGCGCGACGTGCCGGATTACGAGCACATCGGTTTTCCCATCGTCGACGTCAGCGCCGACGGCCAGTTCACCGTGAATAAAGTCGCGGGCAGCGGCGGGTTGATCAGCGAGCTGAGCGTGGCCGAACAACTGCTCTACGAAATCGGCGACCCGCGCGCCTACTTGCTGCCCGATGTGATCTGCGATTTCAGCCAGGTCAAATTGCAGCAGCAAGGCAAACACAGTGTGCGTCTGCACGGTGCCAAGGGGTTGCCGCCGACCGCTCAATACAAGGTCAGCGCCACTTACCCGGATGGCTTTCGCTGCACCGCCAGTTGCCTGATCGCCGGGATCGACGCGGTGGCCAAGGCCGAGCGGGTCGCCCAGGCGATTATCGACAAGACGTCGGAGCTGTTCAGCCAGCGCGGTTGGGCGCCCTACACCGAGGTGAACATCGAACTGCTCGGCAGCGAAGCCACCTACGGCGCGCATGCGCGACGCCGGGACTGCCGCGAGGTGGTGGTGAAGTTGGCGGTGCGCCACCCGAGCAAGCCGGCGCTGGTGCTGTTCGCCCGCGAAATCGCCCAGGCCGCCACCGGCATGGCACCGGGGCTGACCGGCATCGTCGGCGGGCGGCCGACGGTGTATCCGTTGATTCGACTGTTTTCGTTCCTGATCGATAAATCGTCCTGTGAGCTGGCGATTGATTTGCAGGGTGAACGCCACGCTTGCGCGCTTCCGGCCAGCCACGCACTGGGCACGCCGGCCGCCGCCCTCGAACCGCCCAAACCCCAAGGCCGCGCCGATGCCAGCGTGCCCCTGGTGAAACTCGCGGTGGCCCGTTCCGGCGACAAGGGCAACCACAGCAACATCGGGGTGATTGCCCGCGACCCGGCGTACCTGCCGTGGATCGCCGAAGCCCTGACCCCCGCCGTGGTCGTCGACTGGATGGGCCACGTGCTCGACCCGGTCCACGGTCGCGTCGAACGCTGGTACCTGCCCGGCAGCCACAGCCTCAACTTCCTGCTGGAAAACGCCTTGGGCGGCGGCGGCATCGCCAGCCTGCGCATCGACCCGCAGGGCAAGGCCTTTGCCCAGCAGTTGCTGGAAATCCCCATCGCCGTGCCGCAGCACATCGCCGATCAACTCACGTAAAGGAGCGTTGCCGTGGCCTTCGACTCGATCTTCAAAGCCGACCTGCCGGATGTCCTCAAAGGGGAGTCATAAACCATGCCGGTGATCGAAACCCTGATCGACGCCCACAGCCCAGACTTTGTGCGCAACCGCGAAGCGCTGCTGGCGAGCCTGCAGCAACTGCGCCTGTTGGAGCAGAACCTGTTGAGCAAGGCGCAGGAAGCCAAGCCCAAGTTCGACAAACGCGGGCAATTGCTGCCGCGTGAACGCCTCAACCTGCTGCTGGACCCTGGCGCGCCGTTCCTGGAACTGGCCAGCCTGGCCGGCTACAAACTCCATGACGACAAGGACGGCAGCGCCGCCGGCGGCGGGTTGATCGCCGGAATCGGTTACGTCAGCGGCGTGCGCGTGCTGGTGGTGGCGAATAACAGCGCGATCAAGGGCGGCACCATTTCCCCCACGGGCCTGAAGAAATCCCTGCGCCTGCAACAGATCGCGATGGAAAACCAACTGCCGGTGGTGACCCTCGCCGAAAGCGGCGGCGCCAACCTCAACTACGCGGCGGAGATTTTCGTCGAAGGCGCGCGCAGCTTCGCCAACCAGGCGCGCATGTCGGCCATGGGCTTGCCGCAGATCACCGTGGTCCATGGCTCGGCCACGGCGGGCGGCGCGTATCAGCCGGGGCTGTCGGATTACGTGGTGGTGGTGCGCGGCAAGGCCAAGCTGTTCCTGGCCGGCCCGCCGCTGCTCAAGGCCGCGACCGGCGAAGTCGCCACCGATGAAGCACTGGGCGGCGCCGAGATGCACGCGCAAATCGCCGGCACCGCGGAATACCTGGCGGAAAACGATGCCGACGGGGTGCGGATCGTGCGCGAAATCGTCAGCCTGCTGCCGTGGAACGAGCGCCTGCCGTCGATGCCCAAACGCACGTATGCCGAGCCGCTGTACCCCATCGACGAACTGCTCGGGCTGATCCCCGACGACCCGAAAAAACCCTACGACGTCCGCGAAATCCTCGCACGCCTGGCCGATGGTTCGAACTTCCTCGAGTTCAAGGGCGAGTTCGACGCACATACCGTGTGCGGCCACCTGCACATCCAGGGCCGCGCCGTCGGCGTGATCGGCAATAACGGCCCGATCACGCCCAAGGGCGCCAGCAAGGCCGCGCAATTCATCCAACTGTGCGACCAGAGCCGCACGCCGCTGCTGTTCCTGCACAACACCACCGGCTTTATGGTCGGCACCGAGGCGGAACAGCAAGGCGTGATCAAGCACGGCGCGAAGATGATCCAGGCGGTGGCCAATGCCCGTGTGCCCAAACTCACCGTGGTGGTCGGCGGCTCCTACGGCGCCGGCAACTACGCCATGTGCGGCCGCGGCCTCGACCCGCGCTTCATCTTCGCCTGGCCCAACAGCCGCACCGCCGTGATGGGCGGCGCCCAGGCCGGCAAAGTGCTGCGCATCGTCACCGAAGCCAAACAACGGAAAGACGGCCTGACCCCCGACCCCAAGATGCTCGACATGCTGGAACAAGTCACCGCACAGAAACTCGACAGCCAATCCACCGCACTGTACGGCAGCGCAAACCTATGGGATGACGGCCTGATCGACCCAAGGGATACCCGCACGTTGCTGGGGTTCCTGCTGGATATTTGCCATGAAGCCGACATGCGGACATTGCAACCGAACAGCTTTGGCGTAGCACGGCTCTAAAGTCATCAAGGCAACAAAACCCTGCTGTTGCTCTGCTTTTGATCTTGATCTTGATCTTAGGCGCCCCGTCAAACCACGCTGGCCGAACGCAGGCTTGAATCCGTGGGTAACCCGGCAGGACGCCGGGTTAGCCGTCCTGGGCCAGGGATGGCCCATGACGGCGGCCCACGGATTCAAGCCTGCGTTCGGGCACACCGAGCCTAGGCGAGGTGCCGAGTGGTGGGGCAAGAGCCCTTTTGGTTACTTTTGGGGCTCTTTTCCAAAAGTGACCCGCTGTAAGAGCGGAACCCATAGCAGCCGTTACCAAAGAAACGGATATGTACTCAACCCAAAAAAATGGTCGGCCAAGAGGCCGCCATCGGGGGCAAGCCCCCTCCCACATTTGGAGCGAGGTGAGCCCAATTTCGAGCGAGGTGAGCCCATTGGATATCTACCCGCTGTAAGACCGCCAGCAAACCAGCTCCCACAGATGGAGCCATGCACACCCGAAGAACGCCCACACGGAGAACAATAAAAAATGATCTTCACCCAGGAACACCAGGCACTGCGCCGCACCGTCCGCGCCTTCGTCGACCGCGAGATCAACCCCCACGTCGACGAATGGGAAAAAGCCGGCCGCTTCCCCATCCACGATATCTTGCGCAAGGCCGGCGACCTCGGCCTGCTGGGCATCTCCAAACCCGAGCAATTCGGCGGCATGGGCCTGGACTACAGCTACTCCATCGTCGCCGCCGAAGAATTCGGCAGCATCCGCTGCGGCGGCATCCCCATGTCCATCGGCGTACAGACCGACATGTGTACCCCCGCCCTCGCCCGCTTCGGCTGCGACGCACTGCGCGAAGAATTCCTGCGCCCGGCGATCAGCGGTGCGCAAGTCGGTTGCATCGGCGTCTCGGAAGCCGGCGCCGGTTCCGATGTGGCCGGGCTGAAGACCCAGGCACGCAAGGACGGCGACGACTACGTGATCGACGGCAGCAAAATGTGGATCACCAACTCGCCGAGCGCCGACTTCATGTGCCTGCTGGCCAACACCTCCGACGACAAGCCGCACCTCAATAAGTCGCTGATCATGGTGCCGATGAACACACCGGGGATCAGCGTCAGCCCGCCCTTGGAAAAACTCGGCATGCACAGCTCCGAGACCGCCCAGGTGTTCTTCGACGGCGTGCGTGTGCCGCAACGCAACCGCATCGGCCATGAAGGTGCGGGGTTCATGATGCAGATGCTGCAATTCCAGGAAGAACGCCTGTTTGGCGCGGCCAATATGATCAAGGGCCTGGAGTCCTGCATCGACAGCACGATCGAATACTGCAAGGAGCGCCAGACCTTCGGCAAAGCGCTGATCGACAATCAGGTGATTCACTTTCGCCTGGCCGAACTGGCCACCGAAATCGAATGCCTGCGCGCCCTGGTCTACCAGGCCACCGAGCAGTACATCAAAGGCCAGGACGTGACGCGCCTGGCCTCCATGGCCAAGCTCAAGGCCGGGCGGCTGGGCCGCGAAGTCAGCGACAGTTGCCTGCAATACTGGGGCGGCATGGGCTTTATGTGGGACAACCCGGTGGCCCGCGCCTATCGCGATATGCGCCTGGTGTCGATTGGCGGCGGCGCCGACGAAATCATGCTGGGCATCATCTGCAAACTGATGGGCACCCTGCCGGGGAAAAAACCATGAACACCCTGCTGCTCGAACCCCATAACGGGGTGCTGCACATCACCCTCAACCGTCCGCAAAGCCGCAACGCGATGAGCCTGGAGATGGTCAATGAACTGCGCGCGGTGCTGGCGCAGTTGGACGATCAGGTGCGCGCGCTGGTGATCAGCGGCGCGGCCGGGCATTTCTGTGCCGGGGCGGACGTGAAAGACCTGCTCGGCGCCAGCGACAAGGCGCAATTGCAGGCGCTGAACCGCGCGTTCGGCACCTTGCTGCAGGAAGTTGAAGCCGTGCCCCAAGTGGTGATCGTGGTGCTGCAAGGCGCGGTGCTGGGCGGTGGCTTTGGTTTGGCGTGCGTCAGTGATATTGCGCTGGCTGATCACCAGGCGCAGTTCGGCTTGCCCGAGACCAGCCTGGGCTTGCTGCCGGCGCAGATCGCGCCGTTTGTGGTCAAGCGCATCGGTCTGACGCACGCGCGCCGGCTGGCGCTGACGGCGGCGCGGTTCGACGGGGTCGAGGCTGAGCGCTTGGGCGTGGTGCATTTTGTCGAGCGCGATCCGCAGGCATTGGCCGAACGCCTGGATGAAGTGCTGGGCCAGGTATTGCGTTGCGCGCCGGGGGCGAATGGGCGGACCAAGGCCTTGCTGCTGGCCAGCGCGGAGCAACCGCTGGGGCCGTTGCTGGATCAGGCCGCCGCGTGGTTCGCCGAGGCGGCGACGGGCGAAGAAGGGATCGAAGGCACCCAGGCCTTTGTGCAACAGCGCAAGCCACGGTGGGCCGAATGAACAAGATCCTGATCGCCAACCGCGGCGAAATCGCCTGCCGCATCCAGCGCACCGCCCAGGCCTTGGGCTATCGCACCGTAGCGGTCTACAGCGACGCCGACGCCCAGGCTGCGCACGTGCAGATGGCCGACGAAGCCGTGAATATCGGCCCGGCGCCGGTGCAGCAGTCCTACCTGAATATCCCGGCGACTCTCAGCGCAGCCCAACGCACGGGTGCCGACGCGGTCCACCCCGGTTATGGCTTTCTCTCTGAAAACCCCGATTTCGCCCGCGCCTGCATAAACGCCGGGCTGACCTTCATCGGCCCCAGCGTCGAGGCCATCGAACTGATGGGCAGCAAGCGCCGGTCCAAACTCGCCATGCTCGAGGCCGGCGTCCCGTGCGTCGCCGGCTACCAAGGCAGCGCCCAGGACGACGCCACATTGCAAATAGAAGCTGAACGCATCGGCTTCCCGCTGATGATCAAGGCCAGTGCCGGCGGCGGCGGCCGAGGTATGCGCCTGGTGCATCAGCGCGAACACCTGCAAGAGCAACTGCGCAGCGCCCGCTCCGAAGCCCTGAATGCATTCGGCAGTGACGAACTGATCCTGGAACAGGCGCTGATCGAACCGCGCCACGTCGAAATCCAACTGTTCGGCGACAGCCACGGCAACCTGATCCACCTCGGCGAACGCGACTGCTCGGTCCAGCGCCGCCATCAGAAAATCATTGAAGAGGCGCCCTGCCCGGTGATGACCCCGGCCCTGCGCCAGGCCATGGGCGACGCGGCGCTGAAGGCCGGGCGTGCGGTGAATTACGTCGGCGCCGGCACGGTGGAGTTCCTGCTCGACCGCGACGGCCGGTTCTACTTCCTGGAGATGAACACTCGCCTGCAAGTCGAACACCCAGTCACCGAACTGATCAGCGGCCTCGATCTGGTCGACTGGCAACTGCAAATTGCCGCCGGCCAACCGCTGCCGTTACAGCAAGCGCAGGTCAGCCTCAGCGGCCACGCCATGGAAGTGCGCCTGTACGCCGAAGACCCGGCCCAGGGCTTTCTGCCGCAAACCGGTGCGGTGTTGCGCTGGGAACCGGCCGCGGGCGTGCGGGTCGACCACGGCGTTCTCGAAGGCCAGCGCATCAGCCCGTTCTATGACCCGCTGCTCGGCAAGATCGTCGCCCATGGCGCCACCCGCGAGGAGGCGCGGCGCAAGCTGCTGCGCGCCGTGGAGGACACGGTGCTGCTGGGCGTGGCGAGCAACCAGCAGCTGTTGACCGACCTGCTCAAGCACCCGAAGTTTATCCACGGCGACTTCAGCACCGCGTTGATCGCCGAACACTTCAGCGAGATCCGCCACCCCCGCGCATCCACCGAACAGTTGGCCCTGGCCGCCGCGCTGTTTTATCAACACAGCGCTCAGACCCATGCCCCGGCCTTATCGGGGTGGCGTAACGGCGCTGACGTGCCGTGGAGCTATCAGTTGGCCGTCGACGATGCGGTCCAGGACATCACGGTCAGCGTCCTCGCCGACCATCACCTGCAGGCCAACGGCATCGACATCCGCCACCTCAGCAGCGACGGCCGCTGGGTCACCGCAGTGATCAACGGCATCCGCCGCCGCAGTGCCTACCACCTCGACGGTGCCCAGCTGTGGCTACCGGGCGTGAGCGTGACCAACCGCAACCACCACGTTGCCAACCGCCAGCTCCCGGCCGGCGGCGGCAGGGTCGAGGCGCCGATGGACGGCGCCATCGTCGATGTGCGCGTGCGCGCCGGTGAACGCGTCACCCAGGGGCAACTGCTGCTGGTGCTCGAAGCGATGAAAATGGAGCATCCGCTGAAGGCCGGCATCGACGGTGTGGTCAAGGCCGTGCAGGTCATGGCTGGCGATCAGGTGCGCAATCGCCAGGTGTTGCTGGAGATCGAATAAAGCCTGGGCGGAACTACGCGGCCGGGCTACGCTCTATCCCCATCAGGACGGGAAGAGTACGGGAACCTGCACGATGCCTCATTGGCTGATTATTGACCTTGAAGCCACAACGGATGACGGCGGCTGGCCCGTGACGGAGATGGAAGTCATCGAGATCGGCGCAAGCCTGGTCAACCGCCAGGGCCGCGAGTTGGATCATTTCCAGCGTTTTGTGCGACCGCAGCGGCGTCCATTGCTGACGCCCTTCTGCCGCAAGCTGACCCATATCACCCAGGCGAACATGGACAGCGCCGCGCCTTTCGGCGAAGTGTGGGCGCTGTTCGAGCGCTGGCTGGGCCAGCATCAGGCACACCTGGAAGGTTGGGCCAGCTGGGGCGACTACGATCGCCAGCAGCTCGAGCTGGAGTGGCAGCGCCATGGCCTGAGCAGCGCGCTGGCCCAAACGCCCCATATCAACCTCAAGCAACGCTTCGCCAAGGCCCGGCGCCTGGACAAGCCAACGGGGCTCAATAGCGCCCTGCAATTGGCGGGAATGCAGTTCAATGGCCAGCAACACCGGGCGCTGGAAGATGCGCGCAACACCGCACGCCTGTTACCGCTGATTTTGCCGGTCTAGGCAGCTCCCTTGCCCTTGGGCATACTGGCCGACCTTTCCAGACCCTTTTTCCGAGGATTCGCCCATGTTTAAAGTCAACGAGTACTTCGACGGCACCGTCAAGTCGATCGCTTTCGGCACCGCAGAAGGTCCGGCGACCATCGGCGTCATGGCCCCGGGTGAATACGAATTCGGCACCGCCCAGCGTGAAATCATGCACGTGGTATCCGGCGCCCTGACCGTCAAGCTGCCCGACAGCAGCACCTGGGAAACCTTCGCCGCCGGCAGCCTGTTCCACGTTCCGGCCAACAGCAAGTTCCAGCTGAAGGTCGCCGTGGACACCGCTTACCTGTGCGAATACCGCGGCTAAGCAATTCCCGCGCGAAAAAAATGCCCGTCTCGCAGGAGACGGGCATTTTTTTTGGGGGCGCATTATTCGAGGACAGTCACCGGCATGCCCACTTCCAGGCGGCCCACGCCATCGTTGACCAGGTTCTGGCCGAACATCGCGCCGTCTTCGGTCTTGCGATAGGCCTCCAGCGTCACGAACGGTTCGCGGTCGGCACTGCGCTCGCCGGTCTGCGGGTCGATGGTGGTCAGAATGCAGCGTGAGCACGGCTTGACCACGCGAAACTCGACATCGCCGATGCGCAGGCGTTTCCAGCCGTCTTCGGCGAACGCATCGCCACCGTCGATCACCAGGTTGGGGCGAAAGCGCAGCATTTCCATGGGCCGACCGACGTGCCGGGACAGGTCGTCCAGGGAGGCCTGGCCGATCAGCAGCAACGGGTAACCGTCGGCGAACGCGACCTGATCATCGTCCTTGCCATAACCGGCTTGTGTGGTGCGCGCGCGCTCCAGGGGGATGTGGACCAGCCGCGTCGGCTTGCCGATAAAGTCGCTGACCCAGGCGGCGGCGGCATCGCCCGCATCCGGCACGCGCAAGGTGTCGCGCCAGATGGTCACACCGCGCAGTTCAGCCTCGCTGCCGGGCAACGCCACGTCCAGCGCTGCGTAGCCAGGCGAACTGAGGGTCAGGCCACCGCTGCGGTTCCACAGCGCCGACAGCTGGCTCATCGTCGCCACGGCGCGCTGCGTCAAAAAACGCCCGCTGGCTTCGTCCACCAGCATCCAGCGTCGATCGCCATCCAACCCGAGCTTGTCCAGGCCGATCTGCTGCAACGTTTCGGCCTTGCCGGATTTCAAAGGGTAACGGTACAGCGCGCTGAGACGGAGCATGAGCCTGCATTCCTGAGGGGCAAAACCGTCACCCTAAGGTCAAGCCGGCGCTTCGTCCAGCATCAGTCGCTGACGCACCACATCCACCAGCTTGTCCGGCTGGAATTTGGACAGGAAGTTATCGCACCCGACCTTCTTCACCATCGACTCGTTGAAACTGCCCGACAGCGAGGTGTGCAGCACCACGTACAGCTCACGCAGGCGTGGGTCATTGCGGATCTCGGTGGTCAGGCGGTAGCCGTCCATCTCAGGCATTTCGGCGTCGGTGAAGATCATCAGCAATTTGTCGGTCATCACCTGGCCGCTGTCGGCCCAGGCCTTGAGCATGTTCAGCGCCTTGAGGCCGTCACTGGCGATGTGCATCTTCACGCCCAACTGGCCCAGGGTGTCGCGCAACTGCGACAGCGCGACATTGGAGTCGTCCACCAGCAGCACTTCACGGCCACGGGCGCGCTCCAGTATCGGGTCATCGAGTTTATCGCGGGAGACCTTGGCGTTGTATGGCACGATCTCGGCGAGGACTTTTTCCACGTCGATGATTTCCACCAACTGGTCATCGACCTTGCTGATGGCCGTGAGGTAGTGCTGGCGCCCGGCGCTGGTCGGCGGCGGCAGGATGGCTTCCCAGTTCATGTTGACGATGCGATCGACGCCGCCCACCAGGAACGCCTGCACCGAGCGGTTGTACTCGGTGACGATGATGGTGCTGTTGGGCCCCGGCACCAGCGGGCGCATGCCGATGGCCTGGGACAGGTCGATCACCGGCAGGGTCTGGCCCCGCAGGTTGACCACGCCGCACACAAACGGGTGGCGCTGAGGCATCAGGGTCAGCTTGGGCAGTTGCAAGACCTCCTGCACCTTGAACACGTTGATCGCGAACAGCTGCCGCCCGGCCAGGCGAAACATGAGAATCTCCAGGCGATTCTCACCCACCAATTGTGTGCGTTGATCTACCGTGTCGAGAATGCCGGCCATTAAAAGCTCCTGATATGCGCGCAGGTCGCGCTAAGGGATTATGCGGTTCGCTAAGCTTGTTATCGGCGGCAAGCGCCAGACCTTGACCCCTGTAAAATGCCACGCAAATCCATTGATGTCACACTGACATCATGCTTTACTGCACAGGCCTCTTCATTGGGCAGAATAGCAACATTGCGCGACATTCAAATCGGCGCAAGGTTCCGCTGCGTAAGGGATTCCCCTAGGCACAATCAGGCCCAACCTGATATTCGCGATATCTAATTGCCATTAATGTGACGCCATTCTCATTGCATGAATGGAGTCAGGCTTTTGTTTGCCATCGTAAGCCCAAGGCCCGCGGGCCTTCCGGACACTCACCTGTCGGCAATCGAAGTTGCGCAATCGGCCCCGATGACGAGGGCAGTGCGCGCCTCGCATAATCATTCAAATAAACGTCCTACTAAAGTCTCAGAAGCGCCCTACAGATTTCAGTCATCTTTCAGCGGTAGTTTTACGCTATTCACGCAGTGCGACATCTCATCGCCCGACCGTATGCTGTGGAGACTTGCATGATGAATAGCGCGAACGAGTGGCAAACCACACTTCCCGAATTCCTGCTAGAGGCCGAAAAGCTGCTGAGAAAGTCGGAAGAGTGCTTGAGCCATCTGCATTTGATTCGTAATGACAGCGATGCCATCGACTGCATGAAGTTCAGCCTCACGGCGCTCGCCGAAAAGGCCGATGATCTGGCTCTGCAGGCGATCAGCGAGTTCTCGCGACATATCCAGGACCTGATTGCCAACGCGCAGAGCCCTTTGCAACTGCACGATCAGGCCCTCGATGCCTTGAACAACTGCCTGACGTTACTGGCGTGGCAGCTGGAGTTGATCGACACCCGCACCGGTGAGTTGAGCCTGGATGAAAGTGAACAAACCTCACTGATTGCGACGGTCACTCTCCAGATCCCGCAGAAGGACTTCACCAATAAGCCGCAACAGCGTCTGCACCACGTTTCATGAATGACTGCGCCGTTAAGCACTAAGGTGTCGCTTTCACCCAGCGTCTTGCCCAAAAACGACAAGAATAACTAATGTGCCCTGCAATAAGTGGCGACAACCAAGTTGCCCGCGCTATAAAGCCAATCCATACCAAATAACCGCCAACATATAACTATTCTTAATAGGCATGCCCCCACTCCGTGCAAATGACGCCTGGCGACCAACGGTAAGCAAAGTGGTACCATGCCGCCCTCGAAGTGACCTAACGTCATGATGCATAAAACGTGAAAAGCATCCGCTATGTACGCCAGCCTCAAGTCACTCCTCGTCAAATCCGCTTCCCGCAGCAATGCCCGTCGACTGGTTCTCGTGTTGTGCCTGTGCTCACTGCTGCTGGGGCTGTGGGCCTACGCTCGCTCCACGCCCTTGCCATTGATGGTGTTGCTGATCAACGTGGCCACCCTGGTGCTGGTGGGCCTGCGGCAGTGGAACTCACGTAAATCGATCAAGTTCCAGCCCCAGGAACTGGCCGATCGCCTGCTGCAAGTCCAGGAAAACGAGCGGCACCGCCTCAGCCGAGAGCTGCACGACGATATCGGCCAATTGCTCACCGCCGCCAAGCTGCAAAGCGAATGGCTCAAGCGCCGCCTGCCGGAAGACCTGCAGGGCCAATGCACAGTGCTGTGCAACACCCTGAACGAGACCTTGGCCAAGGTGCGCGACGTGTCCGCCATTCTCAACCCGCGTCAGTTGGCCAGCCTGGGCCTGGAAGCCAGCCTGCGCGCGCACCTGCTCAAGACCCTGGGAAACACCTCGATTCATTGGAGCCTGGAATGCCAGCAACGGCTGACCGGCATTCCCGAAGAAATGGCCGTGGCCGCTTTTCGCATCACCCAGGAAGCGGTGACCAACATGCTGCGCCATGCCCAGGCGCAAAACCTGCTGGTTCGCCTGCAACGCCTGCCCCAGGGCCTGTCGCTGTTTATCAGTGATGACGGCCAGGGCTTTTCGCCCGCCAGCAACCCAGGCCTGGAAGGCCAACGGGGCATGGCGGGCATGTCCGAGCGGATTGATCAACTGGGGGGCACCTTGTCCGTCAGCAGCCAGCCAGGCAAAGGCACCCGGATCGACGCACTTTTCCCCTGGGCGCCGCGCGCCCTCGAACGGGCCAGTCCCCTGAAGGTTCTCGAGTGACCCGCACTTTACTCCTGGTGGATGACCACGCACTGATCAGGGCCGGCGTCCGCGCGCTGGTCCTGGACATTCCCGGCTACACGGTGATTGGCGAAGCCAGCGATGGCGCGCAGGTGCTGGAAACATTCAGCGCCCTGCTGCCGGATATCGTGCTGCTGGACCTGTCGATGAAACACACCGGCGGCCTGGATGCGTTGCACCAGCTCAAGACGGCCTACCCCAAGAGCAAGGTGCTGATCCTGTCGATGCACACCGACCCGGAGCTGATCATGCGTGCCCTGGAGGCCGGCGCCCATGGCTACCTGCTCAAGGACACCAGCGCCAACGAACTGGAGCAGGCACTGCTGGCGCTGAGCAATGACGAGCGCTACCTGAGCCCGGCGATTGCCCACACCGTGATCAGCCAGGCGCTGGTACGCAATCAGGCCCCATCCTCCCCGGTCGCCCACAACCACAACCTCACCGCTCGCCAGTTGGAAATCCTGCGCCTGGTCGTGCGTGGCAAATCCACCCGGGAAATCGCCCACGGCCTCGGGTTGAGCATCAAGACCGTGGAAGCCCACCGCTCGCAAATCATGAAGCGCCTGCAGATTTTCGATGTGGCGGGCCTGGTGTTATTTGCCGTGCGCGAGCAGATCATCAGCCTGGACGACTAAGGGCGAACCCGGCGGCAGATGGACGCGCAGGGCCTTGGGCACGACCTCGAAATGCAGGTCATCGCCTTGCAGCGGTTCGCCATCCAGGTTGATATACAAACCTTGCGCCACCTTGATCTTGACCCACGGCAGGCGCGCGCGGACAAACATGGTGTCCAGGCCCCAGCCATTGTTCATCAGTTCACGCAGGGTGCCGACCACTTCCTGGGGGGCCGGCAAAATGCTGATGTCCAGCAGCCCATCGTCCGCCAGTGCGTCGGGACACAGCACATGCCCACCGCCCGCCTGGCGGCCGTTGCCGATGCCCAGCGCGAGCAGCTCGCCTTTCCAATGGAAATCCGGGCCTTCCAGCTCGCCATACGCGGCCTTCAACTCACTGAAGCGCGACAAGCCGGTGAACAGATAGGCCGCGCCGCCCAGCACTTTCTTCAGTTCTTCGGAGGTATTGGCGGTGACCTGGCTGCCGAAGCCGCCAGTGGCCATGTTGAGGAATACTTGCCCGCCGACGCGGCCGAGATCGATCGCCCTGGCCGGCACATCCAGCAACGCCAGGGCCAGATCGGGCTGCAGCGGCACACCGGCGGCGCGGGCAAAATCATTGGCGGTGCCCAACGGCATCAGCACCAGGCTCGCGTCGGTCCCGGCCTGGGCCATCGCCTCGGCCACATCGCGCAAGGTGCCGTCACCGCCGCCGGCAATGATGTGCGTGTACCCGCCGTCCAGGGCCTCGTTGACCAGCCGCTGCGCGTCGCCGCCCTCCCACGTCACCCGCACCGCCAGCTCCCAGCCCTGCTCACGCCGAGCCAGCACCGCAGCGCGCACGTCCTCGTTGAGGGCTTGCTTGCCGTGGAGGATCAACAGGGCTTTGTGGGTGGTCATGGGGGGAGCTCTCCTGGGGTCAAAGGTGCTTGAAGGATGTTGACCTTTGAGGAGATAAAAAAAGCCATCGGGTTTGCAATTTAATTGGCCAGGGGCGACGCCAGGCTGCTTTCCTGTAAGCGCGGGCAAGCCAGCGCCTACAGTTGGATCGCTAGATACCCATCAGCGCGCAATCAGCTTTTGTGCAACTTACTCATCAACTGCGCCTCAGCCTGGGTCAAGCCGCACGACTGCGTCAGCTCATCCACGGTCGCGCCCATGCCGACCAGCTTCGCCGCCTGGGCAAAAGACAGGCTGGAGGGATCACGCTGTTCAATCTGCGCCAGCTTGTCCGGCAACGGCCCGAGGATCGCGCGCAGTTCATGCACCTCATCCCCGACCCGCACCGCACTTTGCTGGAAGTGATCGACGCGCTTGGCCAACTCCACCACGCGTCGGTCACGCACGGCGTCGCGTTCGGCCTGTTGCACCACCCACTCGCGTTGCTGGCGCACGTAGCGCAGCAAAAAGGCCAACGTCCCGGCCCACAACAGGGCCAGGACGATCACCGCGGCTTCAAGGAACAATCAGATGCTCTCCAGTTCCGACCATTCTTCTTCGCTCATCATTTTGTCCAGCTCGACCAGAATCAGCAGTTCGCCGTTCTTGTTGCAGACGCCCTGGATGAACTTGGCCGACTCTTCGTTACCCACGTTCGGCGCGGTTTCCACTTCCGATTGGCGCAGGTAAACCACTTCGGCCACGCTGTCGACCATGATCCCGACCACCTGCTTGTCTGCCTCGATGATGACGATGCGGGTGTTGTCGTTGACTTCGGTCGGTATCAGACCGAAACGCTGGCGGGTGTCGATCACCGTCACCACGTTGCCGCGCAGGTTGATGATGCCCAGCACGTAGCTTGGCGCACCCGGAACCGGAGCGATTTCGGTGTAGCGCAGCACTTCCTGCACGCGCATGACGTTGATGCCGTAGGACTCGTTGTCCAGTTTGAAGGTAACCCATTGCAGGATCGGATCATCCAAACCTTGTGCGGACGCTGACTTATTCATACCCCTGACCCCTTCAAATGCCGTTGGACACGGCGTGTGTGCTTCTTTGGCCGCACAACCGTGCGGCCGATCTTGTTCAATTAACTGCGTTGCTGGCCCGGCATCGACTTGACCGCGCCGCTGGCGATCAACTCGGCCAGTTCGGCAACGTCGAGCAACGCGCACATGTGTTCGATTACGGTGCCCGCCAACCAAGGGCGCTGGCCCCGTTGGCTGCGCCATTTGATTTCATTCGGGTCCAGGCGCAACGAGCGGCTGACTTGATGCACGGCCAGCCCCCACTCGTAGCCTTGCACCGAAATCACGTATTGCAAGCCCTGGCGGAAATCATCGCGGTAGCGGTCGGGCATCACCCAGCGCGCGGTGTCCAGCACCTTGAGGTTGCCGGCCTGGCTGGGCAGGATGCCGAGGAACCACTCCGGTTGCCCGAACAGCGGTGTCAGCTCCTGGCCTTCCAGGGAATAGATCGAGCCCAGGCACACCAGCGGCACCGCCAGGGTCAACCCGGCGACGTCGAACAGCAGGCATTCGAACGGCTCGGCGGCCCACGCCGGGCGGCCGTCGCCGGTGACCGGCGGCGGTGTGATGCTCGGCGGCAGGTGGACTTCAACCACCGGCTCGACCACCACGGGTGCGACCGGCACAGGCGCAACCACGACCGGTGGACTCGGCACCATCACCTGCGCATCACGCGCCTGTTCTTCCAGCACCGCCAACTGGAATTCATCCAGTGTGCTCTGTGCGTCTACGGCGGGTTCGAGGACCAGCAGCGGTTCCGGCAGTTCTTCCTCGGTCGCGTCCTGCAGCAAGGCATCCAGGTAGGATTCCAGTGCCAGTTGCGGCCGCGTCTTGACCTTGAGTTCGACAGGACGGTTCATCACGCCACCTGCGCCACAAGCTGTTGCGACAGCAGGTGCTTGAGCAGCGCGCGGTACGCCAGCACGCCGCGACTTTTACCGTCGAACTGCGAAGGGGTCAGGCCGGCGCGGCTGGCGTCGCGCAGGCGCGTGTCCACCGGGATATAGCCCTGCCAGATGGTGTCCGGGTAGGCATCGCGCAGTACGCGCAAGGTGCCGAGGGACGCCTGGGTGCGGCGGTCGAACAACGTCGGCACGATGCTGAACGGCAGCGCCTGTTTGCGTGAGCGGTTGATCATCGCCAGGGTGCTGACCATGCGTTCCAGGCCCTTGACCGCGAGGTGCTCGGTCTGCACCGGGATCACCAACTGCTGGCTGGCCGCCAAGGCGTTGACCATCAGCACGCCGAGCAACGGCGGGCTGTCGATGATCGCGTAGTCGAAGTCCTGCCACAGTTGCGCCAGGGTCTTGGCGATCACCAGGCCCAGGCCGCTCTGCCCCGGCGACTGGCGCTCAAGGGTGGCCAGGGCGGTGCTCGACGGCAGCAGGGAAATGCTTTCATTGCTGGTGGGCAGCAGCAGTTGCCCGGGCAGATCGCTCGGCACGCTGCCCTTGTGCAGGAACAAGTCGTAGCAGCTGTGCTCCAGCGCGTCCGGGTCGTAGCCGAAATAGCTGGTCATCGAGCCGTGGGGGTCCAGGTCGACCACGACCACGCGCTTGCCCGCCTCGGCCAGCAAGCCGGCTAAGGCGATGGAGGTGGTGGTCTTGCCGACTCCACCTTTTTGATTGGCAACTGCCCAGACTCTCATTCGGTTGATTCCTCCCGGCGGGCACAGGCGCGACCGAGACAGTGCATAGGTTATTGAGCCGGTGACGGAGAATTGACGGAGCTTTGCCGTACCGGCGGCTTTGCAAGGGCCGGTGCAGTTTGTGTGCCAGCCCGCTTCAATGCCGCGTCCGGGGTTGCATTTGCCGTGCCGGTGCCGGTCAGGCTGCGGCGCACATCCAGGTTGCGCGAGACCACCAGCACCACCCGGCGGTTGCGGGCGCGGCCTTCCGCCGTGGCGTTATTGGCCACCGGCTGGAACTCGCCGTAGCCGACCGACGCCAGGCGACCGGGGTTCACGCCCTGCATCGCGAGCATCCGCACGATGCTCGCCGCCCGGGCCGACGACAGCTCCCAGTTGGTCGGGTACTGCGCGGTACTGATGGGGATATTGTCGGTGAAGCCTTCGACGTGGATCGGGTTTTCAAACGGCTTGAGGATCGCCGCCACCTTGTCGATGATGGTGAACGCCTGGTCGCTGGGCATGGCATCGGCGCTGGCGAACAGCAGGCTCGAATTGAGCTCGATCTCCACCCACAACTCATTGCCGCGCACGGTCATCTGGTTGGAGCTGATCAAGTCGCCGAACGCGGCGCTGATATCGTCGGCGATGCTTTTCAGCGGGTCGCCGGTGCCGCCCATGCCGGCGGAGGTCTCATCGCTGTCGTTGACCAGCGGCTTGGCCGGGGTCACGGTCTTGGGCCGCTCTTCGCCGATGGGGATCGGCTTGAGCGAACGATCGGCGTCGTTGAACACGCCGATCAGCGCTTGGGAAATGACTTTGTACTTGCCTTCGTTGATCGACGAGATGGAGTACATCACCACGAAAAACGCGAACAGCAAGGTGATGAAGTCCGCGTAGGACACCAGCCAGCGTTCATGGTTGACGTGTTCTTCAGGCTCGCGACGGCGACGGCTCACAGACGATTACCTCCGCAAAACGAATCACCTGCAGGAGCGAGCTTGCTCGCGAAAAATCCGAGAGCAACGCGTTCGTCCAAAATGCCCGCGTCATCGTTGACGATTTTCGCGAACAAGCTCGCTCCTACACGTTTCATGTACATCAATCCATGAAGCCCTGGAGCTTCAATTCGATGGAGCGCGGGTTCTCGCCCTCGGCAATCGACAGGATGCCTTCGAGCAACATTTCGCGGTAACGCGACTGGCGCAGGGCAATCGACTTGAGCTTGCTGGCCACCGGCAACAGCACCAGGTTGGCACTCGCCACACCGTAGATGGTGGCGACAAACGCCACGGCAATGCCGCTGCCCAGTTGCGACGGATCGGCGAGGTTGCCCATCACGTGGATCAGGCCCATCACCGCACCGATGATGCCGATGGTCGGCGCGTAGCCGCCCATGCTTTCAAAGACTTTGGCGGCGTTGATATCGCGGCTTTCCTGGGTGTAGAAATCCACTTCCAGGATGCTGCGGATCGCCTCCGGCTCGGCGCCGTCCACCAGCAATTGCAGGCCTTTGCGCGCGTAGCTGTCGGGCTCGGCATCGGCCACGCCTTCCAGGCCGAGCAGGCCTTCCTTGCGTGCGGTGAGGCTCCAGTTGACCACGCGGTCGATGCCACCGGCCAGGTCGACGCGCGGCGGGAAAATAATCCAGATCAGGATCTGCATGGCACGCTTGAACGAACTCAAGGGCGACTGCAGCAATGCCGCGCCGACGGTGCCACCGATCACGATCAGCGCCGCCGGGCCGTTGGCCAGGGCGCCGAGGTGCCCGCCTTCGAGGTAGTTGCCGCCGATGATCGCGACAAACGCCATGGTGATGCCGATCAGACTCAGTACATCCATCAGAGGCAGGCCTCCACCAAATGCCTGCCGATATCGTCCAGGCTGTAGATCGCGTCGGCCAGCTCAGCCTTGACGATGGCCATCGGCATGCCATAAATCACGCAACTGGCTTCGTCCTGGGCCCAGATCGCACTGCCGCCCTGCTTGAGCAGGCGCGCGCCTTCGCGACCGTCGGCGCCCATGCCGGTGAGCACCACCGCCAGAACTTTGTCGCCGTAGGACTTGGCTGCCGAACCGAAGGTGATATCCACGCAGGGTTTGTAGTTGAGGCGCTCATCGCCCGGCAGGATTTTGATCGCGCCACGGCCATCGACCATCATCTGCTTGCCCCCAGGCGCCAGCAGCGCCAGGCCAGGACGCAGGATGTCGCCATCCTCGGCTTCCTTGACGCTGATGCGGCACAGCTTGTCCAGGCGCTCGGCGAAGGCCTTGGTGAACGCGGCGGGCATGTGCTGGATCAGCACGATCGGCGCCGGGAAGTTGGCCGGCAGTTGGGTCAAGACCCGTTGCAGGGCAACCGGGCCGCCGGTCGAAGTACCAATGGCAACCAGCTTGTAGGCCTTGCGTTTCGGCGCCGGCGAATGGGCGCTTGGCGCAGGTGCCCGCGCGGGTGCCGCGGCAGGCCGGGCAACCGCTGCCGGCGCCGGGCGACCGAACGCCGTGCTGGTGGGTGCCGCCGGAGCCGCGACCGGCGCAGGCGCCGGGGCGCTGAACAGGCTGCGACGGTTGCTGCGCGAAATGCTGTGGACCTTCTCGCACAGCATCTGTTTGACCTTCTCGGGGTTGCGCGAGATGTCTTCGAAATTCTTCGGCAGGAAGTCCACCGCACCGGCGTCCAGCGCATCCAGGGTGACCCGGGCGCCTTCGTGGGTCAGCGAGGAGAACATCAATACCGGGGTCGGACAGCGCTGCATGATGTGTCGGACTGCGGTGATGCCATCCATCATCGGCATCTCGTAGTCCATGGTGATCACGTCCGGCTTCAACGCAATGGCTTGATCAATCGCCTCTTTACCGTTGGTGGCCGTGCCGACCACCTGGATCGTTGGATCGGCGGAAAGAATTTCCGAGACGCGGCGGCGGAAGAAACCCGAATCGTCCACCACCAGGACCTTGACTACCATAAACACTCCGTTAGGCGGGGCAGGCAATACCGCCCTGCCCCACCAGAATCAAATACGCCGTGCGGCGTAACGCTTGAGCATGCTCGGAACATCGAGAATCAACGCGATACGACCGTCACCGGTGATGGTCGCACCCGACATGCCCGGGGTTCCCTGCAGCATTTTGCCCAAAGGCTTGATGACCACTTCTTCCTGGCCGACCAGTTGATCGACGACAAAGCCGATGCGCTGGGTGCCCACGGAGAGAATCACCACATGGCCTTCGCGCTGCTCTTCATGGGCGGCCGAGGCGACCAGCCAGCGCTTGAGGTAGAACAGTGGCAACGCTTTGTCGCGCACGATCACCACTTCCTGGCCGTCCACCACGTTGGTGCGCGACAGGTCGAGGTGGAAGATCTCGTTGACGTTGACCAGCGGGAAAGCGAAGGCCTGGTTGCCCAGCATCACCATCAGGGTCGGCATGATCGCCAGGGTCAACGGCACCTTGATGACGATCTTCGAGCCCAGGCCCTTGGTCGAGTAGATATTGATCGAACCGTTGAGCTGGCTGATCTTGGTTTTCACCACGTCCATGCCCACGCCACGGCCCGACACGTCGGAAATCTCGGTCTTGGTCGAGAAGCCCGGCGCGAAAATCAGGTTGTAGCACTCGGTGTCGGTCAAGCGGTCGGCGGCATCCTTGTCCATCACGCCACGCTTGACGGCGATACCGCGCAGGATCGCCGGGTCCATGCCTTTGCCGTCATCGGTGATCGACAGCAGGATATGGTCGCCCTCTTGTTCCGCCGCCAGAATCACCTTGCCGTTACGGGACTTGCCCGCGGCTTCGCGTTCTTCCGGGGTTTCCACGCCGTGGTCGACGGCGTTGCGCACCAAGTGGACCAGCGGGTCGGCCAGGGCCTCGACAAGGTTTTTGTCGAGGTCGGTTTCTTCACCCACCAGTTCCAGGTTGATTTCTTTCTTGAGCTGGCGAGCCAGGTCACGAACCAGGCGCGGGAAGCGACCGAAGACTTTCTTGATCGGCTGCATCCGCGTCTTCATCACCGCGGTCTGCAGGTCGGCAGTGACCACGTCGAGGTTCGACACGGCCTTCTGCATGGCTTCGTCGCCACTGTTCAGGCCCAGGCGCACCAGGCGGTTACGCACCAGCACCAGTTCGCCGACCATGTTCATGATGTCGTCCAGGCGCGCGGTATCCACACGCACCGTGGTTTCGGCTTCGCTGGCAGGCTTGTCGGCCGCGGCGGCGGCCGGGGCACGCGCGGCAGCGGCAGGAGCTGCGGCAGCCGGGGCCGGGGCCGGCTTGGCGGCAGCAGGGGCCGCGGCTTTGGCCGGTGCCGGTTTGGCCGCCACCGGGGCTGCCGTCGCCGCAGCGCCAGCGGCCACTTCGGCGAACTTGCCCTTGCCGTGCAGTTCGTCGAGCAGGGCTTCGAATTCGTGATCGGAAATCAGCCCGTCGCCGGCAGGTGCGGCAGCGGCAGCCGCAGCAGCTGGTGCGGCAGCAGTTGCGGCGACTTCCGGCAAGGCATCGGCAGCAAAGGAGCCCTTGCCATGCAACTGGTCGAGCAACGCTTCGAATTCGTCGTCGGTAATGTCGGTGCCGGCGGCGGCGGTGGCTGCCGGAACTTGCGAGGTACTCGCAGGTGCTTGCGCCTCAGCCGCAGGTGCAACGGCGTCGGCAGCGAACTGGCCCTTGCCGTGCAACTGATCGAGCAGGGATTCGAATTCTGCGTCGGTAATGTCTTCGCCGGTCGGCGCGGCGGGCGCGGCAACTGCAGCGACCGCTTGCGGCGCTTCGGCTTCGGCCTTGACCGCATTGAGGGAGTCGAGCAGTTGCTCGAACTCGCTGTCGGTGACATCCGCTTCGGCTTCGACCACAGGCTCCGGAGCCGCTTCCACCACCGGCGCGGCCGCGGTGTCGGCAGGTTCCGCCAGGCGCGCCAGGGCGGCCAGCAGTTCCGGGGTGGCTGCGGTGATCGGGGCACGTTCGCGAACTTCGCTGAACATGCCGTTGACCGCATCCAGCGCTTCGAGAATCACGTCCATCAGCTCCGAATCAACGTGACGCTCACCCTTGCGCAGGATGTCGAACACGTTCTCGGCGATGTGGCAGCACTCCACCAGCTCATGGAGCTGGAGGAAGCCGGCGCCCCCTTTTACAGTGTGAAAACCGCGAAAAATTGCATTGAGCAGGTTCGCATCATCCGGTCGGCTTTCCAGCTCGACCAGTTGTTCGGACAGTTGCTCTAAAATTTCGCCGGCCTCTACAAGGAAATCCTGAAGGATTTCTTCATCGGCGCCGAAGCTCATGGGTGTGCTCCTTAGAAGCCTAAACTGGATAACAGGTCATCTACGTCATCCTGACCTGACATAACGTCTTCACGTTTATCGGCATGAATCTGCGGACCTTCACCCTTGGCGAGATGTTTTTGTGGATCTTTTTCCGAGAGGATCGCTTCGCGGTCATGTTCGATGCCGGCAAAACGATCGACTTGGCCTGCCATAAGCACCAATTTGAGCAAGTTGCTTTCCACTTCAGTGACCAATTGGGTCACACGCTTGATCACCTGACCGGTGAGGTCCTGGTAATCCTGGGCGAGCAGAATGTCATTGAGGTTGCTGGACACCGTGTGGTTGTCCTGTTCGCTGCGCGACAGGAAACCCTCGACCCGACGGGCCAACTCACGAAACTCCTCAGCCCCCACTTCCCGACGCATGAAGCGGCCCCAGTCAACGCTGAGGGCCTGGGCTTCGTTGGCCATGCCGTTGACCAGGGGCGTGGCGTTTTCCACCAGGTCCATGGTGCGGTTGGCCGCCGCTTCAGTCAGCCTGACCACATAGGACAGGCGTTCAGTGGCATCGGTGATTTGCGAAATTTCTTCAGCCTGGGGCATGTGCGGGTCAATCTGAAAATTGACGATCGCACTGTGCAGCTCGCGCGTGAGCTTGCCCACTTCCTGATACAGGCCGCGGTCACGGGTCTGGTTAAGCTCATGGATTAACTGCACCGCGTCGCCGAACTGGCCTTTTTCAAGGCTCTCGACCAGTTGGTGAGCATGCTTTTTCAGGGTCGACTCAAAGTCCCCCTGTGACGTTTCTTTATGCTCCATAGCTCCCCCGCGATGGCATTAGCCGTGGATGCGTTCGAAGATTTTTTCGATCTTCTCTTTCAAGGCCAATGCAGTGAATGGCTTGACCACGTAGCCGTTGACCCCGGCCTGGGCGGCTTCGATGATCTGCTCACGCTTGGCTTCGGCGGTCACCATCAACACGGGAAGGCTGCGCAGTTTTTCATCGGCGCGCACATGGCGCAGCAAGTCGATACCGGTCATGCCGGGCATGTTCCAGTCGGTTACCAGAAAGTCGATGCTCCCGCTGTTGAGGATCGGAATCGCCGTAAGGCCGTCATCCGCCTCGACCGTGTTGGTGAACCCCAGGTCACGCAACAGGTTTTTTATGATCCGCCGCATCGTTGAGAAGTCATCAACGATGAGGATTTTCATGTTCTTGTCCAATTCGACCTCCAAGCAGTCTTAAAACGCGTCCAGCACCTGGACGCGCCATTTCAATCAACAGGCGTTACACAAAAAGGACTGCCCAGGGCACCACGAAACTCACCCGCGAAAACCAAGGGCCTCGCGGTAGTGTCTGCAGTGTCCCCACACTGCCTGTCAGCGCGCGCGCCACTCTCCCAGGCGTCCCCGCAAGCGGGCTGCGCACTGGCTGTGCAGCTGGCTGACACGCGATTCGCTGACCCCCAGGACCTCACCGATTTCCTTGAGGTTCAGCTCTTCGTCGTAGTACAGCGCCAACACCAGTCGCTCACGCTCCGGCAGATTGGCAATCGCGTCCGCCAGCGCCCCCTGAAAGCGTTCATCTTCCAGGTCGCGCGACGGTTCGAGATGAGCACTCGCGCCGTCCTCGTGCAGCCCTTCGTGTTCGCCGTCCTGCAACAGGTCGTCGAAACTGAACAGGCGGCTGCCCAAGGTATCGTTCAAAATCCCGTAATAATCGTCGAGACTCAATTGGAGTTCGGCCGCAACTTCGTGATCTTTAGCGTCGCGACCGGTTTTTGCTTCAATTGCACGAATTGCGTCACTGACCATGCGCGTATTGCGGTGTACCGAACGCGGCGCCCAATCCCCTTTACGCACTTCATCGAGCATCGCGCCACGGATACGGATACCCGCATACGTCTCGAAACTCGCACCCTTGCTCGCGTCGTATTTGGTCGATACTTCGAGCAGGCCGATCATGCCGGCCTGGATCAAGTCTTCGACCTGGACACTGGCGGGCAGGCGTGCCAGCAAGTGATAGGCAATGCGCTTGACCAGCGGCGCATAGCGCTCGATCAATTCGCCCTGACGGTCACGTGCCGAATTTTTGTAAAGGTTATAGCCGCTGGCTGTCATAGCACCGGTCCTGCGCTCGTCTGATGCACCAATCGCTCGACGAAAAACTCCAGATGCCCCCGAGGGTTGGCGGGCAACGGCCAGGTATCGACCTTCTGAGCAATAGCCTTGAACGCCAACGCGCATTTCGAACGAGGGAACGCTTCGTAGACCGCACGCTGCTTTTGCACGGCCTTGCGTACACACTCGTCATAGGGAACTGCGCCGACGTATTGTAAGGCGACATCGAGAAAGCGATCAGTGACCTTGGTCAACTTGGCGAACAGGTTGCGTCCTTCCTGCGGGCTCTGGGCCATGTTGGCTAGCACGCGGAAGCGGTTCATGCCGTAGTCGCGGTTGAGCAGTTTGATCAGGGCGTAGGCGTCGGTGATCGAGGTGGGTTCATCGCAGACCACCAGCAGGACTTCTTGCGCGGCGCGCACGAAGCTGACCACGGACTCGCCAATCCCGGCGGCGGTGTCGATCACCAGCACGTCGAGGTTGTCGCCGATATCGCTGAACGCCTGGATCAGGCCGGCATGCTGCGCAGGGCTCAAGTGGACCATGCTCTGGGTGCCCGAGGCGGCCGGCACGATGCGGATGCCTCCAGGGCCCTGCAGCAGCACGTCGCGCAGCTCGCAGCGACCCTCGATCACATCGGCGAGGGTGTGTTTGGGCGTGAGCCCCAGCAAAACGTCAACGTTCGCCAACCCAAGGTCAGCATCCAGCAGCATGACACGACGGCCAAGCTCTGCCAGGGCCAGGGACAAATTCACTGACACGTTAGTTTTCCCGACGCCACCTTTGCCGCCGGTCACCGCGATCACCTGTACGGGATGCATGCTGCCCATTTTAATTCTTTACCTTGTCTTGCTTAGACGCAGGCTACATGGCTTGGCCGCGTGAATCGCTTGCAGACCATCGATGTAGATACATTTCATGGTGTTCATGCTGCCTCAACCCACCCGCTTTGCCGGGTTGTGGTAAAGGTCAGCGAACATATCGGCCATCGCTTCCTCGCTAGGCTCTTCTTGCATTTGCACGCTGACGGCACGGCTGACCAACTGATGACGGCGCGGCAGATGCAAATCATCCGGAATCCGCGGCCCGTCGGTCAGGTAGGCGACCGGAAGTTCATGACTGATAGCCAGGCTCAGCACCTCGCCCAGGCTCGCGGTTTCGTCGAGCTTGGTGAGGATGCATCCGGCCAGGCCGCAGCGCTTGTAGCTATGGTACGCAGCGGTAAGAACTTGTTTTTGGCTGGTGGTTGCAAGCACCAGGTAATTTTTTGCCTTGATGCCACGCCCGGCCAGGCTCTCCAGTTGCATGCGCAACGCCGGATCGCTGGCTTGCAGGCCGGCGGTATCGATCAGCACCACACGTTTGCGCAGCAACGGATCGAGGGCGTTGGCCAGGGACTGGCCCGGGTCGACGTGGGTCACCGACACATTGAGGATGCGGCCCAGGGTCTTGAGTTGCTCCTGGGCACCGATGCGGTAGCTGTCCATGCTTACCAGCGCGATGTTCTGGGCGCCGTACTTGAGCACGTAGCGCGCCGCCAGCTTGGCCAGCGTGGTGGTCTTGCCCATGCCGGCAGGGCCGACCATGGCGATCACGCCGCCCTCTTCCAGGGGTTCGAGTTCCGGGGTGACGATCATCCGCGCCAGGTGGGCCAGCAACATGCGCCAGGCCTGGCGAGGTTCTTCGATTTCGCTGGTCAGCGCCAGCAGGTCGCGGGACAACGGGCCGGACAGGCCGATGCGTTGCAGGCGCCGCCACAGGTTGGCCTGTTGCGGCTTGCTGCCTTGCAGTTGGGTCCAGGCCAGCGAACCGAGCTGCACTTCCAGCAGCTCGCGCAAGCCGTTGAGCTCAAAGCGCATCGAGTCGAACACACGCTGGTCGACTGCGGCGGCCGGGGCAGGCGCGGCAGGACGCGGCGGTTCGATGAACGTCGGCTCGACCAGCGGCTCGGCGGCGGTCAGCGGCAGGCCGGCGAACAACTGGCGATTGGTGGTCGCATCGCTGTCGCCGCGCATGCTCAGTTCGGCCTGGGCCGAGACAATGCGCGAGGCCGTCTTGCGCAGCTCGTCTTCAAGCTCCATGTTCGGGACACGCGGGGCCAGCGCCGAAGGAGTGTAATCCAGGGCAGCCGTCAGCTCGACACCGCCGGCAATACGACGGTTACCGATAATCGCAGCGTCGGCGCCCAGCTCGTCACGTACCAGTTTCATGGCCTGACGCATATCGGCGGCGAAAAAACGCTTTACTTGCATAACCCACTACCTCAGCCGTTGGGCCCTACTGTCGCGACGATAGTCACTTGCTTGTTGTCAGGGATTTCCTGATAAGCCAAAACGTGCAAATTCGGCACTGCCAGGCGTCCAAACCGCGACAACATCGCTCGGACCGGGCCTGCCACCAGCAGAATCACCGGTTGGCCCTGCATTTCCTGACGCTGCGCTGCTTCGATCAACGAACGCTGCAGTTTTTCAGCCATGCTTGGCTCCAGCAGAACGCCCTCTTCCTGGCCCTGTCCTGCCTTCTGAATACTATTGAGCAATATTTGTTCCAACCTTGGCTCCAAGGTGATCACAGGCAGCTCAGACTCAATCCCTACAATGCTTTGTACGATAGCGCGGGATAATCCAACGCGCACGGCGGCCACCAACGCGGCAGTATCTTGACTCTTGGCGGCATTGTTGGCGATGGCCTCGGCGATGCTGCGAATGTCGCGCACCGGCACCTGTTCGGCCAGCAGCGCCTGCAGCACCTTGAGCAATTGCGACAGCGACAGCACGCCCGGCACCAGCTCTTCGGCGAGCTTGGGCGAGGCTTTGGCCAGCAAACCCATTAGTTGCTGGACTTCTTCGTGGCCGATCAGCTCGTGGGAGTGCTTGTACAGAATCTGGTTGAGGTGCGTGGCGACCACGGTGCTGGCGTCCACCACGGTGTAGCCAAGGGACTGCGCCTGGCTGCGCTGGCTGACTTCGATCCAGACCGCTTCCAGACCAAAAGCCGGATCTTTGGCGGTTATACCGTTCAGCGTACCGAACACCTGGCCCGGGTTGATCGCCAGCTCGCGGTCGGGGTAGATCTCCGCTTCGGCGAGGATCACGCCCATCAGGGTCAGGCGGTAGGCGCTGGGGGCCAGGTCGAGGTTGTCACGGATATGCACAGTGGGCATCAGGAAGCCCAGGTCCTGGGACAGCTTCTTGCGCACGCCCTTGATCCGCGCGAGCAATTGGCCGCCCTGGTTGCGGTCGACCAACGGGATCAGGCGGTAGCCGACTTCCAGGCCGATCATGTCGATCGGGGTCACATCGTCCCAGCCCAACTCCTTGGTTTCCTGGGCGCGGGCCGGCGACGGCAGCAGTTCCTGCTGGCGCGCGATTTCTTGCTGGGCCTTCACCTTGACCAAGTTCTGCTTTCTCCAGAACAGGTAGGCGCCACCGGCGGCCATCGCCGCCATGCTCAAGAACGAGATATGAGGCATGCCGGGCACAATGCCCATGATCGCCATGATGCCCGCCGCCACGGCCAGCGCCTTGGGCGAGGCGAACATCTGCCGGCTGATCTGCTTGCCCATGTCTTCGGAGCCCGACGCACGGGTCACCATGATCGCCGCAGCTGTGGATAACAACAGTGATGGCAATTGCGCCACTAAACCGTCACCGATGGTCAGCAGGGCGTAGACCTTGCCTGCATCGCCGAAGGTCATGCCATGCTGGAAGATCCCGACCGCCATGCCGCCGATCAGGTTGATGAACAGAATCAACAGGCCGGCGATGGCGTCACCGCGCACGAATTTGCTGGCACCGTCCATGGAACCGTAGAACTCGGCTTCCTGGGCCACTTCCAGGCGGCGCGATTTGGCCTGGTTCTGGTCGATCAGGCCGGCGTTGAGGTCGGCGTCGATGGCCATCTGTTTGCCGGGCATGGCGTCGAGGGTAAAGCGCGCGCTCACCTCGGAAATCCGCCCGGCGCCCTTGGTCACCACCACGAAGTTGATGATCATCAGGATCGCGAACACCACGATACCGACCACGTAGTTACCGCCGATCACCACCTCGCCGAAGGCCTGGATCACCTTACCGGCGGCGGCATGCCCGTCCTGGCCGTGGAGCATGACCACGCGGGTCGACGCCACGTTCAACGCCAGCCGCAACAGCGTGGCGATCAGCAGGATGGTGGGGAACACCGCGAAATCCAGCGGCCGCAACGCGTAGACGCAGACCAGCAGGACCACGACGGACAAGGCGATGTTGAAGGTGAAGAACACGTCGAGCAGGAACGGCGGCATCGGCAACATCATCATTGCCAGCATCACCAGCAACAACAACGGCACACCCAGATTGCCCCGCGAGAGGTCAGTCAGGGTGCTGCGGGCCGTGCTGAGCATTTGAGAGCGATCTACCACCGGTACTCCTCGCATCCTTGAAGCAAACTTTTGACGCCGGGAGGCGTCCTGGAGGCGCTATTGCAAGAAGCCTTCCAACTTTTGTTCTCCGAGTTGGATCAGTGACTAAGGAGCAAGCGCCCTCGCCACAAGTGTTCGCCTGCAGAGGTTGCGAAACTTCCGACAAGTGTTTGAGGTTGCCCCTAGGAAACTCGCTCTCTAGTCTCCGTACACCGTTGCAAACGCAGCGGGCGGGCGTCGCGGCCCATGTAAATTCAGGCGCAAAGTGCCATTGTCCGCTTTCAGTTGACGCCTTTTTATCGTCTACTGTGCGGCGCTATGGTGGCTGTGCGCGGGATACCTTCGGGTATGCCGGTTTCCTGATTCCGGTCCGCGAACCTGCGTACAGCTGCCACCCCATCGCATCGCGGCGATCAGTGGCAGCTCCACTTAAATCAGGAGCGTCACAATGGTTAAACCAACCCCAAATCCCTCGCGCGGCACCAATACCCCACCCACCGTGCTGTTCACCCTCATCGACGGCATCAGCACCGAAGACCTGCTGGTCAACCTCACCGAAACCCTGGCTTGCGCACACGCCCTGACCTGCGACTTCGCCTTTGATCTGGAAGGATCACGGTGAGAAGGGGCGCTGGGAATTGCGCAATTGGTTGAGGTAGCGCGGTTATTGGCCGAGCGAGTACTGGATGACATCGAGCCATCAGCCGAGACAGAACTGGGTAAACCCTAGACAAGCGTCCAACCCAGTGATCGTTCCCGCCGATGGGAACGATCAACTTTTGCTTCAAGGGGACAGAGCGCTGATGGGCGCGGCGAAGGGATGCTATCAGTAGCGATCTTTATACAGGACGCACATTCTCGGCCTGCGGGCCTTTTTGGCCCTGCGTCACGTCGTATTCCACTTTTTGATTTTCTTCCAAACTTTTGAAACCGGTGCCGGTGATTGCTGAATAGTGGACAAACACGTCCGTGCTGCCGTCGTCGGGAGAAATAAAACCAAACCCCTTCTCCGCGTTAAACCATTTCACAGTGCCCGTTGCCATTGTCGTTCTCCGCACACTTCAATTAAGGACTTGTACAGCTGACATCAGATCAGCGTGATGTCGCATGCATAGACACCATCCGGTCGATGGATCATCTGAAACGCCACGTTCTGGCCCTCCGAAAGCTTGCATCCATCCGAACTGCGCAGATCTACCGACACGTCGTCTCCCCCGCTGTCCAGCGCAATCAAACCTTTTCCGTTCTGCGGGTCATAAGACTTAACCGTACCTGTGAATAGCTGCATTGCCCCACTTCCGACCTCTTGCTGCGCAGTACCTGAGGCAATGGAACCGTGAAAAGGCGATGCTGACTACTGTCAAAGTTGACAGGTAGACGGCAATTAACGACAAGCGGTAGAAGTGATGTGGCGAGCCCGCTTGCCCCAGAGGACACCTTGGCTGCACGTCAGGAATCGCGCCGCAAATCCGGCGGAATCGGCAGGTCCTTGAGCGGATCGGGGCGCTTGCCTTTGCCCGCACGATACTGGCGGATCTGGTAGACGTAGGCCAATACCTGGGCCACGGCCAGGTACAGCCCGGCGGGGATTTCCTGGTCGAGGTCGGTGGAGTAGAAGATCGACCGCGCCAGTTCCGGCGACTCCAGCAACAGGATGTCGTTGGCCACGGCGATTTCGCGGATTTTCAGCGCCGTGAAGTCGCTGCCCTTGGCCAGCAGCATCGGCGCGCCGCCCTTCTCCGGGTCGTACTTGAGGGCCACGGCGTAGTGGGTCGGGTTAGTGATC
The DNA here is from genome assembly GCF_049898265.1 of Pseudomonas sp. PSPC2-3. Lineage (NCBI taxonomy): Bacteria > Pseudomonadati > Pseudomonadota > Gammaproteobacteria > Pseudomonadales > Pseudomonadaceae > Pseudomonas > Pseudomonas sp. PSPC2-3. Next base: position 303,596 of record NZ_JAFCXJ010000007.1, on the reverse strand, counting down.
ACCACGTCGGCGTCGGGCACCGAAGCCATCATCTTGCGCTGGGACATTTCGCGCTGCAGTTGGCGAATGCGCTGCTTGACCTCGGGGCGACCCTCCTGGTCCTTGTGTTCGTCGCGCACTTCCTGCTTGGTCATCAGCAGTTTCTTGTGGCTTTCCCACAGCTGGATCGGCGCATCCACGGCGGCGATCAGGATCAGCCCGGCGGCCATCCACAACGCACTCCAGCCCACCACTTGCACGCTGTGGATGATCGCCGACTCCAGCGGCTCATGGGCGATGCGCAGCAGGTCATCGATGTCGGAGGACAATACCACCAAGGCCACGAACAGAATCAGGATGAACTTGGCCAGGGCCTTGAGCAGTTCCACCAACGCCTTGGTGGAAAACATGCGCTTGAGCCCCGCCGCCGGGTTCATGCGGCTGAATTTTGGTGCCATGCTGCTCGCGGCGAACAGCCAGCCGCCAAGGGCGACGGGGCCGATCAGCGCGGCCAGGAGCAAGGTGATCAAAATCGGCTGCACGGCCAGGATCGCGATTTTCCCCGAATGCAGCAGGTACTGCCCCATGGCGCCGGGGCTGAGCAGCACTTCACGGGGCAGGCTGAAGTTGAGTTTCATCAACTCCATCAGGTCGAGCGCCAGGCCGCCGCCGTAGATCAGCAAGGCGCCGGCACCGGCCATCATCGTCGCGACGGTGTTGAGCTCTTTGGAGCGGGCAATCTCGCCCTTTTCCCGGGAGTCCTTTTTTCGTTTCTCCGTGGGGTCTTCTGTTTTGTCCTGACCACTCTCGCTCTCGGCCATGGCTCAGCGCGCCCGTGCCAGATCACGTAAGAACTGCAAGGCGTCGCTCGCCAGCGGTTGATACTGATTGAGAATGTCGGCCATGCCGATCCAGAAAATCCCCATGCCCAACACCAGGGTCAACGGGAAACCGATAGAGAAGATATTCAGCTGCGGCGCCGCGCGGGTCATCACCCCAAACGCGATGTTGACCACCAGCAGCGCGGTGATCGCCGGTAGCACCAGCAACAGCGAAGCGCCCAACACCCAACTGAGGCGCCCCACCAGTTCCCAGAAGTGATTGACCACCAACCCCGAGCCGACCGGCAAGGTGGTGAAACTTTCGGTCAGCACCTCGAACACCACCAGGTGGCCGTTCATGGCCAGGAACATCAAGGTCACCAGCATGGTCAGGAACTGCCCGATCACCGCCGCCGACACGCCGTTGGTGGGGTCGACCATCGACGCAAAACCCATACCCATCTGGATCGAGATGATTTGCCCGGCGATCACGAATGCCTGGAAGAACAGTTGCAGAGAGAAACCCAGCAGCGAGCCGATCAGGATCTGCTCGGCAATCAGCATCAGCGCACTGAGGTCCAGCGCATTGACCGCAGGCATCGGCGGCAAGCCCGGCACCAGCACCACGGTGATCGCCACCGCGAAGTACAGGCGGATGCGCCGTGGTACCAGGGTGGTGCCGAACACCGGCATGCTCATCAGCACCGCCGTGACCCGGAACAGCGGCAAGATAAACGACGCCACCCAGGTGCTGATCTGGGTGTCGGTCAACGCCAGCAGCGATTGCATGCGGTCAGCCGATCAACTGCGGAATACTGCCGTACAGCTGCAGGATATATTCCATGAAGGTTTGCACCAGCCACGGGCCAGCGACAATCAACGTGACCAGCATCACCAGCAGGCGCGGCAGGAAGCTCAGGGTTTGTTCGTTGATCTGGGTCGCGGCCTGGAACATCGCCACCAACAGGCCAACCAACAGGCTCGGCACCACCAGCACGGCAACCATCATCGTGGTCAGCCACAACGCTTCACGGAACAGGTCGACGGCAACTTCTGGGGTCATAGCCCTACACTCCGCCGAAACTGCTGGCCAACGTGCCGATGATCAGTGCCCAGCCGTCCACCAGCACAAACAGCATGATTTTGAACGGCAACGAGATGATCAGCGGCGACAGCATCATCATCCCCATGGCCATCAGCACGCTCGCCACCACCAGGTCGATGATCAGGAACGGGATAAAGATCATGAAACCGATCTGGAACGCCGTCTTCAGTTCCGAGGTGACGAACGCCGGCACCAGGATCGTCAGCGGCGCCTGGTCCGGCGTGGCGATGTCGGTGCGCTTGGACAGGCGCATGAACAGCTCAAGGTCGCTGGAGCGGGTCTGCGACAGCATGAAGTCTTTGATCGGGCCTTGGGCCTTGTCGATGGCGTCTTGCGCCGTGAGCTTTTCCGCGAGGTAAGGCTGCAGGGCTTGCTGGTTCACCTTGTCGAAGACCGGCGCCATGATGAACATCGTCAAGAACAGCGCCATGCCCGTGAGGATCTGGTTCGATGGCGTCTGTTGCAGGCCCAGGGCCTGACGCAGGATCGAGAACACGATAATGATGCGGGTGAAGCTGGTCATCAGCATGACAAACGCCGGGATAAAACTCAGCGCCGTCATGATCAGCAGGATCTGCAGGCTGACCGAATACTCCTGGGCCCCGGCCGCGTTGGTGCCGAGCGTAATCGCCGGGATCGACAACGGGTCGGCGGCGAACGCCAATGGCGCGGCCAGCCACAGCATGAGCGTCAATAAAACGCGCATTACTTCTTATCCTTCTGATCCTTGCCCAGCAACTCCATCAGGCGTTGGGCGAATTCTGGCGTGGCGGCTTGGGTCGGGGCGACGTTGACCGGGGTCTTGAGCACATGCAGCGGGGTGATGCGGCCGGGGGTGAGGCCCAGCAGGATCTGTTCCTCGCCCACCTGCACCAGCACCAGCCGATCACGCGGGCCGAGGGCGCGCGAGCCGATCATCTCGATGACCTGGGCGTTGCCCGGGCCAATGTTCTGCACCCGACGCATCAGCCAGGCCAGCACGAAAATCAGCCCGACCACCAGCAGCAGGCCCAGTACCAGTTGGGTCAACTGACCGCCGATACCGCTGCTCACCACCGGTGCCGCCGCCGCGGCCGCTTGCGCGACCGGCTCGGCCGCGAGGGCGCTCAATGGCAGCGCCAGCAACAGTCCCGCCATCGAATACTTCATGTCAGCGCAGCTTCTTGATGCGTTCGCTCGGGCTGATCACGTCGGTCAGGCGAATGCCGAACTTTTCGTTGACCACCACCACTTCGCCATGGGCGATCAGCGTACCGTTGACCAGCACGTCCAGCGGCTCGCCGGCCAAGCGGTCAAGCTCGATCACCGAACCCTGGTTGAGCTGCAGCAGGTTGCGGATGTTGATGTCGGTGCTGCCGACTTCCATGGAGATCGACACCGGGATGTCGAGAATCACGTCCAGGTTCGGGCCGTCGAGGCTCACCGGGTCGTTGTTCTTCGGCACGCTGCCGAATTCTTCCATGGGCAGGCGGTTACTGGCCGGCGCAGTAGAGGCATCGGCCGCCAGCAGCGCGTCGATATCGTCCTGGCCGACATCGCCGGTTTCTTCCAGGGCCGCAGCCCATTCGTCGGCCAGGGCCTGGTCTTCGGCGGAAGTGTTTTCGTGTTCGGTAGCCATTACATGTCCTCGGCGGAGCAAACATTCATAAATAGGGGTGCATCAATACGGGTGACTCAACGCCGGTTGATCGGCTCCACCACTTGCAGCGCCAGGTTGCCCTTGTGGGAACCGAGCTTGACCTTGAACGACGGCACGCCGTTGGCGCGCATGATCAGTTCTTCCGGCAACTCGACGGGAATCACGTCGCCCGGTTGCATGTGCAAGATATCCCGCAGGCGCAACTGACGACGCGCCACGGTGGCGCTCAGCGGCACGTCGACGTCCAGCAGGTCTTCGCGCAGGGCCTTGACCCAGCGTTCATCCTGATCGTCGAGGTCGGACTGGAAGCCGGCATCGAGCATTTCGCGCACCGGCTCGATCATCGAGTACGGCATGGTCACGTGCAGGTCACCGCCACCGCCATCGAGTTCGATGTGGAACGTCGACACCACAATCGCTTCGCTGGGGCCGACGATGTTGGCCATGGCCGGGTTCACTTCCGAGTTGATGTACTCGAAGTTGACTTCCATGATCGCCTGCCAGGCTTCCTTCAAGTCGATGAAGGCCTGCTCCAGCACCATCCGCACCACCCGCAGTTCCGTGGGGGTGAATTCCCGGCCTTCGATCTTGGCGTGACGGCCGTCGCCGCCGAAGAAGTTGTCCACCAGCTTGAACACCAGTTTGGCGTCGAGGATGAACAACGCCGTGCCGCGCAATGGCTTGATCTTGACCAGGTTGAGGCTGGTAGGCACGTACAGCGAGTGTACGTATTCACCGAACTTCATCACCTGCACGCCGCCCACCGCCACGTCCGCCGAGCGGCGCAGCATGTTGAACATGCTGATGCGGGTGTAACGGGCGAAACGCTCGTTGATCATTTCCAGGGTCGGCATGCGTCCACGGACGATGCGATCCTGGCTGGTCAGGTCATAACTTTTGACGCTGCCGGGTTCGGCAGCCGTTTCGGTCTGTACCAGACCATCGTCCACGCCATGCAGCAGCGCATCGATTTCATCCTGGGACAGCAGGTCTTGCACGGCCATGTGGTGATCCTACTGCAATACGAAATTAGTGAAGAGCGCCTGCTCGACCACCACTTTGCCGAGCTCTTTCTGGGCCACTTCCTGCACGCTGGCAGTGACCTTCTGGCGCAGCATTTCCTGGCCCACCGGGGTGGCCAGGTTGTCGAAGCTTTGCGCGGAAAACAACATCACCAGGTTGTTGCGGATCACCGGCATATGCACCTTGAGCGCATCAAGGTCCGCCTGGTTGCGCGCCAGCAAGGTGATGCTCACCTGCAGGTAGCGTTGACGACCGTTCTGGTTGAAGTTGGCGACAAAGGCCGGAAGCATCGGTTCGAAGATTGCCGGTTGCTTGACGTTACTGGCAGTTTCGGCGGCGGGCGCCGGTTTGCTCGCACTGCTGTGCATGATGTACCAAGTGCCGCCCACGGAGGCGCCGATGGCCAGGACCAGGGCCAGGACAATCAACAGGATAAGCTTGAGCTTACCCTTGCCTGCAGGTGCTTTTGCTGCGTCGTCGCTCTTCGCCATGCCAATAATCCGTCACTATTCGGGGATTCATAGATCTACGGAAAGGCAAGAGCAAGTGTTATGCCAGAGTTGTCAGGCAGAGCAGGACAGCGGCCACGCCACAGATCCATTGTGGGAGGGGGCTTGCCCCCTCCCACCTTTGGATTGCGATCGACTCAGGTCAGGCTTAATGGTCGTGATCATCAGGGGCAAGCCCCCTCCCACACTCAGGCCGGTGTTGGCCCTGAATCAGGCGTAGTAGTCGACGGCGCTGGAGCCGATCACGGTGGACGTCACCGGCGCGACGGCCGCTGCCACTTCGGCGTGATCGGCAACGTCGCCGTTGTCACCCCGACCGCCACGGCCACTGACACCGTTCGCCTGGTTCTGTTGCTGTTGGCTCTGACCCTGGCCCTGCCAGCCGCGGGATTGGTCGGACACGTTGACGTCGACCTGCCCCATGCCCTGCTGGGCGAACATCTCGCGCAACCGGCCGGACTGGCTTTCCAGCGCGTCACGCACCACGGCGTGACCGCTCATGAACGTGACCTGGGCCTGCTGGTCCGCTGTCATGTTGACCTTGATATCCAGGCGCCCGAGTTCGGCCGGTTGCAGCTGGATCTCCGCCGACTTGAGGTTGGCGCTGGACAGGTACATCACGCGGTTGACGATTTCCTCGGTCCAGCCGCTCTGGTGCATGGCCAGCGGTGCGTTGGTCACCGGCGGCAACGCGTTGGCGGTTTTCGGCGTGGCGGCCTGGGTCAGCGCGGCCAGGCGGTTGGCGAAGTCATCGACACGGGTGTCGCTGCTGGCGCCCTTCAAATCCTTGAGGCCTTCCTCGATCAACCCGCCAAAGGCTTTGTCGCCGCCCTGGTCGGTGCTGTCCTTGCTGGCTTGCTGATCCACCATGTTAGCCAGGCCCGTGGCGAAGTTCTGCGCGACAGTCGGCTGGTCCTGGGACGTCGGCGCGGCTTTCTGCGGCGTCTGGCTGCTGGCCGACACATGGCCGCCCTGCTCCATCGCCAGGCGTACCGCCGGCAGGGCGTCCAGAGGGTCTGCCGTGGGATCGAAGGCTGGCTTGGCCGCATCGGTCGCTGCCAACGGCGTCGTGACCAGCGGCTGGGCCTTGTCATCCTTGGCGGCGGCCGGGGCTGGCGTTTCCACCGGCACTGGCACCGGCACCGGCACCGCAACTGGCGTGACCGTGACAATCAACGCGGGGTCAACCACCGGCGCAACCGTCGGGTCTGCCGCAGGCTGCTGCGCCAGGGCGGGGTCGGCAGGCGGAGTTTGATCACTGCTGGCGCTGTCGGCCGGCTTGGCCGGCGGGTCGGCAGGCAAGGGTTTGCCGCTATCGGCAACCGCTGGCGTACCGGCGGCAGGTTTATCGTTGTTCGCGACAGGCTTATCGTTGCCGGCAACCGGTTTGGCACTCGCGTCGGCCGGCTTGTCGCGCGTGGGTTTGGCCGAGTTGTCGTCGGCCTTGGCCGAGGGCTTCGAACCTTGGCTGGCGAACACCTGAGCAAAGCCAGGGCCCTTATCCCGTGGCTCCGCAGCCGCCGCCGGTGGATTGGCGGCAGGCGCTTGAGGCTTGGCCGCGGAGGCAGCCTGAAGGAGCGAATTAGGGGCGACTGGCATAGGTAAGGTCTCCACTGCATGGGATCGGGGATGCAGTATCAGGAGATAGAGCAAGAGTCGGGCCAGCTCCTATCGAAAAGCCGTCCCGCGCCTGAAATTAAAGCTGGAAGCGCTGGCGCTCCGACTCATACAGCGGCTTGACCAGCGCAAACTCATGATCGATCTGATCGACCAAGGCCCCCAGGTCCGCCGCCGCCTCGACGGACTCAACCTCCAGGCGCTGGCACAAGTGCGCCAACCGCACCGCCCCGAGGTTGCCACTGCTGCCCTTGAAACTATGGGCGATAAGCGCCAATGCCTTGGCATCGTCGCGCGCCTTGCGCAGCGCTTCGACGCGCTTTTGCGAATCATCAAGAAAGGTATCGAGCAACTTGGGGTACTCGCCTTCCATGACTTCCTGCAAACCCGATAACACGTCCGGGTCCAGATGAACCTCAACCACTTGTTCGCTCCTTGATCAAGAATCGGCGGATTATGCCAGAGCCTCCCAGCAAAACTCCACGCAGACGCTACGCCCGCCGTCGGACCAGCGTACATCGCTGCTCAGTTGCCGTACCAGGCTCAAGCCGCGACCGGACAGGCGGTCGACATCCAGCGGGCGCGCCAGTACCTGTTCCACATCGAACCCGGGGCCGCTGTCTTCGATGCGCAAGGTCATCCTGCCGCCGGTAACGGTGGGCGCCACCTGCACCTGCACGCGCACATAACCGCTGTTGAGCTGCATCAGCCGTTCGTTGCGCTCGCGGTAATACTGCGCGAACCCTTTGGCATCGCGCTTGAGCCGCGAGTCCAGGCCCAGCACGCCATGCTCCAGAGCGTTGGAATACAGTTCGGCCATCACGCTGTAGAGCGCCCCGCTCTGCTCGCGCAGGCCGTGGATCTCGAGCAGCAGTTGCAACAGATAGGGCAACGGGTTGTAACGCTTGAGGGTCTCGGCGCGGAATTCAAAACCCACCGACCAATCCAACGGGCACGACTGGCCGCTGTCGGCGTACAACGGCCCCGTCGCACGCATCGACTGGCCGGCCTGCAGGGTGATTTCGACCATGCTCACATCATCCCGCACCTCACCGCAAAACGCCGCCAGAGCCTGCTCGATATCCTCGAACAGGCGGTCGGGCTCGCGATTGGCGGCAAACACCTGCTGCAAGCGCTCGGCGCCGAACAACTGTTCGTTGGCGTCGGCGGTGTCCAGCACGCCGTCGGAGAGCAGAAACACGCGGTCGCCCAGGGCCATCGGCCAGACTTCGGTACGATCCTCGAACGCCTGCGCCGACAGCACGCCCAACGGCAAATGCCGTGACACCAACGGTGTCCGCTTGCCGGTGGCGACTTCGTGTACATAGCCATCAGGCATGCCGCCATTCCAGACCTCCACCACGCGCCGCTGCGTGCTCAGGCACAACAGCGCGGCGCAGCAGAACATGTCCACCGGCAGGATGCGTTTGAGCTTGGCGTTCATCTCCCGCAGGATCTGCGTCAGCCCGTAGCCCTTGGCCGTCATGCCGTAGAACACTTCCGCCAACGGCATCGCGCCGACCGCCGCCGGCAGGCCATGCCCGGTGAAATCGCCGAGCAGCACATGCATATCACCCGCCGGCGTGTAGGCCGCCAACAACAAGTCACCGTTGAACAGCGCATACGGCGATTGCAGGTAGCGAATGTTCGGCGCCGCGTTGATACAGCCGGAATGGGCGACCTTGTCGAACACCGCCTTGGCCACGCGTTGCTCATGCAGCAGGTAGTCGTGGTGCTTGGCGATCAGGTCGCGCTGCTGCAATACCGTGGCCTGCAGGCGGCGCAGGCGGTCCATCGCATTGATCTTGGCCGCGAGGATCAGCGGGTTGTAGGGCTTGGGCAAGAAGTCATCGCCACCGGCATCCAGGCATTCGGCCAGGGCTTCGCTTTGGCGCAGGGAGGTGAGGAAGATGATCGGCACCAGGGCTTCGCCCGCCAGTTGCTTGATCCGGCGCGCAGCCTCAAAGCCATCCATCACCGGCATCAGGGCGTCCATCAGCACCAGTTGCGGGCGTTCGCGGGCGAACAGGTCGACCGCTTCCACACCGTTGCTGGCGGTGAGCACGTGGTGGCCCTGGCGCCGGATAATGGTCGACAGCAACAGCAAGTCGGTGGCGCTGTCTTCAGCGATCAGGACGGTCAGCGGTTCGAGGACCGGAGCCAGAGCGCTCAATTGATATCGAACAGTTTATCGAAGTTGGATATCGCGAGGATCTTGCGCACGTCGGAGCTGATGTTGATCACCTGGACTTCCGCATCATCGCCCCCGGCATGATCGCGCAGCAGCAGGAGCATGCCCAGGGCGGAACTGTCCATGTAGGTGGTTTCCTTCAGGTCGACCACGTACACGTCCGGCACCTTGTAGAAACGCTCGTAGGCCTCACGAAAGATCTGGTGGCTGCCGAAATCGAACCGGCCTTTGATTGCAATCGTCAACTTTGTCCCATCCAGGGATACTTCTGACACGACTGACATGTGACTGCTTCCTTGTCATGGGTCTAGATAGAAGGTGTAGCAGGCGAATGGGCTATGGGCAACACGGCGAATCAAATATGGGAGACAAGCCCCTTCCCACATTGAACAGCGGGCCTGGCGCTAGTAGGGATTCTGCCGCGGCAGGCGCTGGGACAGCTCGTCGAGCAGCTTCTGCTCGCGCTTATCCTCGATCGCCCGCGCTTCGTCGATATAGCGCTGCACCAGCTTGCGCAAGCCTTCGACCCGGGCATACGCCTGCTGCCAGCTCTCGCGGGCCTTGTCGAGGTTGTTCTGGTGCCAGGCCAGGCTCTGGCGCTGCTGGCCGACGGCGGTCTCAAGTTGGTTGAGAAAGCCCTGGTAGCCCATCAGCCACTGGCCGGACACGCCTTTGGTGCCGCGCTCGATCCACTGCTGCTGGTACTCGCCGCGAAAGCGCTCCAGGTCGCCGAGCTTGCTTTCTGCCAGGCGCACCTGGCCCTGGAAGTAACCCAGGCGCTGGACCGCGGTTTTTTCGGCCTTTTCGGCCATGTCCACCACCGGGGCCAGGCGTGAGGAGCGGCTGCTGGCCATGGCTTAGCCGCCTGGCGCGGGGGCGAAGATGGACTGCAAGTGCGCTTCGCTTTCGCCCATGCTGATGTTGTCGTTGAGACCCTGGCGCAGGTAGGTGACCAATTGCGGTTGCAGGGCAATCGCCAGGTCGGTCTCACGATCGCCACCGGCCACATAGGCGCCGACGCTGATCAGGTCGCGACTCTGCTGATAGCGCGACCACAGCTGCTTGAACTGCTGGGCGCGGGCCATGTGCTCGGGCGTGACCACCGACGGCATCACCCGGCTGATGGAGGCTTCGATGTCGATCGCCGGGTAGTGCCCCTCTTCCGCCAGGCGCCGCGACAGCACGATGTGACCGTCGAGCACGCCGCGCGCCGAGTCGGCGATCGGGTCCTGCTGGTCATCGCCTTCAGACAACACGGTGTAGAACGCGGTGATCGAGCCCCCGCCCGCCTCGGCATTACCGGCGCGCTCGACCAGCTTGGGCAGCTTGGCGAACACCGACGGCGGATACCCCTTGGTGGCCGGCGGCTCGCCGATGGCCAGGGCGATTTCCCGCTGGGCCTGGGCGAAACGCGTGAGGGAATCCATCAGCAACAGGACGTTCTTGCCCTTGTCGCGAAAATATTCGGCGATGCGCGTGCAGTACATGGCCGCGCGCAAACGCATCAGCGGCGCATCGTCGGCCGGGGAGGCAACCACCACCGAACGCTTGAGGCCTTCTTCACCGAGGCTGTGCTCGATGAACTCCTTCACTTCCCGGCCCCGTTCGCCGATCAGCCCCACCACGATGATGTCGGCCTCGGTAAAGCGGGTCATCATGCCGAGCAACACCGACTTACCCACGCCGGTACCGGCGAACAGGCCCAGGCGCTGGCCGCGACCGACCGTCAATAAACCGTTGATGCTGCGAATGCCCACGTCCAGCGGCTGGCTGATCGGGTTGCGCTTGAGCGGGTTGATGGTGGGGCCGTCCATCGGCACCCAGTCTTCGGCCTTCATGCCGCCCTTGCCGTCCAGCGCGCGACCGGCGCCGTCCAGCACGCGGCCGAGCATGCTCATGCCCATGGGCAGGCGGCCGGTATCGGCCAGCGGCACCACGCGGGCACCGGGGGCGATGCCCGCCAGGCTGCCGACGGGCATGAGGAAAATCTTGCTGCCGGAAAAGCCCATGACTTCGGCTTCGACCTGTACCGGGTGGTAGCTGTCGTCGTTGATCACCAAGCAGCGGCTGCCCATGGCGGCACGCAGGCCTTCGGCTTCGAGGGTCAGGCCGACCATGCGCAGCAGGCGCCCTTCGAGAATCGGCTGGCCGGGCAACCCAGTGGCCTCGATATAACCACCCAGGCGTTTGGCGAAGCTGGTGCGATCAAGGCGCATCGGCGGCGTCCAGGTCCACGCTCATGTCCGGTTCGGCCGGGTTCAGGAGCTGCTCGTGGACCTGATCCAGCAGTTGGGCCATGATCTGGCTGATGCGCGTTTCCACAGTGGCGTCGATGCGGCTGTATTCGGTCTCGACGCGGCAACCACCGGGCTGCAGATCGGCGTCTTCGACGATGCGCCAGGTTTCTTCATGGCGCTCGCGCAGGGCTTTGACCTGTTCGAAATCCTGCGGGTTGATGTGCAGCCGCACATTGCCGACGCCCAGGGGCAGCAGCTTGAGGGCTTCGCGCATGACGCTTTCGATCTGGCTGGAGTCCAGCACCAGCTCACGCTGGATCACCTGACGGGCGATGTGCTCGACCAGCCCGACCATGGCTTTTTCGATCTGCGAATCCTGCTCGGCGATGGGCTCGAACAGGCTGCCCATCAGGCGTTCGAGGCTGGCCAGCTTGACGCTCAAGGCGACCTCGGCTTCCTGGCGGACCTTGAGCGTGGCGCTGCGAAAACCATCTTTTTCGCCAGCGGCGAAGCCTTCGTTGTAGGCCTCCTGGCGGATGCTTTCCAACTCTTCCAGGGTCAGCGGCTGGACTTCCTCCAGCGGCACTTCTTCCATTTCCGCCGGCAGTTCTTCCACAGGCTCGGGTTCGGGCTCCGGCACATGCGGATCGAAGCTGGGCAACGACCAGATGTCGAACCCGCCCACGTCCCGCGCGCGAATCAGATCGCTGGGCGTCTCATCTTTGTTCGACATGCGAGGCGCCTTAGATCATTTCTTCGCCGCCCTTCCCGCCGAGAACGATTTCTCCGGCTTCGGCCATACGGCGGGCAATGGTGAGGATTTCCTTCTGGGCGGTTTCCACGTCGCTGACGCGCACCGGGCCTTTGGCTTCCAGGTCGTCGCGCAACAGTTCCGAGGCGCGCTTGGACATGTTCTTGAAGATCTTCTCCTTGACGCCTTCGTCCGAGCCCTTGAGGGCCAGTACCAGCACGTCGGAGGAGACTTCGCGCAACAGCGCCTGGATGCCGCGGTCGTCGACATCGGAGAGGTTGTTGAACACGAACATGAGGTCTTCGATCTGGCCGGACAGGGTGTCGTCGATCTCGCGGATCGAGTCCATCAACTGGCCTTCGACCGAGCTGTCGAGGAAGTTCATGATGTCGGCGGCGCGCTTGATACCACCCAAGGTGGTGCGCGAAGCATTCGAGTTGCCCGAGAACTGCTTCTCGAGAATCGTGTTGAGTTCTTTCAGGGCCGCCGGCTGCACGGTGTTCAACGACGATACGCGCAGGATGATGTCCAGGCGCACTTTATGGTCGAAGTGGCCGAGCACTTCGCCGGCCTGGTCCGGGTCGAGGTACGCCACCACGATCGCCTGGATCTGCGGGTGTTCGTAGCGGATCACGTCGGCGACGGCGCGCGGTTCCATCCATTTGAGGCTGTCGAGGCCGCTGGTGTTGCCGCCCAGCAGGATGCGGTCGATCAGGCCGTTGGCTTTGTCTTCGCCGAGGGCCGAGGTGAGCATCTTGCGGATGTAGCTGTCGGAGCCGACGCCCAGGCTGGTCTGGTCGCCGACGATCTCGACGAACTCGCTCATCACCTGTTCGACCTGCTCACGGTGAACGTTGCGCATTTGCGCCATGGCCACGCCGACCCGTTGAACCTCTTTGGGGCCCATGTGGCGCAGCACTTGGGCGGCGTCGGTTTCACCCAGGGACAGCAGCAGGACTGCGGCTTTGTCGACCTTGGTGAGTTTGGCAACAGCGGCTCGATTATCACTCATCTGCGTTAATCCACTCTTTCACGACCTGGGCCACACGGCCCGGGTCTTCTGCCACCAGACTCTTGATTGCGTTCAACTGAGCGTCATAGCCTTCGCTCGGGCTTGGCAACAGGATGCTTTGCGGGCCGCCGAGGCTGACACGGTCGTTGGCCAGTTCGCCGTCCAGGCCGCCCATGCCACCCAACTCGACGTCGCCGCCAGCGAAGGCCGCCAGTTGTTTCTTGCCATTGCCGGTGATGTTGTTGAGCACCGGACGCAGCACGCCGAACACCAGCACCAGGATGAACAACACGCCCAGCACTTGCTTGACGATGTCCCAGAACCACGGCTGGGTGTAGAACGCCGCTTCGGCGATCACTTCGCCACGCTCGGCGGAGAACGGCATGTTGATCACGCTGACGCTGTCGCCACGGCTGGCGTCGAAACCGACGGCATCCTGCACCAGGCGGGTGAAGCGCGCCAATTCGTCGGCGCTCCACGGTGCGCGGGTGACGGCGCCGTCAGCGGCGTTGACCTTGACTTGGTCATCGACCACCACCGACACCGACAGGCGGTTGATCCGGCCCTGTTGCTGCTTGGTGTGGCTGATGGAACGGTCGAGTTCGAAGTTCTTGGTCGACTGGTTACGCTTGTCCGCCGGGTACGGAGCGAGCATCGGCTGGCCGGTGGCCGGGTCCATGATCTGCTGGCCGTTGGCGTCCAACAGTGGCTGGCCGGGAGCGATGGCGCCCGCGGTCGCGGCAGCGCCGCCGGTGGTTTGCGGTGCCGAGGCCGGGGCCGGCGGCTGGTTGCTCAGGGCACCCGGTACGCCTTGCGGGCCGTTGCTGGCGGTGCGTTGTTCGCTGGTGGACTGCTCGCTGCGCAGGGCCGGCTGGTCCGGGTTGAATTGCTCGGAGGTCGACTCGACAGCGCTGAAATCCACGTCGGCGGACACTTCAGCCTTGTAGCGGTCGTTGCCCAGCACCGGTTGCAGGATGTTGTGGACACGCTGGGTGAGCATGCTTTCCATGCGACGGCTGTAGTCGAACTGCTTGCCGGCCTGGGTCAGCGCAGAGTTTTCGGCCATGTCGGACAACAGGTTGCCCTTCTGGTCGACCACGGTGATTTGCGACTTGCTCAATTCGGGAACGCTGGTGGCCACCAGGTTGATGATCGCCAACACCTGGCCAGGCTCCAGGGAGCGGCCGGAAAACAGTTCGACCAATACCGAGGCACTTGGCTTGCGCTCGTCGCGCACAAACACCGAACTCTTCGGAATCGCCAGGTGGACCCGCGCGCCCTTGACGTTATTGAGGCTGGAGATGGTGCGCGCCAGTTCGCCTTCCAGGCCACGACGGTAGCGGGTGGCTTCCATGAACTGGCTGGTGCCCAGGCCCTGGTCCTTGTCGAGGATCTCGAAACCGATGTTGCTGTCGGACGGGGTCACGCCGGCGGCGGCCAGCTTCATGCGCGCCCGGGCGACGTCATCGGCCTTGACCAGCAGTGCCCCGGAGTTGGGCTCCACGGTGTAGGCGATGTCGGCGGCGGCCAGGGTTTCCATGATCTGCTTGGAGTCCATACCGGCCAGGCTGCCGTACAGCGGCCGGTAATCGGGTTGCTGCGACCACAGCACCACAGCAAAACCAATCGCCACGCTGGCCGCCAGGCCGACCATCAGGCCCACCTGACGCAGCATGGTCATTTCCGAGAGGTTTTCCAGGAACGACAGGCCAAACAGCGGCGGCTTGCCGTCTGTCTTGGCGGGTACGTTGTCCACGACTGCTTCTGCCATGACTTAAATCTCGTCCTTAAACCGGCATCTGCATGATGTCTTGATAAGCCTGGACCAGTTTGTTGCGCACCTGGGTCAAGGCTTGAAAGGACACACTGGCTTTCTGCGAAGCGACCATCACGTCGGTCAGGTCCACGCCGCTCTTGCCGATCTCGAACGCGGTCGCCAACTGGTTGGAGGCTTGCTGGGTGTCACTGACTTTGTTGATGGCCTGGCCGAGCATATCGGCGAAACTGCTTTGGCCCAATTCCGGCGCTTGTGCGACGGATTTCGGTTGAGCCATGGCGTCCATTTGCATGGAGCGCATATCCAACATCAACCGATTGAACTCAATACCCTGGCTCATGACCTTCTCTCTCCGACGACCCGCAATTTTTTGACACTACGCAGCGGTTACTAGGGGTGGTAGCAACAAGGGTGCCAGCTCTGTATCAACCTGTAAGAAAAGGCGACAAAACTTGTCGACCTTGTTACCGCTCAGATAGCAAACAGATAAGCTTCCACGTCCATCCCCGCATCCCGCATCTGCGCCAACTTGTAGCGCAGGGTGCGTGGGCTGATGCCCAGGCGCTCGGCCGCTTCTTTACGGCGGCCGCGTTCGGCGCGCAGGGTGTCGATGATCATCTGGAATTCACGGCGGCGCAGATCGTCGCCCAGGGCCCCGGCGGATTCAGCTTCGGCGACCAGCGGCGCGGGCGCCAGGCTTGGTAACGGCGCGGCGCCGCTGCCCATGGCCAGGCAGAAGTCCTGGGGTTGGATCAAGCCGCCCTGTTGCAGAATCAACGCGCGCTGAATGGCGTTGTCCAGCTCCCGCACGTTGCCGGGCCAGGGGTAGCCGATCAGGCATGCCTGGGCTTCGGCCGACAGCCGCGCCTGAGCGTGCTTCATTTTTTTGACGTGGTTGTTCAGCAGGCGCTCGGCCAGCGGGATGATGTCCGCCGGGCGTTCGCGCAGCGGGCGCCAAGCCAGGGGGAATACCGAGAGGCGGTAGAACAAGTCTTCACGAAAGCGCCCCGCCGCCACTTCACCCGCCAGGTCGCGGTTGGTGGTGGCGACCACGCGGATATCCAGCTGGATCGGCTTGCGCGCACCGACCCGCTCCACTTCACGCTCCTGCAGCACCCGCAGCAGTTTGGCTTGCAAACCCAGGGGCATTTCCGAAATTTCGTCGAGCAGGATGGTACCGCCGTCGGCCTGCTCGAACTTGCCCGCCTGGGCCGCGATAGCGCCGGTGAAGGAGCCCTTTTCGTGGCCGAACAGCGTGGCTTCGAGCATGTTGTCGGGGATCGCCGCGCAATTGATCGCGATAAAGGGCTGCTGGGCGCGCCCCGATTGCTGGTGGATATAGCGCGCCAGCACTTCCTTGCCGGTGCCCGACTCGCCGGAAATCAACACGGTGGAATCACTGCGCGCCACGCGGGCCGCGAGCTCCAGCAATTGTGCGCTGGCCGGCTCAAAAGCAATCGGGCCGTCTGCCTCGCCGACAGGAATCACCCCCAGGGCATGCCGCGCCACCAGCTCGATCAACGCCTTGGGCTCGAACGGCTTGACCAGGTAATCCGCCGCGCCCTGGCGCATGGCATCCACTGCGCGCTCGACGGCGCCATGGGCGGTCATCAGCAGCACCGGCAACTGCGGCTGGCGTGCGCGCAGCAGCGCGAGCAACTGATGGCCGTCCATGCCAGGCATGTTCACGTCGCTGACCACCAGGCTGAAGGCCTCTTGCTCCACCGCCGCCAAGGCGTCCTCGGCAGAACCGACCGCCCGATAGTCATGGCCCGCCAGCAGCAGCGTGTCAGCCAATGCCTCACGCAGGGCACGATCGTCTTCCACCAACAGAACCTTGATAGCCATAGCCTCTTACTCCGCGCTTGCCGCGCATGAAAACAGCGGCAAGGTCATCAATGCACAAGTGCCACGCCCCAAGTGGGAACGCAGCTGCAATTCTCCCTGATGGGCGCGCGCCACAGCCTTGACCACCGTCAGGCCGAGGCCCGTACCGTTGGTCTTGGTGGTGAAAAACGGTTCGCCCAGGCGCTGCAGCACCTGCGGCTCGATACCGCTACCGCTGTCGCTGATGCACAGGCGCAGGGTTTGCGCACGGGCGTACACATGCACCTTGAGCCGCGCACCGGGGCCGCTGGCCTGGGTCGCGTTTTCGATCAGGTTGAGCAGCGCGCCCACCAGGGTGTCGCGGTTGCACAGCAATTCGCCTTGGTGGCTGTCGCACTGCCAGCGCACATTGGCGTCCTGCACATGGGTGGCGGCCGCCGCTTGCAACGCCTGCATCAGGCCGGACGGCGTGATGCGGTCGGTCAGCGGCAATTCGCCGCGGGCAAACACCAGCATGTCGCGCACCTGGTGCTCCAACTCATGCAAGCGCTCCTTGAGGCGTCCGGCAAAACGCTGGTGGGTGTCGGCGGGCAATTGCTCATCAGTCAAATGACTGGCGTAGATCAACGCCGCCGACAACGGCGTGCGGATCTGATGCGCCAAAGAAGCGACCATCCTACCCAGCGACGACAAGCGCTCATGGCGCGCCAGTTGGTCTTGCAGGTGACGGGTTTCAGTCAGGTCGTTGAGCAGCACCAGTTGACCGGGCTCCGCGTCCAAGGAGCGAGTGGCGATGGACAAGCGGCGCCCATCCTTGAGGGAGATTTCATGGCCGTCATCTTCACGCGGCGCGAAGCAGCGGCTGATGACATGGCGCCACAGTTCGCCCTCCAACGGCAGTCCGAGCAGGTCGCAGGCGGCCGGGTTGGCTTCGCGCACACGGCCCTGGTCGTCGATGACGATCACACCGCCAGGCAACAGATCGAGCAGGTTCTGCAGACGGTTGGCCAGGCGCTCTTTCTCGGCCAGCTCTTCCATGCGCTGGGCACTGACCACCGCCAACTCGCCCTTGAGTTCGGAGACCCGCGCTTCCAGCAGGCTGTAGGAGTCGGTCAACTGGCTGGACATCTGACTGAACAGCGAGAACGCCTGCTCAAGGCCATGCCGGCTGAGCTGTTCGGCGGACGGGACAGGCCCCTGGAGTTCAGGGGCCGAAGGTAGTTGGGCGGCGTGGGGCATCATGCTCTCTCGCTTGGCTGACCGTCAGTTAAACGGAACGTTGCGAGGGCTGTAGCAATACCCGTGCCTAAAAAAATGCGCTTAGTTTTCAGTTGCTTGAAAAACAGGCGTCAATCATCTGCCTGTTCATCACCGTCTCGACGGCTCATCCCGTACTTGCGCATCTTTTCCACCAGGGTGGTTCGACGGATGCGCAGGCGCTCGGCGGCACGCGCGACGATGCCGTTGGCGTCGTCCAGGGCCTGCTGGATCAACCCTTGCTCAAGGTTGCCGAGGTAGTCTTTGAGGTCAAGGCCTTCCGGCGGCAGCATCGCGGTGGCACCGAAGTCCGGGGTATGACCGTTGATGGCGATCCGCTCTTCCATGTCGCTGCGCAGGCTGTCCACCAGATGCTCGTCTTCTTCGTCGACGTAGCGGAATTTCTTCGGCAGCTCGACCACGCCGATCACACCGTAGGGATGCATGATCGCCATGCGCTCCACCAGGTTGGCCAGCTCGCGGACGTTGCCCGGCCAGCCATGGCGGCACAGGGACATGATCGCTGCCGAATTGAAGCGGATCGAACCGCGCTTTTCGTGCTCCATGCGCGAGATCAGTTCGTTCATCAGCAACGGGATGTCTTCCACGCGCTCACGCAGCGGGGCCATCTCGATCGGGAACACGTTGAGGCGGTAATAGAGGTCTTCGCGGAAGCTGCCGACCTCGATCATGCTTTCGAGGTTCTTGTGGGTAGCCGCAATGATCCGCACGTCGACGCTCTGGGTCTTGTTGCTGCCCACACGTTCGAAGGTGCGCTCCTGCAACACGCGCAACAGCTTGACCTGCATCGGCAGCGGCATGTCGCCGATTTCGTCGAGGAACAGCGTGCCGCCGTTGGCCAGCTCGAAACGCCCGGCACGGCTGGTGATCGCCCCGGTAAAGGCGCCCTTCTCGTGGCCGAACAGTTCGCTTTCGAGCAGCTCTGCCGGGATCGCCCCGCAATTGACCGGCACAAAGGGCCCGTCGCGGCGCTTGGAGTGATAGTGCAGGTTGCGCGCGACCACTTCCTTGCCGGTGCCCGACTCGCCGAGGATCAGCACACTGGCGTCGGTATCGGCCACTTGCTGCATCATCTGGCGCACGTGCTGGATCGCCCGGCTGGTGCCGACGAGGCTGCGGAACAGGTTGGGTTCGCGGTGACGACCGCGCTCACGGGCCTGGTCGTACATCTCGCGATAGACCTGGGCGCGGTGCAGGGAGTCGAGCAACTTGCTGTAGCTGGGCGGCATTTCCAGGGCGGACAACACCCGGCGGCGCTGGTCTTCCGGCAGGTCGAGCGAAGAAATATCGCCCATCAGCAACACCGGAAGGAACTCATCCCAGGTTGACAGTGTCTTTAACAAGCCCAGAACTGCGCCAGGAGCGTTTACCGTCCCGATCAGTACACAAATGATTTCACGGCTCGAGGACAACGAGCTGACCGCCTGCTGCCAATCATGGCTACCGCAGGGCAGATTTTCTTCGCCAAGAAAATTTAAAATCACCGCTAAATCGCGGCGGCGGACGCTATCGTCATCAATCAGCAGAATTTTGGTTTCACGCCACATGCAATAGCAACTTCCCTAGTAAAACGCTCTGCCCCAGAGTGAGGGCAATCTAGACGTTTGTAAGATTTCTTACCTTACTAGACGTCTGAAATCTGAAAACAGCACTAGTTAAGTCAAAAATGCTGGCACAGTCAAATATATGACGCACCGTTCGGATTAACTGAGCCCATTCAGCCGAACAAATGGTAAACCTTTGACGCACTTTCCGCTCGGTTGATCTGCGACATCTCTTCGAAAATCGCCTGGCGCTCACCGGTCGTCACCTCAAGCAACTGCTGATACACCGCCAGCAAGCTCTCCAGCTTTTCCCGCAGGGCGTCCTCGTCCACCGGCGCTTCGCTGAGTACCTGATCAATCACCGCGCGACAGCCCAGGTCCAGTTCGCCAACGGCTTCCCAGTTGCGCTCCGCCAGCGCGCCGATCAGGGCTTCGCGGGTTTCATCGATGCGTTGCAGTGCTTGGCTCATGATCAGTTCCTCAAGGCCGAGGCCTTACTGTGCGGCACCTTGTGGTGCGGCAATGGCATCCCAGCCTTCTTTGACGGTAATCAACAGACGAGCGACTTCGTCGATCATGTCGACATCGTTGTGCAAATTGGCTTCCATCAGACGGTTGGTCATATAGACATATAGACCGTCCAATTGCTGGACGTATTCCTTGTTGTCGCTTTTTTCCGCATCCAGGCCATCACGAAGGCCAATGAGGATGTCAGAAGCCTTGCCGAGCATCAGGCCCTTCTGAGCGATATCGCCACGCGCCAGCGCCCCTTTGGCTTGCGCCATACGGTCCAGACCGCCCTCCATCAGCATTTGCACCAGGCGATGCGGGCTGGCTTCGGAGATCTGAGCATGGGAATTGACCTTCTGATATTGGCGAAGGGCTCTCATGGGATTCATGTTTCTACCTCGTGACAGGCAACAGCTAGATGGGTTGCAGTAACCATTATGTCGACTGGATCGCAAAAAACTTTAACCCGCCGGCGCTATAAAGAACAAAGCCCAGGTCAACGGACCCGGGCTTTTTCACGCACATTCAATCAGCTGCTGCTTTTGGAGTTGCTCAGCGCACTGAGCGTGCCAAGGATGCTGCTGCTCTGTTGCCGCAACTGCGCCACCAGCGTGTCCATGGCCGTGTACTTGCGGGTCAAGGAGTCCTGCATCGTCGTGAGACGATCATCCAGATCGGTTTGCTGCTTGGTCAGGTCTTTCAGGCTGTCGGCCAACGAAGTCGTGCGCGTCGCCAGAATCCCGGTGGAGGCCTTGGCGTAGCCATCGGTAGCCGCCGTCAGGCGCGCCAGCAAGCCGGTCTTGCCGCTGAAAATACTGTTGATGTCGGCAGCATTGGTGGCGACAGCCTTATCCCACTGCTTGCTGTCGATACTCAGCGCCCCGGTGTCCTGGTCGGTCGTGACGCCAAACTGCGCCAGGGACTTCAAGGTGCCGTTGCCGGACAGTGCGTTGAACTCGTTGCGGATCGACGACTGCAAGGTACGCATGGTCGAGTCGCCAGTCAGGGTTGCGGCGATGGAGTTACCGGCAGCATCCTTGGTGACCTTGGTCTCGGCGTTCATGGCCTTGAGCAGAGCGTTGTAGGTGTCGACGAAGCCCTTGACCCCGGACTTCAGCGCGGTGGCGCTGGTGCTGACCGAGATGGTCATGGCTGTACGAAGCGGGTTGGTTGTATTCGGATCGTTGGCCGTGACCGTAGGCGACAGCGACAGCAACTTGATGCTTACCCCACTCACCGCATCCGTGATGCTGTTGGACTTGGACTCCGCCGCAATGCCATCGATAGTGTACTTGGCGTTCTGAGGCGGGCTGACTACCGTGTAGCCGGTATCAATCCCAGAGTTGCCCGACATCGTCAGGTCCGAACCGACCCCGCCATTGGTGGAGGTCAGGATCAGACGCGAACCGGTGGAGTCGGTGAGGATGTTGGCACTCAGGCCGGCGGTGCCGAACGTGGAGTTGATCGAATCACGCACCTGTTGCAGTGTCGCGCCTGCCGGCACACTCAAATCAAAGTTCTTGCCCGACTGCGTGATTGTCAGCGTTGTCGGCGTGGTGCCGGCGTTGACGACTGTCGACTGGCCACCGGCAAACGTTTTGGTCGATAGCTTCGAAGGCGTGGCCAGCTGGTTGACGATCAGCGAGAAGCTGCCGTTCGCCGCACCTTGGTTGGCCGTCATGGTGGCGACCTTTTCGTCCGAAGAGGTACCGGTCAAGCCGCTGAAGCTGTTGTCGGTGCCCATGCTGGTCAGCGCACCACGGAAGGCGTCCAGGGCAGCCTGGATCTTGCCGATCGACGACAGCTGGGTAGTTGCCTTTTGCGATTGGGTGTTGATCTGTGCCTGTTTCGGCGCTCGCTCGGCATCTACCAGGGACTTCACAATCGCCTGAGTGTCGAAGCCCGACCCCACGCCAGTAATCGTTGTACCCGCCATCATCTTTCTCCTTTACGGTGGCTGCCGTTATCTTGACAAAGAACACTTCAAGCCGTAACAGCAACAATTTTCATGCCAGCTCAAGCCTTGTCGTCAAACAATACGTGACTGGCGCTGGACAAACTTTGCGCCAGCTTCAAGGCCGTTTCCGAGGGAATCTGGCGGATCACTTCACCGGTGTCGGTGGCAATGACCTTGACCACAACCCTATGGGTGGAATCATCAATGGAAAAATCCAGATTACGCTGGGCCGCTTGTACGAATTCTTTAATATCGGTGACCGCTTTTTCCAGATCGCCCTTTTGGGGCTTATCCGTGGTTGGCGCGGCCGGCTCAACCTTAGTCTTGTCTTTGTCAGCAACCACAGGTGCCACGGGGCCTTGAGGGGCCTGTGGCGGATAAGACAAGTTCAGTTTTACATTCATGTCCATGCCCAATCTCCTCTGATTGGAAAAGACGAAAGGGCACGTAAACGCGCCCCCCCATCATTTACCCAGTGCCGTGATTACTGAAGCAGCTTCAGTACAGCGGATGGCAGTTGGTTAGCCTGCGACAGGATCGCGGTGGAAGCCGACTGCAGGGTTTGCTGCTTGGTCAGTTCAGCGGCTTCGGAAGCGAAGTCGACGTCCTGAACAGTACTACGGGCAGATGTAGTGTTTTTCTGGATGTTGGTCAGGTTATCCACAGTGCTGGTCAGACGGTTCTGAACAGCACCCAGGCCCGAACGGGAGCTGGAGATGGTAGCGATAGCCTGGTCGATCACGGACACAGCGTTCTGAGCCTTGGTGGCGTCAGTCACGTCGGTCTGCGATACGGAGGTCTTGGCCGAGGCAGCGGAAGTCGCGGCACCGAAGAGACCGGTCACACCAGCACCTTCCAGGGAGTAACCCTTGGAGGAGTTCATGTTCACAGCACCGGTAGCGATGATGCCGTCAGCCAGGGCAGTAGCAGTACCGTAGGTACCGGAACCGTCTTTGGTCGCAACAGTGATGGTACCGGCAGCGGTCGAAGCGCTGAAGGCCAGGTTTTCACCAGTGTCGGATTTAACCGACAGAGTGCCTTTGGATTCATCGTAGTTAACGCTGATACCCAGTTTGGCGGAGTTCGACTTCAGTTGGTCAGCCAGGCTGGCGGTATCTTTCACACCGACGAACGTGGTGGCTTGGCCGCCAACGGTCATGGTGAACGAAGCCGGAGCAGCCGCAGCACCCGCGCCGACAACGAACTGAGCTTCAGTGCTGGCAGTAGCGCTCAGGCCACCGACGGCGCCACTCAGTTGGGCAGCGATGGTTTTAGCGGAAGCAGCGGCAGCTACGGTTACGCTGGTAGACTGACCGTTACCAGTCACAGCGATTGCGCCACCAGCAACACCAGCACCAGGGGTGATGCCCAGGCTGTTGATCTGCTGCGAACCGATGTTGTTGGCAGCAACGTTGTCCAGGCTTACGTTGATGGTTTCGTTAGCGTTGGCGCCAACTTGGATAGCTTTAGTACCGTACGAACCGTCCAGCAGTTTCTGGCCGCCGAAAGTGGTGGTTTGCGAGATACGGGTCAGTTCCGAAGTCAGAGCCTGGTATTCGTCGTTGTTCGACTTACGGTCGTCGGTGCTCAGGGAGCCAGTAGCCGAAGACAGAGCCAGGGTACGCATTTTTTGCAGAATGTCGGTCGAAGCCTGCATTGCGCCTTCAGCGGTTTGCGCGATGGAGATACCATCGTTGGCGTTCTTGACTGCTTGACCCAGGCCGTTGATTTGGCTAGTCATGCGGGTAGCAATACCCAAGCCGGCAGCGTCGTCTTTAGCGCTGTTGATACGCAGGCCGGAAGACAGGCGCTGCATGGAAGTGGCCAGGGAGCTGCCAGCTTTGTTCAGGTTGCCCTGGGTAGTGATGGAAGCAATGTTGGTGTTTACTGTTAAAGCCATGACGAAATCCTCGTTGGATGGATACTGCGGCTTCCGGCCCTGGCAACCGCCGGGTGTGGCCTAGAGAACCTACGTAATAGTTATCGTCGTGGTAGCCGGTTGCTTGAGGAGTTTTTTGATTTTTTTTACTAGCACCGTGCCACCCCTTGTAATTCAAGGGCTTAGTCCGGCAAAAAGGCCTGATTTCATTGGTTTTTCTGGCGCCAAATAAAAAACGCCGATGATCGTTCGATCATCGGCGTCTTCATGCTTGAAGCGCGTGCAACCTATTTAAGCGTCACGGACGATAGAGAATCGCCGAGCCCCAGGACAGGCCCACCCCAAATCCGCTGATTGCCACGCGTTTCCAGGTGGAGTCCATCGCGTGCTTTTCCAGCAGCAACGGAATGCTCGACGACACGGTGTTGCCGGTCTCGACCATGTCCTTGATGAATTTTTCCACTGGCGCATCTTCGAAACGCCGCGCCACGGCGTCGACAATCGCCGCACTGCCCTGGTGAATGCAGAAGGCATCGATGTCGTCGGCCTTGAGGTCCGACTCATCGAGCAGCGCGTGCAAGTGCGCCGGCACTTTGAGCAAGGCGAAGTTGAACACCTGGCGGCCATTCATGAAGAACACGCCGTCGCTGACTTTCAAGTGCGGTGCGCCGGAGCCGTCGGTGCCGAACTTGGCCTTGCCGAGCAACCACGAGGCATCTTCACCCATCCAGGTCGCGGTGGCGGCATCGCCGAACAGCATGGTGGTGTTGCGGTCTTCCGGGTCGACGATCTTCGAATACGGATCGGCGGTGATCAGCAGGCCGTTCTTCAGGCCGGTGGCCTCCATGAAGCCCTTCATCGCGTAGATGCCATAGACGTAGCCGGAGCAACCCAGGGAAAGGTCAAAGGCAGCGACGTGAGTCGGCAGGCCGAGCTTGTCCTGGACGATGGCGGCGGTGTGGGGCAAGCCCTCTTCGTCGCCGTTCTGGGTGACGACGATCAGCGCGTCGATGGACTCACGCTTCAACTGCGGGTTGTTGGCAAACAATGCATTGACCGCTTCGACACACAGGTCGGAGGTCTCCTGCCCAGCTTCCTTGCGCGGCAGGAATGCCGACCCGATCTTGCCAATGATGAACTCTTCATCCTTGGCGAATTTGGCACCCTGGGCGTAATTATCGATCCCGTCGGCCGGCACGTAACTGGCGATGCTTTTTATGCCAATCATTGTGGCTTCCCAATACTAAATAGCTGGAGAACACCCCTCGGACGACGCCTGGAGTGCTGACAATAAAGGGGATAACCCCATGACAATTTCGCTGAAAGCCGTCCCGCAAGGACCCTGTGACGACTTATCCTTTTCATACGATACAGTGAAGATGCGCTTTATGACTCACAGGTCACTCAATTTTGTGCGGTTTATGCAAAACCTTTGAACAATTGAGCCGTAAAAACGACAACGGCCCACCCTGTTTCCAGAGCGGGCCGCGGTGTTGTCACGCTGAAATCACATTTTGCTGAACAGGCTCAACTGGGAAATTTTAACGAAGGCCAGCTGTGAAGCCTGCAACATGGTCTGCTGCAGCGTCAGATTGATCGCCGCCTCTCCCATGTCGACGTTAGCCAGGTCACTCATGGTGCTGGTGTTGGCCAGACCGACGCTGGTGTTTTCGCCGGACTGAATATCCAGGGCGTTCCCCCGCGCACCGATGTCACCGCGCACGTTAGTGATCTGGGACATTGAGTTGGCCAAGTTGCTGATGGAGGCATCCAGCACGTCCTTGAGCTTGACCGTCGCCGCCGGATTACCGTCGGCCGGCAGCTCCAGCGCCTTGCGCAATTGGCCGAGGGTGTCCAGCGCATTCTGCGTTTTCTGGGTATTGGCACCGACGGAAAACTGATCGCCCGCTTGTGGCGTACCGCCGCTGATGTCAAACGTCACCCCGGCCGCCGTCAAGGTCGTACCACCACCGGTATCACCGGTGGCAATGGTTTTGCTAGCGGCCGTGTAGGGTTGGGCGTACACCTCGTAGGCGGTCGCGCTGGTGAACTTGATCAGCGCCCCGCTGTTGCTCGGGAACGTGCTGGCATAGTCCGTCTGGTTGGACACGGTGGCACCGTTCAATTGCGCAGTAGACGTGTTGCTTGGCGTGCGCGAGATACTGAACGTATCCGGCTTGGCTTCCAGGCTGAACGAGCGATCCTTGACCAGCGCATCGGAGTTGGCGCCCGGGGCAACATCCCCGAGGCCCATGGTGATGTCGAACTTCACCCCACGCAGTGCCACGCTGGTGCTGCCTTCCTTGGTGGCATCGAAGGTGCCGTTACCCGCAATCTCCGAGGTCACGTCAGTGCCGTTCTTATCGGACACCTTGTATTGGGTGCTGCTGGTAAAGGTCAGCTTGTACGGCTGGCCGTCGGCGAACTTGTTGGAGTAGTCGGCGCTTGAAGTCACCAAGCCGGCCGACAGCGCAACCTTGTTGTCATTGACCGTCGGCGGCACCGTCTGAGGCACAGGGGCAAGCCATGTGGCCTGGGTGCGACTGGTGTTGGCGGCGCCCTCCAGAATGGTCTTGCCGGTATCACCGGCGCTGATCTTCAACGTATTGGAGACTTGCAGGGTCAGCGGCGTTTCATCGCCTTGATAACTGTAAGTGCCGTCATTGTTGCGGCTGTAGGGCGGGGTCTGGGTCTTGGAACCGGAAAACAAGTAGTTGCCGGAAGAGTCCTTGCTGTTGAGCATGCCCAGGACCTGATCCTCGATCGCCCCGACTTCACTGGCAATCGAGCGGCGATCGGCATCGCTGATCGAGCCGCCGGCACGCAGGGCCAACTGAGTGGCGCGCTGCAAGGCATCGTTGATCGAGCTGAGCACGCTTTCTTCGTTGGTCAGGGAGTTTTTCAGGCTGGTGATATTGCCATTGAACTGACCCAGCATGTCTTTCTGCTGTTGCAACAACAACAAACGGGCGGCCGCCACCGGATCATCCGCGGCGGTTTGCACACGCACACCGGAACTGGCCTGATCCTGGGCCTTCACCACACTGGAATAGTTATCCGAATACTTGGCGGAACTGGTTTCGAAATACTGCTGTGTAGAAATTCGCATCGTCCCAGACTCCCTTAAAGACTATTGATCAGCGTAGTGAAGGTTTCTTGCGCAGCCTTGATGATCTGCGACGACGCGGTGTAGTACTGCTGGAACTTGATCATGTCGCCCGCCTCTTCATCCAGGTTGACCTGGGACACCGAGTTGCGTGCGTTTTTGTTGGCCGTCAACAACGCGCCGGTGGCCGTGGTGTCAGTAGTGGCCGAGGCGGCCTTGGCCCCCACGGTGGACACCAGGCGGCTGTTGGCCGCGACCAGGCTCACCCCGCCCCCGCTGCCATCGGCCAGACCGACCGAGGCCTTGGTCTGCAGATTGAGCAGTTCCTGGGCATTGCGGTTGTCCGACCTGCCGGAAGCATTGAAAGAGAACGTGGTGCTGTCGCCATCGGTCGGCGAGCCGCCGACGGTCGTATCGAAACCGAAGCTCGCGGCCGGTACGACGAGCGCACCACTGGCATCGCGCATCGGTACGTTGACGGTGATCTTGTTACCCTGGCCCGGCACAATCGTGCCGCTGCCTATCGAGTTGCCCTGAGCATCGTTGAGCGTGTAGGCCTGGGTACCGTCGGCTGCCGGCTTGCCGAAGACCATCTTCACCGGCATTGAGTGTTCAATCCCGGCGCGCAGTTGAGCGGTAGTCGCACCGCCATGAATGTCGATCGGCAGCGTCAGGCTCGGTGGTGTGAAAGTGCCAGTCCCCTGA
The DNA here is from genome assembly GCF_049898265.1 of Pseudomonas sp. PSPC2-3. NCBI lineage: Bacteria > Pseudomonadati > Pseudomonadota > Gammaproteobacteria > Pseudomonadales > Pseudomonadaceae > Pseudomonas > Pseudomonas sp. PSPC2-3. The sequence continues at coordinate 276,129 of NZ_JAFCXJ010000007.1, read as the reverse complement.
TTGGTTTTACTGCTTTCGCCCAGTAAAGGCCCGGCAAACGCGATTTTATTGGAGTCCGTCATATCGGTGCCGATATTGGTGGCGCCAGTCGCGGTGGGGCTGACCTTGAAGCTATCGCCCGCCGCCATCGCCCCCTTGCCATCCAACGCCAAGGTGAACCCATCGATCACCGGCGGCGGCGTGGTGGTGACGTCGAACGCGCCCATGGCCTTGCCGTCGGAACGCACCACGGTGTAATTGTTGGCGCTGCTGAAGGTGACCTTATAGTCATAGGTCGACAGCTTGCTGGTATCGGCGATGCTCACATTCAGGTTGCCAGCACTGCTGTTACCAACGGCGCCCTGGCTGCGCTGGGCAATCGCTGTCGCGCTGTTGATGTCCTTGAACAGCGAGGTGCCGAAGTCGCCATTCAGGTCCAGGCCTTGGCCCAACTGATTGTTGACCGTATCGGCCGTCGCCAGGGCGATACGCCCCAGATCGTTGATGGCCGGCATCAGCGCATCACTGCGATAACGCAGCAACCCGCCGATGCTGCCGCCGGACAGCACGTTGCCCAGGTCCACAGAGGTCCCGCCGCCCACGTTCAACTCAATGGTGTACTGGCTGGTGTCGCTCTTGCTCGGCACGGCGGAAATGCTGTTGGACTGGTCGCCCAGCACCAGGGACTGGCCCGAGCCGGTGCTGACACTGAACACACCGTTCTTTTCACTGGTGGTCACCCCCACCAGCTCATTGAGCGAGCGCACGGCTTCATTACGCGCATCCAGCAAATTGGCCGGCGCGGTGTTGGTCGAGCCCTGGACCTGACTGATCTGCTTGTTGAGCGAGGCAATCGAGGAGGTCAACTGATTGACCTGATCACTCATGGTGCTCAACTGGCCGTTGATCGACTCTTTCTGCTGGTTCAACTGGGAGGAGATCGAGTTGAACCGGTTGCTCAGGGTCTGCGCGCTGGTCAGCAGCACCTGCCGGGCGGCCGTGTCACTGGGGTTGGCGGCCGCGGTCTGCACCGCGGAGAAGAATGCACTGAGTACCGAGGACATGCCGGTGGTCTTGTCCGACAAGGTCTTGTCGACAGCACTGACCTGATCGGCATAAGCCTTGGCATCGCTGTTGAGCGACGTGCTGTTCTGGTAGGCCGCGTCCAGGAATTCGTTATAGACCCGGCGCACATCCGCCAACGTCGTGCCACTGCCGATGAACACACCGCCGTACTGGTTCGAAGCGCTGGCGTTCTGAGTGGTCTGCTGACGCGAGTAGCCTGCGGTATTGGCGTTGGCGATGTTGTTACTTAAGACCGACAACGATCCTTGAGCGGCGTTTAGCCCCGACATCCCGATATTGAGCAAACTCATGATTCAGACCTTATAAATGAGTGGTCGCGCCCGCGGCAGCGTAGTTCTGGTAGCTGTTCATCGTTTTGGCAATCTGCGAAATCTTGCTGGCGTAATCCGGATCGGTGGCATAGCCGGCTTTTTGCAACTCGCGCACAAACTGTTCCGGGTTGTCGGCTGACTTCACAACTTCTTTATAGCGATCATTGCTTTGCAACAACGTCACCAGGTCATGGAAGCTGTCCTGGTAGGAATCGTAGGAACGGAACTGCGCCGTTTCCTTGACCATCGCGCCATCGCGAAACTCGCTGGTGATCGCACGGGCCTGGCCGCCCTGCCAGCTCTGGCCGGCCTTGATACCGAACAGGTTGTGGCTGCTGCTGCCGTCGTCGGCGCGCATCACCGACTTGCCCCAACCGGTTTCCAGGGCGGCCTGGGCCACCAGGTACTTCGGATCGACACCGATACGCGCCGCGGCAGCCTTGGCCATCGGCAACATGGTGGCGACAAATTCGTCCTGGGAACTGAAGGCTTTCTTCGCCGGGGCCAACGGCGGCTGGGCCACGGCGCGGCCGTAGACCTGCATGCGGCCGCTGGGCACGGCAAAACTGCGTGCGCTGCTGTTGATCACGTTGTCATCGGCGACGCTGTTACGCAGTGGCGCGCGATTGGCATCGATCGCGACCGGCGCGCTCGGCACGATGCCGGCGAGCAGTCGATCGGTCAGTTTGCTCGGCAAGGCGAGGCGGCGCTGGTTCATCAGAGCCACGTCGTTGGTGTGAGCGCTGGCGCCTTCGGGGACAGCCACGCGGTAGGCCCACAGTGGGCGCTGGCCATTGGAGCGGCCCAGCGGCCCGGTCGCCTGGGTGCCGGCGGCGATTTCCGTCGGTACGTCGACTTTCTTCACCGGCTCAGCCGCCGCCGGGCCCTGCAAGGTGGCCGCCTGGGCGTCCACCGGCTTGTTCTTCTGCATCTGACGCATCAGCACGTCGGCCAGGCCGATACCACCGCCTTCGCGGGACATCGAGACAGCCAACTGCTGGTCGTACATTTCCTGGTACTGCTTGGCGGCCGGAGTGTTCAGCGGATTGTCCTTGCCCAGGGCGTCGGTGGCCGAGCGCATCGACTTGAGCATCTCGCTGAGGAACAGCGACTCGAACTCCTGCGCCACTTTGCGCATGTTGCCGTCGCTGTTCTTGTCGGCGCCGACCTTGAGCTGGTTAAGCCGGTTCAGGTCGGAATAAGACCCCGAGTCCGCCGTGCTGCTGATCCCGCTGTTGCGCATATCCATGGCCATGGCCTCAGATCACAATCAGGTCGGCTTGCAAGGCGCCGGCCTGTTTCAATGCTTCGAGGATCGCCATCAAGTCGCCGGGCGCCGCGCCCACCTGGTTCACCGCACGGACAATCTCGTCCAGGGTGGTGCCGGGGCCGAACTTGAACATCGGCTTGGCTTCTTGCTGGGCGTTCACCCGCGAGCGCGGTACCACGGCGGTCTGGCCATTGGACAACGGCCCAGGCTGGCTGACGATCGGGTCTTCGGTAATGGTCACGGTCAGGCTGCCGTGGGTCACCGCGGCCGGCGACACTTTGACGTTCTGGCCGATCACGATAGTGCCGGTGCGCGAGTTGATAATGACCTTGGCCACTGCCTGACCGGGGTCGACCTCGAGGTTTTCCAGGATCGACAGGTAATCCACGCGCTGGCTTGGGTCCAGCGGCGCAGTGACCCGGATCGAGCCGCCGTCGATGGCCTGGGCGACGCCAGGGCCGAGCATGTCGTTGATCTTGTCGACCACGCGCTTGGCGGTGGTGAAGTCGGAACGGTTGAGGTTCAGGGTCAGGCTGTTGCCCTGGTTGAAACCGCTGGGCACGGTGCGTTCAACCGTGGCGCCGCCAGGGATGCGCCCGGCCGATGGCACGTTCACCGTAATCTTCGAACCGTCGCGACCTTCGGCGTCAAACCCGCCCACCACCAGGTTGCCCTGGGCGATGGCGTAGACGTTGCCGTCGATACCTTTGAGCGGCGTCATCAACAGGGTGCCGCCGCGCAGGCTTTTCGAGTTACCGATGGACGACACGGTAATGTCCACCACCTGACCCGGCTTGGAGAACGCCGGCAAATCGGCACTGATGGACACGGCCGCGACGTTTTTCAGCTGCACGGTGCCCGAGCCCGACGGCACCTTGATGCCGAACTGCGAGAGCATGTTGTTGAAGGTCTGCAGGGTGAACGGGGTCTGGGTGGTCTGGTCACCCGTACCGTTAAGCCCGACCACCAGGCCGTAGCCGATCAACTGGTTAGAACGCACGCCGGAAATGCTGGCGATGTCTTTCAGGCGTTCAGCCTGGGCGACTGCGCTCAGGGACAGCAACAGTGCCGCCGCCATCAGCTGTTTGAATTTCAAAGTGGCCACCTAGAAAGGGAACAGCGGGCTAAGGAAGAAACGGTCGAACCAGCCCGGCTGACTCGCATCAGCAAACGAACCCGTACCCGAGTAGGTAATGCGCGCATCGGCAATGCGCGTCGAAGGCACCGTGTTGTCGGTGGCAATGTCATCGGCACGGACCATGCCGGCGATGCGTACCAGCTCGTCACCACTGTTGAGGGTCATCCACTTCTCACCGCGCACGGCGATGATGCCGTTGGGCAATACATCGGCCACCGTCACGGTGATCGAACCGGTCAGGCTGTTGTTCTGTCCAGCGGAGCTCTTGCCGTTGGTGGCGCGGTCACCGCTGTAGCCTGCGCTCAAACTCAAGTCGCCACTGCCCAAGGGGTTGTTGGTGTTCGGCACGGCACCAAACAACGAGGTCAGGCCAATACCGGTCTTGCTGGTCTTGCCCACCTGCGAGTTGGCGTTCTTGCTGGCCGTGGTCTTCTCGTTGAGGGTGATGGTGATGATGTCACCGACCCGGAACGCCTTGCGGTCGCCGTACAGGTTCTGTTCGAAACCGGCCTGGTAGATCGAGCCGTTATTGGCCGCCGCCGGCAGCGGTGTGCGTGGCAACACCGGCGCGTAGTACGGGTCATTGGGTTTTGGCGTCGGGGCGACACAGCCCGCGAGCACGGCAATCCCACTCAATGCCAGAACGGAAACATAGCGATTCATGACCCTAACCTCACGGTGTTGCAGGCGCCCTCAGGAGCGCCCCATAGACTTGATTACAGATTCTGCGTAACGAACGAAAGCATCTGGTCGGCGGTGGAAATCACCTTGGAGTTCATCTCGTAGGCGCGCTGAGTGGTGATCATGTTGACCATCTCTTCCACCGTGCTGACGTTCGAGGTTTCCAGGGTGCTTTGCAGCGTGGTACCAAAACCGTTCAGGCCCGGGGTGCCGATTTGCGGCGCGCCACTGGAGGCGGTTTCCAGGAACAGGTTGCCGCCGATGGCTTGCAGGCCGGCCGGGTTGATGAAGTCGGCGGTTTGCAGGTTGCCGATCACTTGCGACGCCGGGTTGCCCGCCACGGTGATGGACACGGTGCCATCGTTGCCGACGGTGAAGGTCTGGGCATTGGCCGGCACGATAATGGCCGGTTCCAGGGCAAAACCGTTGGACGTGACGATCTGGCCGTTGGAGTCCAGGTGGAAAGAACCATCACGAGAGTAGGACGTCGTCCCGTCTGGTTGCAGGATCTGGAAGAACCCTTTGCCGTTGATCGCCATATCCAGAGGCTGACCGGTTTGCTGCAGGTTACCGGCCGTGAAGTTCTTCTGGGTGCCGACGATCTTCACACCGGTACCCAATTGCAGGCCCGACGGCAGTTCGCTGTCCTGGGTCGACTGGGCGCCTGGCTGGCGCTTGATCTGATAGAGCAGGTCCTGGAACTCGGCGCGATCACGTTTGAAGCCCGTGGTCGAAACGTTCGCCAGGTTGTTGGAGATGGTGGTCAGGTTGGTGTCCTGGGCGGACAGACCTGTTTTGGCAACCCATAGAGCCGGAAGCATGCTGTTCTCCTTCGTGCGCCTGTTTGTTGGCGCTGCGCCGCAAAATTAGTATTCAGTGAAACCGCTATCAGCTCATCGCCAGAACGCGGGTCATGGCCTGGTCGTCTTCTTTAGCGCTGTTCATCATCTTGATGTGCAGCTCGAACTGCTTGGAAAGCGCCAGCACCGCGGTCATTTCTTCCACCGCATTGACGTTGCTCGCCTGCAGGAACCCCGAGGTCAGCTTGACGTTCGCGTCGGCCTGGGCCGGCTGGCCGTCCTTGGTGTGGATGGTGCCGTCCAGGCCTTTGGTCATGTTCTTGAGGTCGGGCTGGACCAGCTTGATCCGGTCCACTTCAGCCATCACCCGCGGGCCTTCACCCATTGCGCGGATGCTGACGGTGCCGTCGGCGCCTACTTCGATCTTCTGCTGCGGCGGCACGGCGATCGGACCACCGTTGCCCATGATCGGCATGCCATTGCCGGCCCGCAGCACGCCGAGCGCATCCACATTCATGCTGGCGCTGCGCACGTAGGCTTCGCTGCCATCGGGGGTTTGCACGGCCATCCAACCGTCACCGCTGACCGCCACATCGAGGTCACGACCGGTTTCGATCATGGCACCCGGAGAGAAGTCGGTGGCAGGCCGCTCGGTCATGGCAAACGCCCGCGCCGGAAAGCTGTCACCGAACACCGGCATCGAGCGCGCCTGCTCAAGGTCACGCTGGAAGCCGTTGGTGGAAATGTTCGCCAGATTGTTGGCATGGGCCTTCTGCGCCAGAGCATTCTGGCTGGCGCCGGTCATTGCCACGTAAAGGTACTTGTCCACGCTCTATCCTCTTTCTGACGGACGCTTGCCGCCCACCGCTGTACTGATGAGGCTTAAGCAATTTGCGAACCAACTTTCAAAAAGTGCAGAAAGCCCAGGCGGGGCAAGGGTTTGCGGCAAGGCGTGAAAAAAGGCAGGCCCAGGCGGAGTCGAAAAAACGGCGGAGTTATGCCGCAGACGGCAACGCTTGGTGTCCCGCAGGCTTTTCCCGGCGCTCAAGCGCTACGCATGGGTGGAGCGCGGAGCACGCCGAACCGCTGAAACACTTGGCAAGCCACTGGGCACTTGCCCTCCCCGTTGGCCACCTCGAAACGATGGGGCCGAGGTTTTGTTGTCCGACCATTACAAGCGCCAAAAAAACCATATGCCTGACGGCCCGGTAAATGCGTGAGTACATATGTAGCTGGCTTGATTTTTATAAAACCCAGACAAAGCCAACTCCAAACAAGAATAGTCCGATAGCTTTTTACATTTACTGATCAAAACCCACTTGGCGTTCAAATACAGCACCCGTAACTTCGGTGCGTCGCAAAGCGGTCACGACTACTTCCCGATCACTCGCACCTTATCAACTTATTATTTTCCAAGGATACTGAAATGCCTGGTATTGATAATGCACCCCATACGCACATGACGACAACTTGGCAAAAACAATTTTCTTATAACGAAATTCTAGACCGATTCGAGCCATTAAGCAGCCTATCACCCGAACAACGGCGCGAGTTGGAGGTACGCCCGGAGCTGAATCCTAACAATAAAGAATACTGGGAAAGCCGAGCTGGGGAGTACGATGCCGGGACACTGCCGCCCTGTTGCGACCTAGACCCGACGACCTCGGCGTTCCTGGAGCTGCTGGACAACATCCCCGGCAGGACCATCGAGACCGGCCTGGGCGTGTCCGCCAACGATGTACGCAGCGGCAAGTTTGGAGCGTTATCGCACAGCGCACTCAGGGAACTGGAAAAACTGGATAAGAACCAAAACTACCAATTGGTCTCTCGCGTTAAAGAGGAGAATGACTCAATAAGCGGATCATTGGCATGGTTCCCTGAAAACGGCGGCAGCCCCATTGAAATCGAAAGTTCTACAGAGGGGACGGTATTTCCGCCCAATGGCTCAGCGTTGCTTGAACATATCGACTTATCAATGCTTATACCCACCTATAACAACGAAGGGATTTCTGCCAACGAACTGAGATCCGGAAAGTACGGGCGCCTTCCCCCGGAGATCAATCAGAGCCTTGAAAAACTGCAGAACCATAAAGACTACGCACTGACCACACTCTTTTCCCCCCCACCCAATGAAGCGCCTTACATGGCCTGGGTTGAGAAAAAAACAGATGACACCGTGCTCATCCATCAAGATCCAAGCTACGCGATGTATTGACGCCGCCGTGTCACCCCTCGCAGAAAACCCTGGACATGGCGTCTATCGAGCAGCGTGTTCAGGGGTTTTGCCCTCCTTGCCCAAACCATAATCCCGCAACTTGTTGGCAATCGTTGTATGGGAGACGCCCAAGCGCTTGCCCAACTGCCGACTGCTGGGATGTTCGGCATACAGACTTTCCAGCACGGCCTTTTCAAACCGGCCGACGATGGCTTCCAGGCCGCCCTCCAGAGAGAAATCGCCAAGCGGCTGACGCACGCCATAGTCCGGCAGACGAATGTGTTCAGCCTTGACCGTCCCGCCCTCACACAGCGACACCGCCTGGAACAGGACGTTTTCCAGCTGCCGTACATTGCCCGGCCAGTGGTAATGGCTGAGTCGCTCCATGGCCGCCGAAGCCAGTTTGGGCAACGGGCAGCCGATCTGCCGGCTGGCTTGATCGAGGAAGTGTTCCACCAGCGGCGCCAGGCCATCGAGGCATTCGCGCAGCGGCGGGATATGCAGCGACAGCACGTTCAGGCGGTGATAAAGGTCCTGACGGAATTCGCCCCGCGCGCAGAGTTCCGAGAGGTCCACCTGGGTTGCGCAGATCACCCGCACATCCAGGTACACCTCTTCATCGCTGCCGACTCGGCGAAAGCAACCGTCCTGCAGGAACCGCAGCAACTTCACCTGCAGGCGTGCGCTCATTTCCCCGACGCCATCAAGAAATAGCGTACCGCCCGCCGTCAGCTCCAGCAGCCCCAGCTTGCCCTCGGCCCGTGCCCCTTCAAAAGCGCCGGGGCCGTAGCCGAACAGCTCGGTCTCGGCCATCGACTCCGGCAAACCGGCACAATTGAGCGCCATCAACGGCGATTGGCCACGAGGGCTGGCCAAGTGACAGGCGCGGGCAAGCAGCTCCTTGCCGGTGCCGGTTTCGCCTTCTATTAGTAGCGGCGCATCCAGCGGCGCCATGCGTCGGGCCTCACGGACCACGGCAGCCATGACCTTGGAACTCTGGAAGATGCTGTCGAAGCCACGCAGCTCCTGCTTGCGCACATTGTAGATGCGCTCACCGACGCGGTCGGCACGGTGCAGGGTCAACACTGCGCCGGCCATGGCTTCGCTGTCGTCGTGTTCGGCGGATTGCAACGGCGCGATGTCCGCCAGGAATACGTCACCCTTGACCTTGACCCGCAGGCCATTGATCCGCGATTTGCTCGCGCGCACCAGTTCCGGTAAGTCGAAATCCTCGGCGTAACGCGACAGCGGGATGCCCGGCACCTCGTCCACCCGCACCCCGAGCAACTGCGCGGCCGCGCGGTTGGCGGCGACGATCGAGCCCCCCATGTCGATGGACAGCACCGGAAACTCCAGGGCCCCGAGCAACGCATTGAGCTCCATGTGCCGACGTTCACTGGGCATGAGCCCCACACGCTTTACGCCAAACACCCCGGCAATCGCCTCGAACTGCGGGCGCAACGCCTGGAATTGCATGTTCACCAGATTCGGACAGAACAGGTAGATGGCATTGCCATGCTCACCGCCGACCTCGCCCTTGGCGACGTTGACGCCGTACTCCACCAACAGGTTGAGAATGTCCCGCAGGATGCCGATGCGGTTCTGGCAATGCACTTTGATACGCATGAAAAGGCCCGAAGAAGGGTAGGCGCCGCGTCTTTTTGTCGCTGGGCGCAGATAGTCGTCAAGATTATGTGACAGTCAGCCGTCTTTTCACAGCCCGACGCGTCAATGAACGGCCAATCCGTAACGAATACTTTACGAATATCGGTAAATTTTCCTACGGCCCCCTTGCGCAGGCCGCTGGAATCTCACCCCAATCGGGTTATCAATACGTACATCGCAGGACATAACAAGAACGAATGCCTAGCAGGAGAGCCGTATGAAGCAGACGCACTACGTGGCCCGCGAGCCCGATGCGCAAGGTTTTATCCACTACCCGCCGGAAGAACACGCGGTGTGGAACACCCTGATCACACGCCAGTTGAAGGTGATCGAGGGCCGGGCCTGCCAGGAATACCTGGACGGCATCGACAAGCTCGGCCTGCCCCTGGACCGCATCCCGCAACTGAGCGAAATCAACACGGTGCTGGCCGAGACCACCGGCTGGCAAGTCGCCCGCGTGCCGGCGCTGATCCCCTTCCAGACGTTCTTTGAATTACTCGCCAACAAGCAGTTTCCGGTGGCGACTTTTATTCGCACCCGCGAAGAACTGGACTACCTGCAAGAGCCGGATATTTTCCACGAGATCTTCGGCCACTGCCCACTGCTGACCAATCCCTGGTTCGCCGAATTCACCCACACCTACGGCAAGCTCGGCCTCGCGGCCACCAAAGAGCAGCGCGTGTACCTGGCGCGCCTGTACTGGATGACCATCGAGTTTGGCCTGGTGGATACGCCCGCAGGCCGGCGCATCTACGGTGGCGGTATTTTGTCGTCGCCCAAGGAAACGGTGTACAGCCTGTCGTCCGAACCCGAGCACCAGGCCTTCGACCCGCTGGAGGCGATGCGTACACCGTATCGCATCGACATCCTGCAACCGCTATATTTTGTCTTGCCCGAGCTCAAGCGCCTGTTCGATGTCGCCCAGGAAGACATCATGGGCATGGTCGAGCGCGGCATGCAGTTGGGTCTGCACGCACCGAAGTTCCCACCCAAACCCAAAGCGGCGTGAACCGTAGGTTTTGATACCAGGTGAATCTGTTCCCTGGCCCCGCGTTGCTTTAGGGTGACGCCACTGACGACCGTTTTCCAGACACTCGAATTCAGGACACCCCACATGACCACCTTGAACCAAGCCCACTGCGAAGCCTGCCGCGCCGATGCCCCGCAAGTCAGCGATGAAGAACTGCCGGTGCTGCTCAAGCAGATCCCCGACTGGAACATCGAAGTCCGCGATGGCGTCATGCAACTGGAAAAGGTTTTCCTGTTCAAGAACTTCAAGTTCGCCCTGGCCTTTACCAACGCCATGGGCGCCATTTCCGAAGCCGAAGGTCACCACCCAGGCCTGCTCACCGAGTGGGGCAAGGTCACGGTGACCTGGTGGAGCCACTCCATCAAAGGCCTGCACCGCAACGACTTCATCATGGCCGCGCGCACCGACGAAGTGGCCAAGGATGCCGAGGGCCGCAAATAATGCACTTCGATGCGATTGGCCGCGTGCCCGGCGACCCGATCCTCGGGCTGATGGACCTGTATGCCCAGGATGCCAACCCGAACAAGTTCGACCTCGGCGTGGGCGTGTACAAGGACGACCAGGGGCTGACACCGATCCTCCCTTCCGTGAAACTCGCCGAGCAGCGCCTGGTGGAGCAGCAAACCACCAAGACCTACATTGGCGGCCACGGCGACGCTGCGTTCGGCAGATTGATCAGCGAACTGGTGCTCGGCGCCGAGTCCACGCTGCTGCGCGCACACCGTGCCGGTGCGACCCAGACTCCAGGCGGCACCGGCGCCCTGCGCCTGAGCGCCGACTTTATCGCCCACAGCCTGCCCGGCCGCGGCGTATGGCTGAGCAACCCGACCTGGCCGATCCACGAAAGCATCTTCGCCAAGGCCGGGATCAAGGTCAGTCACTACCCTTACGTCGGTGCGGACAATCACCTGGATGTGAGCGCGATGCTGGCGACCTTATCCACGGTGCCCGAGGGCGACGTGGTGCTGCTGCACGCCTGCTGCCATAACCCGACCGGTTTCGACCTGTCCCAGGCTGACTGGCGCCAGGTCCTGCAGATCGTGCGCGAGCGCCACCTGCTGCCGCTGATCGACTTCGCCTACCAGGGCTTTGGCGACGGCCTGGAGCAGGATGCCTGGGCGGTGCGCCTGTTCGCGAGCGAGCTGCCGGAAGTGTTGATCACCAGCTCCTGCTCGAAGAACTTCGGCCTGTATAGCGACCGTGTCGGCGCGCTGATCGTGTGTGCGGCGGATGCCGAAAAGCTGACGGATGTGCGCAGCCAGTTGGCGAATATCGCGCGCAACCTGTGGTCGACTCCGCCGGATCACGGCGCGGCAGTCGTCGCGACGATCCTCGGCGATGCCAAGCTGAAGGCACAGTGGAGCGACGAAGTCGAAGCCATGCGCTCGCGCATCGCACAGTTACGCGCCGGGCTCGTGGAGGCCCTCGCGCCACACGGGCTGGCCGAACGCTTTGCACATATCGGCGCGCAACGTGGGATGTTTTCCTATACCGGCTTGAACGCCGAACAGGTCAAGCAACTGCGCGAGAAACACAGCGTGTATATGGTCAGTTCGGGGCGGGCCAACGTCGCGGGGATCGATGCGACGCGATTGACGCTGCTGGCGCAAGCCATTGCAGACGTTTCGCACACTTAACCGAAGAAATGCAAAGCCCAATGTGGGAGGGGGCTTGCTCCCGATAGCAATGGATCAGTCGCCAAATACAGTGACTGACACTGCGCGATCGCGAGCAAGCCCGCTCCCACTTGTTGGGCCGAGCCAGGCCTTAACCCGCGACCATCTCCGATTTCAGCAGCGCCTCTTTGGCCTGCGCATCCGCCAACCGATACAACTCGATATGCCCATCCCAGTGTTCGATCAACGCCGAGCACGACTCCACCCAATCCCCGCAGTTGAGGTAATCCACCTCGCCCACCTTGCGAATCTCCGCATGGTGAATATGCCCGCACACCACCCCATGCAATTCGCGCCGGGTCACTTCATGGGCGATGGCTTCTTCGAAATCGCTGATAAAGCTCACCGCCGTCTTCACCTTGTGCTTCAGATACGCCGACAGCGACCAGTAACCGTAGCCATACCGCGCACGCCAGTGATTCAACCAACGGTTCAACGTCAGGGTGAACTCGTAGGCCGAGTCGCCGAGGAACGCCAGCCAGCGGTGATAACGCGTGATCACATCGAACTGGTCGCCGTGGATCACCAGGAGATGGCGGCCATCGGCGGTGACATGGATGGCTTCGTCCACCAACTGGATGTTGCCCAAGATCAGCTTGGAGTAGCGACGCAGGAACTCGTCGTGGTTGCCGGTGACATAGATCACCTCGGTGCCGCGCTTGGCCATGGTCAACAGGCGGCGGATCACGTTGGTATGGGCCTGGGGCCAATACATGCCGCCGCGCAGTTTCCAACCGTCAATGATATCGCCCACCAGGTACACCTTGTCGGCGTGGTAGCCCTTGAGGAATTGCGCCAAGTGTTCGGCCTGGCAATCCCGAGTGCCCAGATGTACATCGGAAATCCACAGGGTACGAACCCGTTGCTTGCGGCTGGGTGTAGCGAATTCGGCACGGGTCATGGGCATCCCTCGACGGTGTTTTCGCGAGCTTGCGCCCTGGCGATTAATAGCCCATGACAGCTGTGCGTCAGTCTGATGACAGCGCCCGCCGACGGCGAAGCGTTGTAGACTGGCAACCTGCTGCCCAGGAGAGCGCGATGAGAGCGTCCCTCACGCTACGCCACTACATCGAAGCACCCATTGCCCACAGCCATGACCATGCGCAGTTGGTCTTCGGCCTGTCCGGGCACCTGGACCTTGAAGTGGAAGGGCGCGGCAGCCAGGTCCGCGAGAGCAGCGTGATGGTGTTGCCCTTCTCGGCCCACCACACCTGCGGCAGTCGCGATGGCAGCCGATGCCTGGTGCTGGACGTGCCCACCGAACACTGGGTGCTGCAATCGTTGGGCGAGCATGCCGATGCCAGCCGCCGCCTGCTCGACCAACCGGCGCGTCTGGCCCTGGATTCGCGGCAAAGCCAGTTGGTGCAATGGCTGGCGCACAGCCCGGTGGACGACCCGCTGATCGTCCAGCAAGGCGCGGTACTGCTGCTGGCCAGCCTCAATCATCCGCTGCCCCCCAGCGTGCCGGGCCGCCGCCTGCCCTACGCCGCGTTCAATGCACATATCGAACGGCACGCCGCCCACCCTCTGCAAGTCGCGGACCTGGCACGCCTCGCCGACCTGTCGGTGGCGCGCCTGCATGCCCGTTTCATCGCCGAGTGCGGGCAGACGCCCATGGACTTCATCCGCAGTCGCCGCCTGCATAAGGCCTTGGGCCTGTTAAGGGAAACGCCGTTGCCCATCGGCGAAATTGCCGAGCGCGTCGGCTATGCCTCGCAAAGCGCGTTTGCCGCTGCGATGCTGCGCGAATTCGGCGCCGCGCCCAGCGCGCTGCGGCGCACCACAAAATAGCGAGTCCTGCGCTAAAAATCGCCAGTCGGGCGACAGACACTCACGTTCCGAGCCTCTAGACTGCGCGCCTGTCACCCCGTTGTTTCAAGGATCGCAATGACTCCCCGCTCAGCCCTCGGCGCCCTGCATATCGGCGCATTGATGTTTGGCCTCACCGGCGTATTCGGCAAACTCGCGGCCGCCTCGCCGACCATCATCGTGTTCGGCCGTGCCGCGTTTGCGGTGATTGCCCTGGCGATCTTTGCGCGGTTCGCCAGCAATGCGCCGTGGAAACAGCTGCAGATGCGCGACTGGCGCCGGCTGCTGATCAGCGGTGTATTGCTGGCGGCGCACTGGGTCACGTTCTTCATCGCGGTCAAGGTCGCCGGCGTGGCCGTCGCCACCCTGGGGTTTACCGCGTTCCCGGCGTTTACCGTGATCCTCGAAGGCTTGATCTTCCGCGAGCGCATCCGCGCCAACGAAGTGCTGCTGGTGGCCCTGGTCACGGTGGGCCTGGTGCTGGTGACACCGGACTTCAACCTCGCCAGCCAAGCCACGGGCGGCCTGCTCTGGGGCATCGCCTCGGGATTGCTGTTCTCCCTGCTGTCACTGAATAACCGCGCCAGCTCCGGGCGGGTTCCAGCGGTACAGGCGGCGCTGTGCCAGAACGTGGTGGTCGCGCTGTGCCTGCTGCCCGTGGCGGCGCCGGGGCTGGCGGATGTGCGCGCGCTCGACTGGCTGTGGATCGGCCTGCTCGGCGTGTTCTGTACCGGCCTGGCCCACAGCCTGTTTGTCGCCAGCCTCGCGGTGATCAAGGCCCGCACCGCGTCGGTGGTGTTCGCCATGGAACCGGTCTACGGCATCACCGTCGCCTGGCTGCTGTTTGCCGAAACCCCGACCTTGCGCATGCTGCTGGGCGGCGCGCTGATCATCGTCGCCATCGTGCTTTCCGGCCTGCTGGGCAGCGCCAGCCAGGCCAAACAGCCGGCTGCAACGGCCTGATCTATACTCTGCCCATCCGCAACAGTGTGTCGTCGTCGACGGATAAAGACTTCTCGACGACAGCCAGGGTGTTTAACGGTGCTGCAAGCGAGTGGTCACGCCATTAACGCTATGCAGGAGTTGCATCATGGAAACACTTATCAGCTTGCTGGTTCAGATCATCAGCGGTGCCGTCGGCGGTAATCTGGCGGGGATGACCAAGCAGAGCCTGGGCACCGGGCTCAATACCTTCCTCGGCGGTGTCGGCGGCCTGGTGCTGGGCCAGCTCGTCTCGGCGCTGACGGGCACATCCGGCGGCGAAGCCATGGATGTGGCGACGGTCGGCAGCAACATCGTTGGCGGTGGCGTCGGCGGCCTGGTGCTGACGTGGGTCGTCGGTTTCATCAAGAGCAAGATGGCCGCCAAGTAGGGGCGCATCGCCCGGTCACCGCCCCTGTGCGGCGGTGACCTTCACACCTTGCGATCGTTGTGCCCCAGGTCGCGCTGCGGGTCGATCTGGTCGCGCACGCGCTGCTTGAGCACCTTGGCCTCCGGAAAGCCGCCGTCAGCCTTACGCTCCCAGATCTGCACACCGTCGCAGGTGATGCGAAAAGCGCCGCCGGTAGCCGGTTCCAGCGCCACTTTGCCCAGGTCGTCGGCAAAGGTACTCAACAGTTCCTGGGCCAACCATGCGGCGCGCAACAGCCACTGGCACTGGGTGCAATAGGTGATGACGATCTCGGGTTTGTTCGGCGACATAATTTGACAGGTTCCTGGCGTAACGGGCTGGGAGGGTCGGGTGGCTATAATACCGGCCTTTATCGTCCAGCCCTGAGATTCATGATGCGCCGCCTGTTGTCCTGCCTGTTGCTGTGCCTGCTGCCCCTTCTTGCCGAGGCGGTTGAAACCCCACGCCCGAAAATCGGCCTGGTGCTGTCCGGCGGCGCCGCGCGCGGGCTGGCCCACATCGGCGTGCTCAAGGCCCTGGAGGAACAGGGGATTCATATCGATGCAATTGCCGGCACCAGCATGGGCGCGGTGATCGGCGGGTTGTACGCGTCGGGCTACAAGATCGATGAGCTGGAAAAGCTCGCACTGGGTATCGATTGGCAGCAGGCACTCTCCGATGCGCCACCCCGGGAGGACGTACCGTTTCGCCGCAAGCAGGATGACCGGGACTTCCTGGTCAAGCAGAAACTCAGTTTCCGCGACGATGGCAGCCTCGGCCTGCCGCTGGGCGTCATCCAGGGCCAGAACCTCGCGCTGCTGCTGGAAAGCATGTTTGCCCACAGCAGCAACACGCGAAATTTCGACAAGCTGCCGATCCCCTTTCGCGCCGTCGCAACCGATATCACCACCGGCGAAAAAGTGGTGTTCAGCAAAGGCCACCTGCCCCAGGTGATCCGCGCCAGCATGTCGATCCCGGCCGTGTTCGCGCCAGTGGAACTCGACGGCCGGCTGCTGGTGGACGGCGGCATGACCGATAACATCCCGCTGGACGTGGCGCGGGAGATGGGCGTCGACATCGCCATCGTGGTGGACATCGGCACGCCGCTGCGCTCGCGCAAGCAACTGGCCACGGTGGTGGACGTGCTCAACCAGTCCATCACCCTGATGACCCGGCGCAATTCCGAAGAACAACTCAAGGCCCTGCACCCCAAGGATGTGCTGATCCAGCCGCCTCTGGCCGCCTACGGCGTCACCGACTTCGGCCGCGCCAAGGACATGATCGACGCCGGCTACCGCGCCACCCGCGCCCTCGATGTGCGCCTGGCCCACCTGCGTCCCGCCGAGCCGATCGACCCGGAACTGGTGGCCGCGCGCGCGCCGGGCGAACGGACTCCGATCATCACTGCGATCAGCGTGGAGAACGACTCGAAAGTCAGCGACGACGTGATCCGCTATTACATCCACCAAACCCTCGGCGAGCCGCTGAACCTGAGCCGCCTGCAAGTGGACATGGGCACCTTGTATGGCCTGGATTACTTTGAACAGGTGCAATACCGCGTGGTGAAAAAAGGCCACGACAACACCCTGGTGATCAGCGCACGCGGCAAACGCAGCGGCACCGACTACCTGCGCCTGGGCCTGAACCTGTCGGACGACATGCGTGGCGACAGCGCCTTCAACCTCGGCGCCAGCTACCGCATGAATGGCATCAACCGCCTCGGCGCGGAATGGCTGACGCGGGTGCAGATCGGCGATCGGCAAGAGCTGTACAGCGAGTTCTACCAACCGATGGACACCGGCTCGCGCTATTTCGTCGCCCCTTACCTCAAGGCCCAGGCGCAGAATGTCGAACTGATTCTGGACAACGACCCCATCTCCGAATACCGCCTGGAACGCTACGGTTTCGGCCTGAACGTCGGGCGCCAGATCGGCAACAGTGGCGAGCTGCGTTTCGGCGTCGGCGAAGCCTGGGGCAAGGCGGATGTACGCATCGGCGACCGCGACCTGCCAAGCGTGAGCTTCAGCGAAGGCTTCTACGAACTGAAGTACTCCTTCGACTCCCTGGACAACGTGTACTTCCCCCACACCGGCGAAGACATCGGCCTGGCTTGGCGCGAATTCGAACCGGGGCTGGGGTCCGATCAACGCTACCGGCAATGGGAATTCAAGCTGGACAAGGCCATGAGCCACGGCCCGGACACACTCGTACTGGGCGGCCGTTACGGACGCACCATGGACAATACGGACGTGGTGATATCCAGCTTCCTACTGGGCGGCGCACGGCAGCTGTCAGGCTTCCGCCAGGACGCGATCTCGGGGCAGAACGTCAGCTTGATGCGCGCCGTGTACTACCGCCGCCTGACGCCGCGCTCATACTTGCCGCTGGATTTCCCGCTGTACCTGGGCGCGTCGCTGGAACGCGGACGGGCGTGGAACAACGACAATGAGTTCGACAGCGGTTATATCAACGCCGCGAGTATTTTCCTGGGCTTCGACACACCGTTGGGGCCGCTGAATTTCAGCTACGGGTTCAACGACGACAATCAGCAGGCGGTGTACCTGAACCTCGGCCAGACCTTCTGAAACGCTGACCGTAAAAACCAAGATGGGAGCTGGCTGGCTTGCGATGGCGGTATTTCAGTCGCCAGATCAATTGACTGAATGTCCGTTATCGCAGGCAAACCAACTCCCACCTATTCGATCTCTGTTGCGCCTGACGTCAGGACTTTTCCAGATTCGCCAGAATGTGCCCATGCACGCGCATGCACACCCGCAGGTCCTCTTCATTCACGCCCACGAACAACTCATGGCGTAATGCAGTGGCGATGGTTTCAATCTGCTCGATCAACGGTCGGGCGCTGTCACACAGCAGGATGCGCTTGGCGCGCCGGTCTTCCACCACCGCCTGGCGCTGCACCAGCCCTTGGCTTTCCAGGCTGTCGAGCAAGCGTGCCAGTGTCGGCCCTTCGACGCCGACACTTTGTGCCAGCTCACGCTGCGTCGGTGCTTCTTCGAAACGCGCCAAGTGCAGCAGCACCAGCCAGCGTGCCTGAGACAAGCCCAGCCCCGCCAAACGGCGGTCCAGCTCGGCGCGCCAACCTCGGGACATTTGCGCCAACTGCATGCCAAAACGGTGTTGATCGGTTAACGGCATAAAAAACTCATGGTTTAGACTGAAAACAAAGTATGACTAATTATTAGTCAGCTAAGCATGAGCCATGTCAGTAGGCAAGCGCTCGTCTGTACTGATTCGTTTCATCGTCGCAATTGGCACACTAAATTTCGAACTCAGACTGCAACGCGGCACGCACACAGTACAAAACACCCTCGGGAACCCGCCCCGTGAACAGCGGTGCAATCTCCGCAACTGGTGGCAGTTCGCCTTCACCGTCCAGGAAGGCATCCTGGATTTCACCGAGCAAATCTTCTGGCAAATCAAGGGCCTGCTCTAACGACAACTGTTGCTTACCGATGGATTCGGCCAGCAGCGTGTAGACGTTTTTTTCCGAGCATTGCAACTGGCCAGCGATCTGGATCGGGGTCATGCCGGCCCGCGCCAGGCTGATCAATTCGTGGCGAATATCGGCAATTTCCTTCGGCGCTTCGGCCTGGCCGCCGAGCACTTCGAGGAAGGCCTGGCCATAACGTTCCAGCTTGCGCGCGCCCACGCCACTGACCCGGCCCATTTCGGCCAGGGTGGTCGGCTGCTCGCGCAACATCTCCAGCAAGGTCGAGTCGGGGAAAATAACGTAAGGCGGCACGCTGTGTTCCTGCGCCAGTTTGCGCCGCAGGGCGCGCAAGGCTTCCCACTGTTCACGCTCCTCGAAGCGCACCAGTTGGCTGGCCTGGCTGGTACTGCTCTTGGCGGTGGTCTGCGGCTTGAGGTCGCGGCGCAGTTCCAGGCTCACTTCCCCCTTGAGCAACGGCCGGCAACTGTCGTTCAGGCGCAGACCGCCGTAGCCTTCGATGTCGATGTCCACCAGGCCGCGCGCGACCATCTGGCGGAACAGCGATCGCCATTCGCCTTCGGCACGGGCCTTGCCGACACCGTAGACCGATAGTTTCTCGTGGCCGAAGCTGCGCACCTTCTCGTTGTCCTTGCCCAGCAACACATCCACCAGATGGCCGACGCCATAACGCTGGCCAGTGCGGTAGATGGCAGACAAACCCTGGCGCGCCGGTTCAGTGGCATCCCAGGTTTGCACGCCGTCGACACAGTTGTCGCAATGGCCGCAGGGTTCGGGCATGTCTTCGTCAAAATACGCCAGCAAGGTCTGGCGGCGGCAACGCGTCTCTTCGCAGAGTGACAGCATGGCGTCGAGCTTGTGCTGTTCCAGGCGTTTGTGGCGCTCGTCACCTTCGGAGTTCTGCAGCATTTGCTTGAGCATCACCACGTCTTGCAGGCCGTAGACCATCCACGCATCGGCCGGCAGGCCATCACGCCCGGCGCGCCCGGTTTCCTGGTAATACGCCTCGAGGGACTTGGGCAGATCCATATGGGCCACGAAGCGCACGTTGGACTTGTCGATGCCCATGCCGAACGCGATGGTTGCCACCATGATCAGGCCTTCCTCGTTGAGGAAGCGCTTCTGATGATAGGCACGCAAGTCGTTGGGCAAGCCTGCATGGTAGGGCAGCGCCGGATAACCCTGCTCGCACAGGAAGGCGGCCACTTCGTCGACCTTCTTGCGCGACAGGCAATAGACGATGCCCGCATCGCTGCGCCGCTCGGACAGGAACGCCAGCAACTGCTTGCGCGGCTGTTCCTTGGGCACGATGCGATAGAAAATATTCGGCCGGTCAAAGCTCGACAGGAAGCGCTCGGCGTTCTGCAAATGCAGGCGCTCGACGATTTCTTCGCGAGTGCGCTTGTCGGCGGTGGCGGTCAGGGCGATACGCGGGACGTCGGGGAACAGTTCCGCCAATTGCCCCAACTGCAAATATTCGCGACGGAAATCATGCCCCCATTGCGATACGCAGTGCGCTTCATCGATGGCGAACAGGGCGATTTCCAGGCTCTGCAAGAAGGCCAGCATGCGCGGCTGCACCAGGCGCTCGGGGGCCAGGTAAAGCATTTTCACTTCGCCGCGCTTGATACGCGCGGCCAGGTCGCGCTGCTGTTCGGCGCTGAGCGTGGAGTTCAATGCGGCGGCAGCAACGCCGAGTTCCTCGAGGGTCGCCACCTGATCGTCCATCAGCGCGATCAACGGCGAGACCACCACGGCAAGGCCGTTACGCAGCAACGCCGGCACCTGGAAACACAACGACTTGCCACCGCCGGTCGGCATCAGGACGAGGGCATCACCGCCATTGGCCACGCGCTCAATGATCGCACCCTGGCGGCCACGAAAACTGTCGTAGCCGAAGATGTCCTTGAGGACGCGTTGAGCCTGCTCGAGCATGTAAAACTCCAAATATCGCCGAAATCCCTCCATACAGGCTGGCCGAAAAAGCGCGTATCTACGGAAAATAATCCGTAAGCGAAGTTTTCTCGGGTTGGCGCTGGCCTGCAGGGGGCATCACAAAACGCGGCAGTATACCCGAGCGTCGGCCGGCAAAGGGCGCGGCTGACGAACAGCGGCCGCTATCTAAAACCGGCCAAATATGCAGTGTGGCTGGCCTGGGCGCTCAAGAAAGCCTAGAATTCAGCATCGTTTATTCCCAAGGTAGTCCTTCAATGTCCTTCGCTGAGCAACTAACCCGCCTGCAAGCCTTCCTCGACGCCGATGAGCTGCATGACGAGGCGCTGGACTACGTGGCCGCCCACGGCTACCTGACCGCCCTGTCGATTTCTTCCGACATCGTGCCGGACCGTGAGTGGATCGACGCCTTGTTCGCCGAAGAGCCTCATTACGCTGACGCCGCCCAGCGCGAAGAGATCGAAGCCACCCTGCTCGCCCTCAAGGCCCACATCGGTCGCCAACTGGCCTCCGACGAGGAATTCGAGCTGCCGTGCGACCTCGACCTGGGCGAAGAGCCGGACGACTCCGACCTGCGCGGCTGGTGCATCGGCTTCATGGAAGGTGTGTTCCTGCGCGAAGCCGCCTGGTTCGAAACCGCCGAAGAAGAAGTCAGCGAAATGCTGCTGCCGATCATGGTCGGTTCGGGCCTGTTCGACGACCAGCCGGAGTTCTCCGACATCGCCGCCGACGCCAATCTGATGGACGACATGATCGTACAGATCCCGGAAGCCCTGACTGCCCTGTACCTGCTGTGCAACGCCCCCGACGAAAAACCGGCGCTCCTCAAGCCACGTCACCACTGAGTCGCACGCCCGTGATCGCCATGGGCAAGCGCTCGCCGCTCCTGCGTTACGCACTGCTGGCCATCGGCTGGCTGAGCGTAGCGCTGGGGGTGATCGGCATCTTCCTGCCGGTATTGCCCACCACCCCCTTCCTGCTTCTTGCCGCCGCCTGCTTCGCGCGCAGCTCCCCGCGTTTCTACGCCTGGCTGGTGGAACACCCGCGCCTGGGCCCATGGATTCGCGACTACCTGGACGGCAATGGCATCCCGTTCAAGGGTAAGGTCTACGCTATCGGCCTGATGTGGCTGAGTATCGGTTTTTCCTGCTACCTGGTGCCTCTGCCGTGGGCCCGCGGCTTCATGCTGACCAGCGCGGTGCTGGTGACGATCTACATCCTGCGCCAGAAAACCCTGCCGCCGCGCTGAGCCTCTTTAACACCGTGCCCTGCGACATTAGTGCTCACAAGACCTTGGTCGACACTGACTAATCCCCAGGCATCATGCGAGACTGTCCAACCGGGCCCGAAATGCCTGGGCGTGTTTCTGTCCGGAGTTACCATGACGCTGTCCAGCGGGCTGATCGCCGCCGTTGCCTTGGCCTATATGGCCATTATGTTTTCCATCGCCTTTTACGGTGACCGCCGCCATGCGCCGTTGCCGCCGCGCATGCGTGCCTGGGTGTACAGCCTGTCGCTGGCCGTTTATTGCACCAGTTGGACCTTCTTCGGCGCCGTAGGCCAGGCGGCCGAACAACTGTGGGCGTTTATACCTATCTACCTGGGACCGGTGCTGTTACTGGTATTCGCCCCCTGGGTCCTGCAAAAGATGATTCTGATCAGCAAGCAGGAAAACATCACCTCCATCGCTGACTTTATCGCCGCACGCTACGGCAAATCCCAGTCGTTGGCGGTGGTGGTCGCGCTGATCTGCATGGTCGGCGTGTTGCCTTACATCGCCCTGCAACTGAAGGGCATCGTACTCGGGGTGAACCTGCTGATCGGTGCCGGCGCGGATGCCACCGGCACCCGCGCCCAGGACACGGCGCTGATCGTATCGCTGGTGCTGGCGCTGTTCACCATTGTCTTCGGTACGCGCAACCTCGACGCCACCGAACACCACCGTGGCATGGTGCTGGCGATTGCCTTCGAGTCGCTGGTCAAGCTGTTCGCGTTTCTCGCGGTCGGCGTGTTTGTGACCTACGGCCTCTACGACGGTTTCGACGACTTGTTCAGCCAGGCGATGCTGGCACCACGCCTGGAGGAATACTGGAACGAAACCGTCAACTGGCCAACGATGGTGGTACAGACCGGCGTCGCGATGATGGCGATCATCTGCCTGCCCCGGCAGTTTCACGTCACCGTCGTGGAAAACATCGACCCCCAGGATTTGCGCCTGGCCAAATGGGTTTTCCCTGCGTACTTGATCCTCGCCGCGCTGTTTGTCGTACCGATCGCCCTCGGCGGCAAAATGCTCTTGCCCGGCTCGGTGCTACCCGATTCCTACGTGATCAGCCTGCCCTTGGCCGAAGCCCATCCAGTCCTCGCCCTGCTGGCGTTCATTGGCGGCGCGTCGGCCGCCACCGGCATGGTGATTGTGGCGAGCATCGCGTTGTCGACCATGGTGTCCAACGACATGCTGCTGCCTTGGCTGTTGCGCCGCTCCAGCGCGGAACGGCCGTTTGAAGTGTTCCGCCACTGGATGCTCTCGGTACGCCGCGTCAGCATTGTGCTCATCCTGCTGCTGGCGTATGTCAGCTACCGATTGCTCGGCTCCAGCGCGAGCCTGGCGACGATCGGCCAGATTGCCTTCGCCGCGGTGACCCAACTGGCACCTGCCATGCTCGGCGCGCTGTATTGGAAACAGGCGAATCGACGCGGCGTGTTTGCCGGCTTGGCGGCAGGCACGTTCCTGTGGTTCTACACCTTGGTCCTACCGGTTACCGCGAAAAGCCTGGGCTGGTCGCTCAGCCTTTTCCCCGGCCTGACCTGGTTGCATTCCCACCCGCTCGGCTTGCCCCTCACGTCGCTGACCCTGGGCACCGTGTTCTCCCTGGCGGGCAACTTCACACTGTTCGTCTGGGTCTCGATGCTTTCGCGTACCCGGGTGTCCGAACACTGGCAGGCCGGGCGCTTCATCGGCCAGGAAACCAGCCAACGCGCCAGCACTCGCTCCATGTTGTCGGTCCAGATCAGCGACCTGCTGAGCCTGGCCGCGCGCTTTGTCGGCGAAGAACGCGCGCAGCAGAGCTTTATCCGCTTCGCCTATCGCCAGGGCAAAGGCTTCAACCCCAACCAGAATGCCGATAACGATTGGATCGCGCATACCGAACGCCTGCTGGCGGGTGTACTCGGCGCCTCTTCGACTCGCGCAGTCGTAAAGGCCGCGATTGAAGGTCGGGACATGCTGCTGGAGGACGTAGTACGGATCGCCGACGAAGCCTCCGAAGTGCTGCAATTCAATCGGGCCCTGCTGCAAGGCGCCATCGAAAACATCACCCAGGGCATCAGCGTGGTGGATCAGTCCCTCAAGCTGGTGGCGTGGAACCGCCGTTACCTGGAGCTGTTCAACTACCCCGAGGGATTGATCAGCGTCGGCCGGCCGATTGCCGACATCATTCGCTATAACGCCGAGCGCGGCTTGTGCGGACCGGGTGAGGCCGAAGTGCATGTGGCGCGACGCCTGCACTGGATGCGCCAAGGCCGCGCGCACACCTCCGAACGCCTGTTCCCGAATGGACGGGTGATTGAACTGATCGGCAACCCGATGCCCGGCGGCGGTTTCGTCATGAGCTTCACCGACATCACCGCGTTCCGCGAGGCCGAACACGCACTGACCGAGGCGAACGAGGGCTTGGAACGACGGGTCACCGAGCGGACACACGAGCTGTCGCAGCTAAACGTGGCGCTCACCGATGCCAAGGGCGTGGCCGAGTCCGCGAACCAATCGAAGACGCGCTTTCTCGCAGCGGTCAGCCATGACCTGATGCAACCGCTGAACGCTGCACGCCTGTTCTCCGCCGCCCTTTCCCACCAGAACGACGGCCTGTCGAACGAAGCCCGGCAACTGGTGCAACACCTCGACAGTTCGCTACGTTCCGCCGAAGACCTGATCAGCGACCTGCTGGACATCTCGCGCCTGGAAAACGGCAAGATCAACCCGCAACGCCAGCCGTTCGTGCTCAACGAACTGTTCGACACCCTCGGCGCCGAATTCAAGGCGCTCGCCCAGGAACAAGGCCTGCGCTTCCGCTTGCGCGGCAGTCATTTGCGCGTGGACAGTGACATCAAGTTGCTGCGCCGGATTTTGCAGAACTTTCTGACGAATGCTTTCCGCTATGCCGACGGCCCAGTGCTGCTGGGTGTACGCCGACACCAGGGCGAGTTGAGCCTGGAAGTCTGGGATCGCGGCCCCGGCATTCCGCAGGATAAACAGAAGGTGATTTTCGAGGAGTTCAAACGTCTGGACAGCCACCAGACCCGCGCCGAAAAGGGCCTCGGCCTGGGCCTGGCGATTGCCGATGGCCTGTGTCGCGTATTGGACCATCGCCTGAGCGTGCGCTCATGGCCGGGCAAGGGCAGCGTATTCAGCGTGCGCGTGCCGCTGGCTCGCAACCAGACCAGCACACCGGTCAAGACCGCGCAGGAAAGCGGCCTGCCCCTGAGCGGCGCGCGGGTGCTGTGTGTGGATAACGAAGAAAGCATCCTGATAGGCATGCGCAGCCTGCTGACGCGCTGGGGCTGCGAAGTATGGACCGCCACCGACCAGGCACAGTGCGCGGCGCTGCTGGCCGACGGCGTGCGCCCACAACTGGCGCTGGTGGATTACCACCTGGACCACGGCGAAACCGGCACGGAGTTGATGGGCTGGCTACGCACACAGTTGGCGGAGCCGATTCCCGGCGTGGTCATCAGCGCCGACGGTCGTCCGGAGATGGTGGCGCAAGTGCATGCGGCGGGGCTGGATTATCTGGCCAAACCGGTGAAGCCGGCGGCGTTGCGCGCCTTGCTCAGCCGGCATCTGCCCCTTTGATCAGCCACCTATTCGGGCAGGTGCGCCACCCCGTCGGAGTCGGTCATTGCCCGCTCCAGCAAGTCGGCGGGCAAGCTTTTGCTGGCGCGGGCGCCGAGCAACCTTAACTGTTCGGTGCGGCTGACCAGATTACCGCGACCATCTGTCAGCTTATTCCGCGCTGCGCTGTAAGCCTTATCCAATTGCTGCAGACGGTTACCCACTTCATCCAGGTCCTGGATAAACAGCACGAACTTGTCGTACAGCCAGCCGGCGCGCTCAGCGATTTCCCGGGCGTTCTGGCTCTGGCGTTCCTGCTTCCACAGGCTGTCGATGACCCGCAGGGTGGCGAGCAAGGTGGTGGGGCTGACGATGACGATATGACGGTCGAAGGCTTCTTGGAACAGGTTGGGCTCAGCCTGCAAGGCCGCCGAAAAAGCGGCTTCAATCGGCACGAACAGCAACACGAAATCCAGGCTGTGCAAGCCCTCCAGGCGTTTGTAGTCCTTACCGGCCAAGCCTTTGACGTGATTGCGCAGAGACAGCACATGCTGTTTGAGCGCCGCCTGGCCGATCACCTCGTCGTCCGCCGCCACGTACTGCTGATAGGCCGTCAGGCTGACCTTGGAGTCCACCACCACCTGTTTGTCACCGGGCAACATGATCAGCACGTCCGGCTGGAAGCGCTCACCGTCCGGACCTTTCAGGCTGACCTGGGTCTGGTACTCGCGGCCCTTCTCCAGGCCGGCGTGTTCCAGCACGCGCTCAAGGATCAGTTCACCCCAGTTGCCCTGGGTCTTCTGGCCTTTCAGCGCACGGGTCAAATTCGTGGCTTCGTCCGACAGACGCAGGTTCAGTTGCTGCAGGCGTTCAAGCTCCTTGCCCAGGGAAAAGCGTTCGCGGGCTTCATTCTGATAGCTTTCTTCGACACGTTTTTCGAAGGACTGGATGCGTTCTTTCAAGGGATCGAGCAACTGTCCGAGGCGCTCCTGGCTGGTTTCGGCGAAGCGCTGCTCGCGTTCGTCGAAAATCTTCCCGGCCAGTTCGGCGAACTGCGCCCGCAATTCGTCCCGCGAGCCCTGCAGGTCGGCGAGGCGTTGCTGATGGCTGTCCTGTTGCTCGCGCAGCTCCGCACGCAAGGCCGCCGACAACGCGTCAAGGCGACGCAGTTCGGCTTCCTTGGCGCTGCGGTCGAGGTTCCAGGCGTGGGCGGCGTCGCGGGCATTGTCGCGATCGATCTGCAGCAATTCGACTTCGCGGCGCACGGCGGCCAGGTCTGCCTGCTTGGCGGCGTTGGCCTGGCTGAGGTCGCTGATTTCGTCACGGCTGGCGTCCAGTTGGGCCGCCAACCCTTCCTGGGCCAGTTGCGCGGTGGTCAGGCGCTCTTCAAGCAATTCCCAGCCGGCCATGCGCGCGGCCAGACGGCGCTGAAGCTGCCAGCACACGGCCAATAACGGCACTGCCGCGCCAGCAAGTCCCAGGGCAATACTGGTCCAGTCAAAAGCCATAGCCATGTCTGCCATCACCGAAAAAGAGCAAGGTTAACCAAGCAAGGGGGTTGAGGACAGCTCAGTCTTCGACCTGGCCCAATTCACGCTGGGCGCGGCGGTCACCGGCACGGGCAGCCAGGCGCAGCAGGTCGTGGCCGATGCGGCGGTCGCGGGCATTGTCGCATTCGCGGCACATCAATTGGCCGAGTCGGCTTTGCGCTGCGACCACGCCATCACGGGCCGGCTGTTTGAGCAAGCGCCCGGCAAAATGTTTGATGTTGGTGCTGTGACCAAGACGCGGGCTGTCGAGCAACCACAAGGCCACTTTCAAGGAGAAACGTTTGGGTGGGGTAACAACCGGAGGGGTGTCGGTAACAGAAGATGATACTGAGCGAAACTTCATAAAGCACTGCGGGACAGAACGGAAGGCGCGCCACTCTACTCTTTTTTTCGTACAGGTAAAGCCGAAAAAACCCTGCACGCCCGTGCTAGAGCAAGCGCTCGGGACAATCCACAGAAGCTGTGGATAACTCAGTGGACAACCCACCTTTAACTCGCGCAAAGCCCCATGGAATGGGGGCCGCAGTCAAACTGACGATTTTTTCACCAATAAAAAAAAGCGATATTTTTCATTGACTTAAATTTTCATTACAGGCAAATGGGGCCCGATGGAAACACTTGACAGAACGGTGACACATACCGTGAACAATGTGTACAAGTCCCTTTGCTCCGGTTATATCGCCAAGGTTTTTTGATCCGACATGGCTTGAACATGTTACTGGCACGGCCAGGCAGGGACTTTTCAAATTCAATGCGGGTCGCCACACTGCCGCACCTACAACGCAACCATGTACGGGTCGATGAAAGGAATTCTGTTATTCACCGTGTTGCTGCTGGCCATTTGCGCGACCTCCCTGGGAATCAACGCCGCTCTGCCTTCGCCGGACGGCGCATTGTTTGCGATCGCGATCCTGCTCTCCGCCGCGTTCACCGCCGCCAGCCTGTGCATCGAGTTGGGCGAGGGCCGGATCAATGACATGGGCGATGTCATGAAAATGATCGAGACCGGCCAGTCCCTGCGCCTGACCCTGGCCGCGTATGCGCTGGGCTGCTCGCTGGCGGCAGCCGTCACGGTGCTGGTGTATCACGGGGTGCTGGAGGGCTGACTGAAGTTTTTTTACCGATACGCTTCCATTCCCCGCTTCGATCCGTTACTATCCGCGGCGTTAGTACCAAGCTGAAAGTCAATTCTGGTCGAACAACTCCCCTGAACAACACGGGATCGACCACCTTGATGGTTTCCAGGTATCACTTGCGACGACACAGCCTTTGAACAAGCAAAGGGTGTCGCGAAGTCTCAATACTCTGACCGAACCAACCTGCCAATTGATCAGGATCTTCACCCCGGGCCCAGAACCTTAGCCCCTGTTGTGTTGCCTGCCCTCCTAAGTACCTACCTGCCAGCCCAAGCGCGCCTAAACTATTAGCGCTTCAAACTGGCTGCTTTGTTCCAGTCGGGTTCTTCGTTCGATCAATAGTGATCGACGTCACTGGAACGTTTTAACGTTGCGCGGTTCTTAACCGTGTCATTTGTAGGAACACCCATAATATGTCCACTCAAATCCATACTCAGGACGCCATTCGCGCCCTCACCAACGCTTTTGCACCAATGAACTGCCTGATCATGGCCGCTCGCAAAGGCTGCTTCAGCTTCACCCTGGTCAACGAACACGGCATCGCTCGTCACAGCGAACGCCTGTACCCCGATCAATACTCCAGCGCAGAGCCGCTGCAGGCCGTGATCGAGCGTACCCGTCAGGCACTGATTGCCTGATCGACCGAAGTTGCTGAAACCCAAAAACCCTGTTTAACAAGCAGGGTTTTTTATTGCCCGGTATTCAGGTTTTGAATATTTGCACTCAGCACGAATAGATATAAACGTTATAACTGAATAAAGAAGATGTTTTTAAAACAGTCCTTTACACCACGAATATGACACTACACTTCAACTCAAGCGGCATGATCCGCTTCCGACGGGCCTGAGATCCGATCCACCGCTGCCAAGCCCCCACCCGCTCAGGCTTCGTCGACCACTTTCACGGATAGAGGCGAGTATGGGTATCGCTGCCAGCGAATTGTGTCGTTATGTGATCAGGCCGACGCTTGTTTACCTCGGGCGCCACGACCAGACCGCTGAATCCCTGCTGCTGGGTATTGCCGCCAGCCAGTCGGAACTTGGCTCCGCCTTGCACGACCGTCGCGGCCACGGCCTCTACAGCATCTCCGACCAGCGTCACCGCGCCTTATGGGACACCTACCTGGCGCTGGACCCCGAACGCGCCAGCCTGGTACGCGGCTTGGCCAGCCAGCACGCCTTCCTTGGCGCGCCCCAGCTTGAGCTGACCGTCAACCTGCGTTATGCCACCGCCATCGCCTGGTTACTGGTGGAACAACAGCGCCCCGCCTTGCCCGAACCGGGTGACATATTGGCCATGGCGCGTATCTGGAAAGAAATATTTCACCCTCAAGGCCGTCTTCGCGATTTCACCCACGCCTGGAAAACCTGTGTTTCATCCATGAATCAGGTGACCTGCTGATCGGGCAATTTACAAAATCCGGTAAAATGCGGCGATTTTGGTAGGATTGTCCTACAAAACGGCTCTATCTCCTGTGTTACAGCCTATAGCGCGATGTGTAATTTGTTGATACTTTCCGCTGCGGTGATCACACGGAGTTCTAATAATGAAAAAAGTAATGCTCAAGACCACACTTAGCCTCGCCGTTGCCATGGCCTCTTCCCACGTCTTCGCAAGTGGCTTTGCCCTTAACGAACAAGACGTCGCCGGGATGGGTACGGGCTTCGCAGGACGCTCTTCTACCGCCGAAAACGCAAGCACTGTCTACGGTAACCCTGCTGGTATGGCTCGCCTGGAAGGCCAACAAATTACCGGTGGTTTCGCGGTGATCGATGCCTCCACCGATATCAAAGATGCCGGCGGCCGTTCCAGCGGGACCAACAAAGGCGACATGGTGCCTTTCACTGGCGTACCTTTCGGTTTCTACACCAACAAACTCAACGATCAATGGTCTATCGGCTTCGGTGTTTATGCACCGTTCGGCCTGAAAACCGACTACGAAAGTGGTTTCCAAGGTCGCGGGTTTGGTAGCAAGAGCGAAGTATCGGTCATCACCTTCCAACCGACTGTCAGCTACGCGTTCAATGATCGCGTGTCCATCGGTTTTGGTCCGACCATCAACCGTATCGACGGCACCCTGGAATCGCGGCCGAGCCTGGCTGGCCTGGGGATGCCAGGCGACAACAAAGTCAAAGTCAAAGGCGACGACACCGCCCTGGGCTTTAACGCCGGTATCCTGGTTCAAGCCACCGATACCACTCGCGTCGGCCTGACCTACCACTCGGCAGTGAAGTACAAACTCGAAGGCCACACCGACGTCACCAAAGCGTCCACGGTTCCATCACGAGTGCTGGCCAATAACCGCTACGACGCCTCATTGAAAGTCGACACGCCTGAATCCTGGGACCTGTCGGTGACTCAAGACCTCAGCGACGCCTGGAAACTGTATGCGGGTGCGACCTGGACTCGTTGGAGTCGCTTGAAAGACATCACCATCAAAAACGAAGGTGTGACAGCGGCTAGCGGAGGCGCATTGGCACCTGCGCTTGTCGGCACTATCACTGAACCGCAGAACTGGCACGACACCTGGGCTTACGCCTTGGGTACCTCGTATCAGGTCACCAAGCAGGTGGTACTGCGTACCGGCCTGTCCTTCGACCAGTCGCCAACCAACAACACCGATCGTTCGCCGCGCATTCCTACCGGTGACCGGACCATCTTCAGTGTTGGTATGGGTTACGCAGTGACGGAAGACCTGACCGTTGACGTGGCTTACTCCTACCTCAAGGAAGAGCCGGTCAAAGTCAACAAATCCAACGCACTGGGTTCCTACAGCTCCAAATACGAAAACAGCGCCAACGGTTTCGGCCTGGGCGTGACTTACAAGTTCTGACCTGCTTGCGCATAAAAAGCCCCGCTCTCCGGTAAAGGAGGCGGGGCTTTTCAATGGGTAACGATCAGGGTTTCGACGCCAACGCTGCCTCTACCGCCTTGAGCAAGTCCGGACTGTCCGGCTTGGTCAGGCTGGAAAAATTGGCGATCACCTTGCCCTGGCGATCCACCACGTACTTGTAGAAATTCCACTTTGGCGCGCTGCTCTGCTGCGCCAGCACCTTGAACAGATGCACTGCGTCCGGCCCCTTGACCGCCTGCGGCTCGGTCATGGTGAAGGTGACGCCATAATTCACGTAGCAGACCTTGGCGGTTTCCTCGCCGGTCTTGGCTTCCTGCTTGAAGTCATCGGACGGCACACCAATCACTTCCAGCCCCTGGTCCTTATAGCGCTGGTACAGAGCCTCAAGGCCTTTGAATTGCGGCGCAAAGCCGCAGAAACTGGCGGTATTGACGATCACCAAAGGCTTGCCGGCAAAGCGCTGGCACAGGTCGATGGATTCCTTGGCGCGCAACTTGGGCAACTGCCCCTCCAGCAACGGCGGGCAACTGGCGGCCATCGCCGCACCGCTAAAAGCAGCCATCAGGACGGGTACTGCAAGCCAGCGCATCTGCATGTCGTGTGTCCTTCAAAATAGTCAGACCACGAACTTAACAGATCGACATACCCAGTTGCATCAACGCCAGCCCACCGCGCTGCCAGCCCCACCATGCCAGAAGCAGCAGCAGCGTTGCCGCCGCGGCCCCAACGAACCAATACCCATTGGAACTCATGCCGCCTCCATCTGCGTCTGCAACCGCGCCACCGGCCGCTCGCGCACCGGCCAGTTCAGAGCGGCGGCGAGCAGGCTCAAGAGAATCGCCACTTGCCAGATCAAATCGTAGTTGCCGGTTCGATCATAGACCACCCCGCCCAACCAGCCACCGAGGAACGAACCGAGCTGATGGAACAGGAACACGATCCCACCGAGCATCGAGAGGTTTCGCACACCAAACAGCGTGGCGACCGTGCCGTTGGTCAGCGGCACGGTGGACAGCCACAGGAAGCCCATCGCCATACCGAACAGGTAGGCCGTGACTTCAGTCACCGGCGCCCACAGGAACAGCACGATCACCACCGCGCGCAACAGATACAAAGCGGTCAGCAGGCGCGGCTTGGACATGCGCCCGCCGAGCCAGCCGGCGGTGTAGGTGCCGGCGATATTAAACAGGCCAATCAAGGCCAATACGGTGGTGCCGGTAGTCGCCGGTAAATGCTGATCGACCAGGTAGGCCGGCAGATGCACGCCGATAAACACCACTTGGAAACCGCAGACGAAAAAACCGAACGCCAGCAACCAGAACCCGGAGTGAGAACAGGCTTCCTTCAGTGCTTCACGCAAGGTTTGCTGGCCGGCCATGACGGGCAGCGGCCGATCCTTGAGCATGCTCACCAGCGGCAGAATCAGCGCCACCATCAAGCCCAACGCCAGCAGCGCCGCCGACCAGCCCAACCAACTGATCAAACCCAGGGTGCCCGGCACCATGGCGAACTGTCCGAAAGAACCGGCGGCGCTGGCAATGCCCATGGCGATGCTGCGTTTTTCCGGCGGCACCGCACGGCCGACCACGCCCAGGATCACCGAGAATGAAGTGCCGGACAGGCCGATACCAATCAACAAACCGGCGCTCAACGACAGTGACCAGGCCGAGTCGGACATGCCCATCAATACCAGGCCGACGGCGTACAACACCCCGCCAACCAGCACGGCCTTGCTCGCCCCAAAACGGTCGGCCAGGGCGCCGGTGAACGGCTGCGCCAAGCCCCAGATCAGGTTCTGCAGGGCGATAGCGAAGGCAAACGTCTCACGGCCCCAGCCGAATTCGGCGCTCATCGGTGCCAGGAACAGACCGAAGCCATGCCTTACACCCAGCGACAACGCCAGGATCAGCGCACTTCCCACAAGAATCCAGCCACTGGTGCGCCACATCGAAGTCATTTCTTATTCTCCATTTACGGGTATATACCCGCTTGTAGTCGAACAAACCCGCGCTCAGGCAAGTTCATCCAGCAAGGCCAACAGGGTTTCGCGTTTTTCCGCGCCCAGCCGATCAATCAATTTCTGCTGCGCCGCCTCCCACGCTGGCAACGCTGCGGCCAGTCGTTCTGCACCGGCTTCGGTCAACAGCACCAGGCGGTTGCGCAGATCGTCGCCTTCGACCAACCGCACCAGGCCTTCGCCTTCCAGCACGCGCAGGTTGCGCCCCAAGGTACTGCGATCCAGGCCCATGGCGTCGGCCAGGCTGGAAATGCTCGGTTGATCGAGACGCTGCAAATTGCACAGCAGAGAATACTGGGCGACGTTGATCCCGAAGCCGTCGAGAGCGCCGTCGTAATGCCTGCTGACGCCACGGGCGGCACGTCGCAGGTTGGTGCATAAACATTGGGAGGCAAGCATGGAACGTGTATATACCCGCGATTAAGGAAATGCAAGCAAGTGTTACAGCGCCAATCCGACCACAACCGCCACTTCCAGCAGCTCCAGCAGGGCGCCAGCGGTGTCCCCGGTGGTGCCGCCGAGACGCCTGACCATCAACTGACGCAAGCCGATAAAACACAGCGCCGCGAGCAGGACCGCGATCCCACCGCTGAAACCACCGATCAGCAGGCAGGCCAGGCCGCTGAGGATCAGCACCTGCTGGCCGACAATCCTTGGTAAGTGGTCCGACAATGCCTGGCCCAATCCTCCGGCACGCACATAGCGCGTGGTGAGAAACAGCGCGAGCATCGACGCACGCCCGATCAGCGGCGCGAGGATCAGTGCCGCGCCGTTGTGCTGCTCGATCAGCGCCACCAGGGCGGTGAACTTGAGCAGCAATACCAGGCCGAGGGTGACCACGGCGATCGGCCCGCTACGCGGGTCCTTCATGATGGTCAGGGTGCGTTCGCGATCGCCGAACCCACCGAGCCAGGCGTCGGCGCTGTCCGCCAGCCCGTCCAGGTGCAAGCCGCCGCTGAGCAACACCCAGGCCGTCAGTAACAACGCGGCGTGCAGCAACAACGGCGCGCCCGCCAGCGCGAGGTTCAGGCCCCACAACAGCAGACCGAACAACAGGCCCACCAGCGGATAAAACAGCAGTGAGCGCCCCAGTTCCTGGGGTTGCGGCATGCCCGGCAGACGAATCGGCAGGCTGCTCAGGAACTGCAAGGCGATCCAGAACGGCAGCATGTTCAGCGCCCTTCCTTCAACGCGCCGTCAGCCGCAACCTGCAGGCTGAACAGTGCGCCATGGGCGACTTCGACATTCAGCAACTGCGCTCGGGGCAAACCGCGCGCCCGGGCCAGCAGCAGACGCATCACGCCACCGTGGCTGATCAACAACACACGCTGTCCGGCATAAGCCTGATGCAAGCGTGAGACCGCGCCGAGAACCCGATCGGAAAAGTCGCTGACACGTTCACCGTCAGGTGGCGTGAAGCTATAGGGGTCGGCCCAGAACGCGCCCAGCCCGTCGGCGTCGGTCTCCATCAACGCCGCCGCGCTCTGCCCTTCCCAGGCGCCGAAGTGCAATTCCTGCAGGGCCTTTTCCAGGCTAACCGGCACCTTGAGTGTTGCGCCCAGTTCTTGCGCGAACCGCGCACACCGTTGCAGCGGCGAACTGATCAATCGGTCCCATGGGCCCTGCCCGGCCACCGCAGCACGCATCTGCGCCCAGCCGTTTGCGGTGAGCGCATCGTCGAGGTTGCCGCGCAGGCCACCGCCCAATTCGGTTTCGCCGTGGCGCAACAGGTCCAGGTGCAAGGTCATGCCGGGCGGTCCGCCACGGCGGCTTCGGCGAATGTCGCCATCTGCCCGTGCAGCGCGCAGGCCAGGCGCAGCAGCGGCACCGCCAACGCCGCGCCGCTGCCTTCGCCGAGCCGCAGGCCGAGTTCGAGCAACGGTTGCGCGTCGAGGCAGTGCAGCACGTGGCGATGGCCAGGCTCGGCGCCGCGATGGCCGAACACCAGCCACTCCCGGCACGCCGGGTTCAGCCGCGTGGCGACCAACGCGGCAACGCTGCAGATAAAGCCGTCCACCAGCACCACGATGCCGTCCTGGGCGCAGGCCAGATAGGCACCGACCAACGCCGCGATCTCCAACCCGCCGAGGTTGAACAGGGTGTGCAGCGCATCACCGCGTTGCGCGGCATGCACCGCCAGTGCGCGTTCGATGACGATGACTTTGTGGCTGACACCCCGGGCATCCAGGCCGGTACCCGGCCCGGTCAAATCGCTCACCGGGCAATCGAGCAAGGCACACGCCAACGCGCTGGCGGCGGTGGTGTTGCCGATCCCCATCTCGCCGCCGATAAACAGCTGTGCGCCGCTCGCCAACGCACGGCGCGCGCTGTCGCGACCGGCCTGCAGCGCCAGCCGCCCTTGCGCCTCGGTCATCGCCGGGCCGTTGACGAAGTTGGCGGTGCCCGCTGCGATATTCAAGTGACGCACGCCGGGCAGGTTCAGCGACGGCGTCACCGTGCCGAGGTCGATCACTTCCAACTGCGCCGCCAGTTGCTGCGCCAATACGCTGATGGCCGCACCGCCGGCGACAAAGTTATGCAGCATCTGCCCGGTGACTGCCTGGGGATACGCCGACACGCCTTCGGCCACCACGCCGTGGTCGCCGGCAAAGATGGCGATCCACACCTGCTCCATCGCCGGTTTGACCCGGCCTTGCAGGCCGGCCAACTGCACCGCCAACGCTTCCAGGCGGCCGAGGGAGCCGGCCGGCTTGGTCAATTGCTGTTGGCGCGCCAAGGCGTGTTGATACGCCGAAGCGTCGCTGGCCTTGCACGGGTTGAGCCACCAGGTTTCCGTCATAACGCAGTACCTTTCAAAGTCAGGGGCAGGCCGGCAACGGTCAGGACAACGCGCTGACACCGTTCGGCCAAGGCTTGATGCAGCCAACCGGCTTCATCCACATAGCGGCGAGTCAATTCGCCCAGCGGCACGACACCCAAACCGGTCTCGTTGCTGACAAACAGGATTTCACCTGGCAATGAGGCCAGGCTTTCGAGCAATTGGTCACGCTCAAAAGCCAGACGCTCGGGGTTATCGAGCAGCAGCAGATTGGTCAGCCAGAGCGTGAGGCAATCCACCAGCAGGCAGCGCTCGGGCGCGGCGTTTTCGCGCAGCACCCGTGCCAGTTCGATCGGTTCTTCGATCAGGCCCCAGTGATCCGGGCGGCGCTGGCGATGCAGGGCGACACGCTGGTTCATCTCGCCGTCCAGCGGTTGGCTGGTGGCGATATAAATGACGGGCAACGCGCTGTCGCTGGCGAGTTTTTCCGCCAGGCGGCTCTTGCCGGAACGGGCGCCGCCGAGAATCAGTTGGAGCATGGGATGGCACCTCGGTATTCGAGCCGGGCTCGGTCAACGGTGGGAGCTGGCGTGCCAGCGATGCAGACACCTCGGTGTCTCAGGCAAACCCTCAAATCCCACACAACCTGCGCAACAGCGCGGTATCCAGATGCTGTTCCACCAGGTCGGCCAACCGTTCGATGTCGCGCTCGCGCAGGGCGTGGTAATCGACCTCCTGCACCGCCTGCACACCGGCCCAGCGCAACAAGGCGCTGCACGCGGCCGGGGTTTCGAATACACCGTGCAGATAAGTCCCGAGGATTTGCCCGTCGGCGCTCTGGGCGCCGTCATGTCGGCCATCGTCCAGATGCACAGCAGGACGTTCCAGAGCCGCGCCGGACGTCACGCCCGCATGGATCTCATACCCACTGACCTCGGCGTCCTCCAGCAACAGGCGCCCACGCACATTGCGCAACTGCTTCTCTTGCGCCAGCGTCGTACTGAACGCCAGCAGCCCCAGACCGTCACTGGAGCCGGCCGGCCCCTCGAGCCCGAGCGGGTCATGCACCTGCTCGCCGAGCATCTGCAACCCGCCGCAAATTCCCAGCACCTTGCCGCCGTAGCGCAAGTGCCGCGCCACCGCAGTGTCCCAGCCATTGGCGCGCAGGTACGCGAGGTCACTGCGCACGCTTTTCGAGCCCGGCAGAATAATCAGGTCGGCGGCGGGAATCGGCTGGCCCGGGCCGATGAACTGCAAGTCCACCTGGGGATGCAGGCGCAGCGGGTCAAAGTCGGTGTGGTTGCTGATGCGCGGCAACACCGGCACGACCACCTTGAGCACCTCGGCCGCCTTGTCGATCTGACGCTGGTCGATGCCGTCTTCGGCCTCCAGGTGCAGGTCCATCACGTAGGGCAATACGCCAACCACCGGTTTGCCGGTGCGCGCTTCCAGCCAATCCAGCCCTGGCTGCAACAAGGCGATATCGCCGCGAAAGCGGTTGATGATGAAGCCTTTGACCCGCGCCTGTTCGGTCGGCGAAAGCAATTCAAGGGTGCCCACCAGATGCGCGAACACGCCGCCGCGATTGATGTCGGCGATCAGCAGCACCGGGCAATCCACGGCCTCGGCGAAGCCCATGTTGGCGATGTCATTGGCACGCAGGTTGATCTCCGCCGGGGAGCCTGCGCCTTCCACCATCACCACCGGGTAGGCGTCGCTCAAACGCGTGTGGGACGCCAGCACCGCCTGCATCGCGATGGCTTTGTAGTCGTGATAGGCCACTGCGTTCATGCTGGTCACGGCGCGGCCATGGATGATCACTTGGGCGCCGGTGTCACTGTTGGGTTTGAGCAGCACCGGGTTCATGTCGGTGTGCGGCGCCAGGTTGGCGGCCTGCGCCTGCACCGCCTGGGCGCGGCCGATTTCGCCGCCTTCGGCCGTCACCGCGCTGTTGAGCGCCATGTTCTGCGGTTTGAACGGCACCACCGCCACGCCCTGGCGCACCAGCCAGCGGCACAAGGCGGTGACCAGGGTGCTTTTACCGGCATCGGACGTCGTGCCTTGCACCATCAGCGTACTCATACCGCGTCCTTGTAGGCGATCAGGGCCTGTTCCAGGCGCTGCCAATCGGCGTCGGTGTCGGGCAGGCCGAAACGCAGGCTGCTGTCGTGGACAAACAGGCGCAGCAGAATGCCACGCTGGGCCATGAAGTTGTGCATGCGTTCGGCGTGAGGGGTGATCAGCCATTGAAACAGGGCGCAGCCGCCCTGGGGTTGGAAACCTTGGCGCTCGAGCAAATCGAACAAGCGCTGGCCGGCTTCCAGGCAACGGTTGCGTTGCCGGGTGTGCCCGGCGGTATCGCGCAGACACGCTTGACCGATCACCCGCGTCGGCCCGCTGACCGCCCACGGCCCGACCTGTTCGGCCAACAGCTTGAGCAACTTGCGCTCCGCCAGCACAAACCCCAGGCGCACACCGGCCAGGCCGAAGAACTTGCCGAACGAACGCAGCACGATCAGGCCGACCTGATGGGCCTGGCCGGCCAGGCTCAGGTGCGGCGTGACGTCCATGAACGCTTCGTCCACCACCAGCCAACCGCCGCGCTGGGCCAGCCGCGCATGCCAGTCGAGCAGCCGTTGCGGGGTCAGGCTCAGGCCCGTGGGGTTATTCGGGTTGACCACCACCAGCACGTCCAGGCTGTCGAGAAAGAAGTCGACCTCCTGCTCCTGCACTTCGCGCACCACGTAGCCGGCGCGACGCCAGGCCTCGGCGTGCTCGGCATAGCAAGGTGACAGCACGCCGACCTTGCCGCCCCGGCGCAAGCGCGGCAGCAGTTGGATCGCCGCCTGGGAACCCGGCACTGGCAATAAATGCGCGGTGCCATAGTATTCGCTGGCGGCTTGCTCCAGACCGTCGTCGGTTTCCGGCAGACGCGCCCAGGCGCGCAACGGAATCTCGGGGACCGGCCACGGCCAGGGCGCCAGGCCGCTGGACAGGTCGAGCCATTCGGCCTCGGCAATCCCATATTCAATCGCCGCCTTACGCAGCCGGCCACCGTGCTCAAGCATACAATTGCCCCCCGACGCATAGGATCAGCAGCCACAACCATACGCCGCGCTGCACCAGTTGCCAGCCGCGGTCGATGGCGTCCGCATCCGCCGCCGGGCCTTCGCCCAGTGGCGGACGCTGGTGCAGCTCACCGTGATAGATCGCGGCACCGCCCAACTCGACGCCCAAGGCACCTGCCCCCGCCGCCATCACCGGACCGGCGTTGGGGCTGTCCCAGGTCGGGCCCTGACGGCGCCAGCATTTGATGGCCAGCCTGGTTTTACCGAGTACGGCGTAGGTCAACGCCACCAGGCGTGCCGGAATATAGTTCAGTACATCGTCGATCCTGGCCGCCGCCCATCCGAAACGCTCGAAGCGTTCGTTGCGATAGCCCCACATGGCGTCGAGGGTGTTGCTCAAGCGGTACAGCACCACGCCCGGCACACCCGCGACGACAAACCAGAACAGTGCGGCAAACACCGCGTCGCTGCCGTTTTCCAGCACCGATTCGGTGGCGGCGCGAGCGACTTCAGTGCGATCCAGTTCACTGGTCTGGCGACTCACCAGGTAACTCACGCGCCGCCGGGCTTCGTCCAGGTCATCGCCGCGCAGGGCCTGGGCCACCGGGATCACGTGCTCGCCGAGACTGCGCATGCCGAGGGCACAGTACAACGCGAGGATCTCCAGCACCCAGCCGATGTAAGGCGCCCACGATAACGCGGTGGCCAACAGCGTCAACGGCACCACCGCAATAAACCAGGCGGTCACGCCATGGCTGCGCCAGCCACGGCCACCGCTGTTGAAACGCTGCTCGATGCGCGCGGCGAAGTTGCCGAACGCCACCAGCGGATGCCAGCGCCTGGGCTCGCCCAGCAGCGCATCCAGCGCCACCGCAGCGACACACAGCAAGGCCACACTCATTGACGCACTCCCCAGGTATTTTCATACAACATGTCACTCAGCGGGCGCGGTTCGGCCCAGCCTTCGAGCTGCAACATCGGTGCCGGATAGAACGCCTCGACCGGCCCCAGGCACAACACCGCCAAGGGTTTCGCGCCGGGCGGCAAGCCCAGCAGGTCGGCCAGGGCCTGCGGTTCGAACAACGACACCCAGCCCATGCCCAGGCCTTCGACCCGCGCGGCCAGCCACAGATTCTGGATCGCGCAGGACAGCGAGGCCATGTCCATTTCCGGCAAGGTACGCCGGCCGAAGATATGTCGCTCGCGCTCATCCATCAGCGCCGCCACCAGCACTTCGGCGCAGTCGTGGATGCCTTCGACCTTGAGCTTCATGAACGTATCGGAACGCTCGCCCAGGGCCTCGGCGGTGCGTATGCGTTCTTCCTCCACCAACTGTTGAATCCGCCCACGCAATGGGCGATCGCTGATGCGGATAAAACGCCACGGCTGCATCAAGCCGACGCTCGGCGCCTGGTGTGCGGCCTGGAGCAAGCGCTGCA
Source organism: Pseudomonas sp. PSPC2-3 (assembly GCF_049898265.1). Lineage (NCBI taxonomy): Bacteria > Pseudomonadati > Pseudomonadota > Gammaproteobacteria > Pseudomonadales > Pseudomonadaceae > Pseudomonas > Pseudomonas sp. PSPC2-3. The sequence goes on along the minus strand of NZ_JAFCXJ010000007.1, from coordinate 235,983 downwards.
GCAGTTCGGGAGCCACGTCACCGCCGCTGAAGTGACGCATGTCACGGCGTTCGGCGATGGCACGGTAGACGGCGTCGCGCTCGGCCTGGGGGAAAGCGTTGTCGGTCATGAGCCTATCGCGGGCAAGCCCGCTCCCACCGTGGATTCGTGCTGTTGCACAGCGTGCGGTGCGACTCGCTCGGGCGCAAACAGCGCGGCCACGGCCCGGGGGTTGGAGGGGAAGTAGAAGTGAACGTAGGAAGCGGTCAGCCGCCCCTGTCGATACACCGCCTCGGCCCCGCGCCCGCCATTGGGGCTCACGCCACGGGCAATGGGCACCCAGTCGGTGCTGGTCAGCGAGTGGTGATAGGTGTGCCCACGCAACACGCCCTCGGGCAATTCGACGCTTTGCAGAGCCAGCGCCGCGAGCTTCTTTTGCATCACCGCAGCGCCCTGCAGCAGGCCGACCAGTCCGGCGCGGAGGCCGTCGACATCGGTGAGCGAATCCAGCAGATAGAGCATGCCGCCACACTCGGCGAGCAGCGGTTTGCCGGCAGCGTGATGGGCACGGATCGCCTCCAGCATCGCGGTGTTTTCCGACAGTGCCTGGTGATGCAATTCCGGGTAACCACCGGGCAGATAGAGGCTGTCGGCGTCTGGCAATTGGCGATCATGGATCGGCGAGAAGAAGCTCAACTCGGCGCCCATCGCCCGCAGCAGATCGAGGCTGGCACCGTAAGTGAAGGCGAAGGCTTCGTCACGCGCGACGGCGATCCGCACGCCAGCCAGCAACGGTTCGGTGCGGGTTACGGGCGGTGCGGCAAAGGTGACCGGCGGCGGCAACGCAACCTCGCAGCTGCTGCCCAACGCTTGGGCGGCGGCGTCCAGGCGCAGGTCGAGGTCATTCAGTTCGCTGGCTTGCACCAGGCCCAGGTGGCGGCTGGGTAATTCGATAGCGGTCTCGCGGGACAGCGCGCCATACCAGCGCAGGCCTTCGGTGAGGCTGCCTTCGAGCAATTGCGCATGGCGCAGGGTGCCGACGCGGTTGGCCAGCACGCCGGCGAACGGCAAGTCCGGCTGATAGCGTGCCAGGCCGAGGGCCATGGCGCCGAAGGTCTGCGCCATGGCCGTGCCATCGATCACGCCGAGCACCGGCACACCGAAGTGCCGCGCCAGGTCGGCGCTGGAAGGTGTGCCGTCGAACAGCCCCATCACGCCTTCGATCAGGATCAGGTCCGCCTCCCCCGCTGCTTCCCACAGTAGGCGGCGACTTTCCTGCTCGCCCACCATCCACATGTCCAATTGATACACCGGCGCACCGCTGGCGCGCTCGTGGATCATCGGGTCGAGGAAGTCCGGGCCGCATTTGAACACACGCACCTTGCGCCCCAGGTTGCGGTGCAAGCGCGCCAGCGCGGCGGTGACCGTGGTTTTGCCCTGGCCGGACGCCGGTGCGGCGATCAAGACAGCCGGGCAATGGCGGGGCTGATTCAAAGTTCGACGCCTTTCTGTGCCTTGATACCGGCCTGGAACGCATGCTTGAGCATGCCCATGTCGGTGACGGTGTCGCCCATTTCGATCAGTTCAGGTTTGGCGCCACGGCCGGTGACCACCACGTGCTGCATCGGCGGGCGGGCCTGCAGGTCGCTGAGGACCTGATCGAGGTCGAGGTAGCCGTGCTTGAGCGCGATGTTCAGCTCATCCAGCACCACCAGGCCGATGCTCGGGTCTTGCAGCAATTGGCGGGACACCGCCCAGGCGGCCTCGGCGGCCGCGATGTCGCGCTGGCGGTCCTGGGTTTCCCAGGTAAAGCCCTCGCCCATTACATGGAAACGCACTTGCTCGGGGAAACGGCGGAAGAACAATTCTTCGCCGGTGCTGTTGCGCCCCTTGATGAACTGCACCACGCCGCACTGCATGCCGTGGCCCATGGCGCGGGCCAGCATGCCAAACGCCGAGCTACTCTTGCCTTTGCCGTTGCCGGTCAGCACCAGCAGCAAGCCGCATTCGTTCGGGGAATTGGCGATGCGTTCATCGATCACGGCTTTTTTGCGCAGCATGCGCGCCAGATGGCGTTCGTCGCGCTCGGGGGAATCGGTCATGGCAGCTCTCCGTTGGGGCTGGACAAAAAACGGCGGGCAGGAAAAAACAACAACAGACAGCCAAGCATCGCCCACCGTGATGCTGTTGGATGATCCAGGCCGGTCTCCGGGCTCATGAGTGGCGCGCTAGAGCGCACGCCGACGGCGCGCCTTCCCATATCGCGGGCGATACAGTGGCAAACAGCACCGTCTTGACTCATTTACCGTTGCGGGGGCAGCGCCGGAATCGCGGCAGCACTGTGTACAAGTGCGCTCACTCACCGGCTTCCCTGTTTCACTCAGTCGACCCGTGGGTCACAGAGCACCTGGAACAAGCGGCGAAGGTTAGTGGGTTGGGGGTGGAGCGTCAATTAAAGCTGGCCTTGCACTTGAACCATCGCCGCATCGGGCGCCTCTACCCTTACAGGCATCCAGGAGAAAACCATGCATAAAACAAGACTCGCCTTACTGATCATGCTCGCGGGCACCCTCGCCGCCTGCGGGGAAAGCTCGACCCTGAAGGTGTCCGATGGCACCGGGCCTTCACCGCAGCTGCCGGAGCCGAACAAGACCCTGATCCCCACCGTGAACATCGCTCCGGCCATCGGCTGGCCGGCGGGCACCCAGCCCACGGCCGCCGCCGGCACCCAAGTGGCGGCGTTCGCCGAAGGCCTGGACCACCCGCGCTGGCTGTATGTACTGCCCAATGGCGATGTGCTGGTGGCGGAAACCAACGCGCCGCCCAAGCCGGACGACGCCAAAGGCCTGCGGGGTTGGGTGATGCAGAAAGTCATGGGCCGCGCCGGCGCCGGTGTGCCGAGCCCGAACCGCATCACCCTGCTGCGCGATGCCGACCATGACGGGGTCGCGGAGACCCGCACCGTGTTCCTGGAAAACCTCAACTCGCCCTTCGGCATGACGCTGGTCGGCAATGACCTGTACGTGGCCGATTCGGACAAGCTGTTGCGCTTTCCCTATCAGACCGGCGAAACCGCGATCAAGGCCGCCGGCAGCAAGGTCATCGACCTGCCAGCGGGCAGCATCAACCATCACTGGACGAAAAACGTGGTGGCCAGCAAGGACGGCAGCAAGTTGTATGTGAGCGTCGGCTCCAACAGCAACGTCGCCGAGAACGGCCTGGAAGCGGAACAAGGCCGCGCGGCGATCTGGGAAGTCGACCGCGCCAGCGGCCAGCACCGCATCTTCGCCTCCGGCCTGCGCAACCCGAACGGCATGGCCTGGGAACCGCAGAGCGGCAAGCTGTGGACGGCAGTGAACGAGCGCGACGAGATCGGCAGCGACCTGGTGCCGGACTACATCACCTCGGTCCAGGATGGCGCCTTTTATGGCTGGCCCTTCAGCTATTACGGGCAGCATGTGGATGTACGCGTCACACCGCAGAACCCGGACCTGGTGGCCAAAGCCATTGCGCCGGACTACGCCGTAGGCCCACATACCGCCTCGCTGGGCCTGACCTTCGCCGAGGGCAGCAAACTCCCGGCGCCCTTTATCAACGGCGCGTTTATCGGCCAGCACGGCTCGTGGAACCGCAAGCCGCACAGCGGCTACAAGGTGATCTTCGTACCGTTCGAGGGCGGCAAGCCGAAGGGGCCGCCAGTGGACGTGCTGACCGGGTTCCTCAACAGCGAAGAACAAGCCATGGGACGACCGGTTGGCGTGGTCATCGACAAGCAGGGTGATTTGCTGGTGGCGGACGATGTGGGGAATAAGGTGTGGCGGGTTTCTGCGGCTAAGTAACTATTACAAATGTGGGAGGGGCGGTGCGACGATTCGACTTGCCCACGATGGCGGTGGGTCAGTCACTGAATGCATGGACTGACACGCCCTCATCGGGAGCAAGCTCCCTCCCACATTTGGATCCTGCTTTGGCTTAGGGGTTGCGGGCCAAGTGCTCAGCCGGTAACACGCGCTTGGCGCTCAGGTAGGCGTTCTGCCAGTAGGCTTTGGACAAGGTGTCCAGCTTCACCGTACCGCCCGTCTGCGGCGCATGCACAAAGCGCCCTTCGCCGACATAGATCCCGGCGTGGCTGACCTGCGAGCCGCCACCCGTGGCGAAGAACAGCAGGTCACCGGTTTGCAGGTTCTGTGCGCTGACGTCCTGGGCGCGCATCACGATCAGTTCGCGCGTGGTGCGCGGCAGAGAGATGCCCGCGGCATCACGGTAGACAAACCCGATCAACCCGCTGCAATCGAAACCGGAGTCCGGCGTATTGCCGCCCCAACGATAAGGCGTACCGACCAGGCCCAGCGCGCGGAACAGCACGTCTTCAGCGACCGGCGAACTCTGGCTGGAATAGTTGAACACTGGTTTAGGCTTGGCCGCTACGGGCGCAGGCTGCGGGCGGCTTGCGCAGGCGCTGAGCAGCGCGGCGCAAACAATAAGAATCAGGCGGGCCGAGGTCGACATGTGCAGAACAATCCTGGTCTGGATGCGGCTTTCGCTGCCGAACGCTGAAAACCAGAACGCGCAAGCATGGCTTGCGCGAACGGATTACAACAATGTCCAGAGATTCTAGCGCTTACACGTCAAACTTCAAGTATCACTTTAACTTTACTTGCTAGCGGTAATCGTCGTCGGGGCCATGGCGAGTGCGCGCTTGGCTTCGATGAAGGTTTTGCTCCAGTAGCTGTCGCCCAGGCTGTCGACTCGAACACCACCGCTGCGGCGGCTGCTGGAGTGGATAAACTGGTTATCGCCCAGGTAGATACCGGCGTGGCTGACGCGACCGCGGCCACTGGTACTGAAGAAAAGCAGATCCCCAGGCTTGAGGTTGTTACGCGCGACCAACGGTGCATTCACGTTGATCATTTCGCGGGTGGAGCGTGGCAGGTTCATGCCAGCTTCTTCGCGAAACAGGTAACCGATAAAACCGCTGCAATCAAAACCGGCTTCAGAGGTACCGCCGAAACGGTAACGGGTCCCGATCAGGGACATGCCGCGTTCGAGGATGCTGTCGGCCAGAACGGGAAGCTGATAAGGCTTGTTGCCAGCGAAGGCGGCCAGTTCTTTTTCGGTTGCCAGCTCTTCCTCATAAACAGTGGAAGACTGCGCAGCAACGAATTTTGCCTGATTTTTATACTGTTGATTGTGCTGCTCGGCCACTTGTTGAGGGTGGGAGGCGCAACCAAACAACAGAGCGACAAGTGCGAGAGGCACGAGGGGTGCGAAGCGATTTAGCATGGGCACGACCGTGGCTGATGTGTAAAGAAGTCGAGACTATGCCTTCTATCACATCGATTTGCAAATTCAATCGTGATCCATGTGACTTACTGTTTGCGTTATGACATCTAAGCCCTTAATACCCTTTGCGCGTGTTTTGCGTGGTCAAGCCGGCCAAAACGCAGGTTTCCTGGCGCCTGAAATTTGCCGAAGGCCCCGAAATACAAGGGCTGGCTACCAGCCGAGGGTTTCCTTGAGGAAGGGAATCGTCAGCTTGCGCTGGGCCTGCAAAGAGGCCTGATCGAGCTGCTCGAGCAAATCGAACAATGCGCTCATGCTGCGGGTGCCACGGGTGAGGATAAAGTGCCCGACCTCGTCGGTGAGGTGCAGGCCGCGACGGGATGCACGCAATTGCAGGGCACGCAATTTGTCCTCGTCGGACAGCGGGCGCATCTGGAAGATCAGCGCCAGGGTCAGGCGCGACTTGAGGTCGGCCAGCTTGACCGGCAACTCACGGGGCGAGGTCGAAGCCGCGATCAACAGGCGGCGCCCGCTGTCGCGCAGGCGGTTGAACAGATGAAACAGCGCCTCTTCCCAATCCGCCTTGCCGGCGACGGCCTGCAGATCGTCCAGGCACACCAGTTCGTATTGTTCGAGGTTGTCGAAAATCCCGATCCCGCGGTCCATCAACTCCGCCAACGGCAGGTAAACCGCCGGTTCGCCCATCTGCTCGAAGCGCAGGCACGCGGCCTGCAACAGGTGGGTGCGCCCCACGCCTTGCTTGCCCCACAGGTAGATCAGGCTTTCAGTCCACCCGGCGTCGGCTTCGCAGAGCCGCTCGACATAGCCGAGTGCTGCGGCGTTGGCGCCTGGGTAGTAATTGATAAAGGTGGCGTCGTCACGCAGACGCACACCTAAGGGCAGCTGAATCGGTTTCATGCTGACTGAACGGCTCCGATCGAACCGTTAGTGGCCTCTGTGAAAAGTTTGCAAAGTTTATACCCGTGACGCCGGGCGCACAATGCAGCAGACCATAAGCAAAATCAAAGGTTTGCGTTAACTTGTTGGATTTACGCAAATTGTTTGACGCCACAGCGCCAGAAACAACAAACCCGGCCTGGGCCGGGTTTGTGACACCGCGATTACAAATCGGGGTCTTCAACGCCCCCGTACATATCCGAATCCTTGTACAGATCGTGGACATGACGCACCAGCACCATGATCACCGCCGCCACCGGCAGCGCGAGCAGGATGCCGGTAAAGCCGAACAACTCACCGCCAGCCAGGATCGCAAAGATCACCGCGACCGGGTGCAGGCCGATGCGATCACCCACCAGCAACGGGGTCAGCACCATGCCTTCGAGGGCCTGGCCGACCATGAACACCGCGACAATCCCGAGCATCGGGTACAGGTCACCGCCAAACTGGAACAGCCCGGCCACCAGCGCCGCACCGATACCGATCACAAAGCCCATGTACGGCACGATCGCGGCCAGACCGGCAATCAAGCCAATCAACAGGCCCAGCTCCAGGCCGATCGCCATCAAGCCGGCGGCATAGATAATCCCCAGGGCCAGCATCACCAGCAGCTGGCCGCGCACGAACGCCCCCAAGACCTCATGACACTCCCCAGCCAGGGACACGATGCGCGCTTCACGGTCACGCGGCAGCAGGCTGCGGATCTTGGCCATCATGATGTCCCAGTCCCGCAACAGGTAGAACGCCACCACCGGGATCAACACCAGATTGGTCAGCCAGCCGATCAGCGCCAGGCTGGATGCCGTTGCCTGGCTGAGAACCACGCCGACGATGTCGGTGGTCTGGCCCATATGCTCGCTGATCGCAGCCTTGACCTTGTCGAACTTCCAGAAGCCATCCGCCAGCCCCAGCTTGGCCTGGGCCCACGGCATCGCCGTGTGCTGCAGCCAGTCGAGCATCTGCGGCGCCAGTTCATACAGACGGAACAACTGCTTGGCCAGCATCGGCACCAGCACCAGCACCAACGCCGTGATGATCAGCGTAAACAGCGCAAACACCGTGACCACCCCCAAAGTCCGCGACAGGCCGGCTTTCTCCAGGCGATCCACCACGGGATCGAACAGATAGGCGAGCAACAGCGCGACCAGGAACGGCGTCAGGATCGAATGCAGCAAGAACACAAAAACGCACAGCAGGGCGATCCCGCCAAGCCACACCCAACGACGCGTATCCGCCATACACCACTCCATCTTTTATCGGCTGCTATATAAAGCAGAACATTTACCAACGAAAACGCAGTTGCGCCTGCGGCTCAGGGGCGGCGACCGGCTGCGTGCCGTCCACTGGCGGTTGCGCAGCCAGTGCTTCACCCGGGGGAATCTCCTGCAACCTGGCCAGGCTCAGTTGAGTACGCAACTGATCGGCGCTGCCATTGACGCGATACACAATACGATTGCCATCCACGCGCTGCGGCTGGCCGCCAAACGGCTCGAGCAAGTGGCCCAACGCGGCGTAGCGCTCCAGGGTCATGCCCTGCACTTCGAGCAATTGCTCGGTGCTCGCGCCCGGCTTGACCACAAAGCGCGGCGCCAGTTTCTGGCTGACCGCCAGCATCACGGCATCGGCCACGGCGGCGGTGTCGGCGCCTTGCGCGGTGCCCTGCTCGCTCTTGTCGCCCAACCACAGGCGCCATTTGGCCTGCCATTGGCTGCCTTCCTGGCGCGCATGCACTGCGAGCATCGCATCGGCGCCGTAGCGTTCCGAGGCTGCACGCAACGGCGTGGCGTCCGCGCTTTCGAGGTTGGGCGCGGTGGCGACCACCTGTTCATCCAAATCACCCAACGGCAGGCGCAGCGGCAAGCCGCGATGTTGCGCCGCACGGCGCAGCGCCTGCGCGACGGCCTGGCCATCCCCGACCAGGTTGCTGCCGTCGGTAGAGTCATTCAGCCACCAACCCAGGATCGACGGCCGATTGCTGCCCCAGATCGACAAGCCGGCCTCACGCAAGGCGCGATCGGTGCTGACGGGGTCGAAATCCACTTGCAGGCTTTCCGGCGGGCCGGCGTCGTAGCCGTATTGCGTGATGATTTGTTGCGGGTCCTTGCGCACCGCCGCCAGGCCGGGGCCTTCGGCGGCCTTGGCGTCGCCAGTGAGGCGGATCACCAGGGTCTGTACGGCGCGCTGGGTCGCCTGGTCGCGTTCTTGCGGTGACTGGCTGCTGACCGGCTCCAGTACTTGATAAAGGCCATTGAGGGTTTCGGCATGACTCGCCAGGCTGACCAACGACAAGCAGCCTACAAAAAACACATTACACAGACGCATGGAAGATTCCCGAACGACAAAATTAGCGGCTGGAACAGACCGCGTGATCTCGGTTTGCCAAGGCTGTGACCACAGCGATCGGTAAAACATTCACGGGGTCTCGGTAAGTTTTCCTACTGTCATAACGATAGCGGGTTCAAGGCTATACCTTAATACGGAGCTGGGCAGACCCGATTAGCATTTTTTTAACCGGCTTTTTTATCTATGTGGCTCTGCCCGTCGGCCCGAGGATGGCCGCTGACCCTCAAGCCTGATAAAATCGCGCGCCTTCGCAGACCGTCAATGGCTGGGCCTTTTCACAAGAGCCCTTGCCCAATCGGTCGTTACCCCTGAATCCCCCCTAAAGGCCTGGATCATGAGCAAGCAACCCTCCCTGAGCTACAAGGACGCCGGTGTAGACATCGACGCCGGTGAAGCATTGGTCGAACGCATCAAGAGCGTCGCCAAGCGCACTGCGCGCCCCGAAGTCATGGGTGGCCTGGGCGGTTTTGGCGCCCTCTGTGAAATCCCGGCCGGCTACAAACAGCCCGTGCTGGTTTCCGGCACCGACGGCGTGGGCACCAAACTGCGCCTGGCCCTGAACCTGAACAAACACGACAGCATCGGCATCGACCTGGTCGCCATGTGCGTCAACGACCTGGTGGTGTGCGGCGCCGAGCCGTTGTTCTTCCTGGACTACTACGCCACCGGCAAGCTCAACGTCGAAACCGCGACCCAAGTGGTCACCGGCATCGGCGCCGGCTGCGAATTGTCGGGTTGCTCTCTGGTCGGCGGCGAAACCGCTGAAATGCCAGGCATGTACGAAGGCGAAGACTACGACCTGGCCGGCTTCTGCGTCGGCGTGGTCGAAAAAGCCGAGATCATCGACGGCTCCAAAGTGGCTGCCGGCGACGCCCTGCTCGCCCTGCCGTCGTCCGGCCCGCACTCCAACGGCTACTCGCTGATCCGCAAGATCATCGAAGTGTCCGGCGCCGACATCGAGAACATCCAGCTCGACGGCAAGCCCCTGACCGACCTGCTGATGGCGCCGACACGCATCTACGTCAAGCCACTGCTCAAGCTGATCAAGGACACCGGCGCGGTCAAAGCCATGGCCCACATCACCGGCGGCGGCCTGCTGGACAACATCCCGCGCGTCCTGCCCAAAGGCGCCCAGGCGATTGTCGACGTGGCCAGCTGGCAGCGTCCTGCGGTATTCGACTGGCTGCAAGAGAAAGGCAACGTCAACGAAACCGAAATGCACCGCGTGCTGAACTGCGGCGTGGGCATGGTGATCTGCGTGGCGCAAGAGCACGTGGAAAGCGCGTTGAACGTGCTGCGCGAAGCCGGCGAACAGCCTTGGGTCATCGGCCAGATCGCTGCTGCCGCCGAAGGCGCGGCTCAGGTTGAACTGAAGAACCTTAAGGCGCACTGATGTCTGCAACCTGTGATGTCGTGGTGCTGCTCTCCGGCACCGGCAGTAACTTGCAGGCCCTGATCGACAGCACGCGCACCGGCGACAGCCCGGCGCGCATCGCTGCGGTGATCTCCAACCGCAGCGACGCCTATGGCCTGCAACGCGCCAGGGAGGCAGGCATTGCCACGCGCACCCTGGATCACAAGGCTTTCGAAGGTCGCGAGGCCTTCGACAGCGCCCTGGTCGAACTGATCGACGCCTTCAACCCCAAACTCGTGGTACTGGCCGGCTTCATGCGTATCCTCAGCGCTGATTTCGTGCGGCACTACGCCGGGCGGCTGTTGAATATCCACCCTTCCCTGCTGCCCAAGTACAAAGGCATGCACACCCATCAGCGCGCCCTCGACGCGGGCGACAGCGAGCATGGCTGCAGCGTGCATTTTGTCACCGAGGAACTCGATGGCGGGCCTCTGGTCGTACAGGCAGTGGTTCCGGTAGAGTCTGACGACTCGGCGCAGACGCTTGCGCAACGGGTTCATACGCAGGAACACAGGATTTACCCGCTGGCTGTTCGCTGGTTTGCCGAGGGGCGGTTGATTCTTGGTAAACAGGGTGCATTATTGGACGGTCAGTTACTCGCGGCCAGCGGCCACTTGATTCGAACCTAGGAGATTTTATGCGTCGCGCCTTGCTCTTCGCTTTTGCGCTGTTCGCCTTGCCTGCGGTGCAAGCAGCAGATTTACATCCTTTCTCCGCCAGCTACACCGCCGACTGGAAACAGTTGCCCATGAGCGGTTCGGCCGAGCGCAGCCTGACCCACAATGGCGATGGCACCTGGACCTTGAACTTCAAGGCTTCCATGATGATTGCCAGCCTCACCGAAACCAGCGTGATCCAATTCGACAAGGACGCCCTGCAGCCGAAGAGCTACACCTTCGAACGCGGCGGCCTGGGCAAGGCGAAAAGGATCAACCTGGACTTCGACCAGACCGCCAAGAAAGTCACCGGCTTTGAAAACAAAGACCCGGTCAACGTTGCCCTGCAAAGCGGCATGCTCGACAAGTCGACCTACCAGTTGGCGCTGCAGCGCGATGTCGCGGCCGGCAAGAAGAGCATGAGCTACAACGTGGTTGAAGGCACCGACGTCGACACTTACGACTTTCGCGTGATCGGCCCGGAAAAGGTCCAGACCAAAGCCGGCTCCATCGACGCGATCAAGGTCGAGCGCGTGCGTGACCCGACCCAAAGCAAGCGCATCACCCAGATGTGGTTTGCCAAGGACTGGGGCGGCATCCTGGTTGCCCTGCGTCAGGTGGAAACCGACGGCAAGGAATACAACATCATGCTGCAAGACGGCACGGTTGACGGTCAGCCTGTCAAAGGCAGCTGATTGAACTGATACGTTGGAAAAGAGCCTCGCGCAATGCGGGGCTTTTTTTCGCCTGGAATATTCAGGCAAGGCCGTTATTGCCTGACGCAATCATGAAGCTTTTGTCATAAAACCCAGCCGCCTGTGGCGCAATGTCGCGGTTTACGCGGCCTGCACAATTGTTGCTATTTCTGTAAAGGACTGTTGCAGGAAAAATCGGTTTACTTAGCAAGCTAACAAAACATATAACAAATGCCTGCGACGACTTGCCGCAGATCAACCAGAGATTGGAGCAAGCAGATGACTGTAAAAGTGACTGAGCGCGACGACGAACATATGTCCCACGAAGCATTGGGCCATGGGATTCACATCTGGGACGTACACCAACAAGACCTGCTGGTCGGCATGTTTCATAACGAGAGCGACGCTCATAACTATAAAAACGAGCTCGAAACCCTTGAGATGAAACGCCAGGCACAAAGCTCCTGACTATTTGCCAGACTCCGGCGCCAGGCCCACGCAGCCTGGTTGCCTGAAAACAAAAACCCCGCCGGTGAGCGGGGTTTATTGTTTTACAGCCTTACCACATCAGATCATCCGGGATCTGGTAGGCGGCGTAAGGATCATCCTCATCCGGCACCTGGCTTTCGGTGAGGATATTGAGCTGGACGATACGCTCCGGCGCGCGCTCCTGGATCTTCAGCGCCGCTTCGCGCGGGATCACCTCGTAACCGCCGGCGTGATGCACGATCGCCAGGGAGCCGTTGCTCAGCTTGTTGCGCATCAGCGTGTTGACCGACAGGCGCTTGACCTTCTTGTCATCCACGAAGTTGTAGTAGTCCTCGGTGGTCAGCTTGGGCAGGCGCGAGGTCTCGATCAGTTGCTTGACCTGGGCCGTGCGGGCCTTGGCCTCGGCTTTCTCCTGCTGCTGGCGGTTCAGCTCCTGGTCGCGCTTGACCTTCTCGGCCATGGCTTCCTGGGCCAGGCGTGCCTGGGTGTCATCGGCCTCGGCCTGGCCTTTGTGGACCAGACGTTGATGTTTCTGTTTCTCTTTGCCGACCTGCTTGGCCTGCTTTTGGTTGACCAGACCTGCTTTGAGCAACTGGTCGCGAAGGGAAAGGCTCATGGTGCTTACTCACTTAGGCAACTGCTCAACCGCAGCTGGACACGTTCTTTTCCTGGCGTTTGGCTTCGCCCCACAGGGCGTCCAACTCTTCGAGGGTGCAATCTTCCATGGATTGACGCGTATCGCGCAATGCCTGTTCGATAAATCGGAAACGTCGCTCGAATTTGGCATTGGCACCGCGCAAGGCGGTTTCCGGGTCGACCTTGAGGTGACGGGCCAGGTTGACCGCGGCAAACAGCAGGTCACCGACTTCATCGGCGATGGCCACTGCATCGTTATCGGCCATGGCTTCGAGCACTTCATCCAGCTCTTCGCGCACGTTATCCACCACCGGCAACGCAGCGGGCCAATCGAAACCGACCTGGCTGGCACGCTTCTGCAATTTGGCGGCACGGGACAGCGACGGCAAGGCGGTGGGCACATCGTCGAGCAGGGACAGTTGCTCGGGGGCGTCGGACTTTTCCGCGCGCTCCTCGGCCTTGATCTGCTCCCAACGCGTCTTGACCTGCTCTTCGCTCAGTTGCGGGATATCCAGCGGCGCGTACAGATCGCCGGTGGGGAACACATGGGGATGACGTCGAATCAGCTTGCGGGTGATGCTGTCGATCACCCCGGCGAACTCGAAGCGCCCTTCTTCCTGTGCCAGCTGGCTGTAATACACCACCTGGAACAACAGGTCGCCCAACTCGCCTTGCAGGTGATCGAAGTCGCCGCGCTCGATGGCGTCGGCGACTTCGTAGGCCTCTTCCAGGGTGTGCGGGACGATGCTCGCGTAGGTTTGCTTGATGTCCCACGGGCACCCGTATTGCGGGTCGCGCAGGCGATTCATCAGGTGCAGCAGGTCTTCAAGTGAATACATCATTCTATTTCCGATCAGGTATGAACACCGCCGATCAACTGTGGGAGGGGGCAAGCCCCCTCCCACATTCAGCCTGCATTCATCCAGATGCTCATGGGGTACGGTTGCGCCGCGTCTCGATGATGTTCGGCAACTGGGAAATCCGCCCCAGCAACCGCCCCAACGCGTCCAGCCCCGGAATCTCGATGGTCAGGGACATCAACGCGGTGTTGTCCTCCTTGTTCGAGCGGGTGTTGACGGCCAGCACGTTGATCCGCTCGTTGAGCAGCACTTGCGACACGTCGCGCAGCAGACCGGAACGGTCGTAGGCACGGATGATGATGTCCACTGGATAGGTGAGCACCGGCACCGGGCCCCAGCTGACCTGGATGATTCGCTCCGGCTCACGCCCGCCCAGTTGCAGCACCGAGGCGCAGTCCTGGCGGTGAATGCTCACGCCACGGCCCTGGGTGATGTAGCCGACGATGGCGTCGCCCGGCAGCGGCTGGCAGCAACCGGCCATTTGCGTCATCAGGTTGCCGACGCCCTGGATCTGGATATCGCCACGCTTGCCGGGCTTGTAGCCGGTAGCTTTGCGCGGGATCAGCTCCAGCTGTTCGTTGCCGCGTTCCGGCTCCACCAGTTGCTGGGCCAGGTTGACCAGTTGCGCCAGGCGCAGGTCGCCGGCACCGAGGGCGGCGAACATGTCTTCGGCGATCTTCATGTTGGCCTTTTCGGCCAGCTTGTCGAAGTCCACCTGAGGCAGGCCCAGGCGCGCCAGTTCGCGTTCGAGCAGGCTTTTGCCGGCGGCGACGTTCTGGTCGCGCGCCTGCAGCTTGAACCAGTGGACGATCTTCGCCCGCGCCCGCGAGGTGGTGATGTAACCCAGGTTCGGGTTCAGCCAATCGCGGCTCGGCGTACCGTGCTTGCTGGTGATGATCTCGACCTGCTCGCCGGTCTGCAGGCTGTAGTTGAGCGGCACGATGCGCCCGTTGATCTTGGCGCCCCGGCAGTTGTGGCCGATTTCGGTGTGCACGCGGTAGGCGAAGTCCAGCGGCGTGGCGCCCTTCGGCAGGTCGATGGCGTGGCCGTCGGGGGTGAAGATGTAGACCCGGTCCGGCTCGATATCCACCCGCAGTTGTTCGGCCAGGCCGCCGATGTCGCCGAGTTCTTCGTGCCATTCCAGCACTTGGCGCAGCCAGGAGATCTTCTCTTCGTATTGGTTGGACCCGGCCTTGACGTCGGTGCCCTTGTAGCGCCAGTGCGCGCACACCCCCAGCTCCGCCTCTTCGTGCATGGCGTGGGTGCGGATCTGCACTTCCAGCACCTTGCCCTCGGGGCCGATCACTGCAGTGTGCAGCGAGCGATAGCCGTTTTCCTTGGGGTTGGCGATGTAGTCGTCGAACTCCTTGGGGATGTGCCGCCACAGGGTGTGGACGATACCGAGCGCGGTGTAGCAGTCGCGCATTTCCGGCACCAGCACGCGCACGGCGCGCACGTCGTAGATCTGGCTGAAGGCCAGGCCCTTGCGCTGCATTTTGCGCCAGATCGAATAGATGTGCTTGGCGCGGCCGCTGATGTCGGCGTCGACGCCGGTAGCCTGCAACTCGGCGCGCAGCTGGCCCATCACGTCGGTGATGAAACGCTCGCGGTCGAGCCGGCGCTCATGCAGCAGCGTGGCGATCTGTTTGTATTGGTCGGGTTCGAGGTAGCGGAAGGACAAGTCCTCCAGCTCCCACTTGATATGGCCGATACCCAGGCGGTGCGCCAGCGGTGCGTAGATGTCGAAGACTTCGCGGGCCACGCGGTTGCGCTTTTCGTCGTCGGCGGTTTTCACCGCTCGGATCGCGCAGGTGCGTTCGGCCAGCTTGATCAAGGCGACGCGCACGTCGTCGACCATCGCCACCAGCATCTTGCGCAGGTTTTCCACCTGGCCCTGGGTGCCCAGCACCATGGACTGGCGCGGGCTGAGGCTGGCGCTGATGGCGGCCATGCGCAGCACGCCGTCGATCAGCTTGGCCACCACGGAGCCGAAGCGCTGGCCCACGGTGGCCAACGGGATATGCCCTTCACGCACGCCGCGATAGAGCACGGCAGCGATCAGCGAATCCTGGTCGAGCTTGAGATCGGCGAGGATCTCAGCGATTTCCAAGCCGGTGCGAAAGCTCGAAGTGCCTTCGGCCCACAGGTTCTTGGCCGCATTGTCTTGCTGTTCAGACTCACGAGCGAACTCGCAGGCTGCTTTCAAGGCTTCACGGTCCAGTGCCGGGTCGACACTGATGGCATGATCCAGCCATGCCTCGAGATTGATACTGCCGTCGGTGTTGATCGGCTGGTGTGCTCTCACCTGTACCATCTTGCTTACCTTCCCTACGACGCACCTTCGATGCGCCAAAAATCATCGCTGACCTGCTTTATCACTAAAGCTCACACACTCCCTGGCAGGTCACGGCCCAGGAGAATGCAGGCCAGTCGGATTAAACGGGCATCCTAGCCCGCCTCAAATAACGCCATCGCCTCGACATGCGCGGTTTGCGGAAACATGTCGAGGATCCCGGCACGTTTTAGCCGGTAACCCTGCTTGACCAACTCAACCGTGTCCCGCGCCAGCGTCGCCGGATTGCAGGACACGTACACCAGGCGCTTGGCCCCCAGGCTGGCGAGCTTGCGCACAACCTCCAGGGCACCGTCGCGAGGTGGGTCCAAGAGTACCGCAGAAAAGCCCTGTTTGGCCCATTCCGCGTCAGTCAACGACTGGGACAAATCGGCCTGAAAAAACTGCACATTATGCAAATTATTGCTGACGGCATTCAGCGCCGCACGCTCGACCATGGCCTGCACGCCTTCCACCGCGACCACTTCGCGCACCTGGCGCGCAAGTGGCAGGGCGAAGTTGCCCAGCCCGCAAAACAGGTCCAGCACGCGCTCATCGGCTTGCGGCGCCAGCCATTCGAGGGCCTGGGCCACCATCGCCGCGTTGACCCCGGCGTTGACCTGGACAAAATCGCCCGGCCGATACGCCAGCTCCAGATCCCACGGTTCCAACCGATAACCCAGGGCCTGGTCAGGCTCGACCGGCTCCGGCTGGCCCTCGCCATGCAGCCACAACTGGGCCTCATGGAAGGCGCAGAATTCTTTGAGGATCAGCAGATCGGCGTCGGACAACGGCGCCATATGGCGCAGCAATACGGCGATGGACGACCCGCTGAACAGCTCCACATGCCCCAATGCCTGCGGTTTGCTCAAGCGCCGCAGCATGTTGGGCAAACGCTGCATGATCGGTTGCAAGGCCTGTACCAGCACCGGGCAATCGTCGATGGCGACAATGTCCTGGCTGGCCACGGCGCGAAAGCCCACTTCCAGGGTCTTGGCCTTGGCGTCCCAGCGCACCGCCACGCGGGCGCGACGCCGATAGCCCAGCTCCGGGCCACTCAACGGTGCCGCCCACGCCTGCGGTTCGACCCCTGCCACACGCGACAGTTGCTCGGCGAGCATGCGCTGTTTCAGGGCAAGTTGTTCAGCATGGGGCAGGTGCTGCACGCTGCAACCGCCGCAACGACCGAAGTGCGCGCACGGCGCCGGGCGCCGCAGTTCGCTGGGCTTGAACACACGCTCGGTGCGCGCCTCGACCACTTTGCCGTGGGCGCCCAATACCCGCGCTTCGACCTCTTCACCGGCCAGCGCACCGTTGACAAACCAGGTGCGGCCTTCAAAGAACACGATGCCACGGCCGTCATTGGCCAGGCGCTCGATGGTCAGGCGTTGCTTCTTGCCCACCGGAATCTGTGGGGTACGGCTGCCGCCCGTCGGCTGGAAGCGCAGGCCTCTCTCGTGCTTGGCCATCAGTTGGGTTCGTCGAAAATGCCGGTCGACAAGTAACGGTCGCCACGGTCACAGATGATCGCGACGATCACCGCGTTTTCCACTTCCTTGGACAATCGCAACATGCCGGCCACGGCGCCGCCGGAGGACACACCGCAGAAGATGCCTTCTTCACGGGCCAGGCGGCGCGTGGTGTCTTCGGCTTCACGCTGGGCCATGTCGATGATGCGATCCACGCGCGTGGCGTTGTAGATCTTCGGCAAATACTCTTCGGGCCAGCGGCGAATCCCGGGGATCGACGCGCCTTCCATCGGTTGCAGGCCGACGATCTGGATCGCCGGGTTCTGCTCCTTGAGGTAGCGCGAGTTGCCCATGATGGTGCCGGTGGTGCCCATGGAACTGACGAAATGGGTAATCGTGCCCTGGGTCTGGCGCCAGATTTCCGGGCCGGTGGTGGTGTAGTGCGCCTCGGGATTGTCGCCGTTGGCGAACTGGTCCAGCACCTGGCCACGGCCTTCGGCGGCCATGCGCTCGGCGAGGTCGCGGGCGCCTTCCATGCCTTCTTCCTGGCTGACCAGGACCAATTCGGCACCGTAGGCGGTCATCGCGGCCTTGCGCTCGGCGCTGCCATTGTCGGGCATGATCAGCACCATCTTGTAACCCTTGATCGCCGCGGCCATGGCCAGGGCAATCCCGGTGTTACCGGAGGTGGCTTCGATCAGGGTGTCGCCCGGCTTGATCTGCCCGCGCAGCTCGGCGCGCGTGATCATCGACAGCGCCGGACGGTCCTTGACGGAACCGGCCGGGTTGTTCCCTTCGAGCTTGAGCAACAGGGTATTGCTGGTTTCACCCGCCATGCGTTGCAAGCGGACCAGGGGCGTGTTGCCGACGCAATCGGCGATTGTAGGGTACTGCAAGGTCATGGCGTATTCGCAATCCAGACTGCGGGGCGAACATCATACCGGGAAAGCCTGGCGCGCCATATCACGCAAAGTGCGGTGCTTATGGCTTAAAGGCATAAGCACGCAATCAGCCGGTCACGAAGCGAGTCCATTCCTCGCGCGTCAGTTGCTCAATCAATTGCTCCTCGTCGTGCGCCCTCAAGGCTTGCACCTTACGCACCAGCAGCAAGTACGCGCCTTCGCTCATCTCCGCACTTTCGACTTGCGCCTGCGCACGCTCCATTTCTCGATCGTATTGCCCAAGGCGCGCGTCGAACCGCGATCGGTATTTACGCGCCAGAAACTGCCGCCAATATTCTGCTTGCACCAATAAAGCCGGCCAGTCGAACTGAGCTTCGGCGGCCACGATCATTCCGTGCATCCTGGTGATTGAGTTCGCATTGGGGCCGCCCAGTGTCCTGGCCAAACGCTCTTCGAATCCAAGGGGTAAATCCAGGCTGTGCGCCAACGCAATGCGGCTGGCAAGGATCATGCTGCTCACCACATCCCACGTTTGATGGCGGTCGAAACGCAACACCATCTCATCAATGGCCTGCAACCGTTTCAGGGCTCGAAAGTAATTCAAGAGTGGCGCGGCATCACCGTCCGTGTCGCGGGCGAGCAGTTCGATCGGCAGGAACTCAAGCTCCAGCGCATTGAGTGATAACAGCCAGCCATCCACCCCGCGATTGAGCTCGAAGCGGTGCTGAAACAGGATCACGGCCAGTTGCTCGTTATGGGTTGCACTCTCGATCAACTGCCACACGCGGCGCGTCAGGTCTTCTCGCAGCGCCCGAAAGCCGGTGGCGATGAGCGACGGATAGGCCGCGATACATGCCAGCAGCTCAAAAAAGCGATCAGACATCGGGCGTTGCTGCAGTTGCGCCCAAAGTGCCTGGTAGTGGGGAACCTCAGCGAAAGGCAGCACCGCCAACCATGTGTCGGGGCGTGTGGATGCCGCTGCGGGCTGGGCGCCCAGGCCAAAATCGATATCCGCCTGCCCCGGCCACTCACGGTAGCGGCGCATCATTTGCAGGGAGCCCTGTGAAAGCGGGTTGCCCTGCAAATTCATCGCTCGATGAACATTTGGGTAAATGAACAAATCGAGGCTGGTCAAGATCGATATTCGATTGTCACGCAAATCAAAGACCTCCAGTGATCGCAAGATGGCGGCGCCAAGGGGCAGGCTTTCAATTTGCGTATTGCGCAGGTTAAGCACGCGCAACTTCTTCAACCCATGCAGCTTCAAGCGCTGCCCCAGTCTCAGTGGGTTTACCGATAAATCCAGTGTCACCAGGCTGGTCATTTCAGCGAGCAGTATTACGTCCCCCAGTTGAAGCTTGAGCCGATTATTCGAGAGGTTGAGCAGCGATAAATAGCCCAGCTGTGCCAACCCGACGGGAAGTCGCTGCAGATGATTACCGTTGAAAAACACCCAGCGAAGCTGCGGAAAACACCTGAAAAAACTGGTTGGAATGGTTTCCAGCCGATTGTTTTTCAGGCTCAACAGTTTTACATGACCGAAATAGGCGCCCAGCGGCGGCAAATCATTTAATGCCAAGTCATCCAGGATGAGTTCATACGGTACCCCGCGAACGGAGTCTTCTTTAGCCCAGCAGCGCTGAATGCGCGCCGCCGCCTCACGTTGTGCGGGCAAGTCCTCGGGCTTACCCTGTCGGCACCATCGTTCAAGGTTGGCATTCAAGACGGCGCGCTCTCTGAACATGAAGTTGATCGCGCTTTCCCGCTCTCGGACGGAATCACTCAGGCCCTGGAGCAGCGCGAAGGCCTGCTCATCGGTTTTCGCCGGAAACAGCTGCCGCAGCTTGGCGACGTGTTCACGGTCCACCGGACCCCAATGATCACCGCCGCTCAACGGGTAACCCATGCGCCCATCCGCCAGGCGCCGTGGCGGGACGTACCAGGGGCGTCGCTGTGGGTCGAACAGGCTGAGGGCGCGTTGCGAACGCTGTTCGATCTCCCGGCGCAGCGCATCGTGGGTGTAGTGCAGTGCTTCACGTTCAATCGACGGTAACGCGTCCAACAGCACCGCCAGGAACGCCCCGGGACGCCCGGTCGGTTGCCGTTCACCGTTCGCTTGAAGAATGTAGGCCTGATAATCCACGTCGACCGCTTCCAGTATCCGTCTGAGCGCGCCGTCGACCGGGCCGATGCTATCGATCAGGCGACCGCGCTCCCACACCTCGACCCGCAGGTGGTTCGGCCATCCGTCGATGTCCGGCAATGTATGCAGGATCAGTCTCGAGGTGTCTTCACTCGCTGCAGCCGGCAGATACAATCCCTCCAGCGCCCTGATCTTGCGCGCGACGCTCACCCGCCAACGCGCGGCCGACATCAGGCTCAAGGGGATGCGGCCGGCCTGCAGGCTGAGGCGCTCCTGCGCGGTGACGTCGCGCACCAGCTCTTCGGCGAGTGCCGCCGTCAAACTGGGAAAATCGCGCTGCAGCACCTGCGCCAATGGATCGCCCGATGGCTGCTGTTTTTGGCCCAGCGCCTTGAAAAACAGGCGCTCCATGTGGGGCCGGTTGCGCGCGACCTCGGCCTCGAGCACCGCGACCTGCTCGGCGCGGGTGGCCGCCTGCCCCACCAACGTTTCGGCGCTGTCGGCACCGACCTCGCCGAGCAGCCTGTCGAAAAAATCCCGCCCCGTATCCACGCCGGTGTTGATCCGTTGATGCCGCATGAAGCGCTCGACGGTCTCCACCACGATTGCCGGCGCGCGCTCATTGCGCAGATGTATCCGGCGCAG
Source organism: Pseudomonas sp. PSPC2-3 (assembly GCF_049898265.1). Lineage (NCBI taxonomy): Bacteria > Pseudomonadati > Pseudomonadota > Gammaproteobacteria > Pseudomonadales > Pseudomonadaceae > Pseudomonas > Pseudomonas sp. PSPC2-3. The sequence goes on along the minus strand of NZ_JAFCXJ010000007.1, from coordinate 215,180 downwards.
GACGTCCGCTGTCACCCCGCTGATCTGCTGAATCTGCTCGATGGCATCCGCCGGCACTGCGCGGGTAAACGGCCCCAGGCGCTGGAACGCCTTGGCGCCGTCCCACGTCAGCGGGTTTTCCCATTCGTGCCGCCAGGCGCCGGCACCGTTGTGGCTCAACAGCGGGGCATACGCATCGTTCAAGGACGGGTGCAATAGGCGCCATGGCTGCTCCGCCACCTTGAAATAAGCATCGTCCAGCCACAGGTAGCGCTCCGCCCCCAGGTGGTAAAGGCCAAGGGCATCGGGCTCTGCGGTGATACGGGCGGTATCGATGTGACTGACGTAGTGCGCGATCTCGCGCCGGTCGGGATAAAACGCGCCATCCGGCGCACGATGGCGCAACAGGGCGCGAGCGACCTGACGCCGAAAGTCGGCAACGCTGTGCTCCGCGCTCAAGCCGAGTAGACGCCGGTCATCGTCGGACAGCTGGCGCATGATCGCCAGATAGAAACCGTTGGCACCACTCAGCATGGCGCCGGTGCGCGACTCACGGTGGTAATACGGCGAAAATCGCCCTTGGCCCTGATCAATGACCACCACGCTGCGGTCCTGCGCCCCCTGCGAAACATAGGGCAGCGCTTGCGTGGCCGGGCTGACGAGCAACGCCTGGGCGCTGCCGTCGCGCAGCACGCTGTAGGCGAAATGCGCGGCCCAATCCTGGGTTTGCCGGTCAAATCGGCGCGGATGAAAAAGCCCATCGACGATGGCTTCGCGGCGCGTCACCAGGCGTGCGGCGCGCAATGCGTCGTAAAGCGCCTCGGGTTGCAGTTGCGACTGCAGCAACTGGGTTTGCTGATGCTCCGATAACGGGTGTTCGCGCAACACCTCGAGCAACCGCGCCATGCTCAGTTCGGGGTGCAAGGCCCGTAGTTGGGTAATCACCGCCGGTACGGGCTGGTCGGGGCTGACGCGCTCGGGCAACAATTTGAGTACCGACGCACTGGCGCCCACCGCGTCAGCACGGCAGGTGTCGGCAAACCGCGTGAGCGCTTCAAACAGGTCGATCCTCAAGGCCTTGGCTTTAGTCGCCAATTGCTGGCGAAGCAACTGCGCGTCACCCGAAACAAGCGTCGGCACCAACGCCACAATGGCCTGTGCCACATGGGCGGTGAAGCGGCGCGGCGTGGCATAGGCGAACTCATGATTTTCCAGCGCGGTCAGCGTAACCACTGCCGTTGTCGCACGCGTTGCGTCCTTGTTGTAGCGACGCACCTCCAGGCCCTGATGGTCTTCAATGCTCAACGACATTCCCGCCGGCCAACCCTCCAACTGAGTGAGCAGCGGCGCCATGACGTCCAGCGCGTCGACGGGCGCGGGGCGGCTGGGGTCGGCGTCTGCGGCCAGCCAATCGATCAGCCGGTCGGCGCGCAACCGATGCACGGCGTCGACCAAAGACGCCGACGCCGGCGCGCCCTCCCATACCTGGTTCAAGGTCTGTGCCGAGGTCGCGCTCGTTTCGAGCAAAATCTCGATTTGCCGTGGCAATACGTCCTGGCTGCCGAGCATTCTTTCGAGCACCTGCGGGCTCGACAGATGCCGGTGTTCAGGCACGGCGCTGTAGCGCTGGGACAAGCGTTGATACAAATGCTGATGGCGACGCAGCACGCTGCGCCCCAAACGCGTATGCAATCGACCACTGATCAGTAAATCGGCAAGGTCGGCAAACCCCTGGAGCAATTCGGCAGGCTCGCCGAGCAGCGCCTGCCGCCCCCCTTCGACCAACGCTTGCTCCATCGCTATGAACATCGCAAACGCCCTCACCCGTCCCAACCCTTTTAACGCCCCCGGCACCGGGATCAGCAGCACATCGAGGATTTCCCCGATCAGGGTCTGGAACAGCTCGATCATGGTGGGCATGAAACCGGGCGTCTGGTGCGCCAATTCCTGCAGATTGGCGCGACTGCGTTCGCGATAGAAATCGTTCAGGCTCAGCGCCGGGGACTTTTGCACGACGTTGCGCACATAGCCGACTTTATCGACGATATTGACGCTCGGAATGACACGGGCCAGCCAGTCGACCAGTTTTTCCAACCCCTCAAGGTCGCGACGCGGCTGCGCGGTTTTACCGATTTGCTTGAGCCGCGCACAGTCACGCAGCCACATGATCTGATACAGCCAATCGACCCGCCCCGCGCGGTAGGCCGCATGAAACTCCGCATGAAACACCTCGCAGGCTTGCCGATGGCTGGCATGATGACGCAGCGACCCGCCGGGGCGATTCGGGATAAAACTGAAAGCCCCCTTGCAACCGCTGACGGAAAAAACGATGTGGGGAATGCTCAAGCTGTCGCCGGGAGGCTGGCCGGCGTAATGCCCGACCAAGCCGATCGATTGTGGTAACCAACTGATGTTGTCCGTCCCATGGGGCACGAAAAGCAGCATTTCCTCTACGCGCTCCCAGCGCGCTTCTCCCGCCAGCGCACGTTTCACCTGCTGGTATTTGTCCCGGTCGACGCGGCTGGCTTCGGTGTTTCTCAAGGCCTCGATGAGGGCGAACTCAAACTCGGCATTCGCCAACTGCATGATGCTGCTGCCCAGCGAAGCGTTGGCCTGCAGCGCCTGGTCGAGACGGCGACGCAGTTGCCCGCCGAGATCGAGCCGGCGCACCAGCGCAATGAATTCGCCGGCGGTCGCGTTGATGTTCCTGTCGAGGTAACTGGCATCGGCCAGGCCGGTGCGGCCGGGGTAGCTCCAGCCGGTCAGGCCGTCATAGTTCATACAGGCGGCGTCCCATAAGGTCACGCTAGAGATCTTGATCTCATCGCCTTTCAATTCGCGCCGGACGCGACCGGAGTGCTTGAGGTAGCGGGTATTGATCTTCGCCACCTTGGGGTCGATGTACTGGCCGGTCAGGGTCATCAACGCGCTGCGCAACGACTCCAGGGCATGTAGCTCGAACGCTTCGGTGAGTTGGCGGATGCCCTGCTCCATGGTGTGCTGGGCATCGATCCAGGCCCTTTGCAGGCGCACGTACTCACGTTTTTCGGCAAGATCGAGCCCGCCGAGAAGGCCGTCGAACTCAGCTCTCAAGCCATCCAGGGCTTGCAGGACTGACCACTCCAGGCCGGCCATCAAGGGTGCGCGCTGCTGCGCGATAAAAGCGCTCAGCGTGTCCTGCGGTGTGGGGGTAATCGGCTCGCTCATGGCTCTGCTCCTGAAAAGCTCAGCCTATCGCCTCGCCGTCAGCGTCTCAGGTAGCTATGTAGCGCCATGGATCAGCCGTGGTTCTTGTCGAAAACCGCCGGCCCCATCGCCGCAATCTGGCCCTCGATCAACGCATCGAAGGGTTTGAGTAACAGCTCGAAAGAAGTGGGCGCCTCCAACACCTGCAACGCCTGCACAATCGCCTCCACCGTCGACAAGGCACCGGGGCCCGGCGCCTTGCGCAGCCGGTAGCGCGAGACGGCGCCCGCGGCCAGCGTCACCCTGGGCAGCGCCGCCAGCAGCGGGTTGAGGTGCAACAGCTTGCGCGCCTTGCGCCAGGTGCCGTCGGGGACCACCAGCAACAACGGCTCGTCGCTCGGCCCATAAGCCTGCAGCGGCTGGGCATCGTCTGCCGGAAACAACAGGCGCGCCTGATAGCCGGGCGGGTTCAGCAAGCTCGGCAGATCGTCGAATACCTCGCCCACCACCAACTGCGCATTGTTCAAGCCCAACGCCGCCAACCGCGCGGTATTGAGCGCATGGTTGACCTCGCTCGGGTGCTGCAGCAGCAACACGCGGGTGCGACTGTCGAGGCTGGGGATCAGCGCGCACAGGCAATGGGTGGCGGGCCGCAGGCAACGGGAACACTGGGGTCTGGACATGGTTTTTCAGGCCTGGTTGAGCTGGGTTTTGAGCAAGTCGCGAAACGTCTGGATCAGCGGCTCGCGGCTACGGCCACGGCGCATGATCATCGAGAACGGCGCCTGGTAGCCGAAGGTCGCCGGCAGCAGCACGCGCAGGTCGCCCTTGTCGGCCCAGGCCTGGGCGTAGTGTTCGGGCAGGTAGCCGATGTAGGCGCCGGACAGCACCAGGATCAGTTGCGCCTCCATACTTTCCACGGTGGCGGCGCTGTGCTTGAAGCCGTGGCGCGCCAGTTCCGCCTGGCTCCAGTAGCCGCGCCCGACCATGCGCTGCTGGGTGATCACCTGTTCGGGGATGCGCCGCTCATTGAACAGCGGGTGCCGGGTGCTGCAATACAACCAGTGTTGTTCACGGTACAGCGGCATGTAGATCAGCCCGCTCATGCGGTTGGAGAACGCGCCGATGGCCAGGTCCAGGCGGTTGTCCTGCACACCCAGTTGCAGTTCGTAAGGGCTCAGCACCGACAAATGCAGGTGCACCGCCGGGTGTTCCAGGCTGTAGGCGCCGATCACCTCGGCGAACGGCAGGGCCTTGTCGCTGACGGTGGAGTCGAGCACGCCGAGCTTGAGCGTGCCGCGCAGCTCGCCTTTGAGCGCGGCGGCGTATTGCTCGAAACCTTCCAGTTCGCCCAGTAGCCGCAGAGTCTCCTGATGGAACAACTCGCCCTTGCTGGTCAGGCTGAACCCGCCCCGGCCACGGTGGCACAGCACCAGGCCCAACGCCGATTCGAGCTGGCTCATATAGGTGCTGATCGCCGAGGTCGACAGGTTGAGCTCGTGCTGCGCATTGGCGAACCCCTGGTGGCGCACGACGCTGACGAAGATGCGCAGGAGTTTCAGGTCAGGCAAGGCGTTGGCCATGGTCGGCTCCGGGGAGGTGATCGCAGTAGTCTACCTGCCGGCATTAGTTTAGAAAAATCTGAACTAAGTATTTGCCTCTGCCGATTCTTCCCACCCCGGGCTTTTCGCAGAATCGGCCGCTAATAAACACAACACGATGAGGCAATCCCGTGGACAAGATTTTCCACCAACCACTGGGCGGCAACGAAATGCCGCGCTTCGCCGGCATCGCCACCATGATGCGTCTTCCCCATTTGCAATCGGCCAAGGGCCTGGATGCGGCCTTTATCGGCGTGCCGCTGGACATCGGCACCTCGCTGCGCGCCGGCACCCGCTTCGGCCCCCGGGAAATCCGCGCCGAATCGGTGATGATCCGCCCGTACAACATGGCCACCGGTGCCGCGCCGTTCGATTCGCTGTCGGTGGCCGATATCGGCGACGTGGCGATCAACACCTTCAACCTGCTCGACGCCGTGCGGATCATTGAAGAAGCCTACGACGAGATCCTCGAACACAACGTCATCCCCATGACCCTGGGCGGCGATCACACCATCACCCTGCCGATCCTGCGGGCGATCCACAAAAAACACGGCAAGGTCGGGCTGGTCCACATCGATGCCCATGCCGACGTCAACGACCACATGTTCGGCGAGAAGATCGCCCACGGCACCACCTTCCGCCGCGCAGTGGAAGAAGGCCTGCTCGATTGCGACCGCGTGGTACAGATCGGCCTGCGCGCCCAGGGCTACACCGCCGAAGACTTCAACTGGAGCCGCAAGCAAGGCTTTCGCGTGGTGCAGGCCGAAGAATGCTGGCACCACTCCCTCGCGCCGTTGATGGCCGAAGTGCGCGAAAAAGTCGGTGGCGGCCCGGTGTACCTGAGCTTTGACATCGACGGCATCGACCCGGCCTGGGCGCCCGGCACCGGCACCCCGGAAATCGGCGGGCTGACCACTATCCAGGCGATCGAAATCATCCGTGGCTGCCAGGGCCTCGACCTGATTGGTTGCGATCTGGTAGAAGTTTCGCCGCCTTACGACACCACCGGCAACACCTCGTTGCTGGGCGCCAACCTGCTGTACGAAATGCTCTGCGTACTGCCCGGCGTGGCGCACCGCTGATGAGCACCCATGAGGTGTTGAAAGCGGCGGCCGACCTAGTGTCGGCCTTCGCACGCAACGACCGCGAGGCTTACTTCGGCGCATTCAGCGCCGATGCCAGCTTCGTGTTCTACACCCTGCCCCAGCCGCTGCTCAGTCGCGATGCCTACCAGGCATTGTGGGACAGCTGGCGCCGGGACGAGGGGTTCGAGGTGCTGTCCTGCGTCTCGAGCAACGCCGTTGTCAGCCTGCAGGGTGATGTGGCGATTTTTATGCATGACGTGGCCACCGAGCTGCGCATGAACGGGGAGCAATTCAATAGCCAGGAACGCGAGACCATTGTCTTCAGACGGCAAGGGTTGGACGTACAACAAAAACAAGGCCTGTGGCTGGCCTGTCACGAACATTTGTCCGCTATGCCGGAAGGGCTGCCGCCCCCTTAGCCAATGTGATCGGAGCTGATCATGAATAATAAAAACAACGAAAACAGTATTCGCAAGATAGAAACCAACGGGGTCGAACAGATCCCGGACCATGAACGTACCGCCGGGCCCAAGGATCTGTTTCGCCTGATCTTCGGCGGTGCCAATACCTTTGCCACAGCGGTGTTGGGTGCCTTTCCGGTGCTGTTCGGCCTGTCGTTCCAGGCCGGTGTCTGGGCGATTGTGCTAGGCGTGCTGGTGGGTGCGCTGATCCTGGCGCCCATGGGCCTGTTCGGGCCGATCAATGGCACCAACAATGCTGTGTCGTCCGGGGCGCACTTCGGTGTCCACGGGCGGATCGTCGGCTCGTTTCTGTCATTGCTGACGGCGATTGCCTTCTTCTCACTGTCGGTGTGGAGTTCGGGCGATGCGCTGGTCGGCGGTGCGAAGCGGCTGATCGGCCTGCCGGAAACCGACCTGACCCTGGGCCTGGCCTACGGCGTGTTTGCCATCCTGGTGCTGACGGTCTGTATCTACGGCTTTCGCTTCATGCTGTGGGTCAACCGCATCGCGGTGTGGGCGGCGAGCCTGCTGTTTCTGCTGGGGATCTTCGCGTTCGCGCCGACCTTCGACAGCCACTTCGCCGGCAGCGTGGCCCTCGGCCAGAGCGGCTTCTGGGCCGCGTTTATCGGTGCGGCGCTGGTGGCCATGAGCAACCCGATCTCCTTCGGCGCGTTCCTCGGTGACTGGTCGCGCTACATCCCGCGTGAAACGCCGAAAATTCGCGTCATGCTGGCGGTGGTCGCGGCACAGATCGCTACCTTGATCCCGTTCCTGTTCGGCTTGGCCACCGCGACCATCGTCGCGGTCAGGGCACCGGACTACATCGCGGCCAACAACTACGTCGGCGGTCTGCTGGCGGTGGCGCCGAGCTGGTTCTTCCTGCCGGTGTGCCTGATCGCGGTGATCGGCGGCATGTCCACCGGCACCACGTCGCTGTATGGCACGGGGTTGGACATGTCCAGCGTGTTCCCGCGCCTGCTGTCGCGGGTCAAGGCCACGCTGCTGATCGGGGTGATGTCTATCGCCTTCATCTTTATCGGACGTTTCGCCGCCAACCTGGTGCAGAGCGTGTCGACCTTCGCGGTGCTGATCATCACCTGCACCACCCCGTGGATGGTGATGATGATCATCGGCCTGATCGTGCGTCGCGGCTTCTACTGCCCGGACGACCTGCAGGTATTTACCCGCGGCGAACGCGGCGGGCGCTACTGGTTCAGCCACGGCTGGAACTGGCGCGGCCTGGGGGCCTGGATTCCGAGCGCGTTGGTGGGGCTGTGCTTCGTCAACCTGCCGGGGCAGTTTGTCGGGCCATTGGGCAACCTCGCCGAGGGCATCGATATCAGCCTGCCGGTGACATTGGGGCTGGCCTCGGTGGTGTACCTGAGCTTGCTGCGCCTGTTCCCGGAACCGGCCGCCGTGTACGGCCCTACCGATCCACGCAGCGAACGCACGGACGTGCGCGCTGAACCGGCGCTGCAAAAAGCCGCCTGATTTCCATAAAAAAGATAATCGGAGACCCGCCGTCATGGCTTTGGATTTATTCGTCGTACTCATCTACGCCGCCGGCATGCTCGTGCTCGGCTATTACGGCATGCGCCGCGCCAAGACCCACGAAGACTACCTGGTCGCCGGGCGCAATCTCGGCCCGTCGCTGTACATGGGCACCATGGCCGCCACGGTATTGGGCGGCGCGTCCACCGTCGGCACCGTGCGCCTGGGGTATGTCCACGGCATCTCCGGCTTCTGGCTGTGCGCCGCGCTGGGCATGGGGATCATCGCGCTGAACCTGTTCCTGGCCAAGCCGTTGCTCAAGCTGAAAATCTTCACCGTCACCCAGGTCTTGGAAAAGCGCTACAACCCCATGGCCCGCCAGGCGAGCGCGGTGATCATGCTGGCCTACGCGCTGATGATCGGCGTGACCTCGATCCTGGCCATCGGCACCGTGCTGCAGGTGCTGTTCGGCCTGCCCTTCTGGATTTCGGTGCTGCTCGGCGGTGGCGTGGTGGTGATGTACTCGACCATCGGCGGCATGTGGTCGCTGACCTTGACCGACATCGTGCAGTTCGTGATCAAGACCGTCGGCCTGATGTTTATCCTGCTGCCGATCTGCCTGTACCGCGTCGGCGGCTGGGACGAACTGGTGGCCAAGCTGCCGGCGTCGAACTTCAGCTTCACCGCGATCGGCTGGGACACGATCATCACCTACTTCATGATCTACTTTTTCGGCATCCTGATCGGCCAGGACATCTGGCAACGGGTGTTCACCGCCCGTGACGAAAAGGTCGCCCAGTACGCAGGCACTTTCGCCGGTTTCTACTGCATTCTCTACGGCCTGGCCTGTGCGTTGATCGGCATGGCGGCCCATGTGCTGATTCCCGATCTGGATAACGTCAACAACGCGTTCGCCGCGATCGTCAAAGTGTCGCTGCCCGATGGCATTCGTGGGTTGGTGATTGCGGCGGCGTTGGCGGCGATGATGTCGACGGCCAGCGCCGGCTTGCTGGCGGCGTCCACCGTGTTGACCGAGGACCTGCTGCCACGTTTGCGCGGCGGCAAGCAGTCGAGCCTGAACATCAACCGCCTGTTCACCCTGCTGACCGGTATCGCGGTGCTGGGCATCGCGCTGGTGGTGAACGATGTGATCAGTGCCCTGACCCTGGCTTACAACCTGCTGGTGGGCGGCATGCTGATCCCGCTGATCGGGGCGATTTTCTGGAAGCGCGCGACGACTTCGGGGGCGATTACGTCCATGACCCTGGGCTTCGTGACGGCGTTGGTGTTCATGTTCAAGGACGGCTTGGACGCGAACACGCCGATCTACTACAGCCTGGCGGTGGCGTTGGTGAGTTTTGTCGGGGTGAGCCTGTTGTCGCGCCGACCTGAAACGGAACCGGCGCGAGCCGCCTGAACAAGCACGCGGGAAATCAGGTTTTCTTCAGCGGGTGCGACGTCGGATGTCGCACTCGTTTTTTTTTGCGTGGCGTACCAAGCATCGCGAGGACGGGTTTGCTTGCTCCCACACAAGCCCGTTCCTACACAGATTCTGCGGTGTTCCGACGACTGCGGTTCAACGCCGACGTGGACGACGCTGCTCATCATCCGTGCGAATGGGCACCGGCTGCAGCGGGGGCTCGATCAGGCCCAGCGCAACGCCAAGGTCGTGGAGCCAGGTTTGGATTTTCTCTTTCATGATTGCCCCCTTTGAGGGTAGTGCGGGTCGGCGGAAATTCTTTCGCCTCTTCCTACAAATAGTAGCCCTAACTCCTACACATTGCATGAACGAAACCACAACGAACTATTACCAAATTCATGCAAATACGACAGATCGGTCAGGCGATCGCCCGGCTATCTTGCGGGAACCCTGCCTGGCCTTCGCGCTGCAGTTCGATCCATGCGTTGAGATTAGCGCCGAGCATACCCTTTCGCCACATCAGCCAGGTGGTCGCAGTGGCAAAAGGCTCAGATAGGGGATGAACGGACACGCTGTCCTTGCCTGGCAGGCTGTCGAGCATGGATTCGGACATCAAGGCCACGCCGGAACCGGCGATCACGCAGGCGAGCATGCCTTGATAAGACTCGATCTCAATGGCACGGCCCATCGCCACGTGCTCGTGGGAAAACCACGTCTCCAAACGTCGGCGATAGGAACAACTGCGTCGGAAGGTGAACACCGCACGGCCGGCAACATCCTGAGGGCCGAGTACTGGCGGGTGGTCGGCTTCGCAAATCAGTATCAGCTTTTCGTCGCACAGGGGAACACCGTCCAGGGACGCGATAGTCAGCGGGCCGTCGACCAGCGCCGCGTCGAGACGCCCGGTGATCAAGCCTTCGAGCAGCTCGCCGCTGGGCGCCGATTGCACCTGCAGATTCACCATCGGATACGCCTTGTGATAGCGCGCCAACAGTTTCGGTAAGTGAATCGCGGCGGTGCTGTACATGCTGCCCAGCACAAAGTCACCGGCCGGTTGCCCGCCTTGCACGGCACCGTGGGCTTCGTCGTGCAGCGCCAGCAGACGGGTGCTGTAGTCCAGCAACACTTTGCCCGCAGGGGAAAGCTGCAGGCGTTGACGTTCACGAACGAACAACTCGACGCCCAGTTGCTCCTCCATCTGCTTGAGCCGGGTCGACAGGTTCGATGGCACGCGGTGCAAGCGCTCGGCAGCGCGGGTGATGGAGCCCTCTTCCGCCACGGCCTGGAAAATGCGCAATTGACTGAACTCCATACCTTTCTCCAAAACTGAACAAGTTGCTCACTATTATTCATTTTTACAGAAAGTCAATCCACCTTAGCCTGCATGTCATTCGCTTTCCCGCAGGAAACCTTGCACATGTCGCCGTTGACTCGCCTCCTCGCCAGCTTTATCGCCCTGATGATGGCCATGGGCATTGGCCGCTTCGCCCTCACCCCGCAAATGCCACATCTGCTCAGCGAGGGGCAGATTGATCTGACCGGTGCCGGGCTGATCGCCGCCGCCAACTACCTGGGCTACTTCGTCGGCGCGGTGGATTCGATTTTCGCGCGCAGCCATCACCCTGTACGCGGTCGCTTGTACGGCGGGTTGTGGTTGTGCGTGCTGCTGACCCTGGCGTCGTACTGGGCCCATGGGTTCTGGCCGCACCTGCTGTTGCGCTTCGGCACCGGCGTGGCCAGCGCCTGGGCGCTGGTGATGATCACCAGCCTCAGCCAACCGCTGGCGATTGCCGCCGGGCGGCCGCGCTTGGGCGCCCTGGTGTTTGCCGGGCCGGGCCTGGGGATTCTGTTGACCGGCCTGCTCGCGCTGGGTTCGAACCTGCTGGGACAAAGCTCCGCAACACTGTGGCTGGTCTACGGCGGGGTGGCGCTGCTGATGCTGCTGGCGATCCTGCCTTTCCTGCCTCAACCGAGCGTCACTGACACGCCCGTCAGCGACGCGAGCAGCAATGCGAGCATCGCGCACCTGGGTTGGGTTTATTTCCTCTACGGCCTCGGCTACATCATCCCGGCGACCTTTCTGTCCCAGATGGCCAGCGCGCAGTTCAAGGGCGCCTGGCAGGCAGACCTGTTCTGGCCATGCTTTGGCCTGGCGGCTGCGCTCGGGGTGGTCGTGGCGAGCCTGCGCCGCAAGGCCGCGAACACAACCCGCCGCTGGCTGATGACAACCTTATGGTTGCAAGCGGCGGGCGTATTTACCTGCTTGCTCGGCAACGGCTGGGGCCTGGCGCTGGGCGTATTGCTCTGCGGCGCACCGTTTCTGGCGTGTATGCAGTTGGTGATGGCACGCTTGCGCGAGGTGGCGCCCCACGGCTACCAGCGCAGCACTGGGGTGCTGACCGCGAGCTTTGCCATCGGACAACTGAGCGGCCCATTGCTCGCGTCGGTGAGCAGCCACCTGAGCGGCGGCCTGCAACCGGCGCTGGTGATCGCCGGTTGCGGGTTGTTATTGGCCGGCGCGCTGTTGCTGCGCCCGGCCGCGGCAGTCAGCCAGCCATCAGCGGCGTTGGCACGCGAGCCTGTTCGCGCCGAGCGAGCACCAGGAAAAACAGCCCACCCAGGAAGCAACCGGTGAACCAGGCGAAGTTGGCCATGCCCTGCAAGGCCGGGGTGAACGTGATCGCGACACCCACCAGCGTCGCCGGCAACAGAGCCTTGACCGCCGTCCAGTTCACGCCGCCGTCGAAGTAATAACGCCCGCTCGGGCTGTCATCGAACAGCGCATCCACGTCGATCTGCTGTTTTTTGATCAGGTAGAAGTCCACCAGCAAAATCCCGAACAACGGCCCGATAAACGCGGCGAGGATGTCCAGGGTGTAGTGGATCATCAGCGGGTTGTTGAACAGGTTCCACGGGGTGATAAAGACTGAAGCCACCGCTGCAATCATGCCGCCGGCGCGCCAGCTGATTTTGCTCGGCGCAACGTTGGCGAAGTCGAACGCCGGGGACACGAAGTTGGCGACGATATTGATGCCGATCGTGGCCGTGACAAAGGCAAAGGCGCCCAGCAACACGGCCATGCTGTTGTCGATACGCGACACGGTGGCGATCGGGTCGTGGAGCATTTCACCGAATACCGGCAAGGTGCCCGAGACGATCACCACGGTCACCAGGGAGAACGCCAGGAAATTCACCGGCAGCCCCCAGAAATTACCGCGACGCACATCCTGCATGCTGCGACAGTAGCGGCTGAAATCGCCGAAGTTCAGCGTCGGCCCGGAAAAGTACGACACCACCAACGCCGTCGCCACAATCACCTGGCCAAAAGCCTGCCAGCCCGACAAGGACTTTTCCGCCAGGGTAAAGCTGATATTCGCCCAGCCCGCCTTCCACACGATCCAGCCGGCCAAGGCGAACATCACCGCATAGACCACTGGCCCGGCCCAGTCGATAAAGCGCCGGATAGACTCCATGCCCGCCCAGAATACGGCCGCCTGCACCACCCACAAGCTGAGGAAACCAAACCAGCCCAGGTAGGACAGGCCCGCGAAGTGCGGCTCTGCATACACGGCCATCTGTGGGAAAAAGCGCAGCACCACGATGATCAGCGCACTCGACGCCAGATACGTCTGAATCCCGTACCACGCCACCGCGATCAAGCCGCGTATCACCGCCGGAATATTCGCACCGAACACACCAAACGCCAGTCGGCAGATCACCGGGTACGGTACAGCCGCTTGCTGGCTCGGCCTGGCCACCAGGTTAGCGATCAATTGCACGATGCAAATGCCTGCGAGCAACGCAATCAGCACCTGCCAACTGGCCAGCCCGAGGGCGAACAGGCTGGCGGCGAAGACATAGCCGCCGACGCTGTGTACGTCGCTCATCCAGAAGGCAAAGATGTTATACCAGGTCCACTTCTGCGGCAGTGGGCCCAGGTCCTGGTTGTACAGGCGCGGGCTGTAGCCTTTGGGCAATTGTTCGGTCATCGCTTGGCTCCTCGAAATACCCGCCTGCGCTGCCGTAACGGGATGCATACGGAAGGCGGCACGGTTTGTATACGAAAGAGTCAGCAGAATGCGTGCCAATGGCACACAATCCCCACGGGGCGGGGTACCAAAGGATGTATCGAGAGTTAGATCGGTGTATACCGCTCAGCAACGGTGCACGCCTTAATCCTGTACACAATCACTTGCACACCCGTTGTGCACACAGGTGCCTGACTGCGCACTAGGCGGCGCTGAGGAATGTGTTCAAGTTGCTCAGGTCATCTGCGCCGTAGGCCGACAGAACAAGGATTTACGGGGCATCGGCACAGCTTCTGTAGGAGCGATTCGCTCTTACAGAAGAGCAAACCGCACTCAGCTCAGTTCAATGCGATCGGCATGAATCACAATCTGGCCTTGCTTGTAGAGCGCACCAATGGCCTTCTTGAAGTTGCCTTTGCTGACGCCGAACAAGTTGCTGATCACCGCCGGGTCGCTTTTATCGCTGACCGGCAGGCTGCCGTTGTTTTCGCGCAACTTGGCGAGGATCTTCGAGTTGAGGCTGGAAGCCGCTTCCTGGCCGACCGGTTGCAGGCTCAGGCTGATATTGCCGTCGGCGCGGATTTCCTTGATAAAGCCTTTCTCTTCCTTGCCCGGGCGCAGGAACTTGAACACTTCGTTCTTGTGGATCAGGCCCCAGTGCTTGTTGTTGATGATCGCCTTGAAGCCCATGTCCGTGGCCTCGGCCACCAGCAGGTCGACTTCCTGGCCAACCTGGTAGTTGGCGGGCGTCTTGTCCAGGTAGCGGTCAAGGCGCGCGGTGGCGGTGATGCGCTTGGTGTGCTTGTCGAGATAGACATGCACCACGCAATATTCGCCAGCGGTCAATTGACGCTTTTCTTCCGAATACGGCAGCAACAGATCCTTGGGCAAGCCCCAATCGAGGAAGACACCGATGCTGTTGACTTCCACAACTTTCAAACTGGCAAATTCGCCAACTTGAACTTTTGGTTTTTCAGTGGTGGCGATAAGTTTGTCATCGCTGTCCAGATAAATGAATACGTTAAGCCAGTCTTCATCTTCACTGGGAATATCTTTGGGGATATACCGATTAGGCAAGAGGATTTCACCGTCTTGCGCACCATCCAGGTACAAACCAAAGTTAGTGTGTTTAACCACTTGCAAGCTGTTGTAGCGCCCGACTAAAGCCATTTCCAATACCCTCATTGCGTGGGCGGCATTCTACCCGAGTTGCGTCCGGCACGCGCGCACGCCTGAAAATTCGCGGGTTCGCATAGCATTCTACCGGCACCGCCCCGCTCGTCTGATCAATCGGCTGAATTCCGCCGCGCCGGCGGCGCCCGACAGACCGCGTGGTTTCGAGTTAAAACAGTAAGTTAGAGGCTTATTTCGACGACGAACTTTGCCGGTTTCAGCCAGCGCACCAAATACAAGGGGATATTTACCAAGCAATTGTCAAGCATTTCCTGTACGATGCCTGGCCAAGTTAATTTTCTACAGGTTAGTGGCCGCCATGCGCGTAAAAGCATCCAACAGCAAAGCAAAGCCAGCTCCCGCCGTCGAAACCAGCGAGTCGATCAACAGCCAGATCGCTGCGTTCCTCAAGTCCGGTGGCGAAATCCAGCAGATTGCCAAGGGCGTCAGCGGCCAGACTTTCGGCCCGTCCAAGCAGATCAGCCTGGGCAAGAAGTAAGCTGACCGCGCAACACACCTGGTCCCTAAGCGTCTTGCCAGCAAGGCGCTAGGACTAGAGCCCGAAACACCCCATTGCTTCTCCCGCGACACAAAATCGACCAACGGACCTCACCGCCTGGCATTCGCCGGTATGCTTGCACACGTCTAGCACGGGCATCTGCCTGATACCTTCCGTTACTGCTCCTCGCTTTTCATGGAGTGAAGCATGCTCAAAACCTGTATTTTCCTGCTCGCCGCCCTCGCCGCCAGCCCTTTGGCCGAAGCGCAGATTTTCCAGCGCGAATTGGGCGACTTCGATCTGAAACTGGGCACCACGCCCAGCCGCAGCATGGCCCAGGGCCTGGTCAAGCCGACATCGCCGGGCAGCGACGCCTTCCACGGCGGCCTCGACCTGAGCCACGACAGCGGCCTGTACGTCGGCCAGTTCTCACCGAACATGGGCCTGTCTTCGGCGAGCAACCTTGAAATCGACTCGTACATGGGGTTCAAACACCCCTTCGACCAGACGCTCGGCTACGAAGTGGGGTTGATCCACTACAGCTATCCCTCGCTCAGCCCCCTTGACAGCCAGGAGTTCTATGGCGGCCTGAACCTGCTGGGCAATCGCTTCGGCGCGTCCTTCAGCAACGACCCCGACCGCCAGGACAGCACCCTGTTCGCCGACCTTGGCGGCACACAGCCGTTCGGCATCGGCGTCAGCATGAAGTACACCACGCATCAACTGGGCAGCCCGGTCTCGGTGGACGGCGGTTCGATCCGCAGTTTCAGTGACTGGTCGGTGCAATTCTCACGGGCGTGGATGGGCGTTGACCTTGACCTGATCTACAGCGACTCCAGCCTCAACGGCGGCGACTGCTCGGCCTACTCGGGACACAATTCGCAATGCGATGGGCTGTTGACCTTGAAGGCAGCGCGGACGTTTTATTGATGGGCTGAACTGTCGCACCCAGCGCGGGTTCACATGCATTAACCCCCTCTGCGCAAGGACCCGCCCATGCTGAGCCGGCTCAATTTTCTGCTGCCATTCGTGATCCTGAGCCTGGTGCTTGGCGGCTGCAACCGCGTGGGTTTGGCCTACCGCAATCTCGACGTGATCATCCCGTGGACCCTCAGTGACTACCTGGACATGAATGCCGGGCAGAAACGCTGATTCAACGACACCCTCCAGCAACACCTGGCCTGGCATTGCACAACGCAGTTACCGGGTTATCTGGACTGGCTCGACCGCCTGCAACAGATGGTCGACAACCATCAGGTCAGCGACAACGCCTTGCAGAGCCGTACCGACGAAGCCAAACAGGCGGTGAGCGAGATCGCGCGCGCGATCACGCCGTCGGCGGTCCACTTGCTGCGCGGGCTGGACGACCAGCAGGTCAAGGACATGAACGACGCCCTGGCCAAAGACCTGCGCAAGCGCCAGGACGAATACCTGAAACCGCCCCTGCCGCGACAGATCCAGGCGCGTGCCGAGCGCATGAGCAAGCGCCTCGATGCGTGGATCGGGCCGCTCAGCGCCAGCCAGCAGCAACGGGTGGTGGCCTGGTCTGCGGAGCTGGGTGACCAGAACCAACAGTGGATCGACAACCGCGCCCGCTGGCAGGCGCAGTTCATCGACGCTGTGCAACAACGCCACGCCCCTGACTTTGCGCAGAAAATGCAACAATTGTTGGTGGACCGCGAACGCGCATGGACCCCGGAATATCGGCAGGCCGATGCCCAGACGGAAACAGCCGCGCGCAGCCTGATCGTGGATCTAATGGCGCAAAGCAGCGTACAACAACGCCAGAAATTGACGCACAAAATCGCGGGCGTGCGCAGCGATTTCAAGGCGCTCAAATGCCTCAACGCCGCCGCAGACTAGAACGTGGGAGCAACATCGCGCCCACAGGCCCTTCAGGCAATCGCCGCCTTGGACGCCACGTCGTCGAACGTCGCCGGTTCCAGCGCATCCGCCTGCTCATCGAGCACCTGACGCGGGTGAGCGTGGCCCGGTATCGAGCTGTCGATCAACGCCAGCAATTGGGCTCCTCGTGGCGTCAGGATAAAGTTCTCACCATTACCACCCTCGTCCTCGGGCCGCGACTCGATAAACCCGCGCTTGAGCAACAGCGCCTCGTAATCCGCAGCGGTTTTTTTCAACACATCCAGATTGCCGGTGGACTCGCCCGCCATGACCTTCTCGGCGGCCTCCTGCTCGGCGTACTTACGCGGGGCAAAGCTGCCCTCGCCATTCTGCACTTCATGCAACAGCCGTTCGATCAGATCCCAGTTGTAAGTCGTCATCCTGATTCCTCCTGCGGGCCAAAAGGAAAAGCAGCCCGTTCAGAGTTGGGACACGTCTCGTCAGCGGCCGTTCAGCCGAATGGACAGGCGTCACTTCTGTGTACTTTCCAGACGTTCGCCGCCTCAACTGGGCGGAAAGAAGCTGCGGCCAAGGCAAAAAACCGCAGGCAAAAAAAAACCGGACAGCGTCCGGTTTTTTTATCGCGGCCCAGCCTTATTCGGCAGCCGGTGCTTCTGGCTTGCGGCGCTTGAGCGGCGCCATGCCGTCCTTGCTGACCAACGACAGGTTGTCGGTCTTCGGCCGGTTGGCGATCTTGCGCTTGGTCGGCGACTTGGCGCCGGCCTTCTTCTTGTCACCCTTGCCGTCGACTTTTTTCTTCTTCACGCCTACGGCCTTGCCCGAAGCCTTGACCTTCTTCGGCCCGGTGTAGGTGCCTTTGACTTCCTTGATGGTGCGGCGCTCGAACGACTGCTTGAGATAGCGCTCGATGCTCGACATCAGGTTCCAGTCGCCGTGGCAGATCAGTGAGATCGCCAGGCCATCGTTGCCAGCACGCCCGGTGCGACCGATACGGTGGACGTATTCGTCGCCGCTGCGGGGCATGTCGAAGTTGATGACCATGTCCAGGCCGTCGACGTCCAGGCCGCGCGCGGCGACGTCGGTGGCGACCAGGATCTTCACCCCGCCTTGCTTGAGGCGGTCGATTGCCAGCTTGCGGTCCTTCTGGTCTTTCTCGCCGTGCAGGACGAACGCTTTGTAGTCCTGCGCCACCAGGCGGCCGTAGATGCGATCAGCCGCAGCGCGGGTGTTGGTGAACACGATGGCCTTCTGATAGGTCTCGTTGGCCAACAGCCAGTTGAGGATCTGTTCTTTGTGGACGTTATGGTCAGCGGTGATGATCTGCTGGCGCGTGGTCGCGTTCAGGTCGCTGACATTGTTGACCTGCAGGTGCTCGGGGTTGTTCAGGACCTTGGCAACCATGTCGCGCAGGGTCGAACCGCCGGTGGTGGCGGAGAACAGCATGGTCTGCTGACGATTCACGCACTCGGCCACCAGGCGCTGCACGTCATCGGCAAAGCCCATGTCGAGCATGCGGTCGGCTTCGTCGAGCACCAGCACTTCGACTTCCTTGAGGTCGAGGTTGCCGGCGTTGAGTTGCTCGATCATGCGGCCCGGGGTGCCGATGAGGATGTCCGGGACCTTGCGCAGCATGGCGGCCTGGACCTTGAAGTCTTCGCCACCGGTGATCAGGCCGGACTTGATGAAGGTGAACTGCGAGAAACGTTCGACTTCTTTCAGGGTCTGCTGGGCCAGCTCGCGGGTCGGCAGCAGGATCAGGGTCTTGATGCTGACGCGGACTTTGGCCGGGCCGATCAGGCGGTTAAGAATAGGCAGGACGAAAGCGGCCGTCTTGCCACTCCCGGTTTGAGCCGTCACCCGCAGGTCACGCCCTTCGAGCGCGAGCGGGATGGCCGCTGCCTGCACAGGCGTAGGCTCGACAAATTTAAGCTCGGCCACGGCTTTGAGCAGGCGTTCGTGCAGGGCGAATTGGGAAAACACGGGTGCTACCTCGAAGAAATACAAAATATCAGCTGCATAGGGTAACGGTTTCGAGCGTCCAAACCGAGTTTCTTTACGCGAACAGGGCTAATCAGCTGCTTTTTTGTTAAGGCGTTTGTCTGTAACGCCAATGCAGCTGCACTTAAATGCTCTAATCGACCGGTCTTGTCTTACAGAAGAATCGGTTTCACCCATGGATATCAAACAGCTCTGGCTCAACGTCAAAGACCTTTGGAATGCCCTCGATGAACACCCGCTGCTGCATTCCAGCCTGGGCTTGCTGGTGTTGTTGGTGGTGGCGCTGTTGCTCGGACGGGTGGCGCGTTACCTCATCCTGCATGCGGTCAAATTGCTCGGCCGGCAACCGGCCCTGCACTGGCTCAACGACCTGCGCCACAACAAAGTCTTCCACCGCCTGGCGCAGATGACGCCGTCGCTGGTGATCCAGTTCGGCCTGCACCTGGTGCCGGACCTGAGCAAGACCGCAACGCTGTTCATCGGCAACGTGGCGTTGGCGTTCACCATCCTGTTCGTGGTGCTGGCCATCAGTGCGCTGCTCAACGCCCTGCTGGACATCTATGCGCGCACCGAACATGCACGTACCCGCTCGATCAAGGGCTATGTGCAGTTGGCGAAGATGATTCTGTTCGTGTTTGGCGCGATCATCATCGTCGCCACCCTGATCGACCGCTCGCCGCTGTTGCTGCTGTCCGGCCTGGGTGCGATGTCGGCGGTTATCTTGTTAGTCTACAAGGACACCTTGCTGTCGTTCGTCGCCAGCGTGCAGTTGACCAGCAACGACATGCTGCGGGTCGGCGACTGGATCGAAATGCCCCAGGTCGGCGCGGACGGTGACGTGGTGGACATCACCTTGCACACGGTCAAGGTGCAGAATTTCGACAAGACCATCGTCTCGATTCCGACCTGGCGCCTGATGTCCGAGTCGTTCAAGAACTGGCGCGGCATGCAGGCCTCCGGCGGGCGTCGGATCAAGCGCAGCCTGTTTATCGATGCCAGCGCCGTGCGCTTCCTGCGCGACGATGAAGAAGTCCGCATGACCCAGGTCCACCTGCTCACCGACTACATCAGCCGCAAGCAGGCCGAACTCAAGGCCTGGAACGAAGCCCAGGGCCAAAGCGCGCAGTTGTCGGCCAACCGCCGGCGCATGACCAACCTCGGCACCTTCCGCGCGTATGCCCTGGCTTACCTGAAAAGCCACCCGGACATCCAGCCGAACATGACCTGCATGGTGCGTCAGATGCAAACCACCGCCCAGGGCGTGCCGCTGGAAATCTACTGCTTCACCCGCACCACGGCGTGGTCGGATTACGAGCGGATTCAAGGGGATATCTTCGACTACCTGCTGGCGGTGCTGCCGGAATTCGGCTTGAGCCTGTATCAACAGCCGAGCGGCACGGACCTGCGCAGCGGGCTGTTCGCAATGACGCAGAACACCACGACCGCCCAAGCGCTGGAGCGCTGACAAGGCAGACGGCGCGGGGCTCGCGTGCCCCTCGCCGGTCGAATCACCACACGCCCCTGCGCCCAATCAGGCCTTGCGTTACAGGCCAGGCCAACTCGGTAAATAACCGAGGAACATGTCTAGTTGCCGCACGCGGCAAAATCAAACCGCCGCCGCAACTAAGAAAACTCTACCTATACGTTTAGTGAATTTCACTATTCAGGCACCCGGTTTTTAATCTGTTTTTAGAAAAACCAAAGCTATAGCATCTGGCCATCGAACAACTCTGTGAGAAGGCGTTACTTATGTTATGGACAACTAAGCTTTCAGATGATGCGGCACACTTTGTATTAAGTTCGGATGCGGAAGCATTGACTCATTACTGCGGTGCAACTGCCTTTTCTCAACCTCGCGACTTTTATACCGACAGCCCCTACCAGCGGCCTTCAAGGCCGCAGGACGTGACCGATTCGATTATCAGCAGTTGCCTGACAAGCGAGCAACTCTCACACAGCCAGCATCTTTTGGCGCAACGTTTATTATTGAATATCTATGAGCAAGACTTGGTCTTTTTACCCAAGCCGCCCATGGCGCTGGATCTCAAGGTATTCAAGGACTTTTATGACCCATTGCATGCCGCGTCGGGTAAAAAGATTCGTCCGTTATTGGAGCACTACCTCTACAACTGGCTCAAGGAAGAGGTGCACATCAACGGCCCCTGGTGCCTGGACGCCTTTGTCGCCCACACCGACAAGGTCTTGGACGATGTGGCCCGCTCCGACTCAAAACTCCATGAGGTCCTGACCACCAGCCGCCATCCCGAACGTGCCGCGCGGTTCTTCATGACGCAATGCGCCGGCGACTTCCTCAGTGAAGCCTCGGCCATGGCGCGCAATGTGCTGGGCAACAGCGGCGTGTACACCAGCGAGCTGTTCAAGATCCTGATCGACGAATACGGCTACGGCATCGACAAGAAAAAGCACAGCACCATTTTTGAAGACATGCTCAAAGACATGGACATGTCCCCTCACGTGCATCACTACTGGCAGTTCTATACCCCGGCCTCGCTGTCGCTCACCAACTACTTCCACTACGTGTCGGCCAACCATGGCGAGCTGTTCCGCTATATCGGCGCCATGTACTACACCGAAGCCACGTTGGCCCTGACCACCCAGCATCAGTCACGCGCTATCAAGACGATCTTCAACGGCACCGTCTCCACCGAATACTTCGACGAGCACTCACACATCGATGTGCATCACGGAAGAATGGCCCTGCAACGCCTGATCCTGCCGATGATCAAGCAGTTCGGCAACGCGATCATCCCCGACCTTATCCGCGGTTTCGAGGAGTTCCGCTTACTGCAGGACATCGCCGACGAAGAGCTGTATGCCCATATCAAGTGGCATGACGAGTTGGACGAACACCGTGCCCAAGCCAGCGCCCTCCAAGGCCGCAAGCCAGTGGACCTGACGATCACCGAGCCTGAACACGAGCTTTCGGTGCTGCACACCCACCCCAACGACGAGCTGTTCTGGGTCGAATCCGGCGAGCTGGATTTCGTCGCCAGCCCCGAACTGAGCGTGCGCCTCAAGGCCGGGGAAGGCGTGGTGATTCCCAAGGGCATGCTGCATGGCACCCGCGTCGTCAGCCCGTCCTGCACTTACACCGTCACGGCCATTTGAGGACGCCGCCCCATGAAAGCCATCAGCCTGAACCTCAGCCATACCCACTATGTGGCGGTGGAAGGGAAAACCTACTTTCTCAAGCGCCATGCACATTCGACTCAACTGCTGCCGACCGCCTGCCCCCATCGCGGCGGCCCGCTGCACATGGGAGAAGTGACGGGTGACGGGCAAAGCGTGATCTGCCCCTGGCACGACAACGCCTACAAGGTCTGCAACCTGGAAAAGAAGTCGCTGCCCACCGTTCGCGTCAGAAACCAGATCAGTACCGTCATTGGTGACACCGAGCGGTGCGTGCCTCTCCTTAAACTCTCTCGTTACGACTGATGGTGCCCATGAATAATAAATCGACCCTTGCTGCGTTTTATTCGATCGTGACCCTCTTCACCGGCCTGGACATGGCGATTGTGATTGCCATGGTCTGGTTCGGCCTGGAGACCACCGGCTCGACCTTCCTGGTGGGCGCCACCTTATGCGTGGCGACCGTGGTGCCGTATCTGTGCGAGCAGTACATCGGCCGGTTCTTCACCATTGAACTGAGCATGAAACGGCTGTTGTACATTCGCCTGACCGCGTTCGCCGCCGTACTGGGGCTGTCGTTTACCGACGCGGCGCTGTTGCCGATCGGCTTCCTGGCGATTGCCTTCGTGGTGGGGGTCACCGACTACTTCACCATCAGTACCCTGGAATCGAAAAACACCAAGCTGGTGCTGGCCGGGCTGACCAACAGCGACACCTCGGCGCGCTTGATGCAAACCTCCATCCAGATCGGGGCCTTTGGCGGTGCGCTGCTGGGCGGGGTGATTGTGGATGTGTTCACGGTCAACCAGACCCTGCAGATCATCAGCCTGGGGGCGATCCTGTCGTTGGCGGCGATTCTTTTTGTCGCGGCCACGCCCACCGCCGACGCCACCGAGCAAGTCGTCGACACCCACACGGCGCAGTCCCTACAGTTGCCGCGCAACCTGTACATCCTGATCATCGTGTTGAGCATGATCGGCTTCCATATCGGCGCCTTCAACAGCCTGGTGCCGATCGTGTTCCAGAAGCTCAACGAATGGAACGCCACCCTGTTTGGCGTCGCCAGCGGCCTGGCGGGCCTCGGTGCGTTCAGTGCCGCGGTGCTGCCACGGATCAAGCTCAACAGCTACAGCGCGATCCTGCTGGTGATCCTGGCCGACGTGGCAATCGTCTATTTCCATAACCTCTACGTGATGATGGCCGCCGCTTTCCTGCTGGGTTTCTGCATCAACAGCCTGCGCATCCAATTGCGTAAAACCCTGATCGAGTCGGCGCCCAACGCACGGATCGCCGACGTGATCGCCGCCAAAAGCTCACTCTACTACCTGCTGGTCAGTGGCTCGGCGCCGATGATCCTGACGTTCTTCACCACCACAAGCTTCCTCGGCCTCGAAGGTGCGCGCGTGCTGATGATCGTCTCCGCCGCGCTGTTGGCCGCTGCCGTACTGGCGTGGAACCTCACCCCTGCCGTCGCGGCCACCGCCACCACAAAATAGGAGTACCTGCTTTGGAAACCGTACTGATCGTTGACCCGTTCTCCACAGGTAAACTCTACGCGCCCTTGCTCAAGGCTCAGGGCGTGAGGTGCTTTGCCGTGATTTCCACCGACAGCTTGCCCGCGCATTTCACCGATGACCTGATCAGGGAAAACTTCGAGGCGGTCTACCACTGGGAAGAGGGTTTGCTGGAGATCCTCGAACCGCTGTCACTGAGCGCCGTGATCGCCGGTTGCGAAACCGCGATCTACCTGACCGACTACCTCACCGAAGTCCTGCGCGTTCCCGGCAACAGCCGCGTCACCAGCGACCTGCGTCGCAACAAGTTCTCCATGCAGCACGCCCTGAAAAAACACGGGCTGGCGAACATCGAATCGCAACTGCTGAGCTCACCGACGCGCATTGCAGAGGTGGTTGCCACGCTGGACGACAAGACCACCTACGTGGTCAAGCCGCTCAATTCCGCCGCCACCGAAGGCGTGGTGTTCGCCCAAGGCCGGGCCGGCGTCAAGAGTGCCTTGGACACTGCGGCCTGGCAGCGCAAAAACGACCTGGGGGAAATCAACCTCGGTTTCATCGTGCAGCCGTTCGTGTCGGGCCCGGAATATGTGGTGGATATGGTCGCCTTTGACGGCGTGTACATCATTGCCTCGGTGTGCAGGTACACCAAGGTCCAGAGAAACGGCAGCATGTTTGTCTACGAAAGCCTGGACACCCTCGACCCCCGCGCCGAAGACCTGCAACCGCTGACCGACTATGCCCGCCAGGCGGCCGCGGCGCTGAGCATCGAGGTCGGCCCGATTCATATGGAGATCATCTGGTCTGCCCACGGCCCGGTGATGATTGAAGCCGGCGGCCGCTTGCATGGCGGCATCGCACCGCTGCTGTTTCAACAGGTGTATCACCCGGATTTGCTCTCGCTGGCCATCGACAGCTACCTCGGCCGCCCACGCCCGCGCGCCGATGCGGTCAGCCAGATCAGCCACGGTCGGATCGGGTTCTTCTGCTCCGATGAACAACGCACCTTCGCCACGCCCTCGCCGCAGGCCCTGCAGAGCGTAATGGAGGACGAGGCCTATTGCGGCCACCGCTACTTCATCCGCCCGGGCGACACCACGCCGGTCACGATCGACTTCGCCACCTGCCCGGGGCTGTTCTGGCTGCAACACCTCTCGGCGCCGCAACTGGACATCAGCAGCGCCAATCTACGTAAACAGCTGTGGTGTTAAGACCATGAAAAGTCGTTTGATCATCCGAAAGTCAGCCAGTGATCTGGGCATCAACAACGCGTGCGCGGCGGTTATCGAAGACATTACCGTGTCGGACGACCAGAGCTTCGTCAGTGTCCTGCAAAGCAACCTGAATCACGTTGCGTCCCACCTCAACGAGCTGGACTCCAACGTCATTTACGAAGGCTTTGCCAAACAACTCAAGAAGCTCGGCTACGAAAACACGGTGAGCGCCAACGAGAAACTGTTGCGGCGCTTCATCGCCAAGGGCGTATACCCCATCAACAACATCGTCGATGCCTATAACGCCGTGGCGATCCGGCATGGGGTCAGCATCGGCGTACACACCTACCATCGGCGGGACGACATCTACGTCATGCGCTCGGAGGCGCCCAGGGCTTTCCGCCCGCTGTTCGCCAAGAAGGAGATTACGATTCCAGCGGGCGATATCGTCTATACCTGCGGTGACGTGCCCCTGGCGAGCATCGGCAAGGTCGACGCCGACGCCCATGACTTCAGGCTGACGAAGGACTCGTCGAGCCTGCTGGTGGTGGTGCTGGGGCACGACGATACGCCGTTGGCCTTCAACCAGGCCGTCATCGAAGAGTTCGTCGACACCCTGCGCCAGCGAATGCCGGCCTTGAGTCATCACTTTCTCGAGACCGTACACGATCACGCCTGAGGCTGGAACCGCGTAGCCGCTGCCGGAACAGCAGCGGCTACCGCCAGGCCTTGAGCACCGGGTTGACCACCACCTCGCGCACATGCTCGATCTTCAGCAGGTTGTCCTTGAACACCATCAGCTCTTCAAAGTTGCGGTATTTGACCTCGAGCATCATGTCGACGTCGCCGAACAGCGAATAAGCCTGAACCACTTCACGGAACTGGTAGATCTTCGGAAACACCAGGTGGCAGTTGCTGCCATTGAGCGTGAGCATCAAAAACGCCGATTGCTGGGCTTCTTCATCGGCGGCGACGTTGATGGTGAAGCCGAGGATAATGCCCTTCTCGATCAGTTTCTGAACCCGCGATTCCACGGCGGTTCGCGACTTGTGAACTTGTCGCGCCAGCTGCGCCAGGCTGACCCGGGAGTCGTCCTTCAAGGCAGCAATGATCTGTTCGTCAACCTTGTCCACTCTGCCGCCCCCACACTTTTCTCTTCTATAACAGACTTTCATTCCCGCTCACGCCTGCCCTGGGCCTATCACCTCGCAGACTGTACGCCAGGCCCGGGCTTTATGCCCAACCGACTGATCCACACTGCCGCCAGAATCACCAAACCGCCCAGGGCCAGCCGGCCCAACGGCTCGTGCTGGTTCCAGATCAACAGGTTCAATAACAGCCCCACCGGCACATGCAGGTTGTTCATCACCGCCAGGGTCCCGCCGTTGACCAGGCACGCGCCCTTGTTCCACCAGTACATGCCCAGGGCCGTGCTGACCAGCCCGAGGAACACCAGCACGCCCCACTGCAGCGGCGCTTCGGGGAGGAAATCAGCCTTGCCGAACACCAGGAATGCCGGCAACACCACCAGCAGCGCACCGAGGTAGAAATAACCGAAGCGCCGGTAGTGCGGCAGATCACTGGGGTAGCGCGCCACCAACTGCTTGTACATGACTTGCCCGGCGGCGTAGGTGAAGTTGGCCAGTTGCAGCAGCAGGAAGCCCCCAAGGAAGTGCGGGGTGACTTGATCGAAGCGGATGACCGCCGCACCCGCCACCGCGACCAGCGCGGCGACCAGGGCCCAGGGGTTGAAGCGTCGGTTGAGGGCGTCTTCGATCAGGGTCACATGCAGCGGCGTGAGGATGGTGAACAGCAGCACCTCGGGCACCGTGAGCACGCGAAAGCTCAGGTACAGGCAAACGTAGGTCACGCCAAATTGCAGCGCACCGATGACCAGCATGCCGCGCATGAAGGTCGGCTGCACCGAGCGCCAGCGCGTCAGCGGAATGAACACCAGCCCGGCCAGCAGCACGCGCACCAGCACCGCGAAGTAGCTGTCGACGTGACCGGCAAGGTATTCGCCGATCAAGCTGAAGGAAAATGCCTGTATCAGGGTGACAACCAGTAAGTAGCCCATGCGCGCCTCGTATCGAATGGGCGGGACATTAAAGGTTTTCGGCGGCTCACGAAACTCGGCGCAAAAAAAACCCGACCTCGCGATAGCGGCAGTCGGGCAGGAGCACTCAGGAGCAACAAGTGCAAAGGGAGGTTTTTACGCGGACTTGAAGGGTTTGCGTGGTGAGATATAAACACCGCGCGATTATGTGACGATTAAAGGATCACGCGACTTGCGCCAGCAACGCCTTGGCGTGGTTGATGCCTTTTTCCTGGAAGTCGCCGCTCAGGTTCACCCCTTCGGCGTGAATGAACGTCACGTCATGAATCCCGATGAATGCCATCACCTGACGCAGGTAAGGTTCCTGGTGATCGGAGCTTGCGCCGGTGTGAATCCCGCCCCGGGCGGTGAGCACGATGGCCCGCTTACCGATCAACAAACCCTGGGGGCCGGTGGCCGTGTATTTGAAGGTCACACCTGCACGCAACACGTGATCCAGCCAGGCTTTGAGGGTGCTGGGGATGGCGAAGTTGTACATCGGCGCCGCCATCACCAACACGTCGGCGGCGAGCAATTCATCGGTCAAGGTGTTGGAGCGATCCAGGGATGCCTGTTCGCTGGCGCTGCGCTGATCCGCCGGTTTCATCCAGCCGCCGAGCAGGTTGGCGTCCAGGTGCGGAAGCGGGTTGAGCGCCACGTCGCGCACGGTGATCTGATCCGCCGGGTGCGCAGCCTGCCATTGGCTGACGAACTGCCGGGTCAGTTGGCGGGAGATCGAATCCTGCTGGCGGGCGCTGCTTTCGATGATCAGTACGTTGGACATGGCTGCGTAGGCTCCATCTGTAATTGCTGTAAGTCGATGGAGAAAAGATTAACCAGAGCCAATTCGATAAAAAAGCGCAAAAAACTGCTACAACCCATCTAGAAATTTGTTTATAAGCGGAGTATTGCTGTAGGCATGCTCCGCTGTCGCTTTATTTCGGTGCACATTCCAGTGCGATACGCATCTTGATGATCGCGCGGTTGAACTTGACGGTGGTGTTGGTGCTTTTGCCCGCCGGCACGCTGACAGTACGGCGACGGGGTGATTCCGGGCCGTTGGTGAAAGTCACCGAACACAGCGCGTCGCGCGTGCCGTAGTTGTTCAGTTGGATCGAACTGATGTCACCGTCCACGTCGGACGCGGTGTAATCCACGCTCACGCCGTCGATCTTTTTTGTCACATCGATGGGGTAGGCAAACGCACTGAGCGGCAGCAGTGCCAGCACCACACAACACAATTTTCTCATTCGGCAGTCTCCAATAAGGACTGTCAGCTTAGGACAAGAGGAGCTCATCTTGAAAGCGCCCCGCGTTACCCTCGATCAATGGCGCACGCTGCAAGCCGTGGTCGACCATGGCGGCTTTGCCCAGGCGGCCGAAGCGCTGCACCGTTCGCAGTCCTCGGTGAGCTACACCGTGGCCCGCATGCAAGACCAGCTCGGGGTGCCGCTGCTGCGCATCGACGGGCGCAAGGCCGTGCTCACCGACGCCGGCGAAGTGCTGTTACGCCGCTCCCGGCAGTTGGTGAAAAACGCCAGCCAACTCGAAGACCTCGCCCACCATATGGAACAGGGCTGGGAAGCCGAAGTACGCCTGGTGGTCGATGCCGCCTACCCGAATGCACGCTTGGTGCGCGCCCTGACCGCCTTTATGCCGCAAAGCCGCGGCTGCCGCGTGCGCCTGCGCGAAGAGGTGTTGTCGGGGGTTGAAGAGCTGTTGATCGAAGGCGTGGCCGACCTGGCGATCAGCAGCTTCAACATCCCCGGCTATCTCGGCACCGAGATGAGCAACGTGGAGTTTGTCGCCGTCGCTCACCCCGAGCATGCCTTGCACCGCATGAACCGCGAACTGAGCTTCCAGGACCTGGAAAGCCAGATGCAAGTGGTGATCCGCGACTCCGGGCGCCAGCAGCCGCGCGATGTCGGCTGGCTCGGCGCCGAACAGCGCTGGACCGTCGGCAGCCTCGCCACAGCCGCCAGTTTCGTCGGCAGCGGCCTGGGCTTTGCCTGGTTGCCCCGGCACATGATCGAGCGCGAACTCGCCGAAGGCGTGCTCAAGCAGCTACCCTTGGAGCAGGGTGGCAGCCGTCACCCGACGTTCTACCTGTACTCGAACAAGGACAAACCCTTGGGGCCAGCGACGCAGATCCTCGTGGAGCTGCTGCGCACATTTGACACCGCCCCCCTGGATGCGCCTTTCGCCGCACCGCAGCAAGCCTGAAACGGAGTTCATGCATGGCCTGGTTCGAACATGAAGGGTGCAGCCTGCATTACGAGGAATATGGTCACGGCACCCCGCTGATTCTGATCCACGGCCTGGGCTCCAGCAGCCAGGATTGGGAACTGCAGATTCCGGTGCTGGCCCGGCATTACCGCTTGATCGTGGTGGATGTGCGTGGCCATGGGCGTTCCGACAAACCCCGGGAGCGCTACAGCATCAAAGGTTTCACCCTCGACCTGATCGCCCTGATCGAACACCTGGACCTGCCCGCCGCGCACGTGGTGGGCTTGTCCATGGGCGGCATGATCGCGTTTCAACTGGCGGTGGACGAACCGGCGCGGGTCAAGAGCCTGTGCATCGTCAACAGCGCGCCCGAGGTCAAGGTGCGCAGCGCCGACGATTACTGGCAATGGGCCAAGCGCTGGACCCTGGCACGCGTCCTCAGCCTGGCCACCATCGGCAAGGCCCTGGGCGACCGGCTGTTTCCCAAACCGCAGCAAGCCGACCTGCGCCGCAAGATGGCCGAACGCTGGGCAAAAAACGACAAACGTGCTTATCTCGCCAGCTTCGATGCAATTGTGGGCTGGGGCGTGCAGGAACGACTTTGCAGAATTGCCTGTCCAACCCTGGTCATCAGCGCCGACCACGACTACACCCCTGTGGCGCACAAAGAAATCTATGTAAAACTGCTGCCCGATGCGCGGCTGGTGGTCATCGAAGATTCCCGCCATGCCACACCCTTGGATCAACCCGATGTCTTTAACGCTACCCTGCTCGATTTTCTAAAGACAGTCGAAACCACTACCCAGGATCACTGACCCATGCTGAAAAAAATCGCCTTCTTTGCCGGTTCCGTTCTGTTCGCTGCCAACCTGATGGCCGCCGAGCCCGCCAAGGCGCCCCACGTATTGATCTCCACCACCAACGGCGACATTGAAATCGAACTGGACCCGGTCAAGGCGCCGATCAGTAGCAAGAACTTCCTGGCCTACGTCGACAAGGGCTTCTACACCAACACGATTTTCCACCGTGTGATCCCGGGCTTCATGGTCCAGGGCGGCGGGTTCACCGCGCAGATGGCGCAAAAAGACACCAACCCACCGATCAAGAACGAAGCCAGCAACGGCCTGCATAACGTGCGTGGCACGCTGTCGATGGCCCGCACCTCGAACCCGGATTCGGCCACCAGCCAATTCTTCATCAACGTCGCGGACAATGCCTTCCTCGATCCAGGCCGCGATGCCGGTTATGCCGTGTTCGCCAAAGTGGTCAAAGGCATGGACGTGGTCGACATCATCGTCAACTCGCAGACCACCACCAAACAAGGCATGCAGAACGTGCCAATCGATCCTGTCCTGATCAAGTCGGCCAAGCGCATCGACTGAGGTCCGCAGGTAGTTCCGCGCGGCGCTCACAAGGCGTCGCGCGCCTTTGAACAGGAGAGCCCGCCGGGCGGGCGTCAACCCTAATGCTCTATCGTCGTTTCGAACAACTGATCGATATTTTCCGCGACGCGCCCAGCGCCGCCCCTCCCGATAAAGTCCTGCCTTTCTACCTCTACTACCTGCGTCAGGTGTGGCCGTGTTTCGCCGCGCTGTTGGTGGTGGGCCTGATCGGCGCACTGATCGAAGTCGCGCTGTTCAGCTACCTGAGCCGCATCATCGACCTGGCCCAGGGCACACCGCCCGCGAACTTTTTCCAGATCCACAGCACCGAGCTGATCTGGATGGGCGTGGTCGCCCTGCTGCTGCGCCCGATCTTCGGCGCCCTGCATGACCTGCTGGTCCACCAGACCATCAGCCCCGGCATGACCAGCCTGATCCGTTGGCAAAACCACAGCTACGTGCTCAAGCAGAGCCTGAATTTCTTCCAGAACGACTTCGCCGGGCGCATCGCCCAGCGCATCATGCAAACCGGCAACTCCCTGCGCGATTCCGCCGTGGCGGCCGTGGATGCGATCTGGCATGTGGCGATCTACGCCATCAGTTCCCTGGTGCTGTTTGCCGAAGCCGACTGGCGCCTGATGATCCCGCTGGTGACCTGGATCGTCTGCTACAGCCTGGCATTGCGCTACTTCGTGCCGCGGGTGAAAGCGCGTTCGGTGATTTCCTCCGAGGCGCGCTCCAAGTTGATGGGCCGCATCGTCGATGGCTACACCAACATCACCACCTTGAAGCTGTTCGCGCATACCCAATCCGAGCAGGAATACGCCAAGGAAGCGATCATCGAGCAGACCGAAAAAACCCAGTTGGCCAGCCGCGTGGTGACCAGCATGGACGTGGTGATCACCACCATGAACGGCCTGCTGATCGTCACCACCACCGGCCTGGCCCTGTGGTTGTGGACCCATTCGCTGATTTCCGTGGGCGCGATTGCCCTGGCGACCGGCCTGGTGATTCGCATCGTCAACATGTCCGGCTGGATCATGTGGGTGGTCAATGGCATTTTCGAAAACATCGGCATGGTGCAGGACGGCCTGAAAACCATCGCCCAGCCACTGGCCGTGGTCGACCGCGACAACGCTCCACGCCTGACCGTGCCCCATGGCGAAGTGCGCTTCGAGCAGGTGGATTTCCACTACGGCAAGAAGAGCGGGATCATTGGCGGCCTGAACCTGACCATCGAGGCCGGTGAAAAAATCGGCCTGATCGGCCCCTCCGGCGCAGGCAAATCGACCCTGGTCAACCTGCTGCTGCGCCTGTACGACCTGCAAGGCGGGCGCATCCTGATCGACGACCAGAACATCGCCGAGGTCGCCCAGGAAAGCCTGCGCGAACAGATCGGCATGATCACCCAGGACACGTCGCTGCTGCACCGCTCGATCCGCGAGAACCTGTTGTATGGCAAGCCGGACGCCAGCGACGAGGAGCTCTGGGCGGCCATACGCAAGGCGCGTGCCGATGAGTTCATCCCGCAGCTGTCGGACGCCGAAGGCCGCACCGGGCTGGATGCCCATGTGGGCGAGCGCGGCGTGAAACTGTCCGGCGGGCAACGCCAACGCATCGCCATTGCGCGGGTGCTGCTCAAGGATGCGCCGATCCTGATCATGGACGAAGCCACCTCGGCGCTGGATTCGGAAGTCGAAGCGGCGATCCAGGAAAGCCTGGAAACCCTGATGCAAGGCAAGACGGTGATTGCGATTGCGCACCGGTTGTCGACCATTGCGCGGATGGACCGCCTGGTGGTGCTGGAGAAAGGCCAGATCGCCGAGACCGGCAGCCATGCCCAGTTGCTCGCCCACGGCGGGTTGTATGCGCGGCTGTGGCAGCACCAGACCGGAGGCTTCGTCGGCATCGACTGAAACTGCCGGGCCTACACAACTCAAAAGGTGGGAGGAGGCTTGCTCCCACATGGGTGTCCTGGATTTGTGCCGCA
This sequence comes from Pseudomonas sp. PSPC2-3, assembly GCF_049898265.1. NCBI lineage: Bacteria > Pseudomonadati > Pseudomonadota > Gammaproteobacteria > Pseudomonadales > Pseudomonadaceae > Pseudomonas > Pseudomonas sp. PSPC2-3. The sequence continues at coordinate 182,822 of NZ_JAFCXJ010000007.1, read as the reverse complement.
ACCGTGCTGTACTCAGTGCAGTGCCAAGACGGGCGCTGAAGTAAATCGCAGGGAGCATCACTGATTTACTGATTCGGTAGAGCGATCTATCAAGGACGGGTACATGTCTTTGTTCAAGCGTTCAGTCACAGAAGGTTTAGGTACGTTTTGGCTGGTGCTGGGCGGTTGCGGGAGTGCGGTGTTGGCCGCGGCGTTTCCCGCAGTCGGCATCGGGTTGTTGGGGGTCGCCCTGGCCTTCGGGCTCACGGTACTGACCATGGCGGTCGCCATCGGGCACATCAGCGGTTGTCACCTCAACCCGGCGGTATCGGTGGGGCTGGTCGTGGGCGGCAGGTTTCCAGCCAGGGAGTTACCGGCGTACATCGTTGCCCAGGTCATTGGCGGCATTGTCGCCGCGGCGCTGTTGTATGTGATCGCCAGCGGCAAACCGGGGTTCGAACTGGCGTCAGGCCTGGCCTCCAACGGCTATGGCGAGCATTCGCCTGGCGGCTATTCAATGGCAGCGGGGTTTGTCTGTGAGCTGGTGATGACAGCGATGTTCGTGCTGATCATCCTCGGCGCCACCGACCCGCGTGCCCCGAAGGGCCTCGCCCCCATCGCCATCGGCCTGGCGCTGACCTTGATCCACCTGATCTCGATTCCCGTGACCAACACCTCGGTCAACCCGGCCCGCAGTACGGGACCGGCGCTGATCGTGGGCGGGTGGGCGATCCAGCAATTGTGGATGTTCTGGCTCGCGCCGATCCTCGGCGCGGTGATCGGCGGCGTGGTCTATCGATGGTTGGGCAAGGAGGAGCCGGCCTGAGGCAAAACGGGTTCAGCCCTGCCGATACGGCAGGGCTGCCCTCGCCTCTTCGGCATACGCCAGAATCCCCACCCGCTCGCGCTCCAGGAAGTCTTCGACGGCCGTCTTCAACCCTGGATGACGCAGGTAGTGCCATGACCGGGTGATCACCGGCTCGAACCCACGAATCAATTTATGCTCGCCCTGGGCACCGGCATCGAAGCGCTGCAAGCCGTGGGCGATGGCGTAATCCATGCCTTGGTAGAAGCAGGTTTCGAAATGCAGGCGGTCGAATTCCGCCAGGCAGCCCCAGTAACGCCCAAAGAAGCTGTCGCCGCCGATCAAGCTGAACGCCATCGCGACCGGGCGCGTGCCTTGTTTGGCCAGCACCACGCGGATCGCTTCGGGCATGCGTTCGGCCAGCAGGCTGAAAAACGCACGGGTCAGGTACGGCGCCTGGCGGCGCACCGCGTAGGTGTTGGCGTAGCAGGCGTAGACGAAATCCCACTGCACCTCGCTCAGTTCATGGCCTTGCAACCATTCGAACTCGATGCCCTGCCCCGCCACCTGTTCGCGTTCCTTGCGCATCTGTTTGCGCTTGCGCGAACTCAAGGCGTCAAGGAAGTCCTGGAAATCCCGGTAGCCGCGGTTCTGCCAGTGAAACTGACAGCCCAGGCGCGGCAACCAGCCCGGCTGTCGGGCCAGGGCGTCATCCGCCAGCGGGTCGGTGAAGTTGATATGGGCGCTGGAGAGCCCTTCGATTTCCAGGTAACCGGGCAGGCTGCCGAGCAACTCGAAACCGTCTTCAGCGCTGGCGGCCAACAGGCGCGGGCCGCTGACCGGGCTGAACGGCACGGCGACCAACAGCTTGGGGTAGTAATCGATACCGGCCCGCTCGCAGGCCTGCGCCCAACCGTGGTCGAAGACGTACTCGCCAGAGGAATGCCATTTGCGATAACCGGGCAATGCCGCCACCAGCCGATCACCGTCCCAGTGCAGTAAATGCTCAGGCTGCCAACCCGAATGCGGGCTGAGGCTGGCGCTGTCTTCCAGCGCGCTCAGGAACGCATGTCGCACGAAGGGCTGGGCCTGCGGCACCAGGGCGTCCCAGGCCTGCGGGGCGATTTCGGACAGGCTGTCCAGGCGTTGCAGCGGCATCGGCATCCTCACTACTTCAGGGCGTGAAAGCCTCGCGAGTATCGCTTATCGCCGCTGCCGACACACCTCCAAATCGCCGGACAAGGCTCTAAACCAATAGTTCCGTTCATAAATAATTTGTCATCTACCTGACATCAGTTCGCCACTGCGCCGTCATAAACGATCGCGATACTGACGCCTGTTTTTAGCGCGCCTGGTTCTACCCCGGCAGTTATTTTTCCGTCCGTCATCGGTCGGTTGTGTCCTGGATGGTTTGCCATCCCTCCTCACTTTCGGAGATTGATATGCGTCTTGCTTCCACTAAAACTGCGGCGGCCCTTTGTGGCGGCTTGCTGCTGGCCCTGAGCGTTCCGGCCAGCGCTGCAGTCGACGCTAAATTGCTCGACATGCTCAAGGCCAACGGTCAAATCTCGGCTTCGCAGTACACTGAACTGCAAGCTGAGCTGGCCAAGGATCAGAAAGAAAAGCAGATCGCACAGCAAGCTCAACAAGAGACCAACGAACAGATCGCGGCCACCGCGAAAAAAGCCAACGACCTGAGCGTGTTCGACCAGAAACTTGCCTGGGCCGCCAAGACCCAGTTCAAGGGTGACGTGCGCTTCCGTCAGGAAACCGTGAAGATCCAGGGCGAATCCAACAACGGTGGCCGTGACAAGGACCGTCAGCGCATCCGTGCCCGTCTCGGCGCCTACACCGAGATCAACGACCAGGTCGACACCGGCATTCGTATCGCCACCGGCAGCAGCGACGATGCGCGCTCCACCAACCAGGACCAGGACAACTACTTCGACAAGAAGTCGATCTGGCTGGACCTCGGCTACATCGACTACCACCCGAAGCAGATCAAGAACCTGCACGTCATCGGCGGCAAGATGCTCCAGCCATGGGTGAACATGGGCGACGTGATCTGGGATAGCGATATCAACCCGGAAGGTCTGGCCCTGACCTACAAATACCCGCTGGGTAGCAGCGCCGAGCTGTTCGGCAGCCTCGGTAACTACAACCTCAAGGACAACGTCGACGGCGACGGCGTGCAATTCCGCCACGACCTGCGCCTGACTTCCGGCCAGTTGGGCACGCGTTTCTCGGTGACCGACAACCTGAAAATGACCCTGGGCGGCAGTATCTACGCCTACCAGAACGACGAAAACAGCACCTGTACGAGCAGCACCACGCCTTGCGCACTGGCGGTCAACGGCAACTCGGCGAACGAACAATTCCGTCTGTACGAAGGTTTTGCCCAAGCCGACATCGGTGGCCTGGCCGTGCCGCTGGCGTTCTACGGTCAGTACGTGAAGAACAACGATGCTTCCAACGATCAGGACACCGCCTGGTTGCTGGGTGCCAAGTCCAAGGTGTTCGGTTTCAACCTGGACTACAACTACCGCGATACACAACGTAACGCTGTGGTAGGCGCCTTCACCGATTCGGACTTCGCCAACGGCACCACCGGTTCGCGCGGTCATAAGATGAAGGTCAGCTACGACATCGACAAGAACTTCGCTGTCGGCGCCACGTACTTCCTGACCAAGGCTGACTACGCCAGCCGCACGCAGCGTGATGCCAACACCAACACCCTGCAGTTGGATGCTGAAGCCAAGTTCTAAATGTAAGTGCGACACGCCTTGGGCCAGGATGGCCCGGGGTGGCTGTAACAGCCTGGCGTGGGTGAATCGGTCCCCATCATCCGTCCGATTCCCCCACGCGAGTCTGCCTTCCCCCCGCCGTTACTGATCCTTGCGCCGCTCGGCGGCCAGCCGTTCAGCCAAGGCATCCACATCCTGTATCGGCGCCTGCGGCATGATCCGCAATGTGGCCTGCAGCAAGCGCATCTGACGGATAAAACGCCGGCAATTAGGGCAGAACATCAAGTGATGACGCACCAGCAGCCGCTCGCGAAAGGTCAACTGACCATCGAGAAAGTCACTGGAACGCGCCACTTGCTCTTTACACGTCAACATTCGCCGGTTTCCTCAAAATGCTCCACCGTGGCGAAGACTTTAAGCCGTGCGCGATGCAACAGCACCCGCACATTGGAGAGCGAAAGCGTCAGAAGATTACAAATCTCCTCCAACTCCAGGCCCTGGCGTTCACGCAGCACCAGTACGCTGCTTTGCAATTCCGACAAGCTCAGCAACGTATGTTCCAGGCATTTGCGCAGTTCGTCCTCCGTGAGCAGGGCTTCTGGGGTGTCCTGGTGCCAGGCAAAAGGGGCGACCGCCCAGTGACCGTCATCCGCGCTGAAACGCTCATCGCCGATCGTGCCGTGGGGCGAGGGCAAATCATCGAGCAACACTTCGCGACGATTCTGTTTGTAGCGGCTCTTGGCGGCATTGGCGGTGATGGTCAGCAGCCAGGTCTTGAGGCTGGAGCGCCCTTCGAACTTGGGCAGGTTGCGTACCACCGACAGCCAGGCGTCCTGTACCACTTCGTCGGCATGACGCTGACCGGCAATCGCGTAGGCCACCGCGCGCATGGCGCTTTGGTATTGGCTGACCAATTCCTTGTAGGCCCGCTGCTCGCCCTTGAGCAAGCGTTCAAGCAGGTGCGCGTCGTCCGCTGCTGCCATTCGAGACCTCGGTTTCCAAGTGAGAACGCGATCGGTGTGGGGGCTGGTTTGCCAGCGCCCACATTTGACCGCGGCGAGCCGCAGGATCAGCGTTTGCGCAGGATCACGCTGCCGATCGAATAGCCGGCGCCAAACGAGCTGAGTACCGCCACGGCGCCTTTGGGCAGGTCGTCCTGGTAAGTGTGGAACGCGATCACCGAACCCGCCGAGCTGGTGTTGGCGTAGGTGTCGAGAATCACCGGCGCTTCTTCCACCGTGGCTTCACGCCCCAGCAGCTTCTTCACGATCAGGTGGTTCATGCTCAGGTTGGCCTGGTGCAGCCAGAAGCGCTTCACGTCGTTCACGTTCAACTGGTTTTCCGCCAGGTGCGTGCCGATCAACTCAGCGACCATCGGGCAGACATCCCGGAAGACTTTACGGCCTTCCTGCACGAACAGCTTGTCGGGCGCGCCGATGCCCTCTTCCGCCGCGCGGTTGAGGAAGCCGAAGTTGTTGCGGATGGTATTCGAGAACTTGGTCAGCAGCTTGGTGCTCACCACGTCGAACTGGTGCTCGGAGGTCGCCAGGTCTGCGCGCTCGAGGATCACCGCAGTGGCCGCGTCACCGAAAATGAAGTGGCTGTCGCGGTCGCGGAAGTTCAAGTGGCCGGTGCAGACTTCCGGGTTGACCATCAGGATCGCCCGGGCCTGGCCCAGCTTGATGCTGTTGGCGGCGTTCTGGATGCCGAAGGTCGCCGAGGAACACGCCACGTTCATGTCGAAGCCGAAACCGGCGATGCCCAGGGCTTCCTGGACTTCGATGGCGATGGCCGGGTAGGCGCGTTGCAGGTTGGAGCAGGCGACGATCACCCCGTCGATGTCGGCGGCGGTCTTGCCGGCGCGCTGCAGGGCCTGTTCGGCGGCGCCGATGGCCATCTGGCAGAGCACCGACCATTCGTCGTTGCTGCGCTCGGGCAGGCGCGGGGTCATGCGCTGCGGGTCCAGGATGCCGTCCTTGTCCATCACAAAACGGCTCTTGATGCCCGACGCCTTCTCGATGAAGGCTGCGCTGGACTCGGTCAGCGCCTGCACGTCACCGCGCTCGATGGCGGCGGCGTTCTCCGTGTTGAACTGCTGCACGTAGGTATTGAAAGACTGCACCAGCTCTTCGTTGGAGATGCTGTTGGCCGGGGTGTACAGGCCAGTGCCGCTGATGACGACGTTATGCACGGTCGTTCCTCTAAATCTGTCAGGCAGAAGATATTGGTACCGTCGTACCAAACTGTAAGTCGTTTGATTCCGTCCAGCGGGCATCAAACTGGCAACGCTTTATTCCATCGCGCCGCGGCTGCACACCAGCCCATCACGACGCTCCCGGCATTTATAACCGCGAAGTTTGCCACAACCCTGGGGATTTGGCGCCATATCCCGGATAAGCGCCATTGCCCATTGGTGTGATTACGCTTCGACCAGGCTCCATTGCTTGCTCAGGCGCTTGTCGGAAATCGGCACCCGGGTGCCCAACTGCTGGGCAAACAACGACACCCGATATTCCTCCAACCACCAGCGATAGAGCGCTAGCTGGGGGTCGTGCTTGCCTTCCTGGGCATGCTTGTTCAAACGGTTCTGGTACTGCGCCCACAGGCCCGCCAGCTCTCCGCTCCACACCCGATCTTTTTGCACCTGGCTGGGCAGTTTTTCCAGACGCAGCTCGATCGCCTTGAGGAAACGCGGCAACTCCTTGAACCACTGCGCCGGAGTTTCGCGCACAAAGCCGGGATAAACCAGATTGCTCAGTTGCAGCTTGATATCGTTCAAGGCCACCGCCTGGGCCAGGTCGATCTTGCCTTTGAAGCGCTTTTGCAGGCCGTGCCAGAGTTTCAACACGTCCAGGGTCAAGCGCGCCAGGCGCTCGGCGTGTTCGGTCCAGCCGCCACGCTTGCGCTCGGCCAGCGCCGCCAGCCCGGCGCCGTCACGCGGCAGGCTGGCTTCGCCTTCCAGCACGCAGCTGTCGAGGCTGGCCAGCAAAATATCTTCCACCAGCGCCTCGATGCGCCCCAGTTCGCGGTACATCAGGCCCAGCTCGGTCAGGCCGGGCAATTTGCCGCGCAGGAATTTTGCCGGTTCGGCCAATTGCTGCATCAGCAGGCGCTGCAAGGCCCGACGGTGCTGGAACTCGGCCTCGGCGGCGGTGGAGAAACGTCCTTCCTTGACCGTACCGTTTTCTTCCACCAGCGCCGGGTACACCGTCATCGACAGCCCGGCGATCTTTTGCTGGGTCTTCTCGGCCACCGCCGCGAACACCTTGGCTTCCACCGGCTGTTGGCTTTTTGCCGTTTGCGGCACGGCCAACGCGGCCTGGCTGGCCTCGGCAAAGCGCGCGGTCAGTTCGGCCAGGTCGCGGCCTTCGCCGAGAAACTTGCCCTGGCCGTCGACCACTTCCAGGTTCATCTTCAGGTGGCTTTCCACCTGCTGCGCGGCCTCGGCCCAGGCTTCATCGCTGACGCGCGCGCCGGTCATGCGCAGCAGTTCGCGCCCCAGCGCCTGGGGCAGCGAGCCCTGGGCGAATTCGATACGTTGCAGGGCGGCCCTGACGAAGTCCGGCACCGGCACGAAATTCTTGCGCAGGGCCTTGGGCAGGTTGCGCACCAGGGCGATGCACTTGGCTTCGATCACCCCCGGCACCAGCCATTCCAGGCGTTCGGCGGGCAAGGCCGGCAACAGCGGCGCCGGCACGCGCAAGGTCACGCCGTCACGCGGGTGGTTGGGTTCGAAGTGGTAACTCAAGGCCAGCGCCAGGTCGCCCAGGTGCAGGGTGTCCGGGTAATGCGCGGCGGTGACTTCGCTGGCGTCGCGGGCCAGCACGTCTTCCTCGCGCATGATCAGCAATTGCGGGTCTTTCTGGCTGTTGACCTTGTACCAGCTGTCGAACGTCGCGGTCTGGTGGATCTCCGCCGGCAAGCGCGCATCGTAGAACGCGTACAGCGTCTCTTCGTCGGCCAGGATGTCGCGCCGACGCGCCTTGGCTTCCAGCTCGTCGAGCTGCTCCAGCAACTGCTGATTGGCGGTCAGGCACTTGGCCCGGGACTGGATTTCGCCGCGCACCAGGCCTTCGCGGATAAACAACTCGCGCGACACCACTGGGTCGACCGGCCCGTAATGCACCGGCCGGCGCCCGACCACGATCAGCCCGAACAGGGTGATCTGCTCGAACGCCACCACTTGGCCGCGCTTCTTCTCCCAATGCGGTTCGAAGTGGTTTTTCTTGATCAGGTGCCCAGCCAGCGGTTCGATCCAGTCGGCATCGATCTTCGCCACCATGCGTGCGTACAGCTTGGTGGTTTCGACCAGCTCGGCGGTCATCAGCCACTGCGGACGTTTCTTGCCGATGCCCGACGACGGGTGAATCCAGAAGCGCCGCTGACGCGCACCGAGGTAATCGCCGTCTTCGGTTTTCTGCCCGATCTGACTGAGCAGGCCCGACAGTACGGCTTTGTGCAGTTTCGCGAAGTCGGCCGGTTCCTTGTTGACGGTCAGCTGCATGTCGCGGCAGATCAGGCTCAACTGGCGATGGGAATCGCGCCACTCGCGCAGGCGCAAGTAGTTGAGGAAGTTCTTGCGACACCAGTTGCGCAGCGGGCTGGCAGTCAGTGCCTGGCGCTGCTCTTCAAAGCCACGCCACAGATTGACCAACCCGGCGAAGTCCGAATCGGCGTCCTTCCATTGTGCGTGGGCCTGGTCGGCGGCCTGTTGGCGTTCCGGCGGGCGCTCGCGCGGGTCCTGGATCGACATGGCGCTGGCCACGATCAGCACTTCCTGCAGGCTGCCCAGCTTGGCGGCTTCGAGCAGCATGCGGCCCATGCGCGGGTCCACCGGCAGGCGCGCCAACTGGCGGCCCAGCGGGGTCAGTTGGCTGTTGCGGTCGACCGCCGACAGTTCTTGCAGCAGGTTGAAACCATCGCTGATGGCCTTGCCGTCCGGCGGTTCGATAAACGGGAAGTCGCTGATTTCGCCCAGGCGCAGGTGCAGCATCTGCAGGATCACAGCCGCCAGGTTGGTGCGCAGGATCTCCGGGTCGGTAAATTCCGGACGGCCGATAAAGTCTTCTTCGCTGTACAGGCGGATGCAAATCCCCGGCTCGACCCGGCCGCAGCGGCCTTTACGCTGGTTGGCGCTGGCCTGGGAGATCGCCTCGATGGGCAGTCGCTGCACCTTGGCGCGGTAGCTGTAGCGGCTGATGCGCGCGGTGCCGCTGTCGATCACATAGCGAATGCCCGGCACGGTCAGCGAGGTTTCGGCGACGTTGGTCGCCAGCACCACGCGCCGGCCGGGGTGGGACTGGAAAATGCGCTGCTGTTCGGCCGGTGACAGGCGCGCGTACAGCGGCAAAATCTCGGTGTGCTTGAGCTGGGCCTTGCGCAGCATGTCGGCGGCATCGCGAATCTCGCGCTCGCCCGGCAGGAACACCAGCACGTCGCCAGGGCTGCGCCGCTCGCTGCGCTCGTAGGCGGCGATTTCATCGAGGGTGGCGAGGATCGCCTGATCGACGGTCAAGTCGTCCTCGACGCGGTTGCCCTCCTCGTCCTGTTCCAGGGTCAGCGGGCGATACCAAGTGTCCACCGGGAAGGTGCGGCCCGACACTTCGACAATCGGCGCATCGTCGAAATGCTTGGAGAAGCGCTCCAGGTCGATGGTGGCCGAGGTGATGATGACTTTCAGGTCCGGGCGACGCGGCAACAGGGTTTTCAGGTAGCCGAGCAGGAAGTCGATGTTCAGGCTGCGTTCGTGGGCTTCGTCGACGATGATCGTGTCGTAGCGTTCGAGGTAGCGGTCGTTCTGGGTTTCCGCCAGCAGGATACCGTCGGTCATCAGCTTGATCAGGGTGTTGGAATCACTCTGGTCTTCGAAGCGCACCTGATAACCGACCAGTGCGCCGAGCGGCGTGGCCAACTCTTCGGCAACCCGGCTGGCGACGCTGCGCGCTGCGATCCGACGTGGCTGGGTGTGGCCGATCAGGCCGTATTGGCCACGACCGATCTCCAGGCAGATTTTCGGCAACTGGGTGGTCTTACCCGAACCGGTCTCGCCGGCGATGATCAGCACCTGATGCTTGAGCAACGCCGCCTTGATTTCGTCGCGCTTGGCGGCGATCGGCAGGCTGTCGTCGTAGCGGATCAGCGGCAGGCTGGCGCGCCGCGCCGTGACCTGGGCGCAGGACGCCTGCATGCGCGTCACCCACTGCGCCAGCTTCTCCTCATCGGGCTTCTTGCGCAGCTCGAGCAACTGCCGCCGCAAACGGTGGCGGTCGGCGAGCATGGCGTGATCGAGGTTTTTCAGCAGTTGGTCGATAGCGGGCGCTTGGTCAGTCATCAGGTGCGTTTTGGTCGTCTATTTATGCAGGGGGCGGATTGTCGCAGAAAACCGCCGGCATGCGCGCCCCTCATTCGTTCTCGCGTTCCTTGCGCCGGTACGGAAACACATCGATGACCTTTCCGGCGCGAATCGCGTCCTGCAGGCCCTTCCAGTAGTCAGCATCGTACAACTCGCCGTGCAGTTGATCGAACAGCTTGCGCTGGCCGGCGTCGGCGAACAGGAACGGCGGGAACTCTTCGGGGAACACATCCAGCGGGCCGATGGAGTACCAGGGCTCCGAGGCCATTTCATCCTCCGGCGTGCGGGGCGCGGGGATGTGGCGGAAGTTGGCTTCGGTGAGGTAGCAGATCTCGTCGTAGTCGTAGAACACCACGCGGCCGTGGCGGGTGACGCCGAAGTTCTTCAGCAGCATGTCGCCGGGGAAAATGTTCGCCGCCGCCAGTTGCTTGATCGCCAGGCCATAGTCTTCCAAGGCTTCGCGCTCCTGGGCGGGGCTGGCGTTGTCGAGGTAGAGGTTGAGCGGGGTCATGCGCCGTTCGGTCCAGCAGTGGCGGATCAACACGGTGTCGCCTTCGACGGCAACGGTGCTGGCGGCCACGTCGAGCAATTCGGCCAGGCACTCGGGCTCGAACTTGCTCAACGGAAAGCGAAAATCGGCGAACTCCTGGGTATCGGCCATGCGCCCGACGCGGTCGACGCTTTTGACCAAGCGGTACTTCTCGATCACGGTGGCGCGGCTGACGTTTTTCGACGGCGAGAAGCGGTCCTTGATGATCTTGAACACCGTGTTGAAGCCCGGCAACGTAAACACGCTCATGACCATGCCGCGGATACCGGGAGCCATGATGAACTGATCGTCGGTGGTGGCCAGGTGGTTGATCAGGGCGCGATAGAATTCCGACTTGCCGTGCTTGTAGAAGCCGATCGAGGTGTACAGCTCGGCAATGTGCTTGCCCGGCAGGATGCGCTTGAGAAAGCCGATGAACTCCGCCGGCACCGGCACGTCGACCATGAAGTAGGAGCGGGTGAAGGAGAAAATGATCGACACATCGGCTTCGTCGGTGATTAGCGCGTCGATCTGGATGCCCTGCCCTTCGCGGTGCAGCAGCGGAATCACGAGGGGCCACTGCTCGTCGCGGGTGTAGATGCGTCCGACAAGGTAGGCACCCTTGTTGCGGTAGAGCACCGAGGAAAACAGCTCGACCTTCAGCTCAGGGTCCTTGCACACCCAGTCAGGCAGGTTCTCGCGCAGTTGCACTTCGAGGCGGCGCAGGTCGGCCGGCAGATCCGCGTAAGGCTCGCTGAAGCTGTAATCAGCGAAAATCTGCGCCAGCATGTCGGAAATTTTGCCGACTGGGGTGTAGACCCGGGTTTGCGCCGCCCTCGCCCGGCGCAGGCTCGGCCGCGTGGTGTGGACGAACATGCAGCCGTCACTGATCAGGTCATGGCTGAACAGGCCACAGAAGATCGAGTTGTACCAGGTCTCGGACAGCTCATCGTCAAAGCGCAGGTCGATCAGGCCGATGTAGGCGCTTTTCACCAACGGCCAGGCCTCGATGTCCATCAGGGTGGCGTCATCGAAGCTCGCCCGCAGGCGGCTCGTCACTTCGCTGACTTTCTCCTCATACAGGTTGATACGCGCCGCCGAAGCCGCCTGGCCCTGCTGCCACTGGGCCTTTTCGAAACGTTCACGGGCACCATCGGTGATCTGGCGGAAGTGCTCGCGGTAATCGTCGAAGCCATCGAGGATCATCTGGGCGATAGCGAGGGCGGGTGTGCGCTGCGACATGCGGGAAACCTCGGACGGGTATCTGGAAGCCCAGAGCTTAGCCAGTGAATGCAGGCAGGAGAAGCAGTCATTTAGCATGTTGGTTTGTGGACTTTCGTTCATTTCGCCGATTGATGAGCGTTGTTGGAAACACTCAGCGCTGCCCCCCGCGCAAATTGGCCAGCAGAGGCCGGTGACGCGGTTTTTCCGGTAATCAGCGATTGTGTCGAGCCGGAGGCTGGGCAACACTCGCCGTCCGATTGATGTAGGAGTTTTCCGTGAGACCTGTCGACACCCTATACCTGCTGGGGCTGGCCGCGATCTGGGGCGCGAGTTTCCTGTTCATGCGTATTATCGCCCCGGAAATCGGCACGCTGCCGACCGCGTTCTTCCGCGTGTCGATTGCCGCCGCCGGGTTGCTGGTGATGCTCACGGTGATGCGCGTGAACTGGGACTTCCAAGGCAAGTTCAAGACCATCCTGCTGCTGGGCGTGATCAACTCCGGCATACCCGCGACCCTGTACTCCGTGGCGGCCCAGGTGTTGCCGGCGGGTTACTCGGCGATCTTCAATGCCACCACGCCGTTAATGGGCGTGCTGATTGGCGGATTGTTTTTCAGCGAACGCCTGACGCCATCGAAAGTCGCCGGGGTGTGCCTGGGCCTGTTTGGCGTGGGCGTGCTGACCCGCGCCGGGCCGGTGGCGTTTGACCTGGAATTGTTGATGGGCGCGTTGGCCTGCTTGTTGGCCACCACTTGCTACGGCTTTGCCGGGTTTCTCGCGCGCCGCTGGCTGGATCAGCGCGGCGGGCTCGACAGTCGGCTCGCGGCCCTGGGCAGCATGCTCGGCGCGACCTTGTTCCTGCTGCCGCTGTTTGCCTACAGCGCCATCGTTCATCCGCCGGCAAGCTGGGGCGGCTGGCACGTGTGGTTGTCGTTGCTCGGGTTGGGGCTGATGTGTACGGCGTTTGCCTACGTCCTGTACTTTCGCCTGCTGACAGCCATTGGCCCGGTGCGATCGATGACCACCACCTTCCTGATCCCGCCGTTCGGGGTGCTGTGGGGTGCGTTGCTGCTGGATGAGCCGCTGTCGATGGCGCATCTGTATGGCGGGGTGCTGATTGCGGGGGCACTGTGGTTGGTGTTGCGGGTGGGCAAGTCAACCAGGTGAGCGTCGTGGCCGACGCATCGATTCACCTACCCTGAGCCCCGCTGAAGAGGCATAGTGCACGCCATCGGGAAATGACGCGGAATGAACCATGAATCACGCTATACATGAACGGGCCGTAAACACACTCGTTCTTTTGGCCTTGTCGGCCTCTTTCGTCATCGGCAATTTTCTTTGGCAAGGCCATGATAGTTTTAACCTCTGGGATGAAGGGTTCCTGTGGTACGGCGCGAAGCAAATCATTGCCGGGCAAATTCCGATCCGTGACTTCATGGCTTATGACCCTGGCCGATATTTTTGGTCTGCAGGCTACTTTTCCCTTGTAGGCGATACGGGAATCATGGCACTGCGCGCCTCCGTGGCGATGTTTCAAGTATTGGGCGTATATGCAGGGCTTTGGACCATCGCCATTGCGTTACGAGGAAACTCTCTCAAAAAGCTCGCTTTTCTATGTATCACCGGCCTTGCGCTCATGGCCTGGATGTACCCACGGCACAAGATTTTTGATATTTCGATTTCAATGATCATCGTTGCAGGCCTGACTTACCTCCTGCTTAACCCGACAGTAAAACGCTACTTCCTGCTTGGCGTGATCATCGGTCTCGCGGCCGTATTTGGCCGTAATCATGGCGTATACGGCGCCGTGGCCAGCGTAACGGCCATGAGTTGGCTCGCCATTAGGGCATCCGATCAGGGGCAACGATTCAAGGGCGTCCCGGCCTGGGCAGCGGGAGTGGCCGTAGGCTACCTGCCGGTCATCGCCATGTGTTTGTTCATACCCGGTTACTTCTCAGCCTTCATAGACACGATTGTGTTCATGCTCGAACAAGGCAACACCAATCTGCCGCTACCCGTCCCCTGGCCTTGGACCGTTGGCTTCGGAACCGCCGGCGTAGTCATCGAGACCAGATGGTTCCTCATCGGCCTCTGCTTCATGGCATTGCTGGCATTCGGTATTGGCGCACTGGGCTGGGTGTTTAAAGAACGGCTGCGAGGTAGACCCGTGCGCCCTGAACTGGTGGCCGTGGCTTGCGCAACGCTTCCGTATGCCCACTTTGCCTTTGCAAGGGCAGACGTCGGCCACCTCGCGCAGGGCATTTATCCGATGCTCCTCGGTATCTTCATCCTTTTGGCCACACTCAGAACGTGGGCGTCAAAACTGATACTGAGTGTGCTTACCGCCGCTGTCAGCTTGTTCATACTTGCCGCCTGGCAGCCTGGAATACTCGCTCGCACCCAAGATGGCTGGAGGCAGATCAACGTCTCGGGTTCGACCATATCCATGGACCCCGGTACCGCCGATGCGGTACAGCTCCTTAGGGACCTGACTGGCCGTTATGCCCCAGAGGGCCGAACGGTGCTGGTCCTGCCGTTCTGGCCCGGCGCCTACCCCTTGCTGGAACGGGAAGCGCCCCTTTGGGAGATATACGCACTTTCACCGCGCACCGAGGACTTCCAGCGCGCGGAAATCGAACGGATAAAGAATGCCGACCCAGGGTTCGTGCTGGTCTTCAACATGGCGATGGACAGTCGGGAAGCGTTGAGATTTTCCAATTCCCATCGATTGATGGACGACTATATCCGCGCCCATTTTGAACCGGTTCAGCCCACGCCTGATCCGGCCTACCAGATTTATAAAGCGTTACCCAAGGCGAAAATAAACCCGACCAGTGAAAAGGTTGTAGATTGATCGACAAATAGCCAGTTGATTTGTAAACTCGCAGACCGCGAGTATTTACATCGTTACATAGCACCAATCCGAAAATTGGCGCTCGCTCTGGCAACTGAAATTAATATGGATGAGGATGGATCAGTCTTGGTCGGATTATCTGGCAGACATATAGCGATGGCCGTCGTTACTGTAACGTTGCTTACCTACTTATGGGTGGGCGTTATTCCACTCCACGAAGGTGTGGACGGAGACGAAAACTACTAAGTAGTCATATGTTAAGTTATTAGCGCCAAGCGTACCGATCATTAACGCCCCCTGTCGCCCCGCAAAAATATCAGTTCTTTCAATTGACACCTTCCACCTAGCATGGAGAAGTAAAAGAAACACTGGTTTTTATTCAGCTGTTATTCAACATCAGCTTTCTGGCCATCCGAACAGGCTGCTTGTTCAGTTGATCGCAGACGCTAGGCGTGACGCCGCTCAAGCTATCTTATCCATGATTTTTTATATTCAGCTGGGCGAGATTGGTAATACCCGTTTTTTATTCGACCCTGAGCGACCACCTAGCCATTCCCTTTTGCTGTATTGATTTGTGATGCTGGGTTAATCATAAAAAATTGCCCTGCATATTATATGCACCTGATTTGCCTAGTTATTTTCAGCTCTCTTTGTTGTCCCACCGGAGTTAACTTCCTTTCCTTACGGCACTGTCAACCACATCAGCATCAAGAATTCTAAACCCAAACAAAAATCATTATTTACATCGTTTCTAGTGATTGATCTCTTCGCTTACCATCACTTCATGAAAGATATCACCACGCTGAACACCTCCACTCACATTATCAGCGGAGGGCTAACAGCGCTCGTGGGCTTCATACCGCTCTTACCACTGATGCAATCTGTAATTATAGCGTTGCTCGCCTGGATTGCAGCGAGCATTGCGTGGTGCCCGCAACTCTATCGAGGACTTAAACTTCAACGCCTGGTGCCGGGAGTCTGTACGGTCGCCATCAGCTTTCTGGTCATGCGTTCCGTAATTGATTTTTCGACTGGTTTCCAAGGCCCGCCGTTAACCGCAAACCTTATGATGCAGAGCGCCGGAGCGCCTCTCAAGCCATGGATATCGTATTTCCTCTACTTTGGTTTCTACGTCCTGATTGTCGCCATGTACTGCCTCCGTTGGTCGTTCAACGGCGACAGTAAAGTACCGGTCGGCCTGCAGGTGATATTCATGCTGTTCTCCCCACTCCTGAGTTTTGGCTCCGAGAGCTGGCAGTGGAACGGGACCTTTCCGGTGATCATTGTGATCTACGCGCTGACGAAGATTAAATGACGGGAGCGGGTGTTTCTTGCAATAGTGGCCGTCCTTTCTCTTCACGCTGTACGGACTATGGGACGCGTCTCAAGCAACGCTCGAGTACACGATGGGGCTGCAAAGCTCCGAATCGAAGTACTACTTCGGCCGTCAAGGCCCGTAGATGTCTGTGGAGTCTTCCGAGGCTTGTGTGGTCGCATTGATTGTGGTGACCATCATTTATCTTTACCTGGGTGTAACAGGTAACAAAAAATCGGCTGCACCCGACACCTGAAACTCACGACACAGGCGTCAAAAATCCCGTCGTTGCGGGCTTTTTCATGGGCATTAAAGGTGTATCTGCACCCCGTGCGAGTCGACTTGCGAAACCCCCATCGACGGCTGGCTGCCTTGGTACCTCGAGCCGCACGCTACAGAAGCACGGGCTAACTTTCCGTGTCTGCACTTTACTTACAACCTTATACAGCGCGATCAATTAAATATTAATGGCATTCGAAAATCGAGAAAACATAACGTCATCATCAAGCCCGACCTGCTAACGAACTGAAAACCTGCACGCGGGTTGTTACAATGCCTTGTTTTAAAAGATGCAGGGCGCAGCGCGGAGTTGAAAACCAGCTCCCAACCCGCGTAGGTGATGTTCAACAGAAGCAGCCTCACTCAATACCTGCCCATCGACCGCCCAGTAAAAATGCATGACTACCGCCATCAAACCATTCCCACACTCTTGTACTGTGCTGCCAACCACTACATAATCCGACCGCTGAGGTTGATATTTTTAGCAGCAGGGGCGGAGACTGTGCCGCCGATGAATCGTCAGTTTTCGCGATACGCCGATAGCACTGCCAAGCATTTATAGAGTTAAGAAATCAACACTACATACACTGACACCCCTCAGGAAAAACCATGTATAAGATAATTGCGGCGATAAGTTTTCTCGCTA
Organism: Pseudomonas sp. PSPC2-3; assembly: GCF_049898265.1. Taxonomy (NCBI): domain Bacteria; kingdom Pseudomonadati; phylum Pseudomonadota; class Gammaproteobacteria; order Pseudomonadales; family Pseudomonadaceae; genus Pseudomonas; species Pseudomonas sp. PSPC2-3. The sequence goes on along the minus strand of NZ_JAFCXJ010000007.1, from coordinate 166,096 downwards.
TAACTGCAGCAACAATGACGGGATGCAATGACAAGGAAGGGAGCAAGGAAAATGCTGCAGCAGCCAAGACCACTTATTACCCATCAGACAAATGCGCCATTGACACAATCGGCGGAAAGACTGGCGCGCGCGTTTATGTACCGCGAAGCATTGTACAATTTAACGGCTGGGCTATCGATACCGTAAACCAAAGCTCCCCGAAGGAACTCAAACTTCGCCTGATCGGCTACAAGGGTGACCCCGCTACATTCAAGGAATATACGGCTATTGATCGACCGGACGTGGCAAAGGCATTCAACAATCAAAAACTCTTGAAAGCTGGTTTTTCCTTCAATGCCGATTTATCTTCGCTGGAACCAGGTGGCTACAGTGTATCCATTGTAATCCCTGGAGAGAACACCTCGCGTCTATGCCAATCCAAGGCGGTGCTCGTAATAGAATAACCCTGAAAGACGCTGCCATGTTCGAAGTCACCGTCAACGGTGCCTCGAGCATGAGCATCAAGGCGCGCGGCTCCGAAGCCTAAAAGGCTTCACACTGTTGAAATATGAAATTCAACACAACAAAAAAGCCCCTGGACACATCGCCACACTCGTAGCAGGATGTCCCGGAGCTTAAATCTGCGTGACGGTCAGGTAACGGCAGGCGCGTAGGCGCTGCCATGTCCGCCTTTCACCCATCAACCTCGTTTCGGGGCCGTGGAGAACACGTACCTGGAAAGAACAAACGTCATCGGTACCGTGATCGCGATCGCGATTAACGGAGCGACACGGCTATCAAGCCCAAGTTTCTCAACCCACACCCAGAGAATCAAAAGGCTGGTGAGGTATTGCGCCAGATAAACTAACGGAAATAAAGCGACCGATTTGATGCCCTGATGACTCTTGAAAACAAAGTACCGATTGAGGCTGTACGCAAGCACTATCCCGGCCACGTACGCGACCGTATAACTTGTTTTATAGGACAACACATTCAACAGCAGTAAATAGATTCCGTAGGTGACGAGAGTATTGAAACCGCCCGACACCAGGAACCGGGCAAAATCCACCTGCAGGATTTTAGCCGCTGCGCGCTTGATTCCAGGCATCATCGAGCGTTGGCAATCAGCGATTTGAATTCATCGTAGTTGCGGATGTAGTCGGCCGAATCGTAGTAATGCGACGCAAACACCATCAGCACTGCATCATGGGAATAACGATACTGGATGCCCCATGTCATCGGTGGCAGGTAAATACCCTTGTTGGGCTTATCCAGCACGAACTCTTCGCGGTTACTACCGTCGTCCGCGACCACATGCACCGAGCCTTTAACGGCAACCAGAAACTGGTGGCAGACCTTATGTGCATGTTCGCCGCGTGTTTCTGCGGTAGGCACGTCATACACTAGGAAATAACGTTCCGATTTGAACGGGATGGTACGCTCGAATTCACCCGCGGACAGGCTGCCGCGAATGTCAGCGACTTCAGTCATCGTGTGCAACGTCACGCCGCTGACCGTGGTCTGGACCACGCCCGGCTTGCTGGCAACCTTTTCAGCCCCCTCTTGGGAGGTGCTGACAGGCTTGGCATCAACGTAGCCAATAATTTTCGCAGGGTTGCCAACAACGATGGCATTGGGCGGGATAGAACGCGTGACCACCGCACCTGCGCCGATCATTGCGTTGGTGCCAATGGTCAGGCCCGGAAGGATCGTGCAGTTGGCGCCCAGCGAGGCGCCCTTGCGGATGATTGTGCGATCGAAGGCCTGCGGGTAGACCTTGCTGCGCGGAAACAGGTCATTCGTGAAGGTTGCATTCGGACCAATGAAGACGTCGCATCAATGGTGATGCCATCCCAGACCTGCACGCCGCATTTGAGCGTGACGCGGTCGCCGATGATCACATCGTTTTCAATGAACACGTTGTCGCATACGTTGCACTCACTGCCCAGGGAGGCCCCGGGCAGAATGTGCGCGAACGCCCAGACTCGCGTGTCTTTACCAATATTCTCGGATTCGCACAGTGCATGACTGTGAACGAAGTATTGCTTAGTGCTGCTCATTCTTATCTCCAAAATCTTCAACGCGCATTGGGATCGCCAAGGGTCGATTTTTTGTATTTTCGTAGGTACGCCATGCATAGGAGCCCACGATGCCCAGCCCCAGGAGATTCAAGCAGCCAAGGAAAGTGATTGTCAGCATGATCATCGCGTAGCCCGGCACTTCGATCATGCCGTGCAGCTTCGCCGCCAATGTGAAAACGCCGAACACCGCCGCCAGCACCGAGCCGAAAGCGCCGACACGGGTCAGCAACCTGATGGGCAGGTCCGTGAAGGAAAACACGCTGTCCATCAGGTAATTGACTTTCTTGCGCAGGGTCCAGGCCGAAGTACCGTGAACTCTTTCTTGACGGGTGTAGGTCACGACTTTGCGGCGATAACCCAACCAGAAAATCTGCGCGATCAGCGAGCTATGTCGCTCATCCAGCGTCAGCAGTGTGTCCCTGAATGCCCGATTGCAGGCAAACATATCGACGCCGCCCGGTGGAATCTCGGGGATGACATACCGGCGGTAAAGGCCCCAGAAGAGGTTGGACGCCATGCGACTGCCCCACGGGTCCTGCCGCCCTTCTCGAACACCGACGACAACATCGGTGTCCTGGCCCAACAGCACGCGGTTCATTTCAAGAACCAGTTCAGGCGGCTCCTGCAGGTCCGCAGCCATCACCGCAAATCGGTCGCCGCTGCCATTTTGCAGCCCTGTACGAATAGCCATGAACGAGCCAAAGTTCTTCGACAGCAAAATGAGCTTGGATCGGAAAGGCTGCGCAGGCAGCTTCTCTCGCAAAATCTCATAGCAACGGTCCGGACTGCCGTCCACAACGAACACAACCTCAAGGTCGTTATCAAGCTGCGTATTCAGGCCAGCTATGGCGACGAGCAGATCGGGAAGATTGCCCTCATTGCGATATACGGGGATGACCAACGTCAGCAAGGTTATTTCCCCTCAGAGAAGTAAGCAGTGACGGCCTCGATCACGCGATCGACTTCTTCGTCGGTCAGGCCAGGGTAGCAAGGCAGCGAGATAACCGTGTCACACGCTTGCTCGGTCACGCTCAAAGCGGCTGGCGTGGCAGCGTAAGCCGGTTGCTTGTGGTCAGCGATCGGGTAATGGATGTCGGTGCTGACGCTCTTTTCTTTCAACGCTGCAGCAAACTCCGCTCTCGCTTTCACACGCACGACGTAGAGGTGGCCTACATAATCTTCGCCGGTGGAGCACGGCAATTGCATATCCAGTGCCGCGAACGCCGCGTTGTAGCGCTTGGCGATCGAACGACGTTGCTCGTTCCAGGTATCCAGATGCGGGAGTTTCACACGAAGGATCGCGGCCTGCATTTCGTCAAGGCGGCTGTTTCGGCCGCCAGGGACGGACACTTGGTACTTTTGAGTCCAGCCGTATTGGCGCAACTGACGGATGCGAGTCGCGAGTTCGTCGTTATCGGTGACCACTGCGCCACCATCACCCAGGGCACCAAGATTTTTGGTGGGGTAAAAGCTGAAGCACCCAATCGTGCCAAAACTGCCGGCCTGTTTGCCATTGCGTCGCGCACCGTGGGATTGGGCGCAATCCTCCAACACCGGGACGCCGGCAGCCGAAGCGATACGGACGATTTCCTCGATGTTGGCAAGTTGACCGTAAAGGTGCGTCACGATCACTGCTGCGGGCTTGCTGTCAACGATTGCTGCAAGCGCCTTTGGGCAAATCGTCAGGCTGATAGCATCGAGATCGACGTAATGAGGTTCCGCACCTACTGCATGAATAGCAGTGCTGCCGTAGAAACCCGCGTTGGCAACCGCTACCACTCGATCACCACGCCCTACGCCTAACCCCTTTAGTGCCAACTCAAGCGCATCAGAGCCATTGGCAACGCTGATACAGTGGTTGACATCCACATATTTCGCGAACTCTTCTTCGAACAGTTTCACTTCGTTCCCAAGCACGTACCAGTGGCTGTCTAGCACCCTAGTGATCGCGGAAAGAAAGTCCAGTCGAGCGTTTACAACCGCTGCGGAAAAAAGTGGTATTTGATTAGAGGACATTTTATTCACCTTTCTCAATTGGCCTTGAAATACAAACGGCAACGGACTTCCAGATCTTTAATACTTATTTTTTGGTTAGCCGTGACGGGGTCAAACCTGAGTTCAGACTCGAATCCGTTAGTGCTACTAACAGTAATGCTAACGATCTGAGGCTCTTTGGACGGTGACACGGAGACTGTGGCCGACTGCCCCTCACTGTAGCCTATATGCCCAGGCGTCATATAAAACAGCTGAGCAACACTAGCCTCCTCTACTGTCATCGCCGCTACCAGATCAACCGTACGACAGCGTAACAAATCAGCACCTGGAGGAATTTTCATTATCAGGCTTGGGTCATTATCAGTCTTAAGGCTAAATGTACGACTTGCACTTACGTCACGCACCGCATTATTTATTTTTACCACGTCCAAACTATCTGAAAGTCTATAAAGCGGCGACGGGTTGTTGGTCCCGAGTGCTATAGGCAAAATCGGAAGTATTCTGGCAAAAGACGCATCAGCAGCCCGCCCATTCTTTATGCCTTCCGCTATATCGCCGAGATCTATATTTGGACATCTAACCTCTCCGGACTCTTGAATTCTGGAGAGCACACATGCTACACCCTCAGAGCGGTGCTTCATCGTAGTTTGAAAGAACGCTGCGTTACCCATAATCTCTGTAAAAACTAACGCTAAACTCCATAGTGCGACAGCCATAAGCGCCACAACCATAGCGAATGATTTCGATGGTTTGCGGCTCTGCAGACCTTTCAAGCAAAGCAATGCTAGCCAGGGCCAGAGCAAAGTGACCCAGAAAAAGTGGAACCTATAAAAGCCATATATAAAAACATCCGTTGCGCTACTTACGTTATCAGGCCGCAAATTTGTTCGCCCGGCCGATATAAGCAGTAGGTATACAAAAACAATCCCTGATAGCGACAAAAATACAATGATAGCTTTTTTGGTTGTATCACTAGCACTGGAACTAAGTTTAAAAATCCCAGCGACGACAATCGCCAGAATCATCAGCACTGCCACAGCCGTGACTATCAGGGAAAATTTAGGGTGCGACATCGGCAGCATCAATGAGCGACCAATTTTCCCCAACATGAAATACCAAAAATCAGATTCCCAAGGATATGCCATTGGCGCATCTGCGCGGTGCGTACCATGCTGAACTCCTACAATAACCCATAGTTGAGCCATCGTTGTAGCGAGTGCAGGCAGTGCGATCGCCAGTCCAGCACTCACCAAATTTTTACTGTACCTAGATTTATACATCAACCCAACAAAGACAAATATCAGGCAAAGCGCCAGTGCAGAAAACGCACCGCTTATATAAGTTAGACCAGAAATCAACGTGAGAAAAAACACAGATACGAGTACATAACCTGAATTAAGCTTTTCGCGCAGAGTGATTGCAATAATACCTAAAAGGCAAACCAAAGGCACCGCCTGATGATAAGCCAAGTTTTGCCAACCCCAATAGGTATCCGGCTGCAGCATGAGTAGCGTAAACGAGAAAGAAACCGCCAAATAGGTTTTGTTGTTTATGCAGCTACTCAGAAGTTTCCATTGAAACGCCAGCAATCCACCCAGCACAGCTAACATACTGATAAATTGATACGCAACAGTATTTCCATCGAGGAAACGAAACGCCAGCGAATCCAACAGCAATCCTATGGTGTATAACGTGTCATTGTGCGGTGTCATCAAATAACGGAGATCCAGTCGCCCCATGTCATTGGCGTTGTATTGGCGCCAATCGTCATATACAGGAACATCAACCCCGTACCTTAGCCAAGACCAAGCACTGATGATAAGGCTAATGACCGGCAGAGCAATCAAAACAAAACGAAGTAAGTTTTTGAGGTTATAGGAAGAGCGAGCGACGGGCAGCGCAACCATGCCATCACTCTTCCCAGCCAAGTTAGTGTCGACCATAGTAGTTGAATTCATCTTATAACTTAACTCTAGGTGGCCAAGCCAAACCGAAGTCTTCATGATCTAACGTCAGGTTCGGGTTATAGGTGTAGTCTTCTTGGATCTTCGGCCAGCGAGCCTGAACATACAGGACTTCATTGGAAAACCTTTCTTTTTTCTCAGGCGTATCTTCCAGGCCCCGTGTAGCCGACTCGTGGTGGTAGAGCTCGGCAAAAGGTGTCCACACGTTGATGTAACCCGCCTCCTGTACTCTCAGGCAGAAGTCAACATCATTGAACGCAATTTTGAGGTTCTCTTCGTCCAGCCCACCCACTTGCTCGAAAATAGACTTCTTGACGATCAGGCACGCCGCAGTGACTGCCGAAAACTCCTGAATCAGCGCGGCCCTGCAGAAGTAGCCGTAGTCGCCTTTTGGCAGGTACTTATGCGAGTGCCCTGCGACACCGCCAACGCCGACCACGACGCCGCCATGCTGCAGGCGATCATCCGGGTACCAAAGGCGTGCCCCGACGGCGCCGATGTTTGGCTGCAGTGCAATAGACACCATCTCATCCAGCCACTCTGGTGTGATGACCTCAATGTCGTTGTTGATCAGTCCGATCAACTCACCGCGAGCCATTCTGACGGCACCATTATTTAAAGCCGAGTAATTGAACGGCCCATCGTCACGCATCACTCGAATATTATCTTGCTGATCGAGTTGGGCGAAATATTCTAGAGAGATGGGATCATCCGATCCGTTATCGATCAAGATAATTTCATAGTTAGTGTAGGTCGTCAGTTGCTGAATACTGTCAATGCACTGTTTTACCAGCGCGCAGGCGTTACGCGTGGGAATAATCAGCGTGACTAACGGCTCCACTGCGGGGCGGGCATAGTGAACCCGGTACATGCCCATCGGCAGCAGTTCGGTACGACCGATATTACCTTTGCGCTGCAGGTGCTCATCCAAGGCCTTGACGCCAGCAAGCGCTGCGTAGGGCTTTTCGTCGCCTGCCATTGCAGTACTGCCCGCGTGAATCCGCCAGTGGTAGAGCACCCGTGGAATATGCACGATTTGACTGCGATTGAGTTTCTCGGAGCAGCGCAAGGCAAGATCGTAGTCTTGAGCGCCTTCAAAGCCCGTGCGAAAACCACCAACCTCTTTCACCAGATCGGAGCGATAAACACCCAAATGGCAAACCATGTTCTGGGAGCGAAACAGAAACTCGTTCCAATCCGACTTAAAGTAAGGCGAACTGCGCTTGCCAGCAGTATCAATCTTGTCCTCGTCAGAATAAATAACACCTACATCCGGGTTGTCATGAATAGCACGGGCAACCCAATACAGAGCGTTCTCCGGCAGAAGGTCATCATTGTCCATCAAGGCAATGTACTGGCCCGACGCTAATATCAGTGCAGAATTGCTGGCGTTGGAGATATGACCATTTTCCTCGCGGAATACTACCTTGATACGCTTGTCTTGAGCCTTGAGTGACTCGAGATAGGTAATCACCTGCGCATCGGTGGAAGCATCATCGGCTATGCACAACTCCCAGTTCTTGTAGAGCTGCGACTGAACGCTCTCGACCGCTTCACGCAACAGGTCCAAAGGCGGATTGTAAACAGGCATGATGATCGAAATCAGCGGATTGGTTTTCCACTTGCGGATCTCTTCACTGATTTTCCAACGGCCGTTATCATCCATGGTGTCGTAATACTCGACCCACCGCGAATAATCGTGGCGGTCGGGCACTTCACGGGTCTCCTGGCCAACAAAGGCAAAGTTACTTGCCCCGGCAACCCAAACTACCCGCGCCTTCAAGCCTGCAGCGCCTTGTTGGCGCCACACCGCGATCGCCTTGCGTGCTGTACTGCGTAGTCCACCACCTCGACGGATCACCGCTGGCAATAACCGCCATACCCTTTTAACTTGGCTAACGCGCCTTAAAAGATTGCGAAAGGGCGCGGTCGCCTTCCAGCTGGATGATGACTGCATGGCAATAATGTGCAAATTCAAGTTATGGATATGCGTGTCTTTCTGAATCTGCTGCAACCGCAATTGCTCTTCGAGGTTGCAGATGTGAGCATCCTTATCCTTCAAAGACCCTTGCCATTTGGCCAACGTATTTTGCAACTCTTCATCTTTAAGAGCTACCTGGTGATGCAGCGTCTCGATAATCTGTAGCCGCTCCACTTCTGAATGTGCATGTTCGAGCGCCGTAGAAGCGATGAATTCTTCGATCTGTGAGTCTTTTTCGCCCAGCGCAAGATTGTATTGCTCAGTCAGGAGCTGAAGGGCTACCTTATGCTCCTCACTGAGAAGCTGAATGGAGACTTTGGTCTCTTCACTCAATAGACGAAGTTGCTCAACGACCGCCTGAACCTCTCTGTCTTTTTCTCGAGTAGTTTGAGCGATTACCTCGGTATAATTTGAAGTAATAGATGTCTTCAACAGCCCAAGCACGTCATTGATTTGTCGATTAGAGTCGACAATCAGATCAAGCTTGCTATTTGAGTCAAGAATCTGGTCAAGTTTACTGCTTGAGTCCAGAATTAGATCGAGCTTGTTTTGCAGTTCGAAATTAGGATTTGTCAGTTCAGATTGATTCAGCACATTAATCTCTTGAGCAAGCTGCTCTTCCGTGAGTAAAGTAAGACTTACTTCCAGCTCAAGCAGGTCTATGCCACTGAGCGCTTCACCAGCTAAAGGAATCGCTAAACTCGGATCATCACTCAGCGCCAGATAAAGCGTATTGCGACCAACTTGGGGAATTCGCACGGCGGATGCAATGACAAGCGGATGACTAATGTCATCCTGCCACTCCATAACCGTTTCGCCGCTAGAGTACACCTTGATGGTATGAATGGAAAAGCTTTGACGTCGGTTGATCGGGTCAAACCGCAACTGCACACCAGGTGGCAAGCCAGGAGGGAGGGTAAACCGGATCAGTTGACGCCCATCATCGACCACTTGGAGCAACGAAGACTCTTCTGAAAAGTGACCAGCTGTATCACTCACATAGAGTTTTGCGTGCTTGGAGGGCGGGTACACAGCTCCCAGTTTGTGAATAATTGCTTCGGGTGACCAGTTGAGAAACTGATTTGCGTCGGCACCGGTAACCCGCTCTTGAAAGGCAGCTTCGGTAGCGATATAGCGTGTGATGTCCTCAGCGCTTATATCCATATCTGCGCTTGCTAACAGCTGCGTCACGAACTCCTGACGACTGATCGTAGAAGCACTGGGGTAGAAGGGATTCGCAGCGGCCATCAGCAAAAGTAGTGCCCGCATCATCAAATAGCCGAGTTCAACCCCCTCATCCATCTCCCACTCGATATCAATAAACTGCGGCTTATTGCGCTCATCGATTACGATGTTTTGCGGGACGGCATCAATATAACGGCCGGGAAGCAGAGACTTGGCTGAAGAAAGTTTTACGTCAGAGCCCTCTTCATCCAGTAGTATTTGCAGACAAGCCAGATACTTCTGTAAAAAGGGGGTAAACCCTTGCACGCTCCAGTCGCGGCGCGCAGCAACATCTAGGAACTCAAGGCTGAGCACGCTGCCTTTCGCGTAGGCGTCCACGCGGGGAAGCACATATTTGAAGCCGTCGTCGAGGTTCGCTTGCGCCTCATCGCCTATTAGATTACCCAGCTTTCTATAGTGGACCTGAATACCCTGCGGCGTTTTAACAAACAATGACTCCTTACAGTAGCGAGTCTTTCTACCCGTGCTGTAATGGTAGGCAAGCACGTCAGTGTCGAAAGGTTCGCTGTTTTCGGAAGACGCCACGACCAAGAAAGAGTTGGCTAGGTCCATGCCCAGACTATTGTCGATGACAACGGACCAAGCCTTCTCGAGGTTGAAAGTGGTCAGCTCTGGAAGCTGTGGGTCTTTCTTGACGTTCTGCCACGCCAAGGCAGAGGCATCGAAATCGTCGCATCCGAAGCCACTCTCAGTAATGATCGAGTTGGGTAGTTTATAATCCGGACTCGGCGCCAGAAAACTCGAAGCGGTAAACCCGGCTCGGGTGACAAGGTCCTTGAGCTCCTTCTTACCATAGGTTTTGGGCTGCCCATGTTCGTATCGGCCTTCGATGCCATACATTGTAATGCCGACATGGTCTTCAGGCGCACCCGCAAAATACTTGAGCCCCAACTGGTTTTCGATGGCGATGAAAAGATGCCCATCAGGCTTGAGCAATTGACGAACGCGCATCAGCATCGCCAAGGCGGGATCTTCCGCATTACTGAACATGCTTGCGTACTCGAGTACGCCAATAAGCGTGATGACATCGAATTGCTCATCGACCTTGAAATCGTCGAATCGCTCAGCCAGAACAGTTACGTTATCCAGTTCACGCGTGCGGCTCGCAGCTATTCCCGCCCGTCGAGGGCTGCCTTCCAGGCATAGAAGGTCTGCTCCGCATTCGCCGAGATAACGACTGATAGCGCCGCAGCCGGCACCGATTTCCAACACGCGAGACTTGAACAAGTGCTCAAACGGACGAAGGATATTAGCGCGTGTGGCGCTTAGGTGATAAAGCTTTGCCCAGTCGGTGCAGTACTGCGGAAGCTCATCTGACAAGACAGACACGTCTTTGGCGTTATGAATTATACCTGCGAGTTCAGCTTCGGAGCTATCACCATCACTGTAGGCAATACCCTGAAAATCAGAGCGCACCCACACATTTGTTTCACCATCCTTGGTATAACCATATTGATCGAGTTTAAACATTTGGGTCTACCGGATCGATTGTCATAGCAGCGGCAAGGTCAATCAGCCCCAACAACTTGGGAGTGGGTTCGACAACCAAATGAATGGAGTCATAACGCCTATCATGGGGAATGATGTCTTCGCCCTCTCTAGAGGCGATCCCTAAGGAAATAAAATAATCACCAGTAGCTAGTCTGTTTACGAACTTCACGCTGGCGATGGCCACGTTCCCAGACTCTCCCATGGATCGGGTTTCGGTACACTCCAACAAATAGGAGTTCGTGCCGTAGACCGTTACACCTTCCTTGGTTTTAATGGTGAATCCGAGAATTGGGTTAATCACTGGACGGTTAAACTTAAATGACACACCGAGTACAACTTCCTCACCCGACTCTATGCTCGCCGGAAACTCACGTCCGTTCGCACTCAAATGAAAATCCATTAACGTAGCAGCCCCATCCCCCCAACGATATTCATGTGGGTTATAGCCGATACGTGATGCATAAACATCGCTTTCCAGAGACAAGTGTAGAGTTTTCTCGATTAGCGCCACGGGCTCTGCGGTCACCGCCGCAGGGTTCGAAGGCTCATCAGCACTGGTATTACGACCAAACAAAATGTCGGTGTAGCGATTGATCACCGGGCGTGACTCTCCGATCATTTCAACCCGGCTTTGTTCCAATAGAATTGCGCGCGAGCAGTGCGTCACTACTTGCTCGCTGGAATGGGTCACTAGCAGGATACTAGTTCCGTTCTCTTTAAGCTGGCGCAGACGCTCGAAGCATTTGGCTTGAAATCGGGCATCACCTACCGAGAGCGCTTCATCCACAACAAGAATCTCAGGATCGACTTGTGCCTGGACTGCAAACGCAAGCCTGACCGCCATACCACTAGAATAGGCCTTCACCGGCTGATCGAGAAATTCTCCGATGTCCGCAAAACTGGCAATAGCATCAAAGCGATCGTTCACCTCATTACGCGTCAGGCCCAGAACCGCTGCGTTCAGGTAGACGTTTTCACGCCCAGTAAACTCAGGGTTGAAGCCTGAGCCCAACTCGAGCAATGCAGCGATACGCCCACGCGTTTCAATTTCGCCCATCGTCGGCGTCAACGTGCCACAAATGATCTGCAGCAGTGTGGACTTGCCTGATCCATTGCGACCTACGACACCTACCGTTTCGCCTTTTTTGACTTCAAAACTGATGTCACGCAGGGCCCAGAACTCTTTGCCATAGGTGGTGACTTGATCGCCCGCCCACCGCTGGAAACGCGGCACGATAGCTTGTTTCAGGCGATCACGAGGTTTGTCATAGGTGTAAAAACATTTGGAGACATTCCGAACGCTGATTACCGATTGATCAGATGACATCAGCGAACCCTTTACGTGTCTTTTGAAAGAACCAGAAGCCAATTGAAGCAATAAGTACCCCAATGACGATAGCCACACCTAGACTGCCCCAATGCGGGAGGTGGCCGAATAGCAGGACACTTCGACTTTCCTCAATTATGTAAGTCAGCGGATTGAGTTTTAGCCATGGCTTATAAACTTCAGGCAGCGCTGCTACCGGATAAAGCACAGGAGAAAGAAACAACAAGACGGTGGTAAGGACCGTAATCACGTGACCTACATCTCGCAGATAAACACCCAGCGAGGCCAACAACCAGCTTATTCCTAGGGTCGCTAGTATCAGTGGCACCAGGATCAAAGGAAACAGGAGTGCCGTCCAATAGAGTTGGCCGGTGATCAAGAACTGGGCGGCCAGTAATACGATCAGACTGATACAGCTATGGAACAGTGCAGAACCCAGGGTAATGACCGGCAAAATCTCCAACGGGAAGACTACTTTTTTTACATAGTTACTGTTGGTCATCACCAGAGAAGGTGCACGGTTAGCGCATTCAGCAAACAACCCATGAACGATCATGCCCACAAACAACAGGATCGCGAAACCACCTTTACCGGTATCAACACCGACCCAGCGAGATTTGAAAATCTCAGAGAACACGAAGGTATAAACCGCAAGCATCAGGATCGGGTTAAAAAATGACCATGTCAGCCCCATGACCGAACCGCGGTAGCGTCCGATCACTTCGCGCTTAGTCATTTGTGAGATCAACGAACGATTTTTCCAGAGGCTGGCCACCATGCTGACCGGCCCAGCTGAAGGTTTCAGGTGCGGGTCCACTATTCAAACACCTCAGCGTTAACAAAACGCGGGGCATTTGCATCTTTGGCGGACAGGGTGGGTGAATCGAAAAACGGCCAATCGATTGCGACGTCGGAATCGTTCCACGCCAGGCTCCGTTCGTGCTCAGGAGCCCAGTAGTCCGTGGTTTTGTAGAGAAATTCAGCACTCTCTGAAAGCACCACAAAGCCATGTGCGAACCCTTCTGGAATCCAGAGTTGAGACCTATTGCTGGCGCTAAGATGCGCCCCCACCCACTTGCCAAAGGTGGCAGAGCTTTTGCGCAGATCGACGGCTACGTCAAACACCTCGCCATGGGTGACCCGTACCAGCTTTCCCTGGGGCTGTTTGATCTGATAGTGCAAACCGCGAAGTACACCCTTTGCCGATTTGGAATGGTTGTCCTGGACGAAATTAACGGACTTTCCGACAGCCGCCTCGAACACCTTCTGATTGAAGCTTTCATAGAAAAAGCCCCGCTCATCCCCGAAAACTTTCGGCTCAAACAGAAAAACGTCCCGGATGACAAGTGGGGTAGCTCTCATCTTTAAAATATCTCCAAAGTGTAGCCAGCGCTGGTTTTTCGGCGCTGCTGGTCAAAAAGTGATTTCAAGGCAACTACAAAAAAAAGCTTGGCGAACGCCCTATAAAAAAATCTTTTCGTGCAGGAGGCGCTTCAGATATTGACCGTAACCATTCTTGGAGAGTGGCGCCGCGAGTTTTTCCAGCTCCTCAGCATCAATCCACTTCTGCCGGAACGCAATCTCTTCAGGGCAGGCCACTTTAAGCCCTTGGCGGTGCTCAAGTGTGGCAATGAAGTGACTGGCCTCAAGTAACGATTCATGGGTGCCGGTATCCAACCAGGCGTAACCGCGACCCATGATTTCCACAGAGAGCTTGCCTCGCTCCATATAAATACGGTTTAGGTCAGTAATTTCCAGCTCGCCACGAGGTGAAGGCTTGATGCCCTTGGCAATCTCGACCACATCTTGGTCATAGAAATAGAGCCCCGTTACCGCATAGTTGGACTTGGGCTGAAGCGGTTTCTCTTCCAGGCTGATTGCCTTACCCTGGTCGTCAAACTCGACGACACCGTAACGCTCCGGATCATTCACGTGATAAGCAAAAACACTGGCGCCATCTTGGCGATGCATGGCGCTGTTGAGCAGCTCATTGAAATGATGACCATGATAGATATTGTCGCCCAGCACCAGTGCTGACAGATCGTTGCCGATAAAATCCTCACCAATGATAAAAGCTTGGGCCAGACCATCCGGGGAGGCCTGCACTGCATAAGAAATACTCAACCCCCACTTGCTACCATCGCCTAACAATTGCTCAAAGCGAGGCGTGTCCTGCGGCGTCGAGATGATCAATATGTCGCGAATACCCGCCAGCATCAGCGTGGTCAGCGGGTAGTAGATCATCGGCTTGTCGTAAACCGGCAGCAATTGCTTGGAGATTGCCAAGGTTGCAGGGTGCAGGCGTGTGCCTGAACCACCGGCCAAAATGATTCCTTTACGTTTAAGCATGTTCATTTCTCTAGAATTTCTATAAGCATCCGTGCCACACCGTCCTGCCATTCAGGCAGGCGCAATGAGAAGGCATTCTGCAGTTTTTGAGTGTCGAGTCGGGAATTGCCAGGGCGTTTGGCCGGCGTCGGGTAAGCCGCGGTGGTGATCGCGCCCACGTTGGCCGGTTCGACCTTGAGCTGCACCCCCGCCGCTTGCGCCTGTTCGAGCACGAAGCGGGCATAGCGGTGCCAGGTGGTCTCGCCCGCTGCGGCGAGGTGATACACCCCGCTCAACTGCGGGTTTGAGCCCATGGTGCGGATCGCGTGAGCGGTGACGTCGGCCAGCAGGTCCGCCCCGGTGGGCGCGCCGAACTGGTCGTCAATCACGTTCAGGCTGTCTCGCTCGATGGCTAGGCGCAGCATGGTCTTGGCGAAGTTGTTACCGCGCGCTGCGTAGACCCAGCTGGTACGGAAGACCAGATGTGCACAACCACTGGCCTGAATGGCCTGCTCGCCTTGCAGCTTGGTCGTACCGTAGACGCTCAGCGGCCCTACCGGGTCGCTTTCCAGCCAAGGGGTGTCGCCGGTGCCGGCGAACACGTAGTCGGTGGAATAGTGCACCAGCAGGGCATTCAGCTTCAGCGCCTCGGCGGCCAGTACCGCCGGGGCTTCTGCGTTGACACGCAGGGCCTGGGCAGGCTCGCTTTCGGCTTTGTCGACGGCGGTGTAGGCGGCAGCGTTGACGATGACGTCAGGCGCAAACCGCTGCACGGTCGCGGCCAGCCCCTGCAGGTCGTTCAGGTCGCCGCAGTAGTCCTGGCTTTTCGAGTCGAGCGCAAGCACTTGGCCCAAAGGGGCCAAGCTGCGTTGAAGCTCCCATCCCACCTGGCCATTTTTGCCAAGTAGAAGGATCCTCATGCCGAACGCTCGGCGTAGTTTTTTTCTACCCATTCGCGGTACGAACCCGATTGGATATTGCTCACCCAATCTTGGTTGTCCAGGTACCACTCCACGGTTTTGCGAATACCGGTCTCGAAGGTCTCAGCCGGCTTCCAACCCAACTCACGCTCCAGTTTGCGCGCGTCGATGGCATAACGGCGGTCATGGCCAGGGCGGTCCGTCACGTAAGCAATCTGATCGCTGTAAGGCTTGCCATTCGCTTGAGGGCGCAACTCATCGAGCAAGGCGCAAACGGTGTGAACGATGTCCAGGTTTGGCTTTTCGTTCCAGCCGCCCACGTTATAGACCTCGCCCACAGTGCCCGCTTCCAGTACTCGGCGGATGGCGCTGCAGTGATCTTTTACGTACAGCCAGTCACGAATTTGCTGACCGTCGCCGTACACTGGTAGCGCTTTGCCTGCCAGTGCGTTGACGATCATCAACGGAATCAGTTTTTCCGGGAAATGGAACGGCCCATAGTTGTTCGAGCAATTGGTCGTCAGTACCGGCAAGCCATAGGTATGGTGATAGGCACGAACCAAGTGGTCGCTTGCAGCCTTGCTCGCCGAGTAAGGGCTGTTAGGCTCGTACTGGTGAGTTTCGGTGAACGCTGCATCATCTTTGGCCAGGGAGCCATAGACTTCGTCGGTCGAAACATGCAGGAAGCGGAAGGACTGCTGTGCATCGGCATCCAGGCCTTTCCAGTAGGCACGTACCGCCTCCAGCAAACGGAAGGTACCGACGACGTTAGTCTCGATGAAGTCTTCCGGGCCGTGAATGGAGCGGTCAACGTGCGACTCGGCAGCAAAGTTCAGGATAGCGCGCGGCTTGTGCTCAGCGAGCAAGCGCTGCACCAGCTGGCTATCGGCGATATCGCCCTGTACGAATACATGGCGCTTGTCACCCTCCAGCGAGCTGAGGTTCTCCAGGTTGCCGGCATACGTCAGCTTGTCCAGATTAATGACCGGCTCATCCGCCTGGGCTACCCAGTCCAATACAAAGTTTGCACCGATAAAGCCAGCACCGCCGGTTACTAAGATAGTCATTGAGTCAGATCTTTTTCAGTAGTGTTGCAAAAATTAGCCCGAGGTTCCCCATCAGTGTCTGCCGGTATAAACCGGCCGACCGAAACCCCAGCACTCGTCTAAATAACGTTTGACTCCGCGCACATTTAAAACGCGCAAGAGTCGTTCGATGCTCTTCGCAAAGACGATGCTGCATGGCTTCGAGTGCGCGAATATTCAGTTCGTTCCACTCGTAAAAACGTCCTTGAAAGATCATCCGTAGCCGAACCAGGCGAGCTGCCCAGCTGGAGTTGCTGCCAATCAGATTTTCATCATGCTGGCGGTACTGCATTCTAGGCTCGGGATCATAGTGAACGATGCCTCCCGCCCCCGTGACAAGCTGATACGCCCACCAATCGTGAGAAGGCACTACTACGTCCGCACCCGCCTCCACAATCAGCTTGCGAGCAGCCTGGTTAAAAACCATCGTATTGCCGCCCGCGATACTCTGAACCAACGCGTTAGAGAAATGCGGAGGCCGGGAGAAAAGCGGTGAAAAACCAAGCGCCCCCCCCGAGTCGCCTACCAACTGCGTGCGACCACAGTAGAGTGCAGGCACATCCGAAGGCTGGCTCTGCAACCAATCAACCGCCACCTGCAGCTTTTCATCATTCCAAATATCGTCTTGATCGCACCACGCAAAATAATCAGCCTGGATATCGGTCCGACAAGTCAGCGAGAGGAAATTGGCGACGAAGCCTTTTTGAGGGCCCGATACCACGCTTAGCCGGTGACTGCCCCAACGACTACAGTATTGCTGAAAAATCGCCAACGAGCTGTCTTTGGAACCATCGTCCGAAATGACTAACGTCCAGTCACGATGCATCTGCCGCTCAATAGAGTCGAGCTGTTCCGCAAGAAACGTCTCACCATTGTACGAACACATCAAAATCGCGACTTTTGCAACGCAAACGTCGTTAGGTAGAGCATTGGAAAGGCTGCGCGATACGAAAATAGACACAATATCCCTTGGGAGCGCACTACATATCCTGCTGGGAGGTAGGATATAGGCCGACAATAAGGTGGAAATTATTACAGTATTAGTTTGTAAGGGCAATCTTACTTGTGACCGGCGGTCAACCACCGGGAGCCCGTCACGCGCCCTACGATGAGGCATTGCACCTCTAGCCCGCAGCTCCTTGCCTGAGCCTCCAGATCGTATCAAGCCCCGCTTCCAAAACCGTGGCGCGCCGATGCTCCCGCGCTAGCAGCGCTTCGACCGAATGAATAGGAGCAATCTTACAAACAACCACCCGAAAAACCTCTTCCGCCCGCCCCCCCCAGAGGTCGGTAAACGCCGCGAAAGGCATGACTCATATTCAGTTATGATGCGTCGAAAACTCCAACCCCGAGTGCCGACTGATCTATATCAACGAACGCGGAATCGCCGAAGCTGCGCACTGGATGAGCAACTCGATCCACTTCATTATCAAGTTCACGACAAACCTTCGGCAAACTCTACAAAACATTTACCGACCCTCATTCAGAAAGCGCAACAAGACGACTTTGTCAAATGAAATATGAGCGGTGTTGAAACTGGAGCTGGAATGAATACCAAGACCATCGCGATTATCGGCGCAGGCTTCTGCGGCTCGACGCTGGCAGTGCAGTTGTTACGCCACCCGCCGGTCACCCCTCTAAAAATTCTGTTGATCAACCGGCCGGGCAGTATGGCCCGAGGTATCGCTTACAGCACCCAAGCGCCCGCGCATGTACTCAATGTCCCGGCAGGCAGAATGAATGCTCTGGCCGGCGAAGACGACAGCTTTTACGAGTATGTAAAACGCAACAACGCCACCGCTACCCCAGGCTCCTTTGTAGAGCGGCGCCTCTACGGTGACTATTTGGAAGCGTTGCTTCAACACGCGTCACGCAACGCAACACCGGGCTGCGAGTTGCACGAAGTGATTGGGGAAGTGGTCAAGATAATCCCCCAGCCAAATGCCGCTGGCGCACTTCTCTTGATGGATAACGGGGAACACTTTCGGGCCGACAGTATTGTTTTAAGCATTGGCAGTTGCGCACGCCAGGCGCCTTCGATTGCACCCGAATATCGGCAGTTCTACGAGAACCCGGGCTACGTGCATGACCCATGGCAACCGGGCGCACTCGACAGTATTGGCGCAAACGACCCGGTCTTCCTGATAGGCAGCGGGCTGACAATGCTCGACGTCGTACTTGATTTGCGTGACCGGGGACACACCGGCACTATCCAGGCCGTTTCGCGCCGGGGCCTGCTCCCGCAGCCTCACCGCGAATTGAACGCGCACCCCGCCTACGATGAAGGGCTGGCACAGCACATGTTGACCGATTGCACGGTGCGCCACTATGTACGTGCCGTCCGTGACGCGGTTCGCCAGCACGTGCAAACCGGCGGAGACTGGCGCGACATCATTGGTGGCCTGAGGTCCGCTACCCAGCAGCTGTGGCATGCATTGCCGCTTGATGAACGCCGGCGATTCCTGCGACATGTACGCCCTTACTGGGATGCCCATCGCCATCGTTGCGCTCCACAACCAGGCGCGCGCATGCACACCGAGCTTGCCCGCGGCACACTGAAGCTGGCGGCCGGACGCATCGTCGGCTACACGTCCAACCCTCACAATGTGAGCGTTGCTGTACGCCGACGTGGCGCCAGCACCGTGGAACAGTTGGAGGTCAAAGCGGTGATAAATTGCACGACGCCAGCACTGGACCTGCGCCAATTGGACGACCCGTTGCTCAAGTCCCTGCGCGCAGATGGCCTGTTGGTACCTGATGCACTTGGGACAGGCATGGACATCGCACCGTCGGGCGCACTGCTCAATTGCAATGCAGTGCCCTCAGACTGGTTGTATTACGTCGGCCCTTTCCTCCAGGCCCGGGACTGGGAAGCCACCGCAGTACCTGAACTGCGTGAATACGTGCAACGCTTGGCGCTCGAGCTGAACACTGCACTTACCCAGCACTGAATCACACATCGACGGACGCCCGCTTTAGAGGGCGCCCGTCAGCGCTGACTCAGTGATCATTCAACCTTTACGAAACACAAACCCCAACCCAACAACGATCAACCCCATCCCCAGCAGGCTCAACCACGCGAGCCGATTGCCGAAGATCAGGTAATCCATCACCGCCGTCACCGCCGGCACCAGGTAGAACAGGCTGGTGACATTGACCAGGTTGCCGCGGGCGATCAGGCGGTACAGCAACAGCGTCGCCAGCAGCGACACCACCAGGCCCATCCACAGCACCGGCAGGTAAAAACTGGCGGTGTGTTCGAAGTGGAACGGCTGGAACGGCACGAACACCGAGCACAACACCAACCCGGCCAGGTATTGCACGGGCAGCGTGCCCAACGGGTTATCGGTGATGCGCTTCTGCATGATCGAGCCGAAGGTCATGCTTGCCAGGGCCAGCAAACCGAACAACATCCCGGCCAGGGACATCCGCGACAACCCGATGCCCTGGTACACCACCATGATCAAGCCGGCCAACCCCAGGCCCAGGCCGAACATCCGGCGCCAGGAACGCTGGCGCTCCATCAGCACCACGGTCAGGATCGGCTGCACGCCCATGATGGTCGCCATCATCCCCGGCGTGACGTTGAGGTCCAGGGCCAGCAGATAGAAAATCTGGTACGCCCCCAACAACACCAGCCCCGTCGCCGCCGCATACCACAGCGGCTTGCCGGGTTGTGGCAGTTTCAGTTTGAGGATCGGTACCAGCATCACCAGCCCCGCCAGGGCGATGGCAAAACGGATCAGCAAAAAGGCAAAGGGCGACGCATGGGCCAGGCCCAACTTGGAGAAAATCGCCCCGCTGCTCCACAGTAATACGAACAGGCTCGTCGAGGCCGCCGCGACCACAGATTGTTTTGACATAACAGACATGGTTACCACCTGTAATCAGGCAAAAAAGCCGATTCAGCCAAGCAAGGCTGAAACTCAGTAGGTTTTTTTCAGGCGGGCATAGGGCAACAGCAATCAGCTGATCAGCCCGAAATGCCAACACCCGGCGGTGATACGACTGCGTACACCGGCGTGCTACTGACAGGTGGGGGGTAGTGGCTGATCTGCGCAGGCTGCAGGTTCCCGCACGGCACGACCACAGCGCTGGACGCTGAATCGACTACCGCTATGCACAGGAATGCAGGCATGGGCTGATCTTTTGAGGAGGTGAAGACGCGGCGACTATAACCAACCGCCGACATATTTTGCAATCGCTCCGACAGCGCCCTTTTCGCGTGACGGCATTTTCATTTTGGCGCCGGAACCCACTCGCTATACTACCGAGCAGTTTTTTCCAAGGATGTCACATGAGCGCATTGCCCTGGGTGTATCTCGTCCTCCTGTCCATCGGCTATGCACTGGCGTTGCTCTACGGCCAACTGGGTGTGCTCGCGGCCATCTCCGTGGCGCTGTTGTTGATCGCCGGGTATGCGGTACGCCAACAACGTACCCCGTGGGCGCGCTACGTCGGCCACGGGTTGTTCATCGTCTTGGCCTTGGGCCTGGCGATGCACTGGCTACCGGGGTTCTACAACGGGCGCGGTATCGCCCCCCAGCGTTTCAGCGCCGATGCCGTGCCCTTCTCGATGTACCTCAACCAAGACAAACCACTGATCGGTTTCTGGCTGCTGCTGGCCTGCCCGTGGATTGTGGCGCGGCGTTCATTGCGCCTGTCGATCTGCGTCACCGCCCTGGCGCTGGCGCTGACGGCCATCGCAGCCCTGGGCGGCGCGGCGTTGCTGGGGATCATCAGTTGGGCGCCGAAGTGGCCGGAGCAGGCGTGGCTGTGGGTGCTGAATAACCTGTTGCTGGTGACGCTGGTGGAAGAAGCGCTGTTTCGCGGCTACATTCAGGGCGGCCTGAGCCAGCGCCTCAAACACTTGCCCTACGGCGAAAACCTCGCATTGCTGCTGGCCTCGCTGCTGTTCGGCCTGGCGCACCTGAGCGCGGGCTGGCAGTGGGTGCTGCTGGCCAGCATCGCCGGGGCCGGTTATGGCCTTGCTTATCGTTTTGGCGGCCTGGGTGCGGCGATTGCCACGCATTTCGGCCTGAATTTGCTGCATTTCGGACTGTTTTCCTACCCAATGCTCGCCGGCTGATTATTACGAAAATAAGTTAAATAAATGATCGCCACCGCCGATACCCCTTGAAAGCCTTGCGGATTGAATAACCATGCGTAATAACCAGCCCGTTACCCAGCGCGAACGTACCTTCCCCGCTCAGCAACGGTTGATCTCCACCACAGATGCCAAGGGTGTCATCACTTATTGCAACGACGCTTTCGTCGAAATCAGTGGTTTCTCCCGCGACGAATTGGTGCGTGCCCCGCATAACCTGGTACGCCACCCGGACGTTCCGGCGGCTGTGTTCGCACACATGTGGTCCACGCTCAAGCAAGGCTTGCCATGGATGGGCATCGTCAAGAACCGCTGCAAGAGCGGCGATCACTACTGGGTCAACGCCTATGTGACGCCGGTGTTCGATGGCAACCAGGTGGTCGGCTATGAATCGGTGCGTATCAAGCCCACCGCCGAGCAGGTCCGCCGGGCCGAAGCGCTCTACCACCGCATCAATCAGGGCAAGTCCGCCATTCCTCGGCGGGACAAGTGGCTGCCGGTGCTGCAGGACTGGCTGCCGTTTATTCTGGTCAGCCAATTGAGCTTCATGATTGGCGCATCGCTCAATTCCCACTGGGGCTTTGCCCTCGCGGCAGGGTTGTCGGTGCCGCTGGGCCTGCTGGGCCTGAGCTGGCAACAGCGCGGCCTCAAGCGTTTGCTGCGCCTGGCCGAACAGACCACCTCCGACCCGCTGATCGCGCAGATGTATACCGACAGCCGTGGCGCCCAGGCGCGACTGGAAATGTCGATCCTCAGCCAAGAGGCACGTCTGAAGACCTGTCTCACGCGCTTGCAGGACACCGCCGAACACCTCAACGAGCAGGCCGCGCAGTCCAACACCCTGGCGCACAACAGCTCCAGCGGCCTGGAACGCCAGCGTGTGGAAACCGAACAAGTGGCTACCGCGGTCAACCAGATGGCGGCGACCACCCAGGAAGTCGCCAGCCATGTGCAGCGCACGGCCGATGCCACCCAGGAAGCCAATCGCCTGACCGGGCGCGGCCGCGATATCGCCGGGGAAACCCGCGAGGCGATTCAGCGGCTGTCGGCCGCGGTTGGCGAGACCGGCGTGACGGTCACCCAACTGGCCAAGGACAGCGATGAAATCGGCGGCGTGGTCGACGTGATCAAAGGCATCGCCGACCAGACCAACCTGCTGGCCTTGAACGCCGCGATCGAAGCGGCACGTGCCGGTGAGATGGGCCGTGGTTTTGCGGTGGTCGCCGATGAAGTCCGCCAATTGGCGCAGCGTACCGCTGAATCGACCGGGCAGATCCATACCCTGATCGCCAAGCTGCAGCAGACCGCCGCCGCTGCCGTACAAACCATGGACGCCGGGCATCGCCAGGCCGAAGAAGGCGTGGCGCGGGTGATGGAAGCGGACCAGGCACTGGTGGGCATCAGCGAAGCGGTGGCCAACATCACTGACATGACCACCCAGATCGCCGCCGCCACGGAAGAGCAAAGCTCGGTGGCCGAAGAGATCAGCCGCAATATCAGCACCATCGCGCTGTTGGCGGACCAGACCTCGGAACAGGCATTGAACTCGGCGCAGTTGAGTGAAGAGCTTACTGTTACCGCCAATACTCAGTATTCGCTGGTAGAGCGTTTTAACCGTTAAACCGCTATCGGGGGCAAGCCCCCTCCCACATTTAACCGCGTACATACCTTGGAATGCAGTCGAATGTGGGAGAGGGCTTGTTTCCTCCCACATTTAACCGCGTACACCTCATGTGGGAGGGGGCTTGCCCCCGATAGCGCTCTAACAGGCGCCGATAAACTGAGCCACTCGCACCGCCGCCGCCTCCAAATGCTGCTCATGGCTGAACCCTGAAGCCTTCAACGGTTTCAAATCATGATCCCCCGCCGCCAGCCACAGCACCTCAATGCTCGGTGACAAGTCATATCCCTGCACCGCGGCTCGATTACCCAAGGCATCGCGTTCGCCCTGCACAATCAATGTCGGCGTGTTCAACCCGGCCAAATGCGCGACTCGCGGCTTTTCCGGCTTGCCCACCGCATAGAACGGATAGCCCAGGCACACCAAGGCATCGGCCTCCAATTCATCGGCGAGCAAACTGGCCATGCGCCCGCCCATGGACTTGCCACCAATGGCCAGTTTCCCAGCGGCATGGCGTCGCACCTCGGCATACACCTCGCGCCAGCTTTCCAGCAGTTTCGGCGCCGGGTTGGGCGGGCGTTTGCCCCCGTCCAACCGGCGCTGGGCCATGTAGGGAAACTCAAAGCGCACCACATTGACGCCATGCCTGGCAAGGCGCGCAGCCATGTCGTTCATGAAAGATGAGTCCATCGGTGCGCCGGCGCCGTGGGCCAGGATCAGCGTCACAGGCGTATGCGCTGACGCACCCGAGGCGATATCCCACAGCCAGCCATGCTCCTGCACACACCGTGCCCATTGATCCCCGTCAATACTGGCCTTGTGCTCTTTGCCCATGCTTACCTCGCTTTTTAGTCTGCCTATAACTCCAGCCCAAGTGTCGCATTTGCTTGGGTTGAACCGTGGATGGGGAACCATGAACACTACTTTAAGTACCGCCTATAACTACAAGGTGGTCCGCCAATTCGCGATTATGACGGTGGTGTGGGGCATCGTCGGCATGGGGCTCGGGGTTTTTCTCGCGGCTCAATTGGTGTGGCCTGCACTCAACTTTGACTTGCCTTGGACCAGCTTCGGCCGCTTGCGCCCGCTGCACACCAACGCGGTGATCTTCGCCTTCGGGGGTTGTGCGCTGTTTGCCAGCTCCTTCTACTCGGTGCAGCGCACCTGCCAAACCCAGCTGTTCGCGCCGAAAGTCGCGCAGTTCTGCTTTTGGGGCTGGCAACTGGTCATTGTCCTGGCAGCGATCACCTTGCCACTGGGTTACACCAGTTCCAAGGAATACGCCGAGCTGGAATGGCCGATCGACATCCTGATCACTATCGTCTGGGTGGCTTATGCCATTGTGTTCTTCGGCACTGTGGCCAAGCGCAATACCAAGCACATCTATGTCGGTAACTGGTTCTTCGGTGCGTTCATCATCACCGTGGCAATCTTGCATATCGTCAACAACCTGGAAATCCCGGTCAGCCTGACCAAGTCCTACTCGCTGTACGGCGGTGCGACGGATGCCATGGTGCAGTGGTGGTATGGGCATAACGCAGTAGGTTTCTTCCTGACTGCCGGTTTCCTCGGGATGATGTACTACTTCGTACCCAAGCAAGCCGAACGTCCGGTGTATTCCTATCGCCTGTCCATCGTCCACTTCTGGGCGCTGATCACCCTGTACATCTGGGCCGGTCCGCACCACCTGCACTACACCGCGTTGCCGGACTGGGCACAGTCGTTGGGCATGGTGATGTCCCTGGTGCTGCTGGCACCAAGCTGGGGCGGCATGATCAACGGCATGATGACCCTCTCGGGCGCCTGGCATAAGCTGCGCAGCGACCCGATCCTGCGCTTCCTGGTCGTCTCGCTGGCGTTCTACGGCATGTCGACGTTCGAAGGGCCGATGATGGCCATCAAGACCGTCAACTCGCTGTCGCACTACACCGACTGGACCATCGGCCACGTACACGCCGGCGCGCTCGGCTGGGTGGCGATGATCTCCATCGGCGCGCTGTATCACATGATCCCGAAAGTCTTCGGCCGCGAGCAGATGTACAGCGTCGGCCTGATCAACGCGCACTTCTGGCTGGCCACCATCGGCACCGTGCTCTACATCGCCTCGATGTGGGTCAACGGCATCGCCCAGGGCCTGATGTGGCGTGCGATCAACGAAGACGGCACCTTGACCTACTCCTTCGTCGAAACCCTGGTGGCCAGCCACCCTGGCTTCGTCGTGCGACTGGTGGGCGGTGCGGTGTTCCTCAGCGGCATGTTGCTGATGGCTTACAACACATGGCGCACCGTGCGCTCGGCACAACCTGTCGAAGCCACCCCTGCCGCGCAGACGGCCTGAGGAGTCAGTGATGAAACACGAAACGATTGAAAAGAACGTCGGCCTGCTGATGCTGCTGATGGTGCTTGCCGTGAGCATCGGCGGCCTGACCCAGATCGTCCCGCTGTTCTTCCAGGACGTGACCAACAAACCGGTGGAAGGCATGAAGCCCTACACCGCGCTGCAACTGGAAGGCCGCGACATCTACATCCGCGAAGGTTGCGTACAGTGCCACTCGCAGATGATCCGTCCGTTCCGTGCCGAGACCGAGCGCTACGGGCACTACTCGGTTGCGGGCGAAAGCGTCTGGGATCACCCGTTCCTGTGGGGCTCCAAGCGTACCGGGCCAGACCTGGCGCGCGTCGGCGCACGCTACTCGGACGACTGGCACCGCGCGCACTTGTACAACCCGCGCAACGTAGTGCCTGAGTCGAAAATGCCGGCCTACCCATGGCTGGTGACGGCACCGCTCGACAGCAGCCACACCGAAGCCAAGCTCAAAGTGATGCGTACCCTCGGCGTGCCCTACACCGACGACGACATCAACGGCGCAGTGGCCAGCCTCAAGGGCAAGACCGAGATCGACGCGCTGGTTTCGTACCTGCAAGTCCTCGGCACCGCCATCAAGAGCAAGAGGTGAGCCATGGGATTTGAATTCGATGCGGGCACCATCCGCGGCCTCGGCACGCTAGTCGTCGCCATCGCCTTTATCGGCCTCTCGCTGTGGGTATTCAACAACCGACGCAATGCGGAATTCGAGCAGGCACGCCTGCTGCCGTTTGCCGACGAACCCACCGCCACCCCATCCGACGCTCAAGAAGCGCCTGCAACAAGGAGCAATCGGCCATGACTACCTTCTGGAGTACATGGATCTGCGTACTGACCATCGGCAGCCTGATCGGCCTGACCTGGCTGCTGTTCGGCACCCGCAAGGGCGAGACCAAGGGCAGTGTCGACCAGACCATGGGCCACGCCTTCGACGGCATTGAGGAATACGACAACCCGCTGCCTCAGTGGTGGTTCATGCTGTTCGCCGGCACCCTGCTGTTCGCCGTCGGCTACTTGATCCTCTACCCGGGCCTGGGCAACTGGAAAGGCGTCCTGCCGGGCTATGAAGGCGGCTGGACCTCGACCAAGGAATGGGACAAGGAAATGGCCAAGGCCGACGCCAAGTTCGGGCCGATCTTCGCCAAATTCTCGGCCATGCCAGTGGAAGAAGTCGCTAAAGACCCACAAGCGCTGAAAATGGGCGGGCGCCTGTTCGCCTCCAACTGCGCGGTGTGCCACGGCTCGGATGCCAAGGGCGCGTATGGCTTCCCGAACCTGGCGGACAATAACTGGCGCTGGGGCGGTTCCGCCGAGGCGATCAAGACCACCATCATGGGCGGTCGCCACGCGGCGATGCCGGCCTGGGGCGAAGTGCTGGGCGAAGACGGTGTGAAAAACGTCGCAGCCTATGTGCGTCACGACCTGGCCAAGTTGCCATTGCCCGCCGACAGCGGTGCCGACCTGGTCGCCGGCCAAGCCACGTTCAACACCACCTGCGTGGCCTGCCACGGTCCGCAAGGCCACGGCACCGAAGCCATGGGCGCGCCGAACCTGACCGAGCCAAGCGGCTTTATCTACGGCACCAGCCTGGCGCAGTTGCAGCAAACCATTCGCCACGGCCGTCAAGGCCAGATGCCGGCGCAGGAAGTGCTGCAAGGCAATGACAAGGTTCACCTGCTGGCCGCTTATGTTTACAGCCTCTCCCACAACGCTGACGGCGCAACGCCGCAACGCCAGGCAGAGTAACGCTCCACCCCTGAACTGCCGCCCCTGATCCGGGGGCGGTAGCTCAACCCTCCTACGCGACCAAGTGTCGCACCCTTCCAAAGCACTGCTTTCCCCTCCTGCCATTCGGGTCTACGCTTGTCTGCACAGCGGATCGGTACAGACCGGTCGACGGTCGACTTGCACGCGCTGGGTTGCATACTTCTGCAGGGATGACAGGCGCAAAGGCTGGCAGCGACCGGCTGTCGTGCCACTGACCGTTCATCGCTTCAGCAGCGTGTCGACACACAGCGAGTCACCCGCCGACGCGTCACGCAAAAATTCCTGTCCGATCGATCAGTTTTTGATTTCGGATTTTGTCCTTACATCAAACATGGAAAGGGCGCAGAATCTGGCGTGGCACGCATTGACACAGGTCACCCTTGCGTTGCAATGGCACCTCGGTTTCTACATACTTGCGACCGATTTTTACCTATAAAAAAACCTAAACCGTGGAACCTTAGAATGAGCACAGCAATCAGTCCGACTGCTTATAACTATAAGGTAGTCCGCCAGTTCGCCATCATGACGGTGGTCTGGGGGATCCTTGGCATGGGGCTCGGGGTCTTCATCGCCTCGCAACTGGTCTGGCCGGAATTGAATTTCGGCCTGCCATGGACGACCTTCGGCCGCCTACGCCCGCTGCACACTAACCTGGTGATTTTCGCCTTCGGCGGATGTGCATTATTTGCCACCTCCTACTATGTCGTGCAGCGAACCTGCCAGACGCGACTGATTTCCGACGGCCTCGCCGCCTTCACCTTCTGGGGATGGCAAGCCGTGATCGTCGGGGCCGGCATCTCGTTGCCGCTGGGCTACACCACCACCAAGGAATACGCCGAGCTGGAATGGCCCATCGCCATTTTGCTCGCGATTGTCTGGGTGATCTACGCGGTGGTGTTCTTCGGCACCATCGCCAAGCGCAAGACCAAGCACATCTATGTGGGTAACTGGTTCTACGGTGCCTTCATCCTGGTGACGGCGATGCTGCACATCGTCAACCATGCGTCGTTGCCGGTCACCCTGTTCAAGTCCTATTCGGCCTACGCCGGAGCGACGGATGCGATGATCCAGTGGTGGTACGGCCACAACGCCGTGGGGTTCTTCCTCACCACCGGTTTCCTGGGGATGATGTACTACTTCGTGCCGAAACAGGCCGAACGTCCCATCTACTCTTACCGTCTGTCCATCGTCCACTTCTGGGCGCTGATCACCCTGTACATCTGGGCCGGTCCGCACCACCTGCACTACACCGCGCTGCCGGATTGGGCACAGTCGTTGGGCATGGCGATGTCGATCATCCTGCTGGCGCCAAGTTGGGGCGGCATGATCAACGGCATGATGACCCTCTCGGGCGCCTGGCATAAGCTGCGCACCGACCCGATCCTGCGCTTCCTGGTGGTTTCGCTGGCGTTCTACGGCATGTCGACCTTCGAAGGGCCGATGATGGCGATCAAGACCGTCAACTCGCTGTCGCACTACACCGACTGGACCATCGGCCACGTACACGCCGGTGCGCTCGGCTGGGTAGCGATGATCTCCATCGGCGCGCTGTACCACATGATCCCGAAAATCTTCGGCCGTGCGCAGATGCACAGCGTCGGGTTGATCAACACGCACTTCTGGCTGGCCACCATCGGCACCGTGCTCTACATCGCCTCGATGTGGGTCAACGGCATTACCCAAGGCCTGATGTGGCGTGCGATCAACGATGACGGCACCCTCACCTACTCCTTCGTCGAAGCGCTGCAAGCCAGCCACCCGGGCTACATCGTCCGTGCCCTGGGCGGCGCGTTCTTTGCCTCCGGCATGCTGTTCATGGCCTACAACGTCTGGCGCACCGTGCGTGCCTCCGACCCTGCTGAAGCCGAAGCCGCCGCCAAGATCGCCGTTGTGGGAGCCCACTGATGAAGCACGAAGTAGTCGAGAAGAATATCGGCCTGCTGGCCTTCTTCATGGTCATCGCCGTGAGTATCGGCGGCCTGACCCAGATCGTTCCGCTGTTCTTCCAGGACGTGACCAACAAGCCGGTCGAAGGCATGAAACCGCGTACCGCCCTTGAACTGGAAGGCCGCGACATCTACATCGCCAACGGCTGTGTCGGCTGCCACTCGCAGATGATCCGTCCGTTCCGCGCCGAAACCGAACGTTATGGCCACTACTCCGTGGCCGGTGAAAGCGTGTGGGACCACCCGTTCCTGTGGGGTTCCAAGCGTACCGGGCCGGACCTGGCCCGTGTCGGCGGACGCTACTCCGATGACTGGCAACGCGCGCACTTGTACAACCCGCGCAACGTTGTGCCTGAGTCGAAAATGCCGGCGTACCCGTTCCTCGTGGAAAACAAGCTCGACGGCAAGGACACCGCGAAGAAGATGGAAGTCTTGCGCACCCTGGGCGTGCCCTACACCGACGAAGACATCGCCGGTGCAGCCGCAGCCGTGAAGGGCAAGACCGAAATGGACGCATTGGTGGCCTACCTGCAAGGCCTTGGCACCATCATCAAAAGCAAACGGTGATTCTTCATGGATATCGGGATGATTCGTGGCCTGGGCACCGTTGTCGTGATGGTGGCCTTTATCGGCCTGGCGCTGTGGGTGTTCAGCCCCAAGCGCAAGTCGGAGTTTGACGACGCAACCATGCTGCCCTTTGCGGATGACCCCGAAGCCATCAAGCACGTCGAGCAAGCTTCTAGGAGTAACAAAGAATGACTACGTTCTGGAGTCTGTACGTCACAGTCCTCAGTCTGGGTACCATTTTCGCCCTGACCTGGCTGCTGCTGTCGACCCGCAAGGGCCAGCGCGCCGAGCAAACGGACGAGACTGTCGGCCACTCGTTCGACGGTATCGAGGAGTACGACAACCCACTGCCGAAATGGTGGTTCATGCTGTTCGTCGGCACCATCGTCTTCGCCCTCGGCTACCTGGTGCTATACCCCGGCCTGGGCAATTGGAAAGGCCTGCTGCCGGGCTACAACTACCTCGACAACGACAAGCAGACCGCCTTCGCCAACGGCCAGACCGGCTGGACCGGCGTGCATGAGTGGGAAAAGGAAATGGCCAGGTCGGACGCCAAGTTCGGGCCGATCTTCGCCAAATTCGCCGCGATGCCGATTGAGGAGGTTGCCAAAGACCCGCAGGCCCTGAAGATGGGCGGCCGTCTGTTCGCGTCCAACTGCTCGGTATGCCACGGTTCGGACGCCAAGGGTGCCTACGGCTTCCCTAACCTGACCGACGCCGACTGGCGCTGGGGCGGCGAGCCCGCGACCATCAAGGAAACCATCATGAAAGGCCGCCACGCGGTGATGCCGGCCTGGGCCGAAGTCATCGGCGAACAGGGCGTGGCCGACGTGGCGGGCTTCGTGGTGACCAACCTCGACGGCCGCAAACTGCCGGAAGGCGCCAAGGCCGATGTGGCCAACGGCGGGAAACTCTTCGCCGCCAACTGCGTGGCCTGCCACGGCCCGGCCGGTAAAGGCACACCCGCCATGGGCGCACCCGACCTGACTCACCCGGGCGCGTTCATCTACGGTTCAAGCTTCGCCCAACTGCAGCAGACCATCCGTTACGGCCGCCAGGGCCAGATGCCTGCACAGGAATTACTGCAAGGGAACGACAAGGTGCATTTGCTGGCCGCATATGTTTACAGCTTGTCCC
Organism: Pseudomonas sp. PSPC2-3; assembly: GCF_049898265.1. Taxonomy (NCBI): domain Bacteria; kingdom Pseudomonadati; phylum Pseudomonadota; class Gammaproteobacteria; order Pseudomonadales; family Pseudomonadaceae; genus Pseudomonas; species Pseudomonas sp. PSPC2-3. Next base: position 135,190 of record NZ_JAFCXJ010000007.1, on the reverse strand, counting down.
ATGGGGATAAGAAGGCTCAAGAGCAGTAAGCTTCATCAGAAACACAAAAGCCCCGTACAGTACAAACTGGCGGGGCTTTTTTCTGGCAGCTATATGGGCCAATGAAATCGATGCGTTGATCGCCGCTACTGCTCTGGTTCATGGGTTAACCCATGGGACGAATAACCGCTCCACGCGCAAAAACCGTCCATACTTCACAAGTCAATTGATCCACGTCACCTACACCATCAATTGATTTCCCCCAACGCGACCAAAGGTCGCACCCTTTGCGCGTCATCGGGGGCGTATCATTACGCCACTGCAAGACCCTTCATTTGACCCCGACCGGCACGTACTGGCCGAGGCAAATCTCCACCGCCGTGGGATGCAATGATGAGCAACCAAATACCGGTACAAGACGTTACTCCACCTGCCAAAAACTCCAACAACGGTGTCGACCTCTACGCGTCGCGAGAGAAAATCTACACCCGCGCCTTCACGGGCCTGTTCCGCAACCTGCGCATGCTTGGCGGCGCCGGTCTGTTCCTGCTCTACTTCGGCACGGTGTGGCTGAACTGGGGTGGTCACCAGGCCGTGTGGTGGGACCTGCCGGAACGTAAGTTCTTCATTTTCGGTGCGACCTTCTGGCCCCAGGACTTCATCCTCCTCTCGGGCATCCTGATCGTCGCGGCCTTTGGCCTGTTCTTCATCACGGTGTACGCCGGGCGCATCTGGTGCGGGTATACCTGCCCGCAAAGCGTGTGGACGTGGATCTTCATGTGGTGCGAAAAAGTCACCGAAGGCGACCGTAACCAGCGCATCAAGCTGGACAAGGCGCCGATGGGCGCCAACAAGTTCCTGCGCAAGTTCAGCAAACACACGCTGTGGCTGCTGATCGGTTTTGTCACCGGCATGACCTTCGTCGGTTATTTCTCGCCGATCCGCGAACTGGTGTTCGACTTCTTCACCGGCCAGGCCGATGGCTGGTCGTATTTCTGGGTCGGTTTCTTCACCCTCGCCACCTACGGCAACGCCGGCTGGCTGCGCGAGCAGGTGTGCATCTACATGTGCCCCTATGCGCGCTTCCAAAGCGTGATGTTCGACAAAGACACCCTGATCGTCTCCTACGACCCACGTCGTGGCGAAGTGCGTGGCCCGCGTAAAAAAGGCGCCGACTACAAGGCCCAGGGCCTCGGCGATTGCATCGATTGCACAATGTGCGTGCAAGTGTGCCCGACCGGCATCGACATCCGCGATGGCCTGCAGATCGAATGCATCGGCTGCGCCGCGTGTATCGACGCCTGCGACAACATCATGGACAAGATGGATTACCCGCGCGGCCTGATCAGCTACACCACCGAGCACAACCTGTCGGGGCAGAAAACCCACAAGCTGCGTCCGCGCCTGATCGGCTATGCGCTGGTATTGCTGGCGATGATGAGCCTGTTGGCCACGGCATTTTTCATGCGTCCGCTGGTGGGTTTCGACGTCAGCAAAGACCGTGTGCTGTACCGCGAAAACGCTGAAGGACGGATCGAGAACGTCTACAGCCTGAAAATCATGAACAAAGACCAGCGCGACCACACGTATGTGCTTGATGCTGCCGGGCTGCCGGACCTCAAGCTGCAAGGCCGCCGCGAAATCAAGGTGGCTGCCGGCGACATCGTCAGCATGCCGGTCGAACTGTCGAGTGCGCCGGAGCAATTGCCGTCGAGCACCAACGAGGTGAAATTCATCCTCAAGGATGCCGATGACGCCAGCGTCCACATTGAAGCCAAGAGCCGATTCATCGGCCCACAAGTTCGTTAACGAGAGAGCTGAACAATGCCCGTAGCCACTGCCGCAAGCCCCTGGTACAAGCACCTCTGGCCCTGGATCATCATTGGTATCCTGGCCTGCTCGGTGACCTTGACCTTGTCCATGGTGACCATTGCAGTGAACAACCCGGACAATCTGGTCAACGACAACTACTACGAGGCCGGCAAAGGCATCAACCGCTCCCTGGACCGCGAACGCCTGGCCCAGACCCTGCAACTGCGCGCCAAGGTGCATCTGGATGAGCTGACCGGTGAAGTCGAACTGCACCTCACCGGCTACAGCAACCCGAGCACCCTGGAACTGAACCTGATTTCGCCGACTCAGCCCGAGAAGGACCGCAAGATCAACCTGGCCCGCAGCGACAGCGAACCCGGTCGCTACATCGGCCAGGTCACCGACAAGGTCGAAGGTCGGCGCTTCGTCGAACTGCTCGGCGTGGAAGGCGACAGGACCTGGCGCTTGTTCGAAGAAGAACAGGTCAACCACGACAAGGACTTGCTGCTCGGGGATGAACCGCTGCAGGGTGCTGAAGATCTGAAGAAGTAAACAGGCTGCGCTTCACGCATCGCGGGCAAGCCCGCTCCCACATGGACACCGCGATCCACTGTGGGAGCGGGCTTGCCCGCGATGAGGCCCTACCCGCCACCAAAGATCTAACGCCATGACCACCCCAACCCCCTGCTACCACTGCGCCCTGCCCGTTCCACCCGGTAGCCGCTTCACCGCCGTGATCCTCGGCGAGCGCCGCGAACTCTGCTGCCCGGGCTGCCAGGCCGTGGCCGAAGCGATCGTGGCGGGCGGGTTGGAAAGCTATTACCAGCACCGCAGCGAAGCCTCGGCCAACCCCGAGGCACTGCCGGTGCAATTGGTCGACGAACTGGCGCTGTACGACCGCGCCGATGTGCAAAAACCCTTCGTGCGCCACGATGGCGAACTGGCCGAAGCCACGCTGTTGATGGAAGGCATCAGTTGCGCGGCCTGTGGCTGGCTGATCGAAAAACACCTGCGCAGCCTGCCCGCCGTGGCTGAGGCGCGCCTGAACCTGTCCAACCATCGCCTGCAGGTACGCTGGGCCGACGGGCAACTGCCGCTGAGCCAACTGCTCAGTGAGCTGCGCCATATCGGTTACGCCGCCCACCCCTATCAGGCAGATCGCGCCGCCGAGCAATTGGCCGGCGAAAACCGTCTGGCCTTGCGCCAACTCGGCGTTGCCGGGTTGCTGTGGTTCCAGGCGATGATGGCGACCATGGCCACCTGGCCGGAATTCAATATCGACCTGAGCGCCGAACTGCACGTCATCCTGCGCTGGGTCGCGATGTTTCTGACCACGCCCATCGTGTTCTACAGCTGTGCGCCGTTTTTCAAGGGCGCCATGCGCGACCTGCGCACCCGCCACCTGACCATGGACGTGTCGGTATCCCTGGCCATTGGCGGGGCTTACCTGGCCGGCATCTGGACCGCGATCACCGGCGTCGGTGAACTGTATTTCGATGCGGTGGGCATGTTCGCGCTGTTCCTGCTGGCCGGCCGCTACCTGGAGCGGCGGGCCCGCGAACGCACGGCGGCCGCTACCGCGCAGTTGGTCAACCTGCTGCCTGCCTCATGCCTGCGTTTGAACGCTGAAGGCCAGAGCGAACGCATCCTGCTCCCCGAGCTGGCCCTGGGCGACCGCGTGCTGGTTCATCCCGGTGCCGTGCTGCCGGCGGACGGGGTGATTCTCGACGGCCAGTCGAGCATCGACGAATCCCTGCTCACCGGCGAATACCTGCCGCAACCGCGTCAAGTCGGCGATGCGGTAACGGCCGGCACCCTCAACGTCGAGGGCGCGCTGACCGTCGAAGTGCGCGCCCTGGGCCACGACACGCGCCTGTCCGCCATCGTGCGCCTGCTGGAGCGGGCCCAGGCCGAGAAACCGCACCTGGCGCAAATCGCCGATCGCGCCGCACAGTGGTTCCTGCTCGGCTCGCTGGTCGCCGCCGTGCTGATCGGCCTGTTGTGGTGGCAGTTGGACGCGTCGCGGGCGTTCTGGATCGTCCTGGCAATGCTGGTGGCGACCTGCCCGTGCGCGCTGTCGCTGGCCACGCCGACCGCCCTGACCGCCGCCACCGGCACCCTGCACAAACTCGGCCTGCTGCTGACCCGCGGCCATGTGCTGGAAGGCCTGAACCAGATCGACACGGTGATTTTCGACAAGACCGGCACCCTCACCGAAGGGCGCCTGGCGCTGCGTGCGATCCGCCCCCTGGGAGCGTTGAACAGCGACCAGTGCCTGGGCCTCGCCGCCGCCCTGGAAAATCGCTCAGAACACCCGATCGCCCGTGCCTTCGGGCGCGCGCCCCTGGCCGCCGACGAAGTGCTCAGTTCCCCCGGCCTCGGCCTGGAAGGCTGGGTGGGCGAACGTCAACTGCGCATCGGCCAACCGGGCTATGTGTGTGAACTCAGCGGCTGCCCGATCCCCGCCGCGCCGGATGAAGCCGGGCAATGGCTGCTGTTGGGCGACCGCGACGGCGCCCTCGCCTGGTTCGTCCTGGATGACCGCCTGCGCAGCGACGCCCCGGCCCTGCTGGCGGCCTGCAAGGCACGCGGTTGGCGCACGCTGCTGCTGTCGGGCGACAGTTCGCCGATGGTCGCCAGCGTCGCCGCTGAACTGGGCATCGACGAAGCCCACGGCGGTCTGCGCCCCGATGACAAGCTGCAAGTGCTGCAACAACTGCACAAGGAAGGGCGCAAAGTGCTGATGCTCGGCGATGGGGTGAACGATGTGCCGGTGCTGGCCGCCGCCGATATCAGCGTGGCCATGGGCTCGGCCACCGACCTGGCAAAAACCAGCGCCGACGCGGTGCTGCTGTCCAACCGCCTCGACGCCCTGGTGCAAGCGTTTACCTTGGCGCGGCGCACCCGTCGGGTGATCATGGAGAATCTGCTGTGGGCCGGGCTGTACAATGGCCTTATGCTGCCGTTTGCCGCGCTCGGCTGGATCACGCCGATCTGGGCCGCGGTCGGCATGTCCCTCAGTTCGTTGACCGTGGTGCTCAACGCCCTGCGCCTGACTCGCCTGCCGAGCGCGCCGACCGCCAGCACCCCCTCAGTAACCCGCCCGTTGCCGGCTTGAGCCGCGCGGGCATGGAGTGCAGATGCCAGCTTTATACGTGATGATTCCGGCGGCGCTGCTGATTGTGGCCATCGCCATCTACATCTTCTTCTGGGCGGTGGACAGCGGCCAGTACGACGACCTCGACGGCCCGGCCCACAGCGTGCTGTTCGACGATCAGGACCCAAACCACCTGGCCGCCGTCGACGAGGCCAACAGCCCCGAGCCCCCGACCGACCCGAAAGATCCGCCCCATGCTTGATCTGGCGCCGCTGCTGGTCTCCGCGCTGATCCTTGGCCTGCTGGGGGGCGGCCATTGCCTGGGCATGTGCGGCGGCCTGATGGGTGCGCTGACCCTGGCGATCCCCAAGGAGCAACGCAGCCGCAGGTTCCGCCTGCTGCTCGCGTACAACCTGGGGCGCATCCTCAGCTACGCCACCGCCGGCCTGCTGATCGGCCTGGCCGGCTGGGCCGTGGCCAACAGCCCGGCGGCGATGTTCATGCGCGGGCTGGCCGGCCTGCTGCTGATCAGCATGGGCCTGTACCTGGCCGGCTGGTGGAGCGGCCTCACCCGCATCGAAAGCCTCGGTCGCGGCCTGTGGCGGCACATCCAGCCGGTTGCCAACCGTTTGCTGCCGGTGTCCAGCCTGCCCCGCGCCCTGCTGTTGGGCGCGCTGTGGGGCTGGTTGCCGTGCGGGTTGGTCTACAGCACCCTGCTGTGGGCCGCCAGCCAAGGCAATGCGCTGGACAGTGCGGTGCTGATGCTGGCGTTCGGCCTGGGTACCTGGCCAGTGCTGCTGGCGACCGGGCTGGCCGCCGAACGCGTCACGGCATTATTGCGCAAACGCAGTGTGCGTACCGCCGGCGGCGTGCTGGTGATTCTGTTCGGTATCTGGACCTTGCCCGGCCCCCATCAGCACTGGCTAATGGGCCACTAAAAGGCCATGTGGCATAGCGCCGCTCCCCGTTGACGCAAATCAAGATGCCATATCCGCCACGCCCCTAGACTCGGCCGACTAGTCTATCCGGGGGAACGCCCGCATGCTCGACGCCATTCGTTGGGACAGCAACCTGATTCATCGCTACGATTTGGCGGGGCCACGCTACACGTCCTACCCCACCGCAGTGCAATTCGACAGCCAGGTCGGCTCCTTCGACCTGCTCCACGCCCTGCGCGACAGCCGCAAGGCTGCACGCCCGTTGTCGCTGTATGTGCACGTGCCGTTCTGCGCCAACATCTGCTACTACTGCGCCTGCAACAAAGTCATCACCAAGGACCGCGGCCGCGCCCAGCCCTACCTGCAGCGCCTGGAACAAGAGATCCAACTGATCGCCTGCCACCTCGATCCGAAACAGACCGTGGAGCAGCTGCATTTCGGCGGTGGCACCCCGACTTTTCTCAGCCATGACGAACTGCGCCAGGTGATGGCCTGCCTGCGCAAGCATTTCAACCTGCTCGATGACGATTCCGGCGACTACAGCATCGAGATCGACCCGCGCGAAGCCGACTGGGCAACCATGGGCCTGCTGCGCGAGCTGGGCTTCAACCGCGTCAGTATCGGTCTGCAAGACCTCGACCCGGAAGTGCAACGGGCGGTCAATCGCCTGCAAAGCCTGGAAGAAACCCGCGCCGTGATCGATGCCGCGCGCACCTTGCAGTACCGCTCGATCAATATCGACCTGATCTACGGCCTGCCCAAACAAACCCCGATCAACTTCGCGCGCACCGTGGAAGAAGTGATCAAGTTGCAACCGGATCGCCTGTCGGTGTTCAACTACGCGCACTTGCCGGAACGCTTCATGCCTCAGCGGCGGATCAACGCCGATGACCTGCCGTCCCCGGCGGCAAAACTGCAGATGCTGCAAACCACCATCGAACAGTTGACCGACGCCGGCTACCGCTACATCGGCATGGACCACTTCGCGCTACCGGACGACGAATTGGCCATTGCCCAGGAAGAAGGCACCCTGCAACGCAACTTCCAGGGCTACACCACCCACGGCCATTGCGACCTGATCGGGCTCGGGGTGTCGGCCATCAGCCAGATCGGCGATCTGTATTGCCAGAACACCAGCGACCTCAATAGCTACCAGAACGCCATGGCCGACGCGCAACTGGCGACCAACCGCGGCCTGGTCTGCACCACGGACGATCGGTTGCGGCGGGAAGTGATTCAGCAATTGATCTGTAATTTCAGCCTGACATTCGAGCAGATCGAACAGGCGTTCAATATCGATTTTCGCGGCTACTTCGACGAGATCTGGCCGCAACTCGAAACGATGGCCGACGACGGCCTGATCGAACTGGACGCACAAGGCATTCGCGTTCTACCGGCCGGGCGGCTGCTGGTGCGCTCGGTGTGCATGGTGTTCGATGCCTACCTGGAACATCAGAACCGGCAGCGCTTTTCGCGGGTGATCTGAAGGTTCTATGCCATCGCCAGGGAGGCCGCCTTCATGGCGTCTTCGCCGCTCAGGCCTTTCATGGCTTTGGCCAGCGAGGCTTGCGCGGTCACCAGGCTCGCCTGCAGTGCGCTGAGTGAGGCTTGCAGGTTGCTGGCCTTGACCCGCGCCTGGTCAGGCGTCAGGCTCGTGTCCGCCATCACTGCGGCCAGCTCGGCCTGTTTCTTGGCGATCTGCTCCTTGATCTGACGGATCATTTTCAGCGTCTGCTGAATGTTATCCGGCAGGCCACTCTCTTCGATATCGCTGTTGGCTTTCTTCGCGGTACCCGCCGCCTTCAACGCCGCTCCGGAAATAGTCACGGTCACGCCCTCGACCGCCTTGGCCGGACGCAGCGGCGCCGACGTGGCGTCCTCAAGTGCTTTGGCGGCCTTGGCTTCTTTAGCCTCCGCCACCAGGTCCTTGGGCTCGCGAACCGCCGGAACCGGCAGCTTGGCAGCAGAGTTTTCACCGATGGAAAGCATGATGTGAGCCTCCAGGCTCTAAGGGACACTGACTTGTATCGGCATCGATACAATAATCTTTATCCCGGCATCGGTTTTTCGTCCATGCTGGCCTCTTCTACCCACAGTGCGTTACCCTTATGTCTTATGTGTGTTTTCCCACAAGGATTTAAGAAATGTCCGAGCCCGTTAAGCTGCGCGCTAACAGCCAGGCCCATTGCAAGGATTGCAGCCTGGCCCCCCTCTGCTTACCACTTTCATTGAATCTGGAAGACATGGATGCGCTGGACGAAATCGTTAAACGTGGACGCCCACTGAAAAAAGGCGAGTTTCTATATCGCCAGGGCGACAAGTTCGATTCTGTCTATGCAGTACGTTCGGGTGCATTGAAGACCTTCAGCCTGAGCGACAGTGGCGAAGAGCAGATCACCGGCTTCCACCTGCCGAGCGAGCTGGTCGGGTTGTCGGGGATGGACACCGAGATTCATCCGGTGTCGGCTCAGGCACTGGAGACCACATCGGTGTGCGAAATTCCTTTCGAACGCCTGGACGAACTGGCCCTGCAACTGCCGCAGCTGCGCCGCCAACTGATGCGTGTCATGAGCCGCGAGATCCGGGACGACCAGCAAATGATGCTGCTGTTGTCGAAGAAAACCGCCGACGAGCGCATCGCCACCTTCCTGGTCAACCTGTCGGCGCGGTTCCGTGCCCGTGGTTTCTCGGCCAACCAGTTCCGCCTGAGCATGTCGCGCAATGAAATCGGCAATTACCTGGGCCTGGCGGTGGAAACCGTGTCCCGGGTATTTACCCGTTTCCAGCAGAACGAACTGCTTGCCGCCGAAGGCAAGGAAGTACACATCCTCGACCCGATCCAGCTGTGTGCGTTGGCCGGCGGCTCCCTGGAGGGCTGATCCAGACACTTGCGGCCGCGCCAATCGGCCAGGCCGCAAGGTATACTTCGAGTCCGTTTTCCGCCCCTGGACTCTGCGACGATGACCTTCGATTCGTTCGACATCAAATCCCTGATCCGCCCTGTCATCGACTTCCCCAAGCCTGGGGTGATCTTTCGTGACATCACGCCGCTGTTCCAGTCGCCCAAGGCCCTGCGCCTGGTGGCCGACACCTTCGTCCACCGCTACGTCGAAGCCGATTTCAGCCATATCGGTGCGATGGATGCCCGGGGTTTCCTGATCGGCTCGATCATCGCCTACCAATTGAACAAACCGCTGATCCTGTTCCGCAAACAGGGCAAGCTGCCGGCCGACGTGTTGGCCGAGGGTTACCAGACCGAATACGGCGAAGCCTTCCTCGAAGTGCATGCCGACAGCCTGTGTGAAGGCGACTCGGTGCTGATCTTCGATGACCTGATCGCCACCGGCGGCACGCTGATCGCCGCAGCAAACCTGGTGCGGCGCATGGGCGCGAAGGTGTTCGAAGCGGCGGCGATTATCGACCTGCCGGAACTGGGTGGCACGCAACGCCTGGAAGATATGGAGATTCCGACGTTTTGCCTGACGCAATTTGCGCTGAGCGAGCGTTGAGGATTATCACCGACACCACACAACCCATGTGGGAGCAAGCCCCCTCCCACACCTTGACCTGCCGCGTGGCTTAAAGCGCGATGGGTTTGCGACCGGCAAACGAATGCGCCAGGGTGCCGCCGTCCACCAACTCCAGTTCGCCACCCAGCGGCACACCGTGGGCGATACGCGACGTGACCAGGCCTTTGTTGCTCAGCAGTTGGGCGATGTAATGCGCGGTCGCTTCACCCTCCACGGTCGGGTTGGTGGCCAGGATCACTTCAGTAAACGTGCCCTGCGCTTCGATCCGCGCCACCAATTGCGGAATGCCGATGGCTTCCGGGCCCAGGCCGTCCAACGGCGACAGATGGCCTTTGAGCACGAAATAGCGCCCGCGATAACCGGTCTGTTCCACCGCGTACACGTCCATCGGCCCTTCCACCACGCATAACAGCGTGTCATCGCGACGCGGGTCGGCGCATTGCGGGCAGAGTTCTTCCTCGGTGAGGGTGCGGCACTGGCGACAGTGACCAACGCCCTCCATGGCCTGGCTCAAGGCCTGGGCCAACCGGGTGCCGCCGCTGCGATCACGCTCCAGCAGTTGCAGCGCCATGCGCTGGGCGGTTTTCTGGCCGACACCGGGCAAAGTGCGCAGGGCGTCGATCAGTTGGCGAATCAGGGGGCTGAAGCTCATGGGCGAAGGGTCCGACAAAACAACGAGACGCGGTTTATACCCGCGCCCCGGATTAGCGTCAAATGCTCAATCCTGCGCGACGCGCACCACCAACTTGCCGAAGTTGCGTCCTTCGAGCAAACCGATAAAGGCTTGAGGTGCATGTTCCAGGCCGTCGACCATGTCTTCGCGGAACTTGATCTTGCCGTCGCGTACCCACGGCGCCATGGCGCTGAGGAATTCCGGCTGGCGATCGCCGTAGTCATCGAACACGATAAAGCCCTGGATACGCACGCGCTTGGTCAGCAAGGTGCGTTGCAGCGCCGGCAGTCGATCAGGGCCGCTGGGCGCTTCATGGGCGTTATAGCCGGCGATCAGCCCGCATAGCGGGATCCGCGCCTTGGGGTTGAGCAGCGGCAGCACGGCATCGAACACCTTGCCGCCGACGTTTTCAAAGTAGATATCCACGCCCTTGAAACAGGCGAGGGCCAATTCATTGGCGAAGTTCTCGCTTTTGTGATCGATGCAGGCATCAAAGCCCAGCTCATCCACCACGTAACGGCACTTGTCGGCCCCGCCCGCGACACCCACCACGCGCAGGCCCTTGAGCTTGGCCACCTGGCCCACCACCGAGCCCACCGCACCGGACGCGGCCGCCACCACCAGGGTTTCGCCGGCCTTGGGCTGGCCGATGTCCATCAGGCCCATGTAGGCGGTCATGCCCGGCATGCCCAGCACGCCCAACGCCATCGACGGGCTGGCCAGACCGTTGGGCACCGGCATCAGGTTGCGACCGTCGCTAATGCTGTGGCTTTGCCAGCCGGTGGAGCCGACCACCAGGTCGCCCGCTTCGAATTTCGGGTTGCGCGACTGCTCGATACGGCTGACAGCGCCACCCGTCATCACTTCGTCGATTTCCACCGGAGCGGCGTAGGACGGTGCATCACTCATGCGCCCGCGCATGTAGGGGTCGAGGGACAGGTACAGCGTCTTCAACAGAACTTGGCCGTCTGCCAGTTCCGGCAGGGTCACACGTTCGAGGCGGAAGTTTTCCGCAGTTGGCGCGCCGTGAGGGCGCGAGACCAGGACAATGCGCTGGTTAAGCATCGGTTCTTGAGGCATCGGGGGGCTCCGTTATCGAGGGTCGAATTCAATGGCATCAAGTGCAGACACTGGCCAAGGCACCGAGGTTCGACAAAGTTACCCTTGCGTAGCCGCTACGCAGGGGAAAACAGCCAAAAAAAATGCCAGGCGCGATGCCTGGCATTCCAGTCTAGCTAAGGCTGGCCGATCAGAACGGCAGTTTCATGCCCGGTGGCAGTTGCATGCCAGCGGTCACGCCGGACATTTTGTCCTGGCTGTTGGCTTCGATCTTGCGCACAGCGTCATTGACGGCCGCAGCGAACAGATCTTCCAGCACTTCACGGTCGTCATCGCTGACGCCTTCGAGCAGGCTCGGGTCGATGCTCACGCGCTTGATGTCGTGACGACCGGTCATCACCACGCTGACCATATCGCCACCGGCTTTACCGGTGACTTCGGCGTTGGCCAGCTCTTCCTGCATCTTGGCCATCTTTTCCTGCATCTGCTGTGCCTGCTTCATCAGGCCGGCCATGCCACCTTTCATCATGGGAATCACCTCAAAAGTACGTGGATCAATAAGTAGCCCGGTGTCATGACGCCTGGGGCACCGGGGCTTCGACAGGTTCAATAGTATCGTGACGGACGACCGCGCCGAACTGTTGCATCAATTGTTGGATGAGCGGGTCACCGTGGATCGACTCCTCGGCCTCGCGCTGGCGATTGAGGCGTCGGCGGGTCGCGGCCTGGGCCGGGGTTTCCTGCTCGGGCTTGATCAACTCGATGGTGATGCTCAGCGTGCGCTCATGATACTGGTTGAGGGCATCGTTGAGCCGGCGCTGCTGGGTCGCGTTGAACAGGGCGCTGTGGGCCGGGTCCAGGTGCAGCAACCAGTGGTCGCCCTCGATGGCGATCAGGGTGCAGTTGGCGGCGATGCTGCCGGTCATGCCGGAAATCGGCAGTTTCGGGAACAGCTCCAGCCATTGCAGGGCCAGGCCGGTGGCCGGCGCGGCAGCGGGTTCCGCTTCGGGCTCGGGGGCCGGCTCGGCGGTGTGTTCGCTGGCCAGTTCGTCGAGGTAGCTGTAGGCCGAATCGATGTCCGGCTCGATGTAGTCTTCGTCCAGCGGCGGTTCGTCGTCCAGGTCGATGCCGGGCGTTGCGGCGTCCACCTGGGCGACGGTCGGCTCGGGGACGGGCGCACTGACCCATTCCGGCGCATCCGGTACCACGCTGTCCGGCATTGGCGTAGGCATCGGCGTCAGCTCGGGCTGCTCGCCGGCGGTTTCCAGCACGGGCTCCACGGCGGGCTGCAGCTCAACCTCGGGTTCAGCCTCTGCCGGGGCATTCCAGGGCAGGTCGACCACCGGGGCCGGTTCGGGCTCGACGACCAGCACCGGCGCGATCACCGGCGCGACAACCACCGGCTCAGGCACCGGCGCAACCGGCGCAGGCGCAGCAACCGCTGGCGCGACCACCGCCGCGCCAGCCACTGATTTGGCGGAATCAACTGTGGCCTGGCTGATCCCCACTGGCTTTAGCGGCTGTCTCGGCGCGTCCGTCGCGTCGGCGGGGCGGAAGGCCAGCATGCGCAGCAGGACCATTTCGAAGCCGCCACGCGGGTCTGGTGCGAGGGGCAAGTCGCGGCGACCGATCAGGCCCATCTGGTAGTAGAACTGCACGTCTTCGGCTGGCAACGCCTGGGCGAGGGCCAACACGCGGTCGCGGTCGCCGTGGCCGTTGTCGACGCCTTCGGGCAGGGCCTGGGCGATGGCGACGCGGTGCAGCACGTTGAGGATTTCCGAGAGCACACCGTTCCAGTCCGGGCCCTGTTCCGACAAGTGGCGCACGGCTTCGAGCAACGCCTTGGCGTCGCCTTCGATCAGCGCGTGCAGCACATCGAACACCTGGCCGTGGTCGAGGGTGCCGAGCATGGCACGCACATCGGCGGCCATGACCTTGCCTTCACCAAAGGCAATGGCCTGGTCGGTTAGGCTCATGGCGTCACGCATCGAACCATCGGCGGCACGGCCGAGCAGCCACAGCGCGTCGTCTTCGAACGGTACGTTTTCGACACCCAGCACGTGGGTCAAGTGCTCGACCACGCGCTCCGGGGTCATGTTTTTCAGGGAGAACTGCAAGCACCGCGACAAAATCGTCGCAGGGAGTTTCTGCGGGTCGGTGGTCGCCAGGATGAATTTGACGTAGGGCGGCGGCTCTTCCAGGGTTTTCAACAATGCGTTGAACGAATGACTGGAAAGCATGTGGACTTCGTCGATCAGGTAGACCTTGAAGCGGCCACGGCTCGGCGCGTACTGCACGTTATCGAGCAGCTCGCGGGTGTCTTCGACCTTGGTGCGGCTCGCGGCGTCGATCTCGATCAGGTCGACGAAACGCCCTTCGTCGATCTCGCGGCATACCGAGCAGGTGCCGCAGGGCGTCGAGGTGATGCCCGTCTCACAGTTCAGGCACTTGGCAATGATTCGGGCAATGGTAGTCTTGCCGACACCGCGAGTACCGGTAAACAGGTAGGCGTGGTGCAGCCGTTGGCTGTCCAAGGCATTGATCAGAGCCTTGAGCACATGGGTCTGGCCGACCATTTCGCGGAACGAGCGCGGGCGCCATTTACGTGCAAGAACCTGATAACTCATCGAAAACCGTCGCAACTGAGAAGCGGAAGCCGGTAATGCTAGCGGAGCAAGGGGGAAATTGCATCCGGCACGCTTGCCTTATCTGCCTAAGATTGCCTGAGCGGCCCCGAAAAGGCCTGAACCCGGAGAGTGTATGCGCGTAGTCCTGGGCGCCTTATGGATGCTCACCACCGCCAGCCTTGCGGCGCCCGCACCGTTGCGTTTCTCGGTTTCCGACAGTTGGGCGATGCCTATGGTGCAAGTGGAGGACGGCCAGCCCACCCAGGGTATTTTGTATGACCTGATGTCGAGCCTGGCCACCCAGGTCGGCCGCCCGGCCGAGTTCCACGTACTGGCGCGGGCACGCATTGCCGCGGCCATGGCCCATGGCGACATCGATGTGCGCTGTTATGTCGCCCAGGCCTGGCTCGACAACCTGTCTGGCGACTACCTCTGGAGCCTGCCGTTGCTGGTCCAGCGCAACGTATTGGTCAGCGTCCGCAACCAGCCGGTGCAATTGGCCCGGCTGGCGCCGCAGTCGATCGGAACGGTGCTCAATTACCGCTACCCCACGCTCGACCCATTGTTCGCCAAAGGCCAACTGAGGCGCGACGACGCCCGCAGCGAAGAACAAGTGCTGCACAAACTGGTGGCCGGGCGCTTCAAGTATGCGGTGAGCAATGAATGGATCGTCGACCGCTTCAACCAGCACCTGCCGATGGAACAGCGACTGCACAAAGTCGCCATCATCGAGGAGCAAAGCCTGGGCTGCGCCGTGCGCAACGACCCGGACCTGCCGGTGCAACAAATCCTGCGCACCCTGCTGCGGATGAAGATGTCAGGCGAAATCGACGACATCATCCAACTGTACACCGACGAAAACGCCGTGCCCCTGCACGCTCCTGACAAGAACTGACAGCGCCGCCTTTTAGACTGGGCTCAACCACCCCGTCCTCAAGGAGCCTCCATGAACGCCGTCGCCCAATACTTCCTGCTGTATGTCGACAGCCCCGCCACCAGCGCCAACTTCTACAGCCGCCTGCTGGACAAGCCACCGATTGAATTGAACCCGACCTTCGCCCTGTTCATTCTCGATAATGGCGTCAAGCTCGGCCTGTGGTCGCGCCACAGCGTAGAGCCGGCCACCCAGGTCACGGGCGGTGGCGGCGAATTGGGTTTCCCCCTGCCCGACAACGCCGCCGTGGATGCCCTGCATGCCCAATGGCTGGCGCGGGGCGCCACGATCATCCAGTCACCGACCGCCCTGGACTTTGGCTACACCTTTGTCGCCCAGGACCTCGACGGTCATCGGTTGCGCGCGTTCTGCATGAGCAACTGAGCCGCGCCGCCAACGGCCTTCGAGGCTGATGGCCGCCACACTGGCGAGCACGATCATCGCGCCGAGCATCACCTGCCCGGCGACGTGCTCGCCCAGCAATATCGCCGCCATCGCCATGGCCACCGGCGGAATCAAGTACATCGCCACCGATGCACGGCTGACCTCGACATGCTTCAACACATAAGCCCAGGCCAGGTACGCCAAGGCACTCGGGAAAATGCCCAGCACCAGCACCGCCAGGTTTTCCGGCCAGGGCGTCTGCGCCACGGCGGCGGGCAGGCCTGGCAGGTTCACGCAGAGCATCAAGGTGCCCGACCACACCATGTAGCACGCCAGGGTCAGCGGGCTGTAGCGGTGGGCACAGTGTTTCTGGATGGCGAAATACACGCTCCATGACACCGCCGCCAGCAGGATCAACAGGCCACGCGGGTCGATGTCGCCCACGCCCTGCTCACCCCAGATCACCACCAGCACGCCAAGCAACCCCAGTAACACACAGCTCCAGCGCCAGACACTGACCCGCTCCCTCAAGCCAAAAAACGCGATCAGCACACTGAACAGCGGCGCCGACTGCGCCAATACACTGGACGCCGCCGCCGTGACCCATTGCTGCCCATAGTTGAGGCAAGTGTGATGCAGGAACACCCCGAAAAAACCCAGCACCAGCAACCACGGCACATCTCGCAGGCGCGGCCGACCGATATCCAGCACCAACGCGACGCCGCCCATAAACACCGAGGCAATCAAAAACCGCAGCAACGCCAGTTGACCCGGACTGTAGCTGCGCAGCCCCATGTGTACGCCAATCGGCGAATAGGCCCAGCAGAGGATCACGCTGGCGATGACTAGCGTAAGCTTTAGGCGTGACGGGGAATTCATCAACGGCATCCAGAAACAGAGAAGGAATGCCGCCAGTCTTGGCCGGGTCACGCCGTAGGACAATTAAGCGTTTCTGACTTCTGAAATCAGTGGAACTGAGCAATGGAAATGGCCCAACTGAAGATGGTGCGAGCCGTGGCGCAAACCGGCAGCGTGGCTCAGGCCGCGGCGCAATTGCATTGCGTGCCGTCGAACATCACCACGCGCATCAAACAGCTGGAAAACGAATTGGGCACGCCACTGTTCATCCGTGCCGGACGCGGGCTGGCGATCAGCGCCGCCGGTGAAATCTTCCTCGATTACTGCGAGCGCATCCTGGCCCTGGTGGACGAATCCAAACGCGCGGTGGACGCCAACGCTATCCCGCGGGGCACCTTGCGGATCGGCGCAGTGGAGTCCAGCGCCAGCGGCCGCCTGCCACCGCTGCTGGCGGAATACCATCGACGCTACCCCGACGTCAGCCTCGAACTGGTGACCGGCGCCTGGGGCCAACTGCTCGACGACCTGCAACACCACCGCCTGGACGTGGCGCTGGTGGCCGCCGGCAACAAACGCTCCAAGCTCGAACACAGCGTGGTCTACAGCGAACGCCTGGTGCTGATCGCCAGCGCCTGCAGCGCACCGATCAAGCGTGCCGAGGACCTGGCAGGGCGTACCCTGCTCGTCTGGCCGCCTGGCTGCCCTTATCGCGCCGCCTTGGAAAACTGGGTCAAGCCCCATGACTTCAAGCCGACCATCGCCAGCTATGCCAGTTGGGGCACGATCATCGGCTGCGTCAGCGCGGGGATCGGCGTGGCGCTGGCGCCGGAGGGCATTCTGGCGCGCTATGAGCAGGCCAATCAGCTGGCGTCATACCGGTTCGAAGAACTGGCGGCCGTGGATAACCTGCTGTTCTGGCACAAGGACACCCAGCGACATCTGGCCCGGGATGCATTCGCCGGGCTGCTGCGCGAAACCTTCGGCCAACCCTGAGCGAACATCAGCTTTTCGGGGCAGCCAATCGCGCGTACTGATCCTGGCTGATCCAGCCGATGAACGACCGATCCTGAGCATTGACGAACTCGACCTGGGCCCAGCCGTCCTTGAACGCCAGCACGCCGACCACATCCCCTTTGACGATATACGCACGCTTGGCCGCCTTGGCGCCCGGGGTCGTCAGCAAGTAGGCCTTGTCGGCGGACACGGTCACCAGGCCGATCCATGGCTTGTTGGCAGTCTGGCTCAGGTCCAGGCCGGTGGCGATTTCCGGCATCAACACACTGACGCAACCGGGATGCTGACGACCCTGTTCGACGGTCAGGGTCACGCCGTCGGACGAAGGCGCCACGCTGCCGGGGTAGGCATCGTCAAGCCAGGTGGTCAACGCGTCGGGCTGGCCTTGCAGGTAGAACGCGCAACCACGGGTCACGCCCTCGCCCAGTTCTTCGGCGTAGAAACCTTCGACCTGATGCTCGGGCGTCACCGCCAGCATCAACCCTTCGTACTTGCCCGAATGCAACACAGCGGAACCGGCGAATACCGGCGCCACGGCACACCACGACAACACACCCATCGCGAGATAACGGATCATCTTATTTTTTCCTCTCAAGTGCGTCGTAGGCTTTTTTCATGAGGTCATCATAGTTGCCGTAGTCCTCGCCGTTATAGTTACGGGCCATGGCGGTAAAGTCTTTGGCTTTCATGGCTTTCATCAATGCCGGGCTGTGGCTGCACAAGGCGAGGAAAGCCTTTAGTTGATTACCGGCATTAACTTTTAATGCGGCAACGAACTCAAATACGCTTGTGTAACCGCATGCCGCGAAATTGAACCCCATGATCTGAAACATGCCCCATGACGCCGACATCAAGGCAGCTTCCTGATTCAGCGCAAATGCGGTGGCCATGGTTTCCCAGGCCTTGATCTGATCCTTGTTATTGACCTGCCACTGCGGCCCGGCCTTTCTGACGTAGGGGTACGACAGCAACGGGTGCGCCTGGTCGTAGATACGCTTGGTGTACTTGCGAAACTGGTGCCCCTCAAAGGCGATCACCGGCAACTTGGCCGGGCCGAACCCGGAACGCCCACCCGATTCCACGGTGGCAAAGGCCCTGATGATATTGACGGAAATACCATTGCCCAACTGCGTAGCGGCGTTCTGGAAGTCGCTATCGCTCAGGGTCATGCCCCCGTCGCACGTGGCCTGAAGTATCAACTGCCGATTGCGCCGCTCGGCCTCGACCATCGCGCGCATGCGGTCCAGGTACACATTGACCGTGGCCTGCACCGCATCGCCGCTGTTGCTGCCGAACACATTGAGAAAGCTCGGGATACGCATCGTCGGGAAGGCCTTTACCGGCACCTTCACCGCTTCCTCGATCAGGCTGTTGAACGTGCGGCCGGTGGGGTCGATCACGCCATCGGGATGGGCGTACTTGAGATGGCGGAACTGATACTGGCTGATGCACTGCACCAATTGGCCGTCGCACTTGCCGTTTTCAGCCAACGGAAACCCCATCTTGGGGATGATCAAATTGAATAAATACTGAATGCACTGAACATCGGCGGGCAAGTTACGGGCTTTACCGGGCGCGCCAACTGAAGCACTGATAAGACGGGGTAACCCTTGCAGGCTTTTCATCACAGACATCCTTGTTAGTTAAAGAAGTGATAGCACTTCAATATCAAATCAGCACCATTGTCATACTCTGAAACAAGTGGCCGGCGGAAACTAACAAGGTGCTTTGAGGTTGTCCAGCAGGGCTTTTTAACGGTGTGGAATAGCCGTCATACGCTGCGCAGTAAAACAACGGCAGATGACTGAAAAGAAGCTGGAAGGATGTGAAACAGAAGAGGTACGGCAAGGAGGAGCGTTATGGAGGCAACCCCACCAGCCACACCCCGGCACACAATGTTCCCGCTGTGGCTGCTGCCTTCCGGCTCTGACCAGGTTCACGGGTAATCGTTGCGGGGGGACCGATGGGGTCACCATCCTAGAGCTTCCAAGCAATGCTCTGTACGATTCTTCACCATCACGCGGATGCGAATTTGGCGTCATTGTAAGGCGTGTGAAGGGATGACGCGCAAGCCATTTGTATCACCCATTTGCCTCCCTTTTGTACCACCTGAAGGCGCCTACCAGGCCCAAC
Source organism: Pseudomonas sp. PSPC2-3 (assembly GCF_049898265.1). NCBI lineage: Bacteria > Pseudomonadati > Pseudomonadota > Gammaproteobacteria > Pseudomonadales > Pseudomonadaceae > Pseudomonas > Pseudomonas sp. PSPC2-3. The sequence continues at coordinate 116,152 of NZ_JAFCXJ010000007.1, read as the reverse complement.
TAAACGGCGTGCAGCCCGTTTCGACCAATGAGGAACAAGCTATGAATACCCCAATGCTTGAGGAGCGTGACCGAGAAGCAGAGCAGCGGGAGAACAAGGAGGCGCGTGCAAGAGCTGAGCATTTCGCGGAGTTGCTGGCGCCCTACCTGGCCGCCCAGTTCGGTTATAAGCGCAACTATGTGACGTTGGGTCTGGGGACTACGGTAAACGCAAGGACGCTCAAATATGACCTCTACCTTCGAGTTACCCCGCAGAGGGGGCAATGGACAGGACACAACTGCTTAGTCATAGCCCGGATAGGCTTCACACCTACTCGTAAAGGCCACGGACGGCGCTTCATGGCGTTCCTGGTGGAGTGCGCAGAGCGCGTCGGGTACAGCAACATCGGTATCGAGTCGACCAATGAAGATTCGGAGGCGTTTGGGGCAAAGTTTGGGTTACAAAGGCATCGTGAAGGCAACGACTTAATCGGCACCGTGGAGGAAATCAAAAGGCGCATTGCCGAATGAATCCGCTACTCCTGGGCGGTTGAATCCTTCTTGCGGTGGCTTGCTAAAAGCGATTGGTTTCCGCAGTCTTGCCCAAGGTCACAGACGGTGGCAAAACGACAGGGATAGTTAGTCATGGCGATGCGATTCAGGAAATCAATCAAGCTGGCTCCAGGTATACGAATGAATTTGAGTGGGGCTGGCGTTGGTTGGACGCTCGGCCCACGAGGCGCGTCTGTAGGGATTGGCAAACGAGGAGCCCGCTTAAACACCAGCTTCATGGGCATTTCCAGTAGCCAAAAACTCTCTGGCCCTTCGCGTAGCACCAAACCAGCCGCAACCAAGCCTGCATCCACGTTTGTTTCTGTGACATGCAGTCTACATGACGACGGGAGTCTTACTTTCCAGGACGCGGCGGGAAATGACCTACCGGAACATGTAATTGAGGCCGTCAAGAAGCAAAACAAAGACGCAATCCTTGCTGTGATTCAACGCAAATGCGACGAAATCAACGGCAACATTGACGCCCTAGGGACCATCCACCTGGACACCCCCAACTGTACTTCTCGGCCAGTGTTTGTTGAGGTACCTTTCGGAGAACCTGAGCCGGTCGCTCCCGCACCTCTCAAACCATCCCTGCTAGACAGGTTGTTCAAGAAACGGATGCTACGCCTTGAAGCGCGGAACGCTGAAATCCAGAAAAACTTCGCCGCTTACTACGACGACTGGTCAAACAACCGAGGAAATCATACCCAGCTAGAACGGGACAGAAAGCTCCTGATTAACGAGGGTATCTACACCAACACATCTGATATGGAGGCCTGGCTGGAGGACAACCTACAGGACATACAATGGCCCAGAGAGACCGCAATCTCTTTGGAACTGCTTGAGGATGGCCAGCTTGTGCTCCTGGATGTTGACCTGCCGGAAATAGAGGACATGCCATCATCTACAGCCAGCGTGCCCAGCAGAGGCTTGAAGTTGTCGGTGAAGGCGATGTCGACCACAGCCGTGCAGAAGCTTTATATGGCGCACGTCCATGCTGTTGCCTTCAGGATAATCGGCGAAACCTTTGCCGCCTTGCCCAAGGCAACCACAGTAGTCCTCTCCGGTTATTCGCAACGGCCAGGCAAGGCCACGGGGCGAATTACTGATGAATACCTTTTCTCTGTAAGAGTGAACAGAACGACTTGGGGCGACATTGATTTTGGGCGCCTGGCTGATATCGACGTCGTTGAAGCCTTGGCACGGTTCGACCTACGCCGGCAAATGTCAAAGACGGGGATATTCAAGGCCATAGATCCGTTCCATCAGTAGTAGGACTCCTTGCACTCCTGGGGCACTCAGGCGTGCAACCCGCAACGGCCCCCCCAACACTGTACGTCCGATCAATACCGAGGGGCGCGGTATGTGGAATCGGTCTTGCCCGTCGAACGCGTTGATTGCGCCCATAACCGCCTCCATTGCGTTCCAGCAATCCAGTGTAGCCAGTGATTCGCGCCGCAATGTAACCACGCACAGGCTGACGCAAAGATCGAGCAGGCCGAAGCCCTGGACGACCAAGCAACGGCCCTCCGCGACGAAGCAAAGGCGGCAACGCAAGCGGCCCTGAACATCCGTGTACTGGTCGGAGACGTCCAATGAGCCAGATGCAAACTTTCGGTTTCGGCCCGCTAGACGTCCGCGTCATCGAGCAGGAAGGCCAGCCGTGGTTTGTTGCCGGTGACGTATGCGAATGCTTGGGATTGAAGGCAGACGGCCAAAACCGCTCCTATCAGAACCACTACCGCCGCCTGGCCCTGGACGAACTGTCTTTAGGCTCGGTACGGCCTGCTAGTGGTCGGGGCACTGGCACGGTGAAGTTAACCAGCGAGTCCGGCCTTTACAAGCTGGTCATGCGGAGCAACAAGCCCGAGGCGAAAGCCTTCCAGGATTGGGTAACACGGGTAGTCCTCCCGACCATCCGCAAGGACGGCGCCTACGTCCTGGGCGAAGAAAAGGTTGCGACCGGAGAGCTGTCCGAAGACGAACTGGTCATGCGGGCAATGAACATCATGTCCAGGAAGGTCGACCGACTGACCCAGGAACGTGACCATGTCGCCGGAACAAGAGAACGGGGCAGTTGCCCACCCCGCCACTGATTAGAAATCGAACATCAACTGCGTCCAGGGTGGACTGCGGTAATGCTCACACACGCTTTCCCGCTGCCCATAACGAGTACGGCAGTAAGAGCTGACATGGACGGTCCGAAGATGCTGCGGTGTGCGACGTCGAATACGTCGGCGTTTCATATCTTTCATACTTCTCTCCATGGTGAAACGCCATGGCAAGAGAGCAGGAAATGTGCGCCAGCTATCCGCTAGAAATTATACGGTATTGTATTAGCATACCGTATAGCCCACACTTCCCCCACAGCCCTTGCCTATGGCACTGGTTGAGTCGCTGAAGGGCTAATTCTGCCAAGTCCTACCCCTTCAGCAACGCTGATACCCTGTCCCCTCAAGGGACGGGGTTTTTTGTGCCTGGCAATAAGCCAAACAGCAAAATCCTTCTGTTTTTAGATCGTAACTTGTCACTCTAGTGTTGGAGACCGGCGCCGCGAATAAGGCTGTCAGTGCATGTTGCGCATGGTAACAGCAAAGGTCAGCCAAAGTGCAGCCAGCCGGGCGCATCTTGAAAACACAACCGACAAACCGCCATGAAACAACACCCGAGTGACCTACTTCGACGGCGCCGCAATGAATTCGCGTCTGTTATGGCGAGTCAACGCCGGGAATAAACGCTCGTCCCCCTTTGCTTTTACCTTGGTCACATCATCTTCTGGCCCCGTTTCAGCTCAAACAGGGGGTGCAAGGTAATGCCGAAGTGTAAGGACATAGTGCGTTGGACCTGACGCCTGTGTAGAGCCTCGGGATGGGAATCCAAAGGTGTCGTTCTCAAAGCTGGTCACCGCCTTCCCTGCTACCATCGAACAACACGCACTGACCGGGGTTACACATCACTACATCGACTACGCGGAGCTGGAGGCCAATTTCGAGCAGTACGTCGAGCGGGCAAATAACGGAGAGGAAGTAGTCATCACCCGTGACGGAAAGTCGCTGGTGAAACTTGTCGCGTTCCAACCGGTGTTGCCACGCATTGGCGCCTTGAAAGGTCAATACACATTCGACACCAGTGCATCCAACGCGATGGATAAAGAAATCGAAGAGCTGTTTTATGCTAGTGATATATTTACTGAGGTCAGATCCGCCGCAGAATCAGGACCGGCCAAGTCAGGTGGTAGCGAAAACGACGGATAGTAGGCCGGCTTCGTGGGCAATGCTCGGCAGACTTTCCAACTATTGGCGAAGCAAGGCTGCCTCTCCGAAGTTGCGGCTGCATTGTTGAAGCAATTCGTCCAGGCAAGCCAGGAGCCGCTATCACGGTCATTTCCGACGATCAGTAAGTCGTGAAGGGGACTATAGGATGACTACCAGACTGGAGGTCTAGCGCTTGGAGTTTCCGGGTTTTCATTACGCGAACCCTCGAAGGCATCCTGAAGCGATTCACCAACGGCCATCCAGCAGATTGCGAATTCGTCATCAGCAGACCGAGGAGGCGGTAGGATGAATTCAATCAATAGCCATGTGACTCGCGGAATCCCTGATAATTGTGATACTCAATCCATTCCACCACATCGTAAGGAACGTAAAGCTGCTGCTTTGCGCGAGAGATTGCGATGTACACGGCACAAATCCTCTGATCGAACTCATAGGCATCCTTGAACTTCACGTTGGTAAGCAACTCAGGCGTCAGCAGGACCCGATTAAACTCCATACCCCCCGCCTCTTCTGCCATCATCAACATGCAGCGTTTACCAGAGCGGCCGACCATCCTGTTCAATCGGGTCAAATCAGCAACCTTAAAGCCTTTTTCCAGCTCGGCCTCCACCCATAGAAACGACTCATCGAACAGGTTGGCGTCCCGCACATGCTGCCAATCGGGCATGTCGCTGAAGTACGAGTGCGGCCCCATTTCACTGTGTTCAGGATTGTAGAAATCCGGCTTGAACAATGCGATAGCAGTGCTCATGAAATGCCTGAGATCGTCCTGTGCCTTTTTGTCCGACAAACTGAACGCGCAGTTGGAGTCGTGCAGGTGAATGGCCCACTTTGCCGTGTCCCAGGGGGACGCAGTCAGCACTACACAACCTTCAGGCGGCACGAAGCCCTCCGGATACATTTCGATACCAACATCAGCATTACGAGCACCTTCGAAGGGGACCTTACTCTTCTGAGAATGCAGGAATATCAAGGGATTGAGCAGTCGCTCGACATTGCGCCCTGAGCGCACGGAGTAGCTGACATTACTTTGCCGAACCTCACGCTTTCTTTGGACTTGCACACCGCCTGCTTGCTGATATTCGTCCCCCAGGGTTATCAACACCTGACGCCCCCGTTCGATAATCTGCAAAAGCGACTCGGGAACATCCTGACTTTCGTCAATGAGTACATGTGTATAGCGAGCAGGCACCATGCAGCCCGCGAGGCTCGCCCGCTTTATCATTAGTAATGCCTCGAACCCGGTCTGGCTGCCCCAACCTGGGTTTGCCTCAAGGTAACACCACAACCGGCTCGAATACTCAAGAAGCACCTTGGCATCTAGGCTGGACAAGGGTTGCTTAAAATGAGGCAGATGCTTGGCCGACAGACTATGTCCCCTGGAGCGACAAAAGCCTTCTATCACCTTGAGGCAAACATCAACGGTCCCCTGCGCATCGTGGCTATGAAAACCGAGGATATTCAGTTCCTCCGCCAGCGTCTGCTTGCCTGGGATCCTGCCGCGAGTAGTTGCGGGTTGAGTCCTAGGGAAATGCAGTAGCCTCTGCGCAAAGTTCCCGAACGTCCAACCTGCTTTCCTATCACGCGCTCCCCCCATGCGCTCATGAAGGGCCTCTAGTTTTCCAGGCGTATGCGCCAGTAATAACGTTTTTTCTGGCCGCAAATACTCCATCAAGGCACCGAGCATGTGGCTCTTGCCTATCCCCGCGTAACCCTGAACATGCAGGTCTTCGTCCAAATTTGCGCGAAAAATCCTGACCAACTTGTCTTGCGCAGCGCTCAGCCAACGCTCGCGGTGTATGGGTGTAACCACCTGCTCGCTGAATGGGTCGTTACTTCTACGATGGCGGACCTTGTACGCTACATCCCACTTACCATCTGGCAGCAGATAATCCTTCGCCGACACTTCATCAGCTAGAAGAAAGCGCAGATTCAAGCGTTTGACAGCGTTCAGACCGAAGTACAACTTCCGTGGATCGAACAACCGCTGCGCTTCTGATAACAACCCTGAAGCCGCTGACTGTCGTGATTCGACCGCCCACGCAATGAGTTTGGACAAAACGGTCTCAGCCGCACCAGAGCTGAGGTCTTTCTCTGCTGCCTGAGCTAGATTCTGGATGACCAACACCGCCGCCAGTTCTGGATCAGTCAAGGCGTTAAGTGCGCTTACACCCTCAATAGCCAACAAGCCAACACAGGTTTCCTCTGTGACGGGCAAGAACACAGGGCCAGATAAATCAAAATGTTCCGGGAGCATAAAACCTCATAGACAAGAAAGAACAGGACGCATCACAAGGTCAATCCCGGTCATACTCTTCGCTCATATCGGGGTCATCCTCTTCATCCTCCTCATCGGAATCAAAAGCCCACGGTGCAAGTCTTTCAACTACTCGCCTGACATCATTCTGAATGGGCAAAGCGCTACGGACGTCGTTAAGCCAGCCCAACTCAACCAACCTGGAGCGCACTAAAGAGATAGGCGCACCGAGATTGACACTTAAATCCACGAGTAACTGGTGCGCGGTGGAGATGTTGCAATGCTGATGGTCGATATAGATGATCCCGTGCCCGCGCCATTTGACATCGTGATGCTTAAGCAGCGGAACCAAATGGTCCGCCAAGGTTTCGGCCGCCATCCAATGCAATTGCGCAACTTTTTCTTCGCTCGCGTCACTCATTACTGGGCCCTCCCCTGAGGCAGGACTGGAAGCAATAGCCACCCAATGCGCCCGACACACCTACAAAGTCGATCCAATGTTCGCCCATCAACACAGCCCCCGTCACATCAACCAGTCTTTGAGACCCGATGCCTGTCATTTCAAACAGCCCATGCTTACCCCCCTCAACACTATACGCCAAGTTCAAGATCATCCTGTTCGACCGGGGGGGGTCAACAGAAAGGTGTACTCCAACGTCGTCGCTCAGGAAGCTAGTCGATGACAGCGAGGGCATCTGACAGAACACAAAAGCACATTTGAGCAGTATCCAACCAAAAGTGTTCTAGGACGGCTCAAGGGTCACCAACTCGATTACAGGCGCTAATACGTCAGGCCTGAAGTCCTTCCCATAGCGACCAAATGTGATCCCCCCGGCCTGATGCCCCAACACGCCACCCACAAGTGATTCAGCAATCCCTTTTTGTTTGAGGTGGTCAGCCAAGGTATGGCGAAAGCTGTGAAAGTCCTTCTTGGCAGCGTCATCGCGGAAGCCCAACTGTTCACGCACCCGAGTAAACCACTTCGACGGCGCGGCACTGTAACCATGCTTCTTATGGCAAGTAAGCTCTGGGAATACACGCTCGCTCCCCGCCTCTTTCACCCTTGTCACGTACTCTAAGAAGCCCAATGCCAAAAGCTTGGAATGTAACGGCACAAGTCTTTCGGATGACGCCGTTTTGAGCTTCTGGTCGGGCCTTGTAGCTCGTATGTGGATGCAGGCGATACCGTCTATGGTCACCACGTCGTCAGTGTAAAGCTGGCACAGTTCGTTGAGCCTAGCCCCCGTGTAGAGCCCTAGGAGCGGAAGCCAGTATTGATTTGGCTTAGGGCCATGGGCTGGCGCATAGGTGGACTTGTTAAACAACGCCTCCAAGTCATCAGCACTGAAAGCGCTTCGTTCCTCGCTGACCTTGCGCCGAATACGCACACGCAGACCATCGAACGGATTGCGACTGCAATAGCCCTCCCTGACCGCATACGAAAAGAAGGTCGTCAGGTTCTTCACGTAGTTGTTGAAGGTCGTAACGCTGATGGTCGTGGTCGCCTCCGCAACTGATTGCTCAAGGGGCTGGTCAGGCAGCTGATGAAGTCGCGGCGGAAGCTTAAGCGCCGTCTCCCGGAACAGGTGTGCGTCCTTCCGGGTTATCTGGTCGATGGGCATGTCGCCAATGATTCGGGTCAGCAGCACGGCGACCGCACGCTTGTCGTCCAGCGACTTCACCGCAACTCCCTCCCGGCGTTGCTGGACCAGTTGTTCATCCACCACAGCAAGGAAGCCAGGTGATTGCTGCACAGGCCCCTTTGCTATCACGGAAGGCGCGGCTGTGGGTGCATGTACGGCGACTGAGGGTGTTTCCCGTGAGACCTCAGGCGAAGGCATGGCGACGCCAAGCAACTGCTGCTGACGCAGCCACGACGCCCAACAAGCAAGGCGCTTCCCCCCAGCCTCCCAGGCACCGCGCAGAAGCTCAACACAGGGTCTATTCCCCTGGAACGCTTGCGTGAACAGACCTTGGACCTGGGCCAGAATGTCACGCCCACGAATCAGCGCCTCCCGCTTGCAACGAGTTTGCAGGGAGCGACGAATTTCTCTTTGGGGGAACAACGGGCGAATGACATCCGGCACCACGATTCGGAAGTAGTAGACCGAGTGGCGGGACAGCAAAAGGTAGGACGGGATGGTCGACACGGATGTATCACTCCTTGTACCACCGCGTGGCAAAGGGTGAAAAACCGTTAATAATCAATTACTTGAGCGTTATGGAGGCAACCCCACCAGCCACACCCCGGCACACAATGTTCCCGCTGTGGCTGCTGCCTTCCGGCTCTGACCAGGTTCACGGGTAATCGTTGCGGGGGGACCGATGGGGTCACCATAACGACGCTGGCCTCTCGGCAAGCCGCGCCATTGTACCGATCTGATCGGAAGTTACAACCGTTAGTGCGGGATTAAAAAATGAAGAGGTTCAAGCACTTGCCCTAACCGCCCGGATCTCTCCTTCATGCCTGTGCCTGCAGGGCCTCATCCGCCCTGCCGCCCTCTTCCTGGATGACCAGGTGAATGAAGTGCAGCTTGGCGATCACTGCCGGTGGCAGTACGAAGGGGTAGAAATCCGGCTGGCCCATGGCGCGGGACAGTTCGTTGAGCATGCCGGCCAGTTCGATCCAGGCGTTGACGAATGACAGGAACGCCGCGCCGCCGGGGTGTTCGGGGTCGTAGAGGGTGGTGCGGGGGAACGGCTGGTAATCCAGGTCCATTTCGCGGGCGCTCATGCCGAAGCCCAGGGCGGTGTCGACGGCGTCCATCATGTGCAGATAATGCGCCCAGGTTTCGGCCCAGTCTTCCCAGGGGTGCATGGTGGCGTAGGCGCTGACGCAGGTGTGGTGCCAATCCGCGCGCGGGCCGTTCTGGTAGTGCTGGTCGAGGGCGTCGGCGTAACTGGCGCGTTCGTCGCCGAACAGGTGGCGAAACGCTGGAAGCCAGTGGCTGTTGGCGATCAGCCGATCCCAATAGTAATGGCCGACTTCATGGCGAAAGTGGCCGAGCAAGGTGCGGTACGGCTCGCGCATCTGCACGCGGATTTTTTCGCGGTGGGCGTCGTCGGCTTCCTTGATGTCGAGGGTGATCAGGCCGTTGGCATGGCCGGTGGTCGGCGCATTGCCTTCCAGGTCGATGCCGACGAAGTCGAAGGCCAGGCCGTTGTCTTCGTCGACGCTTTTGGGCACGACCTGCAGGCCCAGGCTGATCAGTTGCGCCACCAGCCGGCGCTTGGCGGTCTCGACCTTGCCCCAGCGCTCGGGGTTTTCTGCGATCGACAGGTCGGGAATGGTGCGATTCAGGCTGCACGCCACGCACAGCGCGGCGGTGCTGTGGGCGGGAATCAGCCAGTTGCAGGCGGCCGGGCTGTCGAGGTTGGCGCAGCGGCGGAAAGCGCCGGCGTCGGGGTTGTCGTCCAGCAGCCAAGTGTCGGCGACCGGGCCCGCGTGCAATGAAGACAGGCGGCTTTGTTGCGGTGGGTAGCCGAGCAGCGCCGAGCAGGCCAGGCATTGGCTGTTGCGAAAGAACAGCGACTGGCCACACCGGCACTGCCAGACCTTGCTGTTGCGCGAGGATTCGGCCGTGAACGGTGCGGCGATGCGCGAACTGAGTTGCTCGAAGAAGCGGTACATGGCGATCTCTCCCGGGGTGACGAAGACTAGATCATTTCGCGCCCGGGATCGTTCCACTTTCTTCGAAGGGCCGCTTCGCAGCCCAGCGGGAGCAAGCGCCCGCACCACAAGAAGTTGTCAGACGGTGATGTTGTGCCGAGCCAGAAAGTCCACGAAGGCGTCTTCGTCCAGAACCTTCAGGCCCAGTTCGCTGGCCTTGGCCAACTTCGAACCGGCACCCGGCCCGGCCACCACGCAATAGGTTTTCGCCGACACCGAACCGGCCACCTTGGCACCGAGGCTTTCGAGCTTGTCCTTGGCCACGTCGCGGCTCATCCGCTCCAGCGAGCCGGTCAGCACCCAGGTGTGCCCCGCCTCCGGCAAACCTTCGATCACTTTTTTCGCGCTCTGCCAGTGCATGCCGAATTCCTCGAGTTGCTGCTCGATGGCCAGGGCACGCTGGGCGTGGTCGGGGTTATCGAAGAACTCGCGCACGGCCTTGGCCTGCTTCTCGGGCAGCGCCTGGCGCATATCGAGCCAGTCGGCCTTGATCACGCCTTCGAGGGAGCCGAACTTGTCCGCCAGTTTCTGCGCGGCGCCGGGGCCGACGCTGGGCACGTTGAGTTTGTCGAGCAAACCGCCGAGGGTGGTGCTGGCGGCGAACTCCGCGCTCAGGTCGCCTTGGTCCTGCAGTTGCAGGCCGCACTTGTCCGGCGCCAACAGCGCGCCGATCACGTCCTGGTTGTGGCGGTCTTCAAAGAAGCTGTGGATCTCGTGCGCCACTTCCAGGCCCACGTCCGGCAGGTACGTCAGCACTTCCGGCAAAGCGCGCTGCACGCGCTCCAGGGACGCCAGGGAGCGCGCCAGCACCTTGGCGGTCTCCTCGCCCACGTCGGGAATGCCCAGGGCGTAGATGAAACGTGCCAGGGTCGGCGTCTTGCTGTGTTCGATGGCGCTGATCAGCTTCTTGCTGGAGACATCGGCGAAGCCTTCCAGGTCGATGATCTGTTCGTACTTGAGCATGTACAGATCCGCCGGCGAGGCGATGAGTTTTTCGTCGACCAATTGCTCGATGGTCTTGTCGCCCAGGCCGTCGATGTCCATCGCCCGGCGCGAGACGAAATGGATAATCGCCTGCTTGAGCTGCGCCCCGCAGGCCAGGCGACCGACGCAGCGGTACACCGCGCCTTCGCTGACGGTTTCCTTGCCCTTGCTGCGCTTGACCAGTTGCGTGCGCTCGACGTGGGAGCCGCACACCGGGCAGCTTTCCGGAATATGCACCGCGCGGGCGTGTGCCGGGCGGCGCTCGGTGACCACCGAGACGACCTGCGGGATCACGTCCCCGGCGCGGCGGATGATCACAGTGTCGCCGATCATCAGGCCCAGCCGCGCCACTTCATCCATGTTGTGCAGGGTGGCGTTGGACACGGTCACACCCGCGACCTTGACCGGTTTCAGACGCGCCACCGGGGTGACGGCGCCGGTGCGGCCGACCTGGAATTCCACGTCGAGCAGCTCGGTCAACTCTTCCATGGCCGGGAATTTGTGCGCGATCGCCCACCGCGGCTCGCGAGCGCGGAAACCCAGTTCGCGCTGGGAGGCAATGCTGTTGACCTTGAACACCACGCCGTCGATTTCATAGGGCAGGTTGCTACGCCGCTCGCCGATATCGCGGTAGTAGTCCAGGCATTCCTGGATGCCCTTGGCCAGTTTCAGCTCATGACTGATCGGCATGCCCCACTTCTGCAACTGCTGCAAATTGCCGATGTGGGTGTCGCTGATATCCGCCGTCACCTGGCCAATGCCATAGCAGCAGAACTCCAGCGGGCGGCTGGCGGTGATTTTCGAATCCAGCTGGCGCAGGCTGCCGGCGGCGGCGTTGCGCGGGTTGGCGAAGGTCTTGCCGCCGACTTCCAGTTGCGAGGCGTTCAGGCGCTCGAAACCGGCCTTGGACATGAACACCTCGCCGCGCACTTCCAGGGTCGCCGGCCAACCACTGCCGTGCAGCTTCAACGGGATATTGCGCACGGTACGCACATTCACGCTGATGTCTTCGCCGGTGGTGCCGTCGCCCCGGGTGGCGCCGCGCACCAGTTCGCCGTTCAGATACAGCAGGCTGACCGCCAGGCCATCCAACTTCGGCTCGCAGCTGTATTCCACCGCAGCACCGCCGCCAAACAGGTCGCCGGCCGGCAGGTCGAGGCCTTCGGTCACCCGGCGATCGAACTCGAGCATGGTGGTTTCATCGAAGGCGTTGCCCAGGCTGAGCATCGGAATCTCATGCTTGACCTGGGTGAACGCCGACAACGCCGCACCGCCGACCCGCTGCGTCGGCGAATCACGCGTGACCAGCTCCGGATGCTCGGCCTCCAGGGCCTTGAGTTCCTGGAACAAGCGATCGTACTCGGCGTCCGGGATGCTCGGCTCGTCGAGGACGTAATAACGGTAGTCGTGCTGATCCAGTTCAGCGCGCAATTCGAGGATGCGGGTGTGGGCGGCGGTCATGGGTGTTCTCTCATAAAGCAAAAGAGCAGCCGAAGCTGCTCAAATGTTGGTGCGCTTATTCTATCGACAACGCTTGAGGCCAAACCTCAGCGTTTCTGTGTCAGGGCGCGACGCTCGAACTCGACGATGCGCTGACGGTAGTGTTCGATGGTCTGGGCGGTCAGGACGCTGCGCTGATCGTCCTTCAGTTCGCCGTTGAGCTCCTGGGACAGCTTGCGCGCTGCGGCAACCATCACGTCGAAGGCCTGTTTCGGATGACGCGGACCCGGCAGGCCGAGGAAGAAGCTCACCGCCGGGGTGCTGAACAGGTCGATGTCGTCCAGGTCGAAGGTGCCCGGCTTGACCGCGTTGGCCATCGAGAACAGCACTTCGCCATTACCGGCCATGCTTTCGTGGCGGTGGAAGATATCCATCTCGCCAAAGCGCAGGCCGCTTTCCAGGATGTTCTGCAACAGTGCCGGGCCCTTGAAGCCAGCGGCGTCGCGGCAGATCACGCTGATCACCAGGACTTCTTCGGCGGCCGGCTGATCGTTCACCGACTGGCGCGGCGCACTCTTGGCCGGGCTCTCGTCAGGGAAATCGTCATCGCGGCTGCTGAAGCTCGGGCCGTCGTCCACGCCCAGGTTCAGGTCGCCCTGATGCGGCTCGGCGGCGGCGGCACTGCCACGTTTGCCACGCTTGGAGGACGGCTCGCGGGCTTCGCGCACAGGGGCGCTCATGGACGGCAAGTCATGTTCGTCCAGTTGCGGTTCCTTGTGGGTATCCAGCACACGGGGCGGCCCCAGCAGCTCGGCGCTGCCGTCGTCGTCGGGCAAGTTGGACAGGTTGCGGTCCAGACGGAACTTGAGCTTGCCCTTGCCGCCGCGCATACGGCGCCAGCCATCAAAAAGAATACCGGCAATGACAATAATGCCGATGACGATCAGCCACTCGCGCAGACCGATTTCCATGTAATCCCGTGCCTCTAATAAAAAATGCTGAAAAATAAGGGGTTTAGCACCGTGCAAACCGCTTTAAAACGTGGCGCCAACTCTATGTTCTGACTGACGTTTTGCCCACGCATACGAAAAATTGACATTAAACTAGCACGACCAAAGATAACTTTACACCGTCTGTCAAAATGCCTTGAACAAATATGCCAATTTGCCACTTTCGTCAGACCGGTAAACCGCCCTACATCGCGCTGATAATCTTCGTTGCCGGCATGGCTCAGGAATCCACCATCGCCATCGCCTCTTCGACATCCACCGCCACCAATCGCGAACAGCCCGGCTCGTGCATCGTCACCCCCATCAACTGATCCGCCATTTCCATGGCGATCTTGTTGTGGGTGATATAGATGAACTGCACGGTCTGGGACATCTCTTTGACCAGGCGTGCGTAACGTCCAACGTTAGCGTCATCCAGTGGCGCGTCAACTTCATCGAGCATGCAGAACGGCGCCGGGTTCAACTTGAAGATGGCAAACACCAGGGCCAATGCGGTCAGGGCTTTTTCGCCGCCGGACAACAAATGGATGGTGCTGTTCTTCTTGCCCGGAGGCCGCGCCATGATCGTTACCCCTGTATCGAGTAGATCTTCGCCCGTCAGTTCCAAGTAAGCGCTGCCGCCACCGAAAACTTTTGGGAATAACGCCTGTAAACCGCCGTTAATCTGATCAAAGGTATCTTTGAAGCGGTTGCGGGTTTCCTTGTCGATCTTGCGGATCACGTTTTCCAGGGTGTCCAGGGCTTCCACCAGATCGGCGTCCTGGGCGTCCAGATAACGTTTACGCTCGGACTGTTGCTGGTATTCGTCGATGGCGGCGAGGTTGATCGCACCGAGTCGCTGGATACGCGCGGCAATCCGCTCAAGTTCTTCTTCGGCGTCTTTCTCGTTGGCCTGGGCGGTCAGGGTGTTGAGCACGCCGTGCAGGTCGTAGCCGTCTTCGAGCAGTTGGTCCTGCAGGGTTTTGCGGCGCACGGTCAGGGCCTGCCATTCCATGCGCTGTTGCTCGAGCTGGCCGCGAATCAGTTGGGATTGCTGCTCGGCCTGGGTGCGGCGTTTTTCCGCGTCGCGCAGTTCGCGGTCGGCGTCTTCCAGGGCGATTTGCGCGGTCTTGAGTTCTTCGTCGACGGTCATGCGCTTGTCGAGCAGTTCTTCGAGCTTGAGCCGCAACTCTTCCAGGGGCGCTTCACCCTCCTCCAGGTTGAGGCTCAGTTGCTCACGCTTTTCGGTCAGGCGCTCGGACTGCATCTCCAGGCGCTCCAGGGCCTGGCGCGTGGAATCGTGCTGGGCGCGCAGGGAGCCGAGGCGCACCGCCAACTGGTGGGCGTGGTCCTTGTGCTGGCGCGCTTCCTGGCGGACCCGGTCGAGGCGTTCGCGCAGGCTGTCGCGCTGGGCCAGCAGCAATTCGCGCTGCTCGGTGTCGACGGCCATGCTGTCGAGGGCTTCCTGCAATTGCAGGCGCGCCTCGCCGATCTGTTCGTGTTCGAGGGCGCGCTGCTCGCCCATCTCGGCCACTTCTTCGTCGAGGCGAGTGCGGCGCAGGGTCAGTTGCTCGACCTTGGCCTTGCTCGCCGACAACTGGGCTTTCAATTCGCCCTGCTGGCGCGCTTCGTCCTGCAACAGGCGGCGCAGGTGTTCGCGGCCGGTCTCTTGCTGGCGCTGGGTGGCGCGCAGGGTCTGCAGTTCGGTTTCCAGGCTTTCCAGGGTGGCTTCGCGCTCTTCACGCTCGGCGATCAGCTTGACGATTTCCTGGCCACGGGCCAATACGCCACTTTCCGCCTCACTGGCGCGGCGCACCCGCAGGAAGTGGCGGCCGACCCAATAACCGTCGCGGCTGATCAGGCTTTCGCCGGCGCCCAGTTGACCGCGCTGGGCCAGCGCCTGCTCCAGGGATTCCACCGGCTTGACCTGGCCCAGCCACGGCGCCAGGTCAAGTGCGGCCTCGACTTTATCCAGCAGGCTGTCCGGCACGCGCGCGCCATCGGCGGCGGGGCTGAGCAAGCGCAGATCGCCCTGGGCAAAACCGGCCAGGTCGAAGCCGGCAAAATCATCCACCAGCACCGCTTGCAGGTCGGCGCCGAGCACGGTTTCCACCGCCAACTCCCAACCGGCCTCGACCTTCAAGCCCTCCGCCAGACGCGGGCGTTCGGCCAAGTGCTGGTCACGCAGCCATTCGGCGGTGCCGGTGCCAGGGTCCAACGCGGCCTGCTGCAAGGCTTCGAGGGACGCCAGGCGCCCGTTGAGCCGCTGCAGATCGCCTTGGGCCTGTTGCTGGGCCTGGGTCGCCTGTTGCAGTTGCTGACGCAATTGCTCCAGGCGCTCCACTTGCTGTTCTTCGCTGGCTTCCAGCTCTTCGAGGGTCATTTCGCTTTCGGCGAGTTGCTCGCTCAGCTCCAGGATCGCCGCGTCTTCCGGGTCGGCGGCGAGCAGCACGCGCTCTTCCTGCAAGCGACGCTGGCGCTCGGCCAGGCGCTCCATGCTGGTTTCCAGTTGCTGGATGCGCGACTGCTGCACCTCAGCCTGGCGGCGCGGTTCGGCGGAGCGCAGGTTAAAGGTGTCCCACTGCTCCTGCCAGCCGTGCATGGTGGTCTCGGATTCTTCCAGAGTGGCGGCGGCTTCTTCGGCAGCAGCGCTGGTGATTTCCTGTTCGGGGGTGAGCATGTCCAGCTCTTCGCCGAGGGTCAGCAGCAAGGTGCGGTCGTGGCCGAGGTGGGACTCGGTCTCCAGGCGCGCGCGCTCGGCTTCCTTCAGATCGTCCTGCAACTGGCGCAGACGTTGCTGGCCGTGCTGGATGCTCTGCTCGACCCGGGCGATGTCGCCGCCCACCGAATAGAAGCGGCCCTGCACCAGATTGAAGCGCTCGGACAGGTCATGATGCCCGTCGCGCAGGCGCTCGATGCTGGCGTCGGCGTTGCGTTGTTCGGCCACCAGGGCTTCGAAGCTGATTTCCTGGGTGCCTATGATCGCTTCGCGCTGGCCGACCTGATCGTTCAGCGCCTGCCAGCGCAGGGCCGACAGTTGTGCCTTGAGCTGACGCTCTTCGCCCTTGTATTCCTGATACTTCTCGGCGGCCTGGGCCTGGCGGTGCAGGCGCTCCAACTGGCGCTCCAGCTCTTCGCGCAGGTCGGTCAGGCGGGCGAGGTTTTCATGGGTGCGGCGGATACGGTTTTCGGTCTCACGACGGCGCTCCTTGTACTTGGAGATGCCGGCAGCTTCTTCGATAAAGTTACGCAGGTCTTCGGGCTTGGCTTCGATCAGCTTGGAGATCATGCCCTGTTCGATGATCGAGTAGCTGCGCGGGCCAAGGCCGGTGCCGAGGAAGATATCGGTGATGTCCCGACGGCGACACTTGGTGCCGTTGAGGAAGTAACTGTTCTGGCTGTCGCGCGTCACTTTGCGGCGGATGGAAATTTCCGCGTAGGCCGCGTATTCGCCGACCAGGGTGCCGTCAGAGTTGTCGAACACCAGTTCGATGCTGGCCTGGCTCACCGGCTTGCGACTGGTGGAGCCGTTGAAGATGACGTCGGTCATCGACTCGCCACGCAGGTTTTTTGCCGAGCTCTCGCCCATCACCCAGCGCACGGCATCGATGATGTTCGACTTGCCGCAGCCATTGGGCCCGACCACCGCCGCCATGTTACTGGGGAAGTTCACCGTGGTCGGGTCGACGAAGGATTTGAACCCCGCCAGTTTGATGCACTTGAGCCGCACGCTTAGGCGTCCGCCAACGCAGCGATCACCAGCGAGCAACTGCGCTGGCCGTAGGCCGACAGCACCAGGCGAATCTGCGGCAAGTCACGGGCGAGCACGGCGGCGAGCAATTGCTCGAACAGCGCGAGGTATTCGCTCATGGAAGCCTTGCGTTGATCCAGGGCCAGGTAATAGGCGCGGTTCATCGCCGGCTGCAGGTTCTCGACGGTTTCCTGCAAATACGGATTGTTGGCGAAGGGGTACGCGGCACGCATCACATTGAAGCTTTCTGCGACGAAGGCGCGGATGTCCTGGCGTTCGAAATTGCTCACCAGGCGCTGCTGGATCTGCACGAACGGCGCCATGTCGGCCTGGGTCTGCCAGCCCTGCGCCACCGCATTGCCGAGCAGGATGTACAGCTCGGCCATCAACGTACACAGGCTCTGCACCTTGTGCGCGGTGAGTTCGGTGACGTGGGCGCCACGGCGCGGCAGGATCGCGATCAGGTGGCGACGTTCGAGGATCAGCAAGGCTTCACGCACGGAACCGCGGCTGACATTGAGTGCCAGCGTAACCTTCTGTTCCTGGATCCGTTCCCCAGGCTTGAGATCGCCGCGAATGATACGTTCGGCGAGGTGGTGAGCGATTTGCTCGGCGAGACTGTCCGGCGCCTTGAACGTCATGTTTTCCCTTCAAAATCTTCTATCGATACAAGCGCGCCAGTGTAGCGCAAATGCCCGCTGATGGCGCTCGGCCCACCTTCAAGAATTTGGCATGAAATAAGCAGCGATGAACCGCCAGAAGCCCCCAAAAACGCCGGTTCCAGAAGACTGGACCATAATTGATAGGGTTGTGACCGCATTTTCTTGACCCTTAGGTCAGAAAATCATTGACCGAAAAGTCAGACATGACTAGATTCGGCGCAAAGCGGTTAACAACAATAATGAGTCTGTGAGGCCTTCCGTGATCCAGTTTTTACTTAACCAGGAACTCCGTAGCGAGCACGCCCTGGACCCCAACCTGACCGTGCTCAACTACCTGCGCGAGCATGTGGGCAAACCCGGCACCAAGGAAGGCTGTGCCAGCGGCGATTGCGGCGCCTGCACCGTGGTGGTCGGCGAACTGCACAGCGACGAGCAGGGCGAGCGGATTCGCTATCGCAGCCTGAATGCGTGCCTGACGTTCGTGTCGTCGTTGCACGGCAAACAGTTGATCAGCGTCGAAGACCTCAAGCACCAGGGCCAACTGCACAGCGTGCAACAGGCGATGGTGGAGTGTCACGGTTCGCAATGCGGCTTCTGCACCCCCGGTTTTGTGATGTCGTTGTTCGCCCTGCAAAAAAACAGCGACGCGCCCGACCGCGACAAAGCCCATGAAGCCCTGGCCGGCAACCTGTGCCGCTGCACCGGCTATCGCCCGATCCTCGCCGCCGCCGAACAGGCCTGCTGCAACAAACCCCAGGATCAGTTCGACAGCCGCGAGGCCCAGACCATCGCCCGCCTCAAGGCTATCGCGCCGACGCACACCGCTGAACTCAACAGCGGCGACAAACGCTGCCTGGTGCCGCTGACCGTCGCCGACCTGGCCGACCTCTACAACGCCTACCCCCAGGCCCGCCTGCTGGCCGGTGGCACCGACCTGGCGCTGGAAGTCACGCAGTTCCACCGCACGCTGCCGGTGATGATCTACGTCGGCAATATCGACGAGATGAAGCGCATCGAGACGTTCGACGATCGCCTGGAAATCGGTGCCGCCGCCGCCCTCTCCGATTGCTACACCGCGCTGCGCCACGAATACCCGGACTTCGGCGAACTGCTGCAGCGCTTCGCCTCCCTGCAAATCCGCAACCAGGGCACCCTGGGCGGCAACATCGGCAACGCCTCGCCGATCGGCGATTCGCCGCCGCTGCTGATCGCCCTCGGCGCGCAGATCGTGCTGTGCAAGGGCAACGTCCGTCGCACCCTGGCGCTGGAAGATTACTTCATCGACTACCGCGTCACCGCACGCCAAGACAGCGAGTTCATCGAGAAGATCATCGTGCCCAAGGGCCACACGGGGTTCCGGGCGTACAAGGTATCCAAGCGCCTGGACGACGATATTTCCGCGGTGTGCGCGGCGTTCAACCTGAAGATCGACGACGGTGTGATCAGCGACGCCCGCGTCGCCTTCGGTGGTATGGCCGCCACGCCCAAACGCGCACAACACTGCGAAACCGTGCTGATCGGCGCGCCCTGGAATGCCGCCACCGTGGAGCACGCCTGCGCCGCCCTGGCCGAGGATTTCACCCCGCTGTCGGACTTTCGCGCCAGCAAGGAATACCGCCTGCTCAGCGCGCAGAACCTGCTGCGCAAATACTTCATCGAGCTGCAAACGCCGCACATCGAAACTCGGGTGACCGCCTATGTCTAACCATCACGCCGTGGCAAAAACCCAGGCCGAACTGGCCGAGCTGTTTTCTCAGGACCTGACCTCCGGCGTCGGCCGCAGCGTCAAGCACGACAGCGCCGCCAAGCACGTATCCGGCGAAGCGCAGTACATCGACGACCGCCTGGAATTCCCCAACCAGTTGCACCTGTATGCGCGCCTGTCCGACCGCGCCCACGCCAAAATCCTCAACATCGATACCGCGCCCTGCTACGCCTTCGACGGCGTGCGTATCGTCATCACCCACGAAGACGTGCCGGGGCTCAAAGACATCGGCCCGCTGCTGCCGGGTGATCCGCTGCTGGCCATCAACACCGTGCAGTTCGTCGGCCAGGTGGTGCTGGCCGTGGCCGCCCGCGACCTGGAAACCGCGCGTAAAGCGGCGCTGGCCGCAGTGATCGAATACGAAGACCTGGAGCCGGTGCTGGACGTGGTCGAGGCCTACCGCAACCAGCATTTCGTGCTGGACAGTCACACCCATCAACGCGGCGATTCGGCAACGGCGCTGGCGGCCGCGAAGCATCGCATCCAGGGCACGCTGCATATCGGCGGCCAGGAACACTTCTACCTGGAAACCCAGATTTCCTCGGTGATGCCCACCGAAGACGGCGGCATGATCGTCTACTGCTCCACGCAAAACCCCACCGAGGTGCAGAAGCTGGTGGCCGAAGTGCTCGACGTGTCGATGAACAAGATCGTCGTCGACATGCGCCGCATGGGCGGTGGTTTCGGCGGCAAGGAGACTCAGGCCGCCAGCCCGGCGTGCCTGTGTGCGGTGGTCGCGCGCCTTACCGGGCAGCCGACCAAGATGCGTCTGCCGCGCGTCGAAGACATGCTGATGACCGGCAAGCGCCACCCCTTCTATATCGAATACGACGTCGGCTTCGACGACAGCGGGCGCTTGCACGGCATCCAGTTGGAGCTGGCGGGTAACTGCGGCTGCTCGCCGGACCTGTCGAACTCGATTGTCGACCGCGCCATGTTCCACGCCGACAACGCGTATTACCTGGGCGACGCCACGGTCAACGGCCATCGCTGCAAGACCAACACCGCGTCCAACACCGCGTACCGCGGCTTCGGCGGCCCGCAAGGGATGGTCGCCATCGAAGAAGTGATGGACGCCATCGCCCGTCATCTGGCCCTCGACCCGTTGGCGGTGCGCAAGGCCAACTATTACGGCAAGACCGAGCGCAACGTCACCCACTACTATCAGACCGTCGAGCACAACCTGCTCGAAGAGATGACCGCCGAGCTTGAGGCCAGCAGCCAATACGCCGAGCGCCGCGAGGCGATCCGCCGCTACAACGCCCACAGCCCGATCCTGAAAAAAGGCCTGGCGCTGACCCCGGTGAAATTCGGCATTTCCTTCACCGCCAGCTTCCTCAACCAGGCCGGCGCGCTGATCCATATCTACACCGATGGCAGCATTCACCTGAACCACGGCGGCACCGAGATGGGCCAGGGCTTGAACACCAAGGTCGCGCAAGTGGTGGCCGAGGTGTTCCAGGTGGACATCGACCGTGTGCAGATCACCGCCACCAACACCGACAAGGTGCCCAACACCTCGCCGACCGCCGCCTCCAGCGGTGCCGACCTGAACGGCAAGGCCGCGCAGAACGCCGCCGAAACCATCAAGCAACGCCTGGTGGAATTTGCCGCGCGCCACTACGCGGTGAGCGAAGCGGACGTGGCATTCCACAATGGCCATGTGCGCGTGCGCGAGCAGATCCTGAGCTTTGAAAGCCTGATCCAGCAGGCGTATTTCGCCCAGGTGTCGTTGTCGAGCACCGGCTTCTACAAGACCCCGAAAATCTTCTACGACCGCAGCCAGGCGCGCGGTCGGCCGTTCTACTACTTCGCGTTCGGCGCGGCCTGCTGCGAAGTGATCGTCGACACCCTGACCGGCGAATACAAGATGCTGCGCACCGACATCCTCCACGACGTCGGCGCTTCGCTGAACCCGGCCATCGACACCGGCCAGGTCGAAGGCGGCTTTATCCAGGGCATGGGCTGGCTGACCATGGAAGAGCTGGTGTGGAACGACAAGGGCAAGCTGATGACGAACGGTCCGGCCAGCTACAAGATTCCGGCCGTGGCCGACATGCCCTTGGATTTGCGCGTGAAGCTGGTGGAAAACCGTAAGAACCCGGAAGACACGGTGTTCCATTCCAAGGCCGTGGGCGAACCACCGTTCATGCTCGGGATTGCCTCGTGGTGCGCGATCAAGGATGCGGTGGCGAGCCTAGGTGACTATCGCCACCAGCCGAACATCGATGCGCCGGCGACGCCTGAGCGGGTGTTGTGGGGGTGTGAGCAGATGCGGAAGTTGGGGGCTGCGAAGGCGGTTGAGGCTGAAACCGAGATGGCTTCGCTGTAAATCGAGGTGCTGCCATCGGGGGCAAGTCGAATCGTCGCACCGCCCCTCCCACATTTTTCACCTGTGAATACATTCAAGTATGGGAAGGGGCTTGCCCCTCCCACATTTTTGATCTGTGAATACATTCAAGTGTGAGAAGGGGCTTGCCCCTCCCACATTTTTGATCTGTGAATACATTCAAGTGTGGGAGGGGGCTTGCCCCCGATGACGGTAGAACTGACAACAGAAATGTTGAGGTAGACATGAACAACTGGATCAGCGCCCTCGCCAACCTGCAAAACCAGGGCGAGCCCTGCGTACTGGTCACCATCATCGAAGAGCTCG
The DNA here is from genome assembly GCF_049898265.1 of Pseudomonas sp. PSPC2-3. Lineage (NCBI taxonomy): Bacteria > Pseudomonadati > Pseudomonadota > Gammaproteobacteria > Pseudomonadales > Pseudomonadaceae > Pseudomonas > Pseudomonas sp. PSPC2-3. Next base: position 94,170 of record NZ_JAFCXJ010000007.1, on the reverse strand, counting down.
GCTCCACGCCGCGCAATGCCGGTTCGAAGATGGTCATCAGTGCCGCACACACGTTCGACACCATCGGCGGCGGGCACCTGGAATACAAAGCGATGCAGATCGCCCGCGACATGCTCGCCCGCGGCCAGCAACACACCCATCTGGAGCGCTTCAGCCTCGGCGCGAGCCTGGGCCAGTGCTGCGGCGGCGCGACCGTGCTGCTGTTCGAACCCATGGGCCAGGTGCAGGCACAGATCGCCGTATTTGGCGCCGGCCACGTCGGCCGCGCCCTGGTGCCGTTGCTGGCGAGCCTGCCGTGCCGGGTGCGCTGGATCGATTCGCGCGAGCAAGAGTTCCCGGAATACATCCCACAAGGCGTGCGCAAAATCGTCAGCGAAGAACCGGTCGACGAAATTGCCGACCTGCCCGTAGGCAGTTACTGCATCGTGATGACCCACAATCACGCGCTGGACCTGGAACTCAGCGCCGCCCTGCTCAAGCGCAATGACTTTGCCTACTTCGGCCTGATCGGTTCAAAGACCAAGCGCGTCAAGTTCGAACACCGCCTGCGGGATCGCGGCGTCGACGCCGCACAACTGCAACGCATGCGCTGTCCCATGGGCCTTAGCGAAGTGAAGGGCAAATTGCCGGTGGAAATCGCCATCTCCATCGCCGGCGAAATCATCGCCACCTATAACGCCCATTTCGGCCAGCACACCGCGAGCGCCGAACCCATTGCCCAACTGCTGCCGGCTTCGCGTCGCAGCCAAGCTATCTAAATTGAGATCACCATGCCTTCGACTCGCAAAGCCTACCGCGCCGCCATCCTGCACAGCCTCGCCGACCCCGCCGAAGTGGGGATCGAGGCGTCCTATGAGTATTTCGAAGACGGCCTGCTGGTCATCGACAACGGCCGGATCAGCGCCCTGGGCCACGCCCACGACCTGCTGCCGCACCTGCCCGCCGAGGTCGAAATCACCCACTACCAGGACGCGCTGATCACCCCCGGGCTGATCGATACGCATATCCACCTGCCGCAAACCGGCATGGTCGGCGCTTATGGCGAACAGTTGCTGGACTGGCTCAACACCTACACCTTTCCCTGCGAACGCCAGTTCGCCGACAAGGCCCATGCCGAGGACGTCGCGGAGATTTTCATCAAGGAACTGCTGCGCAACGGCACCACCACCGCGCTGGTGTTCGGCAGCGTGCATCCGCAATCGGTGCAGGCATTCTTCGAGGCCGCCGAAAAACTCGACCTGCGCATGATCGCCGGCAAGGTGATGATGGACCGCAACGCCCCCGACTACCTGACCGACACCGCCGAATCCGGCTACCAGGAGAGCAAGGCGCTGATCGAACGCTGGCACGGCAAGGGCCGCCTGCACTATGCGGTGACGCCGCGCTTCGCACCTACCAGCACGCCGCAGCAATTGGCGCTGGCCGGGCAACTGCTGGGCGAATACCCCGACCTGTACATGCAGACGCACATCAGTGAGAACAAGCAGGAAGTCGAGTGGGTCAACGAGCTGTTCCCCGAGCGCAGCGGCTACCTGGATGTGTACGACCACTACCAGCTATTGGGCGAACGCTCGGTGTTTGCCCACGGCGTGCATCTGTGCGATGACGAATGCGCGCGATTGGCGCAGACCGGCTCGGCAGTCGCATTCTGCCCGACCTCGAACCTGTTCCTCGGCAGCGGGCTGTTCAACCTGCCGATGGCCGAGAAGCACAAACTCAACGTGGGCCTGGGCACTGACGTCGGCGGCGGCACCAGCTTCTCGTTGCTGCAGACGTTGAACGAAGCCTACAAGGTCATGCAACTGCAAGGCGCGCGACTGAGCCCGTTCAAGTCGCTGTACCTGGCCACCCTGGGCGGTGCGCGGGCGCTGCGGTTGGAGGACAAGATCGGCACGTTGCAGCCGGGTACCGATGCGGACTTCCTGGTGCTGGACTACAACGCCACGCCACTGCTCAGCTATCGCATGAAGCAGGCCAAGGACATTGCCGAGAGGTTGTTTGTATTGATGACGTTGGGGGATGACCGGGCGGTGTTGCAGACCTATGCGGCCGGTAATCTGGTCCACCAACGCTAATTTCAGATATGCCACAAACCCAAATGTGGGAGGGGGCAAGCCCCCTCCCACATTTTTTGATCGGGCTTAGAGTTTGACCGACGAACGCCCCGGCTTCTTGCTCTGCAACAAATGCGAGAACACCGCATGCAAATCATCCGACGCGCTTTCCTCGTCGAGGTTGAGCTTGCTGTCGATATGATCCATGTGATGCATCATCAAATTCACTGCCAGCGCCGCGTCTCGGGCTTCGATCGCATCGATCAACTGACTGTGTTCATCGTAGGAACAGTGCGAACGGTTGCCGCTTTCGTACTGCGCGATGATCAATGAGGTCTGGGACACCAGGCTGCGCTGGAAGCTGATCAGCGGCGCGTTCTTCGCCGCTTCGGCCAGCTTCAGATGGAATTCGCCGGAAAGGCGGATACCGGCACCGCGATCGCCGCGGGAGAAGCTGTCGCGTTCGTCGTTGACCATCTGCCGCAACTCGGCCAACTGCTCCGCCGTGGCGTGCTGCACCGCCAGCTCCGTGATCGCCCGCTCGACCAGGCGCCGGGCCAGGAACACCTGGCGCGCTTCTTCGACACTCGGGCTGGCCACCACCGCGCCGCGATTGGGCCGCAGCAGTACCACGCCTTCATGGGCCAGGCGCGACAGCGCGCGGCGAATGATGGTGCGGCTCACGCCAAAGATTTCGCCGAGTGCCTCTTCGCTCAATTTGGTACCGGGTGCCAGGCGTTGTTCGAGAATCGCCTCGAAGATATGCGCGTAGACGATATCGTCCTGGGTTCCGCTGCGGCCGGTCTTGCTGGCTCGCGGTTGTTTCTTGAGAGGTTGCAACTGTTCGTTCATGGGCACTCGGATCGGGAGAACGGCGGCGAATTAACGGTAATACGGCAACAAAGAGGCGCTGGCAAGTATCAGCTAAAATCAGCGCACATTGTACACAACCCCATGCGCCAACACACTGTACGGCTGTTTGCGAGCCCGGCTGTATTGCAATGAGTCGTTACGTTTGAGTTTAGGCTTGAATCTGCGCCTTCACTGGCAAACTCCCAGGTAAAAGGAACACCTCGCCATGACCGACGCCACCCAAGCGCCCTTGCGCCCACTGGCCGACACTTCTCCCTCGGCCATCGTCGCCGGTTTCATCGCCATGATGACCGGCTATACCAGCTCCCTGGTGCTCATGTTCCAGGCCGGCCAAGCCGCCGGTTTGACCAGCGCGCAGATTTCCTCGTGGATCTGGGCGATTTCCATCGGCATGGCGGTGTGCAGCATCGGCCTGTCCCTGCGCTACCGCACACCGATCACCATTGCCTGGTCGACACCCGGCGCAGCGCTGTTGATCACCAGCCTCGGCGGCGTCAGTTACGGCGAAGCCATCGGCGCCTACATCACCTGCGCGGTGCTGGTGACGCTCTGCGGGCTGACCGGCAGCTTCGAAAAACTGGTCAGACGCATCCCTGCGTCGCTGGCGGCGGCCTTGCTGGCGGGGATTCTGTTCAAGATCGGCAGCGAGATTTTCGTCGCCGCGCAGCATCGCACCGGCCTGGTGCTGGGGATGTTTTTCACCTACCTGCTCATCAAACGCCTGTCGCCGCGGTATGCGGTACTCGCCGCGCTGGTGATCGGCAGCGTGCTGTCCGGGCTGATGGGGCTCCTGGATTTCAGCGGCTTTCACCTGGAAGTGGCAACGCCGGTCTGGACCACGCCGCACTTCTCGCTGGCGGCGACCATCAGCATCGGCATCCCGCTGTTCGTGGTGGCGATGACCTCGCAAAACATGCCGGGCGTCGCAGTGTTGCGCGCCGACGGCTATAACGTGCCAGCGTCGCCGCTGATCACCGTCACCGGCCTGGCCTCGCTGGTGCTGGCGCCGTTCGGCTCCCACGGCATCAACCTGGCGGCGATCAGTGCGGCGATCTGCACCGGACCCCACGCCCATGAAGACCGTAACAAGCGCTACACGGCGGCAGTCTGGTGTGGCGTGTTCTACGGCATTGCCGGGGTGTTCGGCGCCACATTGGCGGCCTTGTTCGCAGCATTGCCCAAGGAACTGGTGCTGTCGATTGCGGCATTGGCGTTGTTTGGCTCGATCATCAATGGCTTGAGCATCGCCATGAATGAGCCGAAGGAACGGGAAGCGGCGCTGATCACCTTTATGGTCACCGCGTCAGGCTTGACGTTGTTTTCCATCGGGTCGGCGTTCTGGGGGATCGTGGCGGGGGTGTTGACGCTGCTGATTCTGAACTGGCGCAAGGCATAAAAAAACGGCGACCCTCAGGTCGCCGTTTTGTTTAGTATCACTTAGCCGCGTTGATCGGCTTTTCCGGATACCACACGTCCATCAACGGGCTGACTTCAGCCTTGGTCAGCTCGGAACGGGTTTTCAGCCAGGCGTCAACGGCAGCACGCTGCGCTTCGGAGACCGAGCCACGCTTCTGCAGGCAAACCAGACCGTAGTCATCGCCGCCGACATAGCCCAGACCGTTGGCTTCCATGGCTTCTTTGATGAATGCTTCGAGGAAAGCGTCGATAGCTTCTTCACTCAGGCCTTCGTTGAAGTCCAGGTTCAGTTCGAAACCCAGCTCTTGAAATTCATCAACGCACAGTTTTTTGCGCAGACGCTGGGAACGGTTAGTCGCCATTGGAACAATCCTCATAAGTAATAACGGGCGGCACTTTAGCAGCTTAAGGCAGCGATTGCCCGACTCTCTGGGACAGGCGGCGAAATGCCTGGAAAAAAAACCCCGATTAGCAGCTATCGTTCAGCTACAAGTGGTTCCAGCTTGGGGCATAATGCCGACACTTTCATGACTACTGAGGGATTTTCTTACATACCCCTCGCCTTTTTCACCCTCCTCAGCAGTAGGGTTTTATTCCTTATGATCAAATCTTTGCGTCCATTGCTCCTTGCCGGCGTTCTCCTGCCGCTGGCTTTTTCCGCCACCGCCGCCCCGATCAATAACACCCTGCCACCCAACGTTGCACAGGCCCTGCAGAAGGCCAAGTTGCAGAACACCGCATTGTCCCTGGTGATGCTGCCGTTGAACGGCCCCGGCACCCCCACCGTCTTCAATGCCGACGTCTCGGTGAACCCGGCCTCCACCATGAAGCTGGTCACCACCTACGCAGCCCTGGAAATGCTCGGCCCCAACCACCAGTGGAAGACCGAGTTCTACACCGACGGCACCCTCAGCGGTGGTGTATTGCGCGGCAACCTGTACCTCAAGGGCGGCGGCGATCCCAAGCTGAACATGGAAAAACTCTGGCTGCTGATGCGCGACCTGCGGGCCAATGGCGTGCAGCAAGTCACCGGCGATCTGGTGCTGGACCGTAGCTTCTTTATCCCGCCGCAACTGCCGGAATTCAATGACGACGGCAATGACGAGAACAAACCGTTCCTGGTCAAGCCCGATGCCTTGCTGGTCAACCTCAAGGCCCTGCGCTTCGTGACCCGCAACGATTCGGGACGCGTGATCGTGTCGGTCGAGCCGCCGATCGCCAGCATTCGCATCGACAATCAGGTCAAGGCGTCCAACGCCAAGCAATGTACCGGCGACGTGCGCTACAACCCGGTGACGGCGGCGGATGGCAGCATCACCGTGACCGTCAGCGGCCAGTTGGGCGATGGCTGCAGCTCGCAGACCTACTTGTCGTTGCTCGACCACGCCACGTACACCGCCGGCGCCGTGCGGGCGATCTGGCAGGAGTTGGGCGGCACCATCCAGGGCCGTGACATCCAGGCACCGGTGCCCAAGGACGCCAAGGTACTGGCGCGGGCCTTCTCGCCGGACCTGGCGGAAATCATCCGCGACATCAACAAATACAGTAACAACACCATGGCCCAGCAGTTGTTCCTGAGCCTGGGCGCGCAGTTCCGCAACGACGCCGACGGCGACGATGCCAAGGCCGCGCAACGCGTGGTACGCCAGTGGCTGGCGAAAAAAGGCATCACCTCACCGCACCTGGTGATGGAGAACGGTTCGGGCCTGTCCCGTGCCGAACGCGTCAGCGCGCGTGAGATGGCGGCCATGTTGCAAGCCGCGTGGAGAAGCCCCTACGCCGCGGAATACATCAGCTCGATGCCAATCGCCGGCACCGACGGCACCATGCGTAAACGCCTGAAGACCACCGCCATGCGCGGTGAAGCCCACGTCAAGACCGGTACCTTGAACACCGTGCGCGCCATCGCCGGGTTCAGCCGCGACAACAACGGCAATACCTGGGTGGTGGTGGCGATCCTCAACGATCCGAAGCCGTGGGGTGCGTCGTCGGTGCTCGACCAGGTGCTGCTGGACCTGTACCGCCAGCCAAAGCTGGCGGCAGCGGCGCCAGTCCTCTAGACACCGCCACAACCTGTGGGCAAACCCGCGCCCACAGGTTGTGTACGACGTCGACATTCACACCGGCAAGCGTTCCGCTTCGACTCGATCCCTGCCCGCCTGCTTGGCCACGTACACCGCCGAATCCGCGCGCAGCAGTAACCCGTCGATCCCCTCATCGACCCGCCAACTGGCCACCCCGAAGCTGGCGGTGACGACTCCCACCGTCCCCATCGGCGCATCGCGCAGCGCCCGCCAAAGCTCCATCGCCAAACCGTAGGCCTGGGCGCCGTCGGTGTTGGGGCACAACACCATGAACTCCTCGCCACCCAGGCGACAGAACACATCGGTGCGGCGCAGACGCTGGCTGATGCGCTTGCACAGTTCCTGCAACACCCCGTCGCCGACCGCATGGCCGTACTGGTCGTTGATACGCTTGAAGTGATCGATATCCAGCATGATCACCGACAACGCCCCCGAGGTGCGATTGAGGCGGACCATCTCAGCCTTGAGACGATCCTGGAAATACCGACGGTTATGGATCCCGGTGAGGGCATCGGTGATGGACAGCGCGCGCAGTTCTTCTTCCACGCGCTTGAGATCGGAAATGTCCGACACATAGCCATGCCACAGCGTACCGCCGCCCGGCAGTTCTTCCGGCGTGGCCTCACCGCGAATCCAGCGCAGGCCCCGTTGCGGCAGTTGCACGCGGTACTCTTCGCGCCAGTGGCTCAATTGCAACGCGGATAAGCGGATCGACGCACGCACCCGCTCGACGTCCAGCGGGTGGATGCGCTCCAAGACCTGCGTTGCATCCCGTTGCAGCACCCCTGTGTCGATCTCATAGATATCGCGCATGCCATCACTGGCGTAGACAAACCGCCACTTGTCCTGGGGTTCCAGAGTGAATTGGAAGATCCCGCCCGGGACATGGGCGCTGAGCTTTTTCAGCAGACGGTCGCGCACGGCCAGGGCCTCATAGGCGCGTTTTTGCTCGGTGACATCCAGGTACATCGCCAGGTGCCCAACCCATAAGCCATGGTCATCCAACAACACGGTGCCCAACATATTCACCGTCAAACGGCTGCCATCCTCGCGCACCAAGGTCCACTCGCGCGCCTCGTGCGGGCTGCCCGGGCTCTCCACCAGCATCGCCTGGCTCGGCGGGATTCGCCGGCCCAACGCAATGCTCAGACTCGCCGCACGCACATCCAGCTCCGCCGCCACATGCAGGCTCTCCAGGGTCGAGCGGCCGAGTATGTGCTCGGCCTTGAACCCCAGCATCTGCTCGGCACCGGCGTTGAAGGTGTTGATCACGCCGTGCAAGTCGGTGGCAATGATCGCAACCTGCGTCGCGGCGTTCAGCACACTGCGTAACTGGCCATGGGCGCTGCGCAGTTCCTGCTCGCGCAGGCGTAGCTGCACGGTACGCTGCTCCACCAGTTTCAAGGCGCGCTGACGCTGGCTGACCAACATATAGAGCAAGACACTGAGCAACAGGCTGAAGAGCCCGCCCACGGCCAGGATCGGGACCAACGACGAGCCGTTGCCCTGTTCGAACACCTGGCTGGGGCGCAGGTTCAGGGCGTAGACATGATCGCCGAGGGTGAGGCGACGCGCGGCGACCAGATCGCTGTCGGCCAGGGCATTGCTGGATTCGTACAACAGGCGCCCTTGCTGGTCGGAAGTGTCGACGATCTGCGTCACCAGATTATCGCGATCCGACTTGGGCAAGCCGTCGGCCATCAACTGGCGCATGCTGATCACGGCCATCACAAAGCCGTAGGGTTCTGTTCCGCCCGGGGAGACGACCGGCGCGACCAATAACACCCCGGTGGCATAGGCCGGTTCCACCCCCACCAACTGCATGGGCTGGGACACGGCCAGCTTGCCGCTCGCTTGTGCGCGCTCCAGGGTCGAGCGCCGCAGCGGCTGGGCCAGCAGGTCAAAGCCCAGCGGCGAACCGAGCAGGCTTCGGGTCTGGCTGTACAGGACCGGCACGTATTCATCGCGCTCCACCGCCGGGGCCAACTCACCGTGTGAATTCAGTTCCCGTATGCTGAACGGCAGACCGCGCAGGCGCGATACGTCCTGTTCAAACTGAGCGCGCTGATCACGCATAACCCGCGGCGCCCAGGCATAGGCCCGGGAACGCAGCAGCAAAGGCTGGGCGAAACCGTCGAACTCGTCGCGGGACACATCATTGGAATTGACGAAGAAGCGTTGCAGGCTGGTCAGGCGTTGCTCCTGGTCCTCGAAACGCTCCTGCAGACGGGTGAATCGCTCATTGACCAACAGCTGGAAACGCTGGCGCCCCTGCTGTTGATAGAGGTCGGATGTCGCCCAGGCGACGATGATCGTCAAGGCGCTACCGCCCAGAAACACCACCAATGCCATCAACCAAGCCGATACCTGCTCATTGATAAAACCTAGGATCTTCGGGCGAACGGCTTGCAACGGCATAGGCAACACTCACAACGCCAGCGTGTGGGGGGATCACTTTGGCCGGACATTTAGTTATAGCGAGCGGCCCTCCGTTTGACCAGCGTAAAAAAGCCGCAAGACCGGATAATTCCAGGCTTGCGGCTGATGAGTGGAGCAATCAGCGAGCAGTGATTTTCCAGGCCCGATGGATCTTCGCGTTACGCGCAAAATCCGGATCGAGGGTCTTGTCGCTGATTTCCTCGACCGCGTAGCGTTCGCTGAGGTTGTCCTCAAGCACGAACTTGCGGAAGTTGTTCGAGAAGTACAGCACGCCGCCCGGTGCCAGGCGCGCCATGGCGAGGTCGAGCAGTTGCACGTGGTCGCGCTGCACGTCGAAGATCCCTTCCATGCGCTTGGAGTTGGAGAAGGTCGGCGGGTCGATGAAGATCAGGTCGAACTCATCGCGACTGGCTTCCAGCCACGCCATCACATCACCCTGCTCCAGGCGGTTCTTGTCGGAGAAACCGTTGAGGGAGAAGTTGCGGCGCGCCCAGTCCAGGTAGGTCTTGGACAGGTCGACGCTGGTCGTGGTGCGCGCGCCGCCCTTGGCCGCATGCACGCTGGCGGTGGCGGTGTAGCAATACAGGTTGAGGAAACGCTTGCCGGCCGCCTCTTTCTGGATACGCATACGCATCGGCCGGTGGTCGAGGAACAGGCCGGTGTCGAGGTAGTCGGTGAGGTTGACCAGCAGCTTCACGCCGCCTTCGCTGACCTCGGTGAACTTGCCCTGGGCGCTCTGGCGTTCGTACTGCTTGGTGCCGCTCTGACGCTCGCGGCGCTTGACCACCACGCGGCTCTTGTCGATGTTCAGCGCCTGGGGAATGGCCGCCAATGCGTCGAACATGCGCGCGGAGGCTTTTTCCGGGTCGATGGATTTCGGCGCGGCGTATTCCTGCACATGGACCCAATCGTGATACAGGTCGATGGCCATGGAATATTCCGGCATGTCGGCATCGTAGACGCGGTAGCAATCCACGCCCTCACGCTTGGCCCACTTGCCCAGTTGCTTGAGGTTCTTTTGCAGGCGGTTGGCAAACATCTGCCCGCCTTCGCTCAGGCGCGCCTGTTCGACCACAGGGGCCGGCGCCGGTGCAGGTTTGATCGGGTTGCCGTTCTTGTTGTACTGACGCTCTTGCGGCTCGGTCGGGGTCTGGTCGTAGGCGGCTTGTTCACGTTCGGCCTGGCGCTGCTCCGGGGTGCGGCGCTCGCCGGTGACGAACTGGTCCGGGTTGACCTTGATCAGCAGCAATTTGCACGGCAAAGCGCCGTTCCAGAACGAATACTGCTTGTGACTGCGGATGCCCATGCGCTTGCCCAGGTCCGGCGCGCCGGTGAACACCGCCGCCTCCCAGCCCATGCACGCCTGGCGCAGACGCTCGCCGAGGTTCTGGTAGAGGTACAACAGGCTCGCTTCGTCGCCCAGGCGCTCGCCGTAGGGCGGGTTGCAGATCACCAGGCCTTTCTGGTTCTGGTCCGGGCGCGGCTCGAACGTGCCGACTTCGCCCTGGTACACCTTGATCCAATGGCTGAGACCGGCACGCTCGATGTTGTTGCGAGCAGGCTGGATCAAGCGCGGATCGGCTTCGTAGCCACGAATCCACAACGGCGGCTTGTTCATACCGATGGCAGCGCGCTCGCTGGCCTCGGTGTGCAGTTTCTTCCACAACGCCGGGACGTGACCGAGCCAGGTGGTGAAACCCCACAGTTCGCGATTGAGGTTGGGCGCCATATCGGCGGCGATCATCGCGCCTTCCACCAGGAAGGTGCCGACGCCGCACATCGGGTCGGTCAACGCGCCGCCTTCCGCAGCGATGCGCGGCCAGCCGGCACGGATCAGGATGGCTGCAGCGAGGTTTTCCTTCAACGGTGCCGCGCCCTGCTGCAGGCGGTAACCGCGCTGGTGCAGGCTGTGGCCGGACAGGTCGAGGGAGAGAATCGCTTCGCCACGGTCCAGGCGCAGGTGGATGCGCAGGTCCGGGTTGATCTTGTCGATGGACGGACGCTCGCCGGTCGGGGTGCGCAGCTTGTCGACAATCGCATCCTTGACCTTCAGCGCGCCGAAGTGGGTGTTGTCGATGCCCGAGCCGTGACCGCTGAACTCCACCGCCAGGCTGCCGTCCGGGACCATGTGATCGGCCCAGTCGATATCCAGCACGCCATGGTAGAGGTCTTCGGCGTCCTTCATCGGGAAGCGCTTGAGGACCAGCAACACGCGGTTGGCCAGGCGCGACCAGAGGCACAGGCGGTAGGCGGTTTCCATGTCGGCCATGCCGCGCACGGCCGAGGTGTGCTCGCGGGCTTCCTCAAGGCCAAGCCCGGCGGCTTCCTCGATCAGCAGGCCTTCGAGGCCCTTGGGGCAGGTGAGGAAGAGTTCAAAACGGTCCGACATGGGCAATCCAGGCTTTTCAGCAATAAATGAACGGGCGACGCATCGCCGGCTCGGTTTTCAATCAAGCACTTTTCTTGAAGAGTGCCCGCGTGGCACGAATGTGCCGTCCCACCCCGTCTGGCGGGCCTGTGGGCCTTGATTGACGGGGCAGAGAGATAAGTTATGCAACAAAAAGAAATATTCAGACCCTTCGTCGAATAATAACCGACTGCAACGGGCGGGCTTTTTCAGCAAGGGATTAAGCCATTCTCTTCGTAAGGCACATCATAGCCGGCTTTGCCCAATAAAAGGGGCGAAAAGCCATCCCAGCTTATGGCTATAACATCGTTATTGTTACGTGCTTATGACAAAACGATCATTGAATCCATGTGACCTATTGGTTAGAACTCAACACAGGTCAGCGCCACAACGGCACTGGCACATTGGCTCGCCACGCCGGCAGCGGGCCGCACCAACGGCAGAAAAACTCTGCCCGGCCTCAGACGAGGCCGAAGGATATCAAGACAGTCAACAAGTGAGGGAAACACCCTATGAGAAGACTTAAGCGTGATCCGTTGGAAAGAGCATTTTTACGCGGATATCAATACGGCGTTCATGGCAAATCCCGTGAGCTTTGCCCATTTACTCTACCGTCGGTACGCCAAGCCTGGATCAACGGCTGGCGAGAAGGACGCGGCGACAACTGGGACGGTATGACAGGCACTGCGGGCATCCACAGACTCAACGAACTTCACGCGGTCGGCTAATCAAGGGCATTCAATTCCGACACCAGCACGAATATAGCTAACGACTTAACCACGCACGCCCTATCCAGGCGGCGGGCTTCGGCCCAGGGGCTCCTCTTGAGGAGCCCTTTTTATTGGGCGTGTGTCAGGCCTTTTTGGGCAATGCCGCGATCGCGTCCACCGCTTCGCGAATCAGCGCCGGGCCTTTGTAGATAAAGCCGGAATACAGCTGCACCAGGCTCGCACCAGCGGCGATCTTCTCGGCCGCGTGCTTGCCTTCGGTGATACCGCCGACCGCGATGATCGGCAAGCGCCCGGCCAGCTCGGCGGCCAGCACCTTGACGATGTGCGTGCTCTTGTCTCGCACTGGAGCGCCCGACAAGCCGCCCGCCTCGTCGCCATGGGCCAGGCCTTCAACACCGACACGGCTGAGGGTGGTGTTGGTGGCAATCACCGCATCCATGCCTGACTCCACCAGGGCCTGGGCGACCAGCACGGTTTCTTCATCCGTCATGTCCGGGGCGATCTTGATCGCCAACGGCACACGCTTGCCATGGCGCACGGCGAGGTCTTCCTGGCGCAGGCGCAAGGCTTCGAGCAATTGCTTGAGGGAGTCACCGAACTGCAGGCTACGCAGGCCCGGGGTATTGGGCGAGCTGACGTTCACCGTGACATAGCTGGCGTGGGCGTAGACCTTGTCCAGGCAGATCAGGTAGTCATCCACCGCGCGCTCCACCGGCGTATCGAAATTCTTGCCGATATTGATCCCGAGGACGCCCTTGTACTTCGCCGCCTGGACCCGCGACAGCAGGTGATCGACACCGAGGTTGTTGAAGCCCATGCGGTTGATGATCGCCTCAGCCTCCGGCAGGCGAAAGATGCGCGGCTTGGGGTTGCCCGGTTGAGGGCGCGGGGTCACGGTGCCGATTTCGACGAAACCGAAACCCAACTGCGCAAAGCCATCGATGGCCGTACCGTTCTTGTCCAGGCCGGCAGCCAGCCCGACCGGGTTGGGAAAGTCGAGCCCCATCACCGAAACCGGCATTTTCGCCGGTGCCTTGCATACCAGGCCATTGAGCCCCAGGCGGCCACCGGCACCGATCAGGTCCAGGGACAGATCATGGGAAGTCTCCGGGGAGAGTTTGAACAACAGCTGGCGGGCCAGGGTATACATGGGCGGGCTAGACTCGGATGGCGGCGATAAGTGGCGGCGATTATAGCCGGGCTGGCGGCCTGCGTGCGAGGCGTGCCGCCCAATCGTCAGTAGCGATGCGCGACCAACGCTTCGTAACGGGCCCAGACCTTCTGTGCGTACTGCAAGCGCAACGCCTCACGCTGTGGACCAGGCCCCGGGCCTGCGTTGTAGGCGCCGATGGCCGTCCAGTTATAGCCGAAGCGCTGAACGAACTCGGCAAGAATCGAGGCCCCGACCTCTATTGACAGGCACGGCTCACTCAACAGCCGGTCTTCGGTGATGCCTAGTTTGAGCAAGCGGGGCAAGTGAATGCTGTTGATCTGCATCAGGCCGATATCGCGGGTGCCGTTGCGATTGTTGTAATTCATCGCGCCCGCACGGTAACCCGACTCTACGGCGGCAATGGCCTGCAGCAATTCCGGCTCAAGATCGTAGCGACTGGCCACCTCGTCCCAACAATACGCCAGCGCCTTATTGCTGCCCATCAGCACCACCAGCAACAGGCCCTTGCGCCACGCATTGCGCATCCCGGGGCTACCTGCCACAGGCCGAACAAACATCGATAGGCTGCAACGAGGCGCGCTCGGCTGGCCGCACCGGGCATGTAAAGCGATAGCCCCTGCCATAGATCGTCTTGATAAACCCTTTGTCGGCGCGCAGATGTTTACGCAACGAATAAATGCAGCGTGTCAGCGATTCCTCCGACACCTCCCCCTGGCGCCAAGCCATTTCAAGCAAACAGTCTTTGGTCATCAGCGCACCACCGGACACCAACAACAAGCGCAGCACTTGCCATTCCTTGGGCGGCAACTGGATATCCGCGTCCTCGCCGGTCAAGCGTCCATCGCCATGCAGGGTCCAGCGGCCAAAGACCAGGGAAATCGTCATCCCTCCATCATTCACCACGGCCATACACACCTCTGCATCCAACCACTGACATTGAAATCCTGATTTCCAGAAATGGCGCATACGCCGACTGCACGACTATAAAAAAAGCCTCCCCGAGCCACCCTAGGAGAAAGCCCATATCAGCAGGGCTTTCCGGAATCGCCTTGTAAGAAATCTCACTGGAACTGATAACTAAGGCGATACCCACTCCTGGTAGACCTCAAGCAGCTCAACCCCCAGGCGGTCTTCCAACTGCACCAGCTCGCCCAGAGCCAGTAACTGACCGTTGACGCGCACTTCCACGCAATGGATGACCTCCGGTGCCAGCGGCAGCACTTTCCCCGGTGCAAACAACGCCAGCCGCTTGCGCGTGATCAGTTGTTCCTGCAAAAGAATTTCCAGATGCATGACGAGCGCCTACCTCATTGATCGACATCGCGAATCGACCGCGCAAACGCACGGTGCACCCGTTCGTATTGCGGCTGAGTCAGCGGTGGCGGCCCGACGGTGCCATCCAGGGTCTTGAGCTCGTTGCCCACGGCCCGGGCCTGAATCACAAACAGCCGTACTTCGGCACGCTGGCCAGGCGCAGTGGCACGCCCCTGCGCATCAACATCCCGGCGAAACCCGCCCAACCACAGGCGTTTCCCCTGCGGCATCCGAACGACACTGCTGACGCTGACCCGCCCGACCGCGGTCATTTTCTGACGTCGCCCCGCCTCGCCCATCTGGCGGTCATCCTCAAGGCTCAGCAGCATCTCGATCTCGTTCGCCTCGGCAAACCGCGGCAACGCGCTGACCTGGGTGCCATAGCGTATGGGTTTCCAGTCGGTGCGAGCGACGGCGGGCCCCGGCACGTAGAGTGTGTGGTTATCCTGGAACACCGCAGGAACGTTCTCCTGGGTGAGAATCACCGGCAGTGTCACCACCCGCGCGCGCCGTCGTCGCTCCAGCACGGCGATCTGCGCCATCAGGCGATTGTCCTCCAACGGCTCCAGCACCCGGGTCGCCGAAGTTGATGTGTGGGTTTCCTCGGCCCAGGCCTGGTCGATTTTCTTCAGTTCGTCACGGTCCACATCCACCAGCCACAGCGAAACCTCGATCGCGCGCTTGGGCACATCCAGCTCCGCCACCAATTGCTCGATAAAACGCACCTGGGCAGGCTTGCCCTTGATCAGCAGGCTGTTGGTATCCGGGTAAGGAATCACGGCCAGGCTCTTGTCGGCCAGCAAGCCGGGCGGCCGTTGCGCGGGCGCCTGTTGTTCGCGGGAAAGCACGGTCTCGATCAGCGACGCCATGCCCGGCACATTGACCTTTTCCTCGCCCATGACGTACTCGCGGTCCGCCACATGGGTATTGAGCACCTGCACCACGCCAAACGCCTGCTGGCCCACACGGAGCGCGGCCCGCTGGCGGTCCATCAATTGCGTAAGGTGCAGCACCTGGTCGACATAGTTCGCCGGCCCGGACACATAGAACATCCGGCCCCCGCTCTCCCGCAGCGGGTAGCGGGACTCATCGAGCCCCGAGCGACGCATGAACTCGCGCAGCCTTGAGACGGAAATATGCCGCAGCGTCACCGCCGAGCTCTTCGCTTCATCTGCTGCGTAGAGGTAGAGCACCTGCCCGTCGCTGTACCAGATCAGGTGATGCTGCTCGGCTACCGCCTCCAGCACCTGCTGCGCCCGGCTGAAATCGTAGGTTCCGTCAACGCGTTGCCGAGCCGCCGCCCGGCTGACAACGACCGGCAGGCCGAGAGGCAGCGACAACGCGCTGAAAAACGTGTGCAGGCTTTCGTCCCGCGCCTGGTAAGTCTCACCCCGGGCAGACGCACAGCCCAGCATCAACACCGCGTAAAACAGCCAGCGGCACAGCCGATGGGCGGCCATCGTTGTCGGAGAATCAGCGTACACCGTGGGGTTTCCTGGGCAGTCTGGCATAGGGAAGCGGCCATACTGAAAGCCTGTGGCGTTTCAATCTTGATGGAAAGTTGACGGCGTAACACGCCGTTCCGCCCGTGGCATGTGCCTTGCTATGCACTCTGTATCAGAGCGCGCGCCAACGTCGGAGCGGGCTTACGGACAAAGGCGTCGTTACCCGCAATGGCTCGCGCCGCCATCTGAGGGAGCGACGCTTTTTTTTGAACGAAAAGGTAGGTGTTGATGAACGATTCGGACGGCAACAGCCCGATAAACGACCCGCTGGCCTGGGTCAACGGCAGTGACGCCCCGGAAAAGAGCAGCCTCGACCTGGGCTTCATGGCCTTGAGCGATTGCGCCTCGCTGGTGGTCGCGGCCACCCAGGGCTTCGCGCAACCCTATGGCTTGACACTGAACCTCAAGCGTCAGTCGTCGTGGGCCAACCTGCGCGACAAACTGGTCAGCGGCGAACTGGATGCCGCCCACAGCCTGTATGGGCTGATCTACGCCGTACACCTGGGCATCGGCGGCGTGGCCGCCACCGACATGGCGGTACTGATGGGGCTGAACCAGAACGGGCAGAGCATCAACCTGTCCCACGACCTGCAACAGCAAGGGGTGGTCACTCCTGAGGCACTGGATCGCCACGTGCACCAAAGCCGAACAAAACTGACCTTCGCCCAGACGTTTCCCACAGGCACCCACGCCATGTGGCTGTATTACTGGCTGGCGAGCCAAGGTATCCATCCATTGCAGGATGTGAACAGTGTGGTGGTACCGCCGCCGCAAATGGTGGCGCACCTATTGGCCGGGCGCATCGACGGTTTTTGTGTCGGCGAACCCTGGAGCGCCAGTGCGGTGAAGCAGAACCAGGGCTTCACCCTGGCGACCAGCCAGGCGATCTGGCCGGACCACCCGGAAAAAGTGCTCGGCTGCACCCAAGCGTTCGTCGACCAATACCCCAACACCGCCCGCGTACTGGTGATGGCGATTCTGGAGGCCAGCCGCTTTATCGAGGCGAGCCACGAAAACCGCCGTTCCACCGCGCAGCTGCTCAGCGCCCGCGAGTACCTCGACGCGCCACTCGACTGCATCGAGCCGCGTCTGCTCGGGACTTACGACGATGGGCTTGGCAACCAGTGGCAAGATCCCCACGCACTGCGCTTTTTCGCCGATGGCGAGGTGAACGTGCCCTACCTCTCCGACGGCATGTGGTTCATGACCCAGTTTCGCCGCTGGGGCCTGTTGCGCGAAGACCCGGACTACCTCGGCATTGCCCGCCAAGTGCAGCAACTGGAGCTGTATCGCCAGGCAGCCGATGCCGTCGGCGTCACCGCGAACGCCCAGGACATGCGCAGCAGCCAACTGATCGACGGCAAGATCTGGGATGGCTCCGCCCCCGCCGCCTACGCCCGCAGCTTCCGCCTGCATGCCCTGGCTGACCACACCAGCCGCCACGCCTTGCGCTGACAGGAGGACCAATATGTTGCGAATCCTGTTGATCAACGACACACCGCGCAAGGTCGGGCGCCTCAAGGCGGCACTGACCGAGGCCGGGTTTGAGGTGATCGATGAGTCGGGCCTGACCATCGATCTGCCTGCGCGCGTCGAAACGGTGCGGCCGGACGTAATCCTGATCGATACCGAGTCACCCGGCCGCGATGTGATGGAGCAAGTGGTGCTGGTCAGCCGCGACCGACCGCGTCCGATCGTGATGTTTACCGACGAACACGACCCGGACGTCATGCGCCAGGCCATCAAATCCGGCGTCAGCGCCTACATTGTCGAAGGTATCCAGGCCCAACGCCTGCAGCCGATCCTCGACGTGGCCATGGCCCGCTTCGAAAGCGACCAGGCCCTGCGCGCCCAGCTGCAGGCCCGCGATCAACAGCTGGCCGAGCGCAAGCGCATCGAACTGGCCAAAGGCATGCTGATGAAAATGAAGAACTGCAACGAGGAAGAGGCCTACACCCTGATGCGCCGCCAGGCCATGAGCCGCCAGCAGAAACTGATCCAGGTGGCGGAGCAGATCATCGCCATGAGCGAGTTACTGGGCTAACCCTCCTCGACAGCGGCTACGGCAGATTGGCCCAGGACTTGCTAAGTATTCAACACAGGTAACCAACGGCGGTTGCCCCTTCACGACAAAGACGTCGCACACCCGGTTTGCCCTCGCGAACCCGGTGGCGGCGTTTTTTTGTTTTGGCCCTTTGACACGGGGCCGGTGGGGCGGCCGTAGCCGGCTGTTCCATCACCAGGCCTTCTTACAAGACTCCCAACCGTTGAGGTGCGTGATGAAATCAAGCTTCTGGAAATCCGGGCACACCCCGACCCTGTTTGCCGCGTTCCTGTATTTCGACCTGAGCTTCATGGTCTGGTACCTACTGGGCCCGCTGGCGGTGCAGATTGCCGCCGACCTGCACCTGACCACGCAACAACGCGGCCTGGTGGTGGCGACCCCCATCCTGGCAGGCGCGGTGCTGCGTTTTCTGATGGGCATGCTGGCGGACAGACTCTCGCCCAAGACCGCCGGGCTGATCGGCCAGGTGATTGTGATCGCCGCACTCTTCGGCGCCTGGAAACTCGGCATCCACAGCTATGAACAAGCCCTGTTGCTGGGGCTGTGCCTGGGGATGGCCGGAGCGTCCTTCGCGGTCGCCCTACCGTTGGCGTCCCAGTGGTATCCCGCGGAGCACCAGGGCAAAGCCATGGGCATCGCCGGCGCCGGCAACTCGGGCACTGTGTTCGCAGCCATATTGGCACCGGTGCTTGCAGCGGCGTTCGGCTGGAGCAATGTGTTCGGTTTCGCCCTGATTCCGTTGATCCTGACCCTGATCATCTTCGCCTGGCTTGCGCGCAATGCCCCCGAACGCCCGAAGGCCAAATCCATGGCCGATTACTTCAAGGCCCTCGGCGACCGTGACAGCTGGTGGTTCATGTTTTTCTACAGCGTGACCTTCGGCGGCTTTATCGGCCTGGCCAGCGCCCTGCCCGGCTACTTCAACGACCAATACGGCCTGAGCCCGGTGACCGCCGGCTACTACACCGCCGCCTGCGTGTTCGGCGGTAGCCTGATGCGCCCACTCGGCGGCGCCCTGGCCGACCGTTTCGGCGGGATTCGCACGTTGCTGGGCATGTACAGCGTGGCAGCGATCTGCATCGCTGCGGTGGGTTTCAACTTGCCCAGCTCCTACGCGGCCCTGGCACTGTTCGTCTGCACCATGCTCGGCCTTGGCGCCGGTAATGGCGCGGTGTTCCAGTTGGTGCCCCAGCGTTTCCGCCGCGAGATCGGCGTAATGACCGGCCTGATCGGCATGGCCGGCGGTATCGGCGGTTTCGCCCTGGCAGCAGGCATGGGTGCGATCAAACAAAGCACCGGCAGCTATCAACTGGCCCTGTGGTTGTTCGCCAGCCTTGGCGTACTGGCCTGGTTCGGCCTGCACGGCGTCAAGCGCCGCTGGAGAACCACCTGGGGCTCGGCTGCCGTGACCGCCGCGCGCGTCTGATGAGCCTGCACCTGAGCGTCGCCCAGGCCAGCGCCATCGGCCCGCGCGCCGAGAACCAGGACGCCCTGCGCGTGGTCACGCCCCTGGCGGAGCTGGCTGCGAGCAAGGGTTACCTGTGCGCCATCGCCGACGGTGTCAGCCAATGCGCCGACGGCGGTCTGGCCGCACGCTCGACCTTGCAGGCGTTGGCCCTGGACTATTACGCCACGCCGCAAACCTGGGGTGTGGCCCAGGCGCTCGAACGTCTGTTGCTGGCGCAGAATCGCTGGCTGCGGGCCAATGGCGGTGGCCAGCCGTTGCTGACCACCCTCAGTGCCCTGGTGTTTCGCGGGCAACGCTTCACCTTGGCCCACGTCGGCGATTGCCGGGCGTATCGCTGGCTGGACGGCGAATTGCAGCGCATCAGCGAAGATCATGTATGGGAACAGCCGGGCATGCAGCATGTGCTCAAGCGCGCGCTCGGCCTGGATCAACACCTGGTGCTGGATTTTCTCGACGGCCAATTGCGCGAGGGCGAATGCTTCCTGCTGCTCAGCGACGGTGTGTGGGCGACTTTGGGTGATCACAGCATCAGTGCGATCCTGCGCGAGCAGACCGACCTCGATCTGGCGGTACACACCCTGGTCACCGCCGCACACTTGGCCGGCAGCCAGGACAACGCCAGTGCCCTGCTGGTACGCATCGATAAACTCGGCGCCGCGACCCTGGGCGACGCGCTGGTGCAATTGCAGCAATGGCCGCTGCCACCCGCGCTGAAAGCCGGGCAACAGTTCGAAGGCTGGCAGGTGGAAAGCGTATTGGCGCAGAGCCGCCAGTCGTTGCTGTACCGGGTCCGCGATGCCCAGCAGCAACCCTGGTTGCTGAAAACCCTGCCCCTCAGCCGTGACGATGACAACGACGCCGGTCAAGCCTTGCTGTCGGAGGAATGGTTTCTGCGGCGGGTGGCCGGGCGCGCGTTTCCTGAAGTCCACGCGGCCAGCGGGCGTCAGCACTTGTACTACGTGATGCGTGAATATCCGGGGCAAACCCTGGCGCAATTATTCCTGCAACAGGGCCCATTGCCCCTGGCGCAATGGCAATTCGTGGCCGAACGTTTACTGCGGGCGGTGGGTCTGTTGCATCGTCGGCAAATACTGCACCGTGACATCAAACCGGAGAACCTGCTGCTGGGTGACGATGGTGAGTTGCGCGTACTGGATTTCGGCCTGGCCTACTGCCCGGGTCTCTCCGAGGATCGCGCGCATGTACTGCCCGGCACACCAAGCTTTATCGCGCCCGAAGCGTTCCAGGGCGACCGTCCCACAGCCCAACAAGACTTATACAGCGTAGGTGTCAGCCTGTATTACTTGCTGACTGGGCATTACCCCTACGGTGAAATTGAGGCTTTCCAACGGCCCAGATTCACCCAACCGGTCAGCGCCAGCCGCTACCGCCCCGACCTGCCGGACTGGTTACCGCTCAGCCTCGAGCGCGCGGTGGCGGCTCAACCTGCACAACGCTATGAAACCGCCGAAGAATGGCTGCTGGTGCTGGAGCAGGCAGACCGACGGGAACTGAGTGTCCGCCCCCGGCCGTTGTTGGAGCGGGAACCCTTGAAGGTCTGGCGCACCCTGGGGTTGCTCTCGATGCTGATCAATCTGACGCTTCTTTACTTACTCTTTCACCGCTGACGTCATCTCTAGACGAGGGAAAACACATGAACGCAAAAGTCTGGCTGGTGGGCGCGGGCCCTGGCGACCCGGAGCTGTTGACCCTCAAGGCGGTTCGGGCGATGAACTGCGCCGATGTGGTGCTGATCGATGATCTGGTCAACCCGCAGGTACTGGAACACTGCGCGGCAGCGCGGGTGATCACCGTCGGTAAACGTGGGGGCTGCCGCTCAACGCCGCAGGACTTCATCCACCGCCTGATGTTGCGCTACGCCCGCCAGGGCAAGTGCGTGGTGCGGCTCAAGGGCGGCGACCCGTGCATTTTCGGGCGCGGTGGCGAAGAGGCGATGTGGCTGCGCGAACGCGGCGTCGAAGTCGAGTTGGTCAACGGGATCACAGCCGGGCTGGCGGGCGCGACGAACTGCGCGATTCCACTGACCTTGCGTGGTGTCAGCCGCGGCGTGACGCTGGTCACAGCGCACACCCAGGACGACAGCAGCCTTAATTGGCGCGCGCTGGCGGAAGGCGGGACGACACTGGTGATCTATATGGGGGTGGCGAAGCTGGAAGAGCTTCGTCAGCAGTTGCTGGAAGGCGGGATGGCCGCGGATATGCCCGTGGCAATGATCGAAAATGCCTCATTGCCGCAGCAGCGGGAGTGCCGTAGCCATTTGTCGCAGATGCACGAGGATGCACAGGCGTTCGCCCTGAAGAGCCCGGCGATCCTGGTGATCGGCAGTGTCGCCGCCACCTCGCAAGCAGCGAACGTCGCAGCGGCAGCCAGCGCCTGAGGCAAACCCCAGGCGAAAAAAAACCCGGCCGAAGCCGGGTTTTTTTCTACTACTCAGTAATTACTGAGCAGCTTGAGCTTCAACAGCAGCTTCTACGCGACGGTTGATAGCGCGGCCAGCTTCAGTTGCGTTGTCAGCAACTGGGCGGGATTCGCCGTAACCTACCGAGCTAATGCGGCTAGGAGCTACGCCGTCTTTAACCAGGACTTGCTTAACAGCGTCAGCACGACGCTGGGACAGCTTCTGGTTGTAGGCGTCTGGGCCCACGGAGTCAGTGTGACCAGCCACTTCTACGTGGGTAGCTGGGTACTGCTTCATGAAGTCAGCCAGGTTTTTCACGTCGGCGTAGCTGTTAGGCTTAACCACGGACTTGTTGAAGTCGAACTTAACGTCCAGCTCAACACGAACAACGTTGGCAACCGGTGCTTCTGGCTCTGCAACTGGCTCTGGAGCTGGTGCTGGGGTAGGAGCTGGAGCAACTGCGCCAGCGTTACCGCCGAAGTTCACACCCAGGCCGACCAGTGCGGAGTAATCCCACTTGCCGTTGTCCAGTGCGTAGTCAGCTTCAACACCGGCACGAGCGTACAGGTTGTTGGTGAAGTAGTACTTCACGCCAGTACCAGCGATGAGCTGGGTAGTTTGGTCGCGACCGCTGTGGCCGTCAGCACGAACGTTGCCACGGCTCTGGTGACCGACACCGCCTTCTACGTATGGACGCAGGGAGTCGACGCCAGCTTGACCGAAGTGATACTGGGCCACGAGGCTGGTGGTATCGCCTTTGATCTTCTGGCTACCGGTACCGTCGTTCGAACGGGTGTGGTTGGTCTTGTCGTAGGACAAGTCCAACGACAGGTCGTCGGTCAGGAAATAACCAATGCGAGCGCCTGGGTTGAAGCCGTCTTCGATATGATTGACGCTATCGTTGTACTGCTTCTTGTAGAACAGCTCGCCTTCAACTGCGCCTTGGCCTTGTGCCAGAACGCCGAAAGAAGTAGCGGCAATAAGAGAACCAATGGCCAAGCCCAAGGTGTTTTTCAGTTTCATCCGTTAAATCCCCATCTGGTGATTGTAAAGCAGTCCCACAAACCGGGGGACAACTCGGCGACAAGTCTAACAGAACTTGCCTACACGTAAGAGATATTTGCCACGCACTAAGTTTCAGTCTCGCCCGCAAATTTCTCACGTAATTTATCAAGAGCACGTTTGTAACGCATTTTTGTAGCACTCAAACCCATATGCATGATGTCAGCGATTTCCTGAAATTCCAGCTCTGCGACAAAACGTAGCACCAGAATTTCGCGGTCAATCGGGTTCACATGCACCAACCAGCGATCAAGTCCGCCCTTCTCCTCGGGTGCCGGCGTCTTTTCTTCAGACGCCTCCTCAAGGGGGTCCAGACTCAAGGCGTCCATCAAGCGACGCTTTCGCCGTTCCTTACGATACTGCGTGATGCACTCGTTGTACGTGATGCTGTAGAGCCAGGTCTTGAACTTCGATTTGCCCTCGAAGTTCTTCAGGCCATACAACACCTTGAGCATCACTTCCTGACAGACATCATCCGCATCTCTATCGTTCCCTAAATACCTTGAACAAACGTTGAACAGAGTGCGTTGATATCTGCGCATCAATTCTTCATACGCGCGTGTTACGTGAAACAGCTCCGTGTGCGAGCGCGCGACCAACTCCTCATCAGAGAGCTCACGGGGGTCATAGCGCGTGGACAGCGTTTGGGCTTTATTCAAAACAAGTCGTGCCGACAGTCAGGTCAATGTCCGCCACAGCCCGGTCACCCGGGTTCGCGGCGGCGTACATTAGCAGGGTTTGCCGGGTTAGCGGCTACTGACCTGCTGCTCCAGGAGAATCCGATTGGACAGCGACACCAGGTCGCCGTCATCGGTCAGCACAGTTGTCTTGACCGTACCGATCTCCTCGATTTGCCCCTCGACCTCGCCCACACGCACGTGCTGCCCTACCTGATACAACTCACGCACATAGATTCCCGCCAGAATCTGACCGGCAATTTCCCGACTTCCCAGACCCATGGCCAGCGCAACGGCCAGACCAACGGTAATCAAAACAATCACAATCACGTGGTTGAGCAGGTCAGTCTTGACCTCCAACTGGCTGATCGCGACGGAAATACTGATGATGATCACGAGCCCCTGGGCGATTCGCCCCAGGCCTGCCGCGTAGTCCAGCCCGACCCCTTCAGCGGCCCCGCGTACCAACCCGTTGGCTAATTGTGCGAGCAAAACGCCGACGAGAAGCACCAGCGCGCCGCCGAATACCTTCGGCAAATACAGTGCCAGCATGTCCAGCGTAGCTGAAACTCGCTCAAGGCCAAGGGATTGAGCCGCAGAAACCAGAAAAATCAACAAAACGAACCAGTAAACGATCTTGCCGATCAAGGTCGAGATCGGCACTTGCAGCCCGGCGCGGCCGAGCAGCTTGGTCAGGCCGGTGCCTGCCATCAAACGGTCCAGACCGAGTTTGGCGAGCAGCTTGGACAGCAGGGTGTCGAGCAGCTTGGCCACGACAAAACCCAGCAATACCAGGACCAGCGCCCCAAACAGGTTGGGAATGAAATTCGCCACCTTGGTCCACAATGCGGTCATCGCGGTGACCAGGCTCTGGGTCCAGAGATCAAGTTCCATATTCAATCAGCCTTATCAGCAGTGCGAGCAAGAGGTTTACGACGGGAAACCGGCGAGACGTGGGCCGAACCATTGTTCAGGGCCATCATCAACGCCGGCAGCCAACGACCGAGCAGACCGAACAGATCCCCCGCCCCGACCTGACGGTTGGCGGTTTTCAACACGCGGCCCAGGCAGGCATCGTCATCCCGGTTGGATGGCGAAGCATTGAGCATGTCACGCAAAGACTGTTCGAACGGATCGTGCATAAAGACCTCTCGCAAGTGTTTTAAAAGACGAGGGTTAAATTCCTGAGGTCACATCGGCCCCTTCCTACGTTCAGGTCATATTCAGCTCAAACCCAGCGCAATCGTCGAAATAGCCACCATTGTCCGAGCGCCACCGAGACCATCAACAGGCAGGCAATCACAAATCCATAAGGGCTGGCGGAGAACGGTATGCCCCCCACATTGATACCTAACAAGCCGGTCAGAAAACTCATCGGCAGGAAGATCCCGGTGATGATCCCGAAGCGGTACATTGTACGGTTCATGCGTACGCTCAAGCGCCGATCTTCGGCCTCCAGCACAAGCCCCACGCGCTCCCGGGTCAATTCGAGTTCTTCCAGGTAGCGGGTCAGGCTGTTGTTCAATTCGTTCCAATAGTCGGCATCGTCATCACAGAACCACGACAATTTAATCCGCGTCAGTTGGGCAAAGATATCCCGCTGCGGCGCCAGGAATCGCTTGAGCCCGGCCGCTCGCCGACGGATCTGCAAAATGCTGCCATGCTCCGGGGTATACCGTTCGTCGGTATCGAGTTTTTCTTCCTCTACGTCGACGATTTCAGACAGGTCGGACACCAGGTCCTGGACTTTGTGCGTCAGGTACTGCGCCATATACAGGATGAGTTCAGACGCGGTTTTTGGCCCCTTGCCATCCGCCAACTGCACCAGCAACTCATCGGTGGCGCGCAACGGGCGCAAGCGCAGGGAAATCACCCGGCTGGCAGCGGCGAAGATACGCACCGAAACCATGTCTTCCGGCTCGGCGCCAGGGTTGAGGTTGACCCCGCGCAGGAACAGCAGGAGTTCCGCGTCCGGCAACGGCAACAGGCGCGGGCGGGTGTTCTCCTCCAGCAGCAGGTCACAGGCGAACTCACTCAAGCCACTGGCCTTGCGCAGCCAAGTCTGGGTTTGCGGGTGGCTGCGATCCCAATGCAGCCACAGGCTTTCCTGGGGCTGCAGTTGCAATTGGTCAAGCTCAGTTCGGGCAATCGAACGCGCACCGCCTTTACCATCCAGCACCAGGGCATGCACCAGGCCCCACTGCGCGTTTTCTTCCTCGAACATCCTCACCCCTGTCGGTTATTGCGGTTTATTCAGGCATTTTCAGCGGGCTGGGCGACACGATCACGCCATTATTGTCGGCGTAGATGTATTCACCCGGACGGAATGTCACACCGGCAAAGGTCACTGCCACGTTCAAGTCGCCAATGCCGCGCTTGTCAGTCTTCATCGGGTGGCTAGCCAACGCCTGCACGCCGAGGTCGGTCTGGGCGACGACGTCGACATCCCGGATGCAACCGTAGATCACCAGCCCTTCCCAACCGTTTTTCGCGGCTTTCTCGGCGATCATGTCGCCCAGCAGCGCGCGACGCAGGGAGCCACCACCGTCGACCACCAGCACCTTGCCGGCGCCTGGCTGGTCGGCCTGCTCCTTGACCAGGGAGTTATCTTCGAAGCATTTGATGGTGACGATCTCGCCGCCAAAGGAATCGCGGCCGCCGAAGTTGCTGAACATCGGCTCGGCCACCTGCACCAGTTCCGGGTAGGCGTCGCAAAGATCGGGAGTGACGTAGTGGTTCATTGAAAATTTCCTTTCTGTCAAAGACGTGTCTTTCGAAAGAGGCGCCGGCCGAAGCAGCAGCAAAACATCCCATCCGTTTCGCCGTTACGCAATAGCCACTGCGCGACTGAATATGACCAGAAGCATTTAACGCGTCATATCTTAGCCGCAACCAAAGACGAGCGAAACGCCCTTGGCAGAGCGCTGCGTCAAACTACGACCAATGCATCAGCCTGAGCACCCAACAATGGTGTCAGCGGATCTTTCAGCCATTGCGCCACCAACGGCCAGACCTCGGCCTGGGCCGCTTTGCTGACCAACATCTCCACATGCCCGAAATCCCCGGTAAAACCTTGTTGGCGCCCCAGGCGCAGGTATTGCCGCGGCGCCGAGCCGACTTGTTCGTACAGCTTGCGGCAGGCCCAGTCCGGGTCCTGCTGGTCGCCGGCGGCACTGACGACCAGCAGCGGCACGTCGACTTCCGCCAGGCCTTTCCACCAATCACGGCCGGCCTCGCCAAACCGGCCGAAGAGGCCATGCCAGCGCATGCTCTCGATCATTACGCCCACCGGCTCGTCCTCGGGGCCGCGCTTGAGCCGCGGGCCGGACAACTGGCCAAAGCGCTTCAGGAGCAAGCGAGCGCCCCACTCCAGCGGTGGAATTTTCAACGGCCAGTAGGTGCGACTGACCTGGCTGCCGAACAGCGCCACTGAAGCCACCGCCGGCGCACCGAGGTACTGGCCACCCAAGGCCGCCGCCAGGGTGGTGCCGCCCAGGGAATGCCCGATCCAGTGGGGAATCTGCGCGCTCTGTTCGCGCACGAACGCACCGATGGCCGGCAAATCGTAGCGGGCGTAGTCCGCGACCCGATTGCGGGTGTAGTCCTGATTGCGCTTGGACAGGCCGTGGCCGCGCATTTCCGGTATCCACACATCGAACCCCTGGCGTGCCAGGTAGGCGCCCAGGCCGACACCTTTGGGCGAGTACCAGAAGCGCCGGTTGGAAAAGCTGCCATGTAACAAAATCACAGGGATGCCGCGGTTTTGCGCGACATCGGCCAGGCCCAGACGCGTCACGGCTAGCTCGACGGTGCCGTCGGGGCTGTTGCCGGGTTTGAGCCGGTACACATCTTCACTCAGGTCGCCACGACGTTCAGCGCTGATCAGGGCGACGGGAAACAGGTTGCTGCTGCTTTGCATAATGCTCTTGCACAAAAAAGGGCGGCGTCCGGAAGGAGTTCCGCCCTGTACAGATAAGAATGCCGGCCAACCTGACGATTGACCGGCACTTTTGACGCGTCGACCTTAGGCGGACGCTTGGCCTTCCGCCAGGAAGAACCAGGTTTCCAGCACCGAATCGGGGTTCAGCGAGACGCTTTCGATGCCCTGCTCCATCAGCCATTTGGCCAGGTCAGGGTGATCGGAAGGGCCTTGGCCGCAAATGCCGATGTACTTGCCGGCCTTGTTACAGGCCTGAATGGCGTTGGCCAGCAGCTTCTTGACCGCAGGGTTACGCTCGTCGAACAGGTGCGCGATGATCCCCGAGTCGCGGTCCAGGCCCAGGGTCAGCTGGGTCAGGTCGTTGGAGCCGATGGAGAAACCGTCGAAGAACTCCAGGAACTCTTCGGCCAGAATGGCGTTGGATGGCAGCTCGCACATCATGATCACGCGCAGGCCGTTTTCACCACGGGACAAGCCGTTTTCGGCCAGCAGGTCCACCACCTGGCTCGCTTCGCCCAGAGTACGGACGAACGGCACCATGATCTCGACGTTGGTCAGGCCCATCTCGTTGCGCACGCGCTTGAGGGCGCGGCACTCGAGCTCGAAGCAATCACGGAACGCTTCGCTGATGTAACGCGAGGCGCCACGGAAACCCAGCATCGGGTTTTCTTCTTCCGGCTCGTAGAGCTTGCCGCCGATCAGGTTGGCGTATTCGTTGGACTTGAAGTCCGACAGACGCACGATGACCTTTTTCGGGTAGAACGCCGCGGCCAGGGTGCTGATGCCTTCCACCAGCTTCTCGACATAGAAGCCCACCGGGTCGTTGTAGCCAGCGATGCGCTTGTCGACGCTGTCCTTGATTTCCGGCGGCAGGCCGTCGTAGTTCAACAGGGCCTTGGGGTGGACGCCGATCATGCGGTTGATGATGAATTCCAGGCGAGCCAGGCCCACACCGGCGTTCGGCAGTTGCGCGAAGTCGAAGGCACGGTCCGGGTTGCCGACGTTCATCATGATCTTGAACGGCAGGTCAGGCATCGCATCGATGGAGTTTTGCTTGATGTCGAAGCCCAGCTCGCCTTCGAAGATAAAGCCGGTATCGCCTTCGGCGCAGGATACGGTCACACCCTGGCCATCCTTGAGCAGTTGGGTGGCGTTGCCGCAACCGACTACCGCAGGAATCCCCAGTTCACGGGCGATGATCGCCGCGTGGCAGGTACGCCCGCCACGGTTGGTGACGATGGCGCTGGCGCGCTTCATCACGGGTTCCCAGTCCGGGTCGGTCATGTCGGAGACCAGCACGTCACCGGGCTGGACCTTGTCCATCTCGGACACGTCCTTGATGATCCGCACCTTGCCGGCGCCGATGCGCTGACCGATGGCGCGGCCTTCCACCAGCACAGTGCCGGTTTCCTTGAGCAGGTAGCGTTCCATGACGTTGGCCGAAGTGCGGCTCTTCACGGTTTCCGGACGCGCCTGCACGATGTACAGCTTGCCGTCGTCGCCGTCTTTGGCCCACTCGATGTCCATCGGGCACTGGTAGTGCTTCTCGATGATCATCGCCTGTTTCGCCAGCTCGCTGACTTCAGCGTCGGTCAGGCAGAAGCGCGCGCGCTCGGCCTTATCCACGTCGACGGTTTTCACCGAGCGACCGGCCTTGGCCTCGTCGCCGTAGATCATCTTGATGGCCTTGCTGCCCAGGTTACGGCGCAGGATGGCCGGGCGACCCGCTGCGAGGGTGCCCTTGTGTACGTAGAATTCGTCCGGGTTTACCGCGCCTTGTACGACGGTTTCGCCGAGGCCGTAGGCGCCGGTGATGAACACTACGTCACGAAAGCCCGATTCGGTATCCAGGGTGAACATCACACCGGCGGTGCCGGTTTCCGAACGCACCATGCGCTGCACGCCGGCAGACAGGGCCACCAGCTTGTGGTCGAAACCTTGGTGTACACGGTAGGAAATGGCGCGATCGTTGAACAGCGAAGCGAACACTTCCTTGGCTGCGCGGATCACGTTTTCCACGCCGCGGATGTTGAGGAAGGTCTCCTGCTGGCCCGCGAAAGAGGCGTCGGGCAAGTCTTCGGCGGTGGCCGAGGAGCGCACGGCGACAGCCATGTCCGGGTTGCCGGCCGACAGCGTGGCGAACGCCGTGCGGATTTCTTCGTTGAGTTTCTCGGGGAACTCGGCTTCCATGATCCACTGACGGATCTGGGCGCCGGTCTTGGCCAGGGCGTTGACGTCATCGACGTCCAGAGCGTCCAGCGCGGCGTGGATCTGGGCGTTGAGGCCGCTCAGTTCGAGAAAATCACGGTAAGCCTGGGCGGTGGTGGCAAAACCACCTGGCACCGAGACGCCAGCGCCTGCAAGATTACTGATCATCTCGCCGAGGGATGCGTTCTTGCCCCCTACGTGCTCCACATCATGGACGCCGAGCTTATCGAGGGAAACTACGTACTCTACCAAGGTGATCTCTCCACTTTCTGTATTGGAAAAGCTCAGGACGCCGGCTGCTCAGTAGGAGCATTCGCCAGCGCTTGTGGCCTGGACCTGGAAAATAAGTGAGAATGCGGCCCACAGAGGGACGGCAAAATCGCGCCTATCATATCCAAGATTCGCCATCAGCTTAAGGCCCAGGGCTCAAATGAAACGATCTGCTTTCTTTATTTCCGACGGCACCGGCATCACAGCCGAAACACTGGGCCAAAGCCTGCTCGCGCAGTTCGAAAACGTTACTTTCGCCAAATTCACGCGGCCGTATATCGACAACGCGGATAAAGCGCGGGCCATGGTACAACAAATCAATCTGGCGGCAGAAAAAGACGGCTTTCGTCCGATCATTTTCGACACCATCGTCAATCAAGACATTCGTGAGATCCTTGCTACGTCCAATGGTTTCATGATCGACATTTTCTCGAGCTTCCTGGCGCCGCTGGAACAGGAGTTGAGTGAACATTCCTCCTATTCCGTCGGAAAGTCCCATTCCATTGGGCATAACTCCAACTACATGGAGCGTATCGAGGCGGTGAACTTCGCCCTCGACAACGACGACGGAGCCCGCACCCACTACTACGACAAGGCCGACATCATCCTGGTGGGCGTGTCGCGCTGCGGCAAGACCCCGACTTGTCTGTACATGGCCATGCAATTCGGCATCCGCGCGGCCAACTACCCGCTGACCGAAGACGACATGGAACACCTGACGCTGCCGACTGCCCTGCGCGCGCATTCGCACAAGCTGTTCGGGCTGACCATCGACCCGGACCGCCTGACGGCCATCCGCAACGAGCGCAAGCCCAACAGCCGCTACTCCAGCTATGCCCAGTGCGAATTCGAAGTGCGCGAAGTGGAAAATCTGTTCCGTCGAGAGAACATTGCGCACATCAATTCCACGCATTTCTCGGTGGAAGAGATCTCGGCGAAAATTCTGGTGGAGAAAGGCGTCGAACGCCGCTTTAAATAATCTGTTTGTCTGAACCGACACCATCGCGAGCAAGCCCGCGCCCACAGGAAAATGCATTCCAAAGGTGGGAGCGGGCGGGCTCACGATGAACGATAACTCGGCGAACCCGCCTAAAGGTGGAAGCGCCCACCGCCCTGCCCCAACGCAGTGGCCAGCGCATCAAACCCCGCCCGCAACAACTGATCATCTCCCGACGTATTGCAGATACTCGCCCGGATAAACTGCGGCACTGCGGTCTGCCCCACGGCAAACGCCTCGGCGGTGGCGATCAGGTAATTATTCTGCTTGAGTTCGGCCTCGATTTCCGACGCTCGCCAAGGCTCGGGGACTTCAATCCAGAAGTGCGGGCTATTGAGGTGCGTGCGGTATTCCAGGCCGGCCAACAGGCCCTGCACCAACGCCTTGCGTCGGCTGATCTCGTTGATCTGCTGGCGCAGCAGGTATTCCGCCGTGCCGTTCTCGATCCACTGGGTCGCCAGCTCCAGGGTCACCGGCGTGGCCATCCAGCAGGTCGAACGCAGCGCCGCTGAAATACGGCTGACCAATGCCGGCGGCGCATGCACATAGCCGACACGCAGCCCCGCCGACACGGCCTTGCTCAAGCTGCTGATCAAAATCGTACGCTCGGGCGCGAAATAACTCAGGGGCGGCGGTCGGTCTTCCACCAGCACACCGTGGGCTTCATCCTCAAGAATCAGCAGGTTGTGCTCACGACAGACTTTGACCAGCGCCTCGCGGCGTGCGACCGATAACACGGCAGTGGTCGGGTTCTGGATGGTGGGCGTGCAGTACAACGCCGAAACCCGGTGATTGCGACAGACTTCATCGAGTGCCCCGGGCAGCACACCTTCGTCATCCATCTCCAGGCCGATCAGGCGCACACCGAGCATGCGTGCGGCGGTGATCAGCCCTGGATACGTCAGTTGCTCGGTGACCACCGTGTCGCCGGCGCGCAGCAGCGCCATCATCGCGCAGAGCAACCCGTGCTGGCCGCCGTTGACGCAAATGACCTGCTCGGGGATGGGATGAAAATCGCGCTGCACCAGCCACTGCGCACCCGCTTCGCGGTAACGCGGCAGGCCGGCGTCCGGCGTGTAGGCACTGATGTCCTGGAGAAACTTGGCGTTGGTCGACAGGGTCTGGAAACTCTGCGCCAGGAACACCGTCTCCTGCCCCGGGATATGCATGTTGCGGCTCATGTCGAAGTATTGGCGCGGCTCCTCGCTGAAGTTGCGGAAACCTTCATCCCGTTGGCGCTCCATCCCACGCTTGCGCACGAACGTGCCGTCACCTACCCGTGCCACCACCAACCCCAGGCGTTCCAGCTCGCCGTAGGCCCGGCTGATGGTGCCGATGGTCACCCCCAGATTGTCGGAAAGTACCCGATGGGGCGGCAGTTTCCGTCCCGGTTCAATCAAGCCCTCGAGGATGCCCCGTTCCATGACATCGGACAGGCGCTTGTACTTGACGCCCTGCCCATTGGACAACCCCTCACGCATAATTGACACCATGTCAATATTTGTTTTGACAGCCATCTTTAGCCCTAATAGTGTGCTTTTACGGGTTCAATCGCCGAAAAAAATAACTCATTACAAGTTCAATATAGAGTTCAATTCCGGCTCAGGGAAGCAATAAACGATGCCAATGTCCGCCGTTCTCGAAAACGCTGCAAAAACCAAAACTCAAAAACAGTGGTTGGCCGGCCTGGTGACCAGTGTGATGTTTCTCATCGTTTGCCTGAGTTGGGGTACCACTTGGCTCGGCATCAAAATCGCCGTGGAGAGCGTGCCGCCGCTGACCTCCGCCGGCTTGCGCTTCCTGATCGCGTTCCCGCTGTTCCTGTGTTTTGCCATGGTGCGCCGCGAGCCAATCCTGTTCCCTCGGGAAAGCCGTTGGTTCTTCGTGTTCGTGACCCTGTCCTACTTCAGCGTGCCCTATTACCTGCTCAACTACGGCGAAATGCATGTTTCGTCCGGCCTCACCGCGCTGCTGTTCAGTTGCATGCCGGTGTTCATCCTGATTTTCTCCGCGCTGTTCCTGCGCGAGCGCATCTACTTTTCCCAGGTGGTCGGCATCGGTATCGGCTTCGGCAGCCTTTACATGATCATCAGGAGCCAGGGCCTGCACCTGGACCACGCCGAGTTCTTCGGGGTACTGGCGATTCTGAGCGCCGCGATCATGCATGCCTTGTGCTACGTCATTACCAAGCAAAAAGGCAGCGCCATCAGCGTGATCACTTACAACACACTGCCCATCGGGATCGCCGGGCTGATGCTGTTCGTCGCCGGCCTGTGGTTTGAAACACCGACTTTCGAAGCCATCACCCTGCGTTCGTGGGGCGCCCTGTTCTACCTGGGCCTGGTCGCATCGGTGGGCGGGTTCATCGTGTATTTCATGCTGCTCAAGCGCCTGAGCCCGATCATCCTCTCGTTCGTGTTCATCATCTTCCCGGTGTTCGCGGTGATCATCGGCGCCTGGTACGAAGGCGTGGCGATTTCCCGCGACCTCATGCTGTATTCGGCCATTCTGCTGGCCGGTTTTGCGATCACCAAGTTGCCCATCGAAAAACTCATGGCCAAGAAAAATTGAGCCTCTTTGAACGCGAGAGAAACATGGACGTCCTCCGCCCAGAAGCCCTGGAACAGATCTATGCCCACGCCAGCCGCAGCTACCCCGAGGAATGCTGTGGTTTCGTCTTCGCCGACGGCAGCGTGTACCTGGGCCGCAATATCCAGAACGAGCTGCACCGCAAGAACCCCGAGATGTACCCGCGCAGCGCGGCCAACGGCTACACCTTTTCCGTGGCCGACACGCTGCTGCTGAACAAGGCACTTCGCAGCGACAACCCGGTGGTGGTGATCTACCACTCCCACCCTGACGTCGGTGCCTATTTCAGCGACGAAGACCAGGACAAGGCGCTGTTCATGGGCGAGCCGATCTACCCCGTCAGCTACCTGGTGGTGGATGTTCGCCAGGGCCAGGCCCTGGGCTCGAAGCTGTTTGCCTGGGATGGCAAGCATTTCGCCCTTCAACCCTTCAACGACCTGCACACGGAGTTGTCCATGAACGCTGTCTCTTTCCCCGACATTCTGGTTCGCGTGGCCAAGCTGCCGGAATCGACCCTTGAGGGCACCGGATCGACATTGCGCGAAGTCATTGAAAACCTCTGCGACAGCCACCCGCAGTTGCGTATGCACCTGTTCCACGAGAACAACAACCAGCTCAAGGAACACTTCCTGTTTACCGCCGAGGAAGCATTGATCGAAGCGGACGACCGGCTACCGGAAAAGGCCAGGATTGAAGTGTTGCTCGCCACCTCCGGCGGCATCGACGTCGACAGCCTGAGCAATGAAGAAGTGCAGCGTTACGTGCGCCATATCACCCTGCCCGGCGTCGGTCGCGAAGGCCAGTTGAACCTGAAAAAAGCCAAGGTGCTGATCATCGGCACCGGCGGCCTGGGCTCGCCCATCAGCCTGTACCTGGCGGCAGCCGGCATCGGCACCCTGGGACTGGTGGATTTCGATGTGGTCGAGAGCAGCAACCTGCAACGCCAGATCGTCCACGGCAACAGCACCCTGGGCATGTCCAAGGTCGCGTCCGCCAAGCAACGCTTGCAAGACCTCAACAGCCACATCCAGATCAATGCCCACGACACCGCGCTGACCGCCGACAACGCCCTGGAACTGGTCGGCGCCTACGACCTGGTGATCGACGGCACCGACAATTTCGACACGCGCTACCTGGTCAACGACGCCTGCGTGCAGTTGGGCAAACCCCTGGTGTTCGGCGCCATCTACCGTTTCGACGGGCAGATCAGCGTGCTCAATTACAAAGGCGGGCCCTGCTACCGCTGCCTGTTCCCCAAGGCACCACCAGCGGAACTGGCGCCCAATTGCAGCGCTGGCGGAGTGATCGGCGTGCTGCCGGGGGTAGTCGGGATGATCCAGGCGACCGAGGCGATCAAGTTGCTGATCGGCATCGGCGAACCCTTGTCCGGCCGCTTGATGCGCTTCGATGCGCTGGCGATGAAATTCAGCGAGATCCGCTTCAAGCGCCGCGCCGACTGCCCGTGCTGTTCGGAACTGCGCCACAGCGCACCCCTCGCGCCGACAGTCTGCGCCGACGCCGTACCGAGCAAGCCCAGCCTGGCCGAAGAGCGCTACATCAAGCCGCGGGTACTCAAACAACTGCTCGAACGCCACAGCAGCGCCGACGTACTGCTGGACGTGCGCGACGCCAGCGAACTGGAGGTCTGCAAGTTGCCGGGCGTGGTGCATATCCCCCTCGCTGAACTGGACGGTCAGCTCGACAGCCTCAGCCGAGACAACACTCACTACCTGATCTGCTACGCCGGAACCCGCGCCGAGCAAGCGGCCAGCACCCTGCTGGCGGCCGGCTTCGCCAACACCAAAGTTCTGCAAGGCGGCATGAAACATTGGGTTCGCGACGTCGAACCCGATATGCCTTTGTACTGATCACGGCCCTGGGTAACGACCTGATGTTGCATAACTCAATTCTCGACGCCATCGGCCACACACCGATCGTGCGCCTGGCGCAGTTTTCCGAAGACCTCGGCATCGAGGTCTACGCCAAACTGGAATCGCTCAACCCCGGCGGCAGCCACAAGGCGCGCATCGCCTTGGGCATGATCCTCGACGCCGAGCGTCGCGGCGTGCTGATGCGCGACTCCGGGCAAACCATTATCGAACCCAGCGGCGGCAACACCGGCATTGGCCTGGTGATGGCTGGCAACGTGCTCGGCTACAAAGTGGTGCTGGTGATCCCGGATAACTACAGCCCCGAAAAGCAGAAACTGCTGCGCCTGTATGGCGCCAAGGTGGTGCTGTCGGACAGCCGCCTCGGCAACAATTCCCATGGCGAGAAATGCATGGAGTTGCAACTGGAAAACCCCAGCTACGTGATGCTCAACCAGCAACGCAACGGCGCCAACCCGCAGACCCACCGCGACACCACCGCGCCGGAGATCCTCAGCGCCTTCGGTGAGCAGCGCGTGGATTACTTCGTCAGCGGCATCGGCACCGGCGGCCATATCACCGGCATCGGCGAAACCCTCAAGGCCGCCTGGCCGGCCCTGCGCGTGATGGGCGTGGAACCGGAGGAATGCGACCTGCTGAAAAACCAGCACGCACCCCACCATATCCAGGGCCTGTCGATCGGCTTGATCCCGAGCATCCTCAACCTGGACGTGCTGGACGGCATGCTCAAGGTGTCGCGCATGGAATGCCTCGACATGATGAAACGCATCATGCGTACCGATGCCATCAGCCTGGGCCTGTCCTCGGCCGCCAATATGGTGGCCATCGCCAAGCTCGCCCCGGAGTTACCGCCCGAAACGGTGGTGTTGACCATGGTCTACGACAATGCCGACAGCTACCTGCCCAGTTTCGAATAACCGGTTATCCAACCATCCAGAATGCGGGGGTGCCTCCATGGGCGGCTTTATCGACATGCAACATCTGCACGATGAATTGCTTACCCACCTCATCAAGACCCTGACGCCCACGCAGATGAAGCAGCTGGAGCCGCACTTGGCGCCGTTGGTCCAGAGCGCCGCCCAGGCGGTGGCCGAGGACCTGATTGCCTACGCCTACCGCGACCCGGCGTCGCGCGGACGCGGCGAGTTGATCCTGGAATCCTATGCCTCGTTCAAGGCGGTGCTGTTCTACCGGCTGGCGCACCGGGTGTGGCATTTTCCCGACCAGACCAACGGGATGTTTTCGCGCATTGCCCTCAAGCTCAGCAACCAGGGCAAGATCCTCTCCGGCGCGGAGATTCACCCGGCAGCGCGCATCGGTCGGCGCTTTGTGCTCGACCATGGCTACGGCACGGTGATCGGTGAAACCTGCGAGATCGGCAACGACTGCTACATCCTCTGCGGCGTGACCCTCGGCGCTCGCGGCATCGCCAACAACCCCGACGGCAAGCGCCACCCGCGCCTGGGCAACAACGTCGAGATCGGCTCCGGCGCCCGCGTGCTGGGCTACGTGCAGATCGGCGACAACGTGTTCATCAGCCCAGCGTGCGTGATCACCCAGGACGTACCGGCGGGGACCAAGGTCAAGGTGGTCAACCAGATCCAATTGCAAAAGAACGACGAATCGGAGCACAGCAGCTACCTCGGCGCCTTCGCTCTCGATGAGCGCCTGCACGTGGTCGGCGAGATCAACGCCAACCACAAGGTCACGGTGCTGGACGCCGACTTTCACCCGTTGCAGGGGCTGATGCTCGAACCCACGGTGAAAGAACGCCATCACCTGCAATTTCGCCTGCGCCACATCGAAATGGGCGACCGCCTGCCACGCCTGCCGCTGAACCTGAAAGTCTG
This sequence comes from Pseudomonas sp. PSPC2-3, assembly GCF_049898265.1. NCBI lineage: Bacteria > Pseudomonadati > Pseudomonadota > Gammaproteobacteria > Pseudomonadales > Pseudomonadaceae > Pseudomonas > Pseudomonas sp. PSPC2-3. The sequence continues at coordinate 56,739 of NZ_JAFCXJ010000007.1, read as the reverse complement.
CGGGCCGGAATTTGAAATCACCCTGCTTTCCCCCCCTGGCTTGAGCGCAATGGTGCGTCACCTGCTGCAAGCCAGCCCATTGATTGTCGGAGGTTGAACATGTCTGTGCACACCATGGAAACCCTGGCGCTGTTTGACAGCGCGCCCTACCAGAACGCCTTCAGCGCCCGGGTGATTGCCGTCAGCGAACACGGCATCGCCCTGGAGCACACGCTGTTCTACCCTACCGGCGGCGGGCAACCCGGCGACAGCGGCCACTTCACCCTGGACGACGGCACGCGCGTGGACATCCTCGGCACGGTGCGCGACCCGGTGCAGCGCTCGATCATCTGGCACCAGGTGGAACACTGTCCCGAGCAGTTGAGCGCCGGGGTCCAGGTGGATGCCAGCCTCGATTGGGAGCGGCGCTACCAGCACATGAAAATGCACACCTGCCTGCACCTGCTGTGTTCGCTCATCGACGCCCCGGTCACCGGCTGCAGCATCAGCGCCGACAAAGGGCGACTGGATTTCGACCTGCCGGAAATGACCCTGGACAAAGACAGCATCACCCGCGATATCAACGCGCTGATCGAACAGGCTCATCAGGTGAAAACCCTGTCGATGCCCGCGTCGGAGTACGCAACCCTGCTGCAGATCACCCGCACCCAAGCGGTAGCTCCGCCCGTGATCCAGGGCTCGGTGCGCGTAATTGAAATTGCCGGAATCGATATCCAGCCATGCGGCGGCACCCATGTGATCAACACCGAAGAAATCGGCCGGGTGTTTTGCGAGAAGATCGAGAAGAAGAGCAAGCATAACCGTCGGGTTATTTTGCGCTTTGAATGAATGTTCAGCAGAACGGGGTCGATGCAGGTGCGGGCTTACCGCCCCACATTGACCCGTTTTTCTATCGCTGAACTTAACCCTTCAGCGCTTTGATCTGGTTATTCAGCTGCTCGATTTGCTTCTGCAGTTCGGAAATCACCTTGGAAAATTCAGCCATCATCTGGTCGATGCGTGTGCGAAGTTGCTCATTGTCGCGTGCGAGATCCTCGAGGGTACGAGGCGCCTGGTTTGATTCATCGGACCGGGCCGACGGGTTGCTTTCGTTGGACTGCGCCGCACCTTGCTTGCCTTGACCGGAAGAAGCACCCTGATTGGCCTGCCCCTGACCCTGACCCTGCGCTGCGCCTTGCTTGCCCTGGCCGGAAGAAGCTCCCTGATTGGCCTGACCCTGCCCCTGCGCCGCGCCTTGCTTGCCTTGACCGGAAGAAGCACCCTGATTGGCCTGCCCCTGACCCTGCGCCGCGCCTTGCTTGCCCTGACCGGAAGAAGCTCCCTGATTGGCCTGACCCTGACCCTGACCCTGCCCCTGCCCCTGCGCTGCGGGAGGCATCCGGGTCTGGGGAGTATCCGCGCCCAACCTCTTACTCAAATCACCGATCTGGTCTTGAAGCCCTTTAACGACCGAATTGAAACCGGACTCCAACTTATTGAGCCTATCGCCCAGTTGCTTATTTTCGGCAGTCAAGCGCTCAAGGGAGGGAGGAGCATCCCGCCCGGCCCCTTGTGTATTGTCCATACGGCCGCGCGCTTCAGGCGACGTGCCGTTCTGCTTCGCCGCAGGATCACCACGAGTACTGGGGTTCGACGGTGCCGCCTCTTTTCCAGACGCTGCCTTCACCTTGGGGTGCTGCGCAAGCTGGTTCACTTGCTCCTGAAGCTTCATGATTTGCGGCGTTAACTTGGCGACCATCTGATCATATTTTTCGGCCAACTGTTTGTTCTGGCCAGAGAGGTGTTCCAGATGAGCGGGTACCGCGTTTTTTGCCGCAGACGACGCCTTGGCCAGAGGACTGTCAGGTACTCTGAGGCTCTCGTCGGCGCGACGGAGCCTGGCGTTCGGCGACATGTCATAGCCGACGGTGTTGGGCATTGGCGGGCGATTGTTTACGCTATTCATAAAAGGGCCTTTTCAGATTCAGGTGTTTGATCCGCAAGCATCGCTTGCCAGATGACCTGCGCCTGCAGGGCATCTGACACCTGATTGGCTTCTATCTGAAAACGGTTCCGAAGATGTAGGACGCATCAATCGCAAAGTATGTCAGTGTCAAAACCTGCCCTTCGCGAGCGTGCGCAACCACGGCGCGTTCATATCACCCATAAATCCACAAAGCGATTCACCGGCGTCGCTTCAAGCCGCGCCTGATCCTTGCACAACGCAAAAATCTCGGCACTGCGCTGGGCCGTAAAGCGCGTCGCCAGGTTGGCCTTGAACTTGTCTTCCAGCAACGGAATACCGTCCACCCGGCGCCGACGATGCCCAATCGGGTACTCCACCGCGACCTGCTCGGTGTGGGTGCCATCGTTGAAGAACACCTGCACCGCGTTGGCGATGGAACGTTTGTCCGCCTCCAGGTATTCGCGGCTGTAGCGGGGCTCTTCGACGATCACCATCTTTTCGCGCAGCTCGTCGATGATCGGGTGCGCAGCGTGGAACTCATCTTCGTACTGCTCGGCCACCAGCGTGCCGAAGGCCAGCGGCACGGCGGTCATGTATTGCAGGCAGTGATCGCGGTCGGCCGCATTGGCCAATGGGCCGACCTTGGAAATGATCCGAATCGCCGACTCATGAGTGGTGATCACGATGCGTTCGATGTCGTGCAGGCGATCCACAACCTGCGGGTGCAAGGTCACCGCAGCTTCGCAGGCGGTTTGCGCGTGGAACTCGGCGGGAAAGCTGATCTTGAACAGCACGTTTTCCATCACATAGGTGCCGTAGGGTTGGGACAGGCTGAAGGTGCGCTTGTCTTCGGGCTTGAGCGCCAGGTCCTTGTTGGTGTGGCTGAACAGCACATCGTAGAAGCCCCATTGCGGCGCGCTCAACACCCCGGGGATGCCCATCTCGCCGCGCAGCGCGATGTCTGCCAGCCGCACACCGCGACTGGAGGCATCGCCCGCCGCCCAGGATTTGCGCGAACCGGCATTCGGTGCGTGCCGATAGGTGCGCAATGCCTGACCGTCGACAAAGGCGTGGGACAGCGCCGACAGCAGTTGCTCGCGGTTGGCGCCCATCAGCTTGGCGGTGACCGCCGTCGAGGCGACTTTCACCAGCAGCACATGGTCGAGACCGACACGGTTGAAGGCGTTTTCCAGGGCAATCACACCCTGGATCTCGTGGGCCATGATCATCGCCTCCAGCACTGCGCGCACGGTCAGCGGCGCGTCGCCATTGGCCACGCGTCGTTGCGAGAGGTGATCGGCCACGGCGAGGATGCCGCCGAGGTTATCCGAGGGGTGGCCCCATTCGGCGGCGAGCCAGGTGTCGTTGTAGTCGAGCCAGCGCACGATGCAGCCGATGTCCCAGGCGGCCTTGACCGGGTCGAGCCGGAACGACGTGCCCGGCACCCGCGCGCCGAACGGCACCACCGTGCCCTCGACCAGCGGCCCCAGGTGCTTGGTGCATTCCGGGAACCGCAGCGCCAGCAGGCCGCAACCGAGGGTGTCCATCAGGCAGTAGCGCGCAGTGTCCAGCGCGGCTGGGGAGTCGATCCGGTAGTTGAGGACGTAGTCAGCGATGTCCTGCAAAACCTGGTCGTAGTCGGGGCGGGTGTTCTGGTCGACGTTGGCGCTCATGGCTGTTCTCCAAAGTGGGTGGGGGGTCAGTCCTCGGGCTCACGGTTACTGGAAGCAGATCTTCGATGCCTGCCTTGGAATAGAGATCCCTTGTGGGAGGGGGCTTGCCCCCGATGACGGTGGGTCAGTCAATGAATGTGTCGACTGGTACACCGCTATCGGGGGCAAGCCCCCTCCCACATTGGATGTGTATCGAGCCTTAGAAGGCGTCGCCTGGGACGCGTACAAAGCCTTCCATCAACACCCGCGCGCTACGGCTCATGATGGCCTTCTTCACCACCCATTCGCCGTTGACTTGAGTGGCTTCAGCGCCGACCCGCAAGGTGCCGGACGGATGCCCGAAGCGCACCGCGTTGCGTTCCACGCCGCCCGCCGTCAGCGATGTCCTGCAAAACCTGGTCGTAGTCGGGGCGGGTGTTCTGGTCGACGTTGGCGCTCATGGCTGTTCTCCAAAGTGGGTGGGGGGGCAGTCCTCGGGCTCACGGTTACTGGAAGCAGATCTTCGATGCCTGCCTTGGAATAGAGATCCCTTGTGGGAGGGGGCTTGCCCCCGATGACGGTGGGTCAGTCAATGAATGTGTCGACTTCACACCGCTATCGGGGGCAAGCCCCCTCCCACAGGGGATTGGTGTTGGGTTTTAGAAGGCGTCGCCTGGGACGCGTACAAAGCCTTCCATCAACACCCGCGCGCTACGGCTCATGATGGCCTTCTTCACCACCCATTCGCCGTTGACTTGGGTGGCTTCAGCGCCGACCCGCAAGGTGCCGGACGGATGCCCGAAGCGCACCGCGTTGCGTTCCACCCCGCCCGCCGCGAGGTTGACCAAGGTCCCGGAAATCGCCGCCGCCGTGCCGATCGCCACCGCTGCGGTGCCCATCATCGCGTGGTGCAACTTGCCCATGGACAAGGCACGCACCAGCAGGTCGATATCGCCGGCCTTGATCGCCTTGCCGCTGGAAGCCACGTAGTCCGCAGGCGGTGCCACGAAGGCCACCTTCGGCGTGTGCTGACGCTGGGCGGCTTCGTCCAGATGCTTGATCAGGCCCATGCGCAACGCGCCATAGGCCCGCACCGTCTCGAACATCGCCAGGGCTTTCGGGTCGCCGTTGATCGCGCCTTGCAGCTCGGTACCGGTATAGCCCAGGTCTTGCGCGTTGATGAAGATCGTCGGGATACCCGCGTTGATCAGCGTGGCCTTGAAAGTGCCGACGCCCGGCACCTCCAGGTCATCGATCAGGTTGCCGGTGGGGAACATCGAACCACCGCCGCCCTCTTCTTCAGCGGCCGGGTCCAGGAACTCCAACTGCACTTCGGCGGCAGGGAAGGTCACGCCGTCCAGTTCGAAGTCGCCGGTTTCCTGCACCGCGCCGTCGGTGATCGGTACGTGGGCGATGATGGTCTTGCCGATATTGGCCTGCCAGATCCGCACCACGGCCACGCCGTTGCGCGGCACGCGGGCCGGGTCGACCAAGCCCGCGCTGATGGCGAAGGAACCCACCGCCGCCGACAGGTTGCCGCAGTTGCCGCTCCAGTCGACGAACGGTTTGTCGATGGCGACCTGGCCGAACAGGTAATCCACGTCATGCTCGGCGCGGCTGCTCTTGGCCAGGATCACGGTTTTGCTGGTGCTCGACGTGGCGCCGCCCATGCCGTCGATCTGCTTGTCGTAGGGATCGGGGCTGCCGATCACCCGCAACAGCAGGGCATCGCGTGCGGCACCCGGGACCTGCGCCGACTCGGGCAGGTCCTGGACGCTGAAAAACACACCCTTGCTGGTGCCGCCTCGCATGTAGGTGGCGGGGATCTTGATTTGCGGTACGTGTGACATGGTTATCCTCTTCAGGCGGTCGCCGCCGATTCCAGGAAGTCCTGGGCAAAACGTTGCAACACGCCGCCCGCCTCGTAGATCGACACTTCTTCAGCGGTGTCCAGGCGGCAGGTCACCGGCACTTCGACACGTTCGCCATTCTTGCGGTTGATCACCAGGGTCAACTGCGCGCGCGGGGTGCGTTCGCCGACCACGTCATAGGTTTCGCTGCCGTCGATCTTCAACGTGTGACGGTCGGTGCCCGACAGGAACTCCAGCGGCAACACGCCCATGCCCACCAGGTTGGTGCGGTGAATGCGTTCGAAACCTTCGGCGGCAATCGCTTCCACACCCGCCAGGCGCACGCCCTTGGCCGCCCAGTCGCGGGACGAACCCTGACCGTAGTCGGCGCCGGCGATGATGATCAGCGCCTGCTTGCGTTCCATGTAGGTTTCGATGGCTTCCCACATGCGCGTGACCTTGCCTTCCGGCTCGATGCGCGCCAGGGAGCCCTGCTTGACCTTGCCATTTTCCACCACCATTTCGTTGAACAGTTTCGGGTTGGCGAAGGTCGCGCGTTGCGCGGTCAGGTGGTCGCCACGGTGGGTCGCGTAGGAGTTGAAGTCGACTTCCGGCAGGCCCATTTTCGCCAGGTATTCGCCGGCGGCGCTGTCGAGCATGATCGCGTTGGACGGCGACAGGTGGTCGGTGGTGATGTTGTCCGGCAGCACTGCCAGCGGGCGCATGCCCTTGAGCGGCCGCGCACCGGCCAGCGCGCCTTCCCAGTACGGCGGACGGCGGATATAGGTGCTTTGCGGGCGCCACTCATACAGCGGCGCGACTTTCGGGCCGGTGTCTTCGTGGATCGCGAACATCGGGATATACACTTTGCGGAACTGCTCCGGCTTGACCGACGCCTTGACCACCGCGTCGATTTCTTCGTCGCTCGGCCAGATGTCTTTCAGGCGGATTTCCTTGCCGTTGGCGTCGAGGCCCAGTACGTCCTTCTCGATGTCGAAACGGATGGTGCCGGCAATCGCATAGGCCACCACCAGCGGCGGCGAAGCCAGGAACGCTTGCTTGGCATACGGGTGGATACGCCCGTCGAAGTTGCGGTTACCCGACAACACGGCGGTGGCGTACAGGTCGCGGTCAATGATCTCTTGCTGGATCACCGGGTCGAGCGCACCGGACATGCCGTTGCAGGTGGTGCAGGCGAAGGCCACCACGCCGAAACCGAGTTTTTCCAGTTCGTGCCCAAGGCCGGCTTCTTCGAGGTACATGGCCACGGTTTTCGAACCGGGCGCCAGGGACGACTTAACCCACGGCTTGCGGCTCAGCCCCAGCTTGTTGGCGTTGCGCGCCAGGAGGCCGGCGGCGATCACGTTGCGCGGGTTGCTGGTGTTGGTGCAACTGGTGATCGCGGCAATGATGACCGCACCGTCGGGCATTTGCCCCGGTACTTCTTCCCACTGGCCGGAGATGCCTTTGGCGGCGAGGTCGCTGGTGGCGACACGGGCGTGCGGGTTGCTCGGGCCGGCCATGTTGCGCACGACGCTGGACAGGTCGAAGGTCAGGCCGCGTTCGTATTTCGCGCCCTTGAGGTCGTCGGCCCACAGGCCGGTCTGGCGAGCGTACTGCTCGACCAGGGCGACTTGTGCGTCTTCACGGCCAGTGAGTTTCAGGTAGGCGATGGTCTGCGGGTCGATGTAGAACATCGCCGCGGTGGCGCCGTATTCCGGGGCCATGTTGGAGATGGTCGCGCGGTCGCCCAGGGTCAGTGCCGATGCACCTTCGCCGAAGAACTCGAGCCATGCGCCCACCACTTTCTGTTGACGCAGGAACTCGGTCAGCGCCAGCACCATGTCGGTGGCGGTGATACCGGGTTGCAGCTTGCCCGTCAGCTCCACGCCGACGCTTTCCGGCAGGCGCATCCACGAGGCGCGGCCGAGCATCACGCTCTCGGCTTCGAGGCCGCCGACGCCGATGGCGATCACGCCGAGGGCATCCACGTGCGGGGTGTGGCTGTCGGTGCCGACGCAGGTGTCGGGGAACGCCACGCCGTCACGCACCTGGATCACCGGAGACATTTTCTCCAGGTTGATCTGGTGCATGATGCCGTTGCCCGGCGGGATCACGTCGACGTTCTTGAAGGCTTTTTTGGTCCACTCGATAAAGTGGAAGCGGTCTTCGTTGCGGCGGTCTTCGATGGCGCGGTTTTTCTCGAACGCGTCCGGGTCGAAACCACCGGCTTCGACGGCCAGGGAGTGGTCGACGATCAGTTGGGTCGGCACCACCGGGTTGACCTGGGCCGGGTCGCCGCCTTGCAGGGCGATGGCATCGCGCAGGCCGGCGAGGTCGACCAGGGCGGTCTGGCCGAGGATGTCATGGCACACCACCCGCGCCGGGAACCAAGGGAAGTCGAGGTCGCGCTTGCGCTCGATCAGTTGGCTCAGGGAAGCGTTGAGGGTGGCCGGGTCGCAACGACGCACCAGGTTTTCCGCGAGTACGCGGGAGGTGTAAGGCAAGGTGGCGTAGGCGCCGGGGGTGATTGCATCGACAGCCGCGCGGGCGTCGAAGTAATCGAGGCGGCTGCCGGGGAGCGATTTGCGAAATTCAGTGTTCATCGTCAGGACTCGGTCACGGTGATTACAAAAGGAACCCACTGATCCAGATTTGAAATGCGATTCAAATGTGGGAGGGGGCAAGCCCCCTCCCACCTTTTGACCTCATTTCAATCCTGGAATCGTCGGCCTTCAGCGACGTTCGATTGGCACGAACTTGCGCTGTTCGACGCCGATGTACTCAGCGCTTGGACGGATGATGCGGTTGTTGGCGCGCTGTTCGAACACATGCGCGGCCCAGCCGGTGAGGCGCGAGCACACGAAGATCGGGGTGAACAGCTTGGTCGGGATGCCCATGAAGTGGTACGCCGAGGCATGGTAGAAGTCGGCGTTGGGGAACAACTTCTTCTGCTCCCACATGACCTTGTCGATGGCTTCGGAGACCGGGAACAACACTTTGTCGTCCACTTCTTCGGCGAGCAGTTTCGACCAGCCCTTGATCACTTCATTACGCGGGTCGCTGTCTTTGTAGATCGCGTGACCGAAGCCCATGATCTTGTCCTTGCGCGCCAGCATGGCGAGGGTGCCGTCGACGGCGTCCTCGGCCGACAAGAAGCGCTCGATCATTTCCATCGCCGCTTCGTTGGCGCCGCCGTGCAGCGGGCCGCGCAGCGAACCGATGGCGGCGGTGATGCACGAATACAAGTCAGACAGGGTCGACGCACAGACACGCGCGGTAAAGGTCGACGCGTTGAATTCGTGCTCGGCGTACAGGATCAGCGACACGTTCATCACTTTGACGTGCAACTCGCTCGGCGCCTTGCCGTGCAGCAGGTGCAGGAAGTGACCGCCGATGGAAGGTTCGTCGGTCACACAGTCGATGCGTTTGCCGTCATGGCTGAAGCGGTACCAGTAGCACATGATCGCCGGGAAGGCAGCGAGCAGACGGTCGGTGACATCGCGCTGTACGCTGAAGTCCTGCTCCGGCTCGAGATTGCCGAGGAACGAGCAACCGGTACGCATCACGTCCATCGGGTGGGCGTCGGCCGGGATGCGCTCGAGCACTTCCTTGAGCGCCTGGGGCAGGTCACGCAGCTTGCTCAGCTTGGCGCTGTAGGCAGCCAGTTCGGTCTTGGTCGGCAATTCGCCGTACAGCAGCAGGTAGGCGACTTCTTCGAACTGCGCATCAGCGGCCAGTTCGCGCACGTCGTAGCCGCGATAGGTCAGGCCGGCACCGGCCTGGCCCACGGTGGACAGTGCGGTCTGCCCGGCCACCTGGCCACGCAGGCCAGCGCCGCTCAGTACTTTTGCTTCAGCCATGGTTACTCTCCAATTTTGTAGTTATCCGGGAGGCGCGTTCGTTACTTCTTGGCGGCGAACAGCGCGTCGAGCTTCTGCTCGAAGGTGTGGTAGTCGATGCGATCGTAAAGCTCCATGCGGGTTTGCATGGTGTCGATCACGTTCTGTTGGGTGCCGTCGCGACGGATCGCGGTGTAGACGTTTTCGGCGGCCTTGTTCATGGCGCGGAAGGCCGAGAGCGGGTACAGCACGATGGAAACATCGGCAGATTTCAGTTGATCGACGGTGTACAACGGGGTTGCACCGAACTCGGTAATGTTAGCCAGGATCGGCGCCTTTACCTTTGACGCGAACAGCTTGTACATGTCCAGCTCGGTGATGGCTTCCGGGAACACCATGTCGGCGCCGGCCTCGATGCAGGCGGCGGCGCGGTCCAGGGCGGATTCCAGGCCTTCGACGGCCAGCGCATCGGTACGCGCCATGATCACGAAGCTGTCATCGGTGCGCGCATCCACGGCGGCCTTGATGCGGTCGACCATTTCCTGCTGGGACACGATTTCTTTGTTCGGGCGATGACCGCAGCGCTTGGCGCCGACCTGGTCTTCGATATGGATGGCCGCGGCACCGAACTTGATCATCGACTTGACGGTGCGTGCCACGTTGAACGCCGAGGAGCCGAAACCGGTGTCCACGTCCACCAGCAGCGGCAGGTCGCACACGTCGGTGATGCGGCGCACGTCGGTCAGCACGTCATCGAGGCCGGTGATGCCCAGGTCCGGCACGCCGAGGGAGCCCGCGGCCACCCCGCCACCCGACAGGTAGATCGCCTTGAAACCGGCGCGCTTGGCCAGCAGTGCGTGGTTGGCATTGATCGTGCCGACCACCTGCAATGGGTGTTCGCTGGCGACCGCGTCACGGAAACGCTGGCCTGGAGTGCGGTTGTTATTGGAACTCATGACTCACCTCGCTGAGTGGCTGTCTGGGGAGCACCGCCTGGGAAGTGGCGGGCGATATTGCGTTTGGAGGCGCCGATGTGACGACGCATCAACAACTCGGCCAGTTCACCGTCGCGATCGGCGATCGCGTCAAGAATACGGTGATGCTCGGCAAAGGCCTGGCGTGGACGATTGGGGGTCGCGGAGAACTGGATGCGGTACATACGCACCAACTGGTACAGCTCGCCGCAGAGCATTTGGGTCAAGGTGCGGTTGCCCGCACCCTGGATGATCCGGTAATGAAAGTCGAAGTCGCCTTCCTGCTGGTAATAGCCGACACCCGCCTGGAACGCCGCATCCCGTTCGTGGGTGTGCAGCACCTGGCGCAGTTCTTCGATCTCCGCATCGGTCATGCGCTCGGCGGCCAGGCGGCACGCCATGCCTTCGAGGGATTCGCGGATTTCATAGAGTTCGATCAGTTCCGCGTGGCTCAACGACACCACGCGAGCGCCCACATGGGGCACGCGCACCAGCAGGCGCTGGCCTTCGAGACGGTGGATCGCCTCACGCAACGGGCCGCGGCTGATGCCATAGGTGCGCGCCAGTTCCGGCTCGGAGATCTTGCTGCCGGGGGCGATCTCGCCTTTGACGATAGCGGCCTGTATACGCCTAAAGACGTTCTCCGACATTGTCTGGGATTCTTCCGGGGAGACCACCGGAGCTTCCGATTGATCCAGCATATTGTCGACACCTTTAAAAGCAATGCCGCAAAAACTAGCCAATAAGCCCTACTTAGTCAAAGAATAAATCAACATTGTCGACAATCGTCTAATAACCGCCGTTGTAAGCAACAAGGGCATGGCCGCCTGCCAGCGCTGGCGCCAAAAAAGCATCATGTTAGAATAGACGCCGCTTTTGCCTGACATCTCTTGATGAAACGGCGCACGAGGGAGCTTGCGCAGCAATGCCAGTCGCCTTGAATTGAACATCGCACTGCACCGCCTCAGGATTTATGAGACTCAAGCCCTTCCCCCGATTGTTTTGCCTACTGTTCATACCAGGACTTATGCCGGGGCTATGCGCTGCCGCCGAGAAGACCGTGTATGGCCTCAACGAATACGCCAAGCTGGCGGATATCGACCTGGAAGTGGCGGCCAAACTCGACACCGGCGCCAAGACCGCTTCGTTGAGCGCCCGCGATATCAAACGCTTCAAGCGCAATGGCGAATCCTGGGTACGCTTCTACCTGGCCATCGACACTGCCCATTCCCACCCCATCGAACGCCCACTGGCCCGCGTCAGCAAGATCAAGCGCCGCGCCGGTGACTACGACCCCGATGAGGACAAGAACTACACCGCCCGTCCGGTGATTGCCCTGGATATCTGCATGGGCAGCGCTTTACGCAGCATCGAAGTGAACTTGACTGACCGCAGCGCTTTCCAATACCCGCTGCTGATCGGCTCCGAAGCGCTGAAACGCTTTGATGCGCTGGTCGACCCCAGTCTTAAATACGCAGCGGGCAAACCTGCCTGCGCCGCCGACGCTCATACCGCCGAGTAAACCGAATGCGCTCTCTGACCCTGCACCTGAAAATCCTCATCACCCTCCTGGTGGTGCTGGGTATTTCGGTCACCGCCTACCAGATCTTCGTGCTGGGCATTCCCGTCACCGAGGACGCCACCGACGACTTGTGGAACATCGACGCCAAGGTCGAGTTCGTCGCCAACCCGAAAGACCCGGTGAAGATCCAGATGTTCGTGCCGCCCCTGAGCCGCGACTTCGTCAGCCTCAATGAGAGTTTCATCTCGAATAACTACGGGGTCAGCGTCAACCGCATCGATGGCAACCGCAAGGTCACCTGGTCGGCGCGCCGGGCCAAGGGCAAGCAGACCCTGTATTACCGCCTGGTGCTGACCAAGCGTTACAGCGGTGAAAAGGTCAAGATCAAGGGCCCGACCTTCCGCGACAGCATCGCCGTGGAAGGCCCGGAAAAAATCGCCGCCGAAGCCCTGCTCGCGCCGATCCGCCAGCACTCGGCCGATGTGGAAACCTTTATTACCGAAGCCATCAAGCGCACCAACAACCTCAACGACGACAACGTCAAGCTGCTGCTGGCGGGCGACCCGTCGACACCGCACAAGGCCAAGATCGTCGAACTGCTGCTGTCCATCGCTCACGTGCCGGTGGAAAAGGTCCACACCATCCGCCTCGTCGCCGACCAGCCGCAAACCCCGGAACTGTGGCTGCGCAGCTTCAATGGCAATGACTGGCTGTACTTCAACCCGGAAACCGGCGAACCAGGCCTGCCCGCCGACCGCCTGCTGTGGTGGACCGGCGATGAAAACCTGATCACCGTCGATGGCGGCAAGAAAGCCATGGTCACCTTCAGCCTGAACAACAGCGAAATGAACGCGATCCGCCTGGCCAAGCTGACCGACGAAAACACCGACGCCAACTTCCTCGAATACTCGCTGTACGGCCTGCCGCTGCAAACCCAGCAGACCTTCATGATCATGGTGATGATCCCGATCGGCGTGCTGGTGATCCTGATCCTGCGCAACCTGATCGGCCTGCAGACCCTGGGCACGTTTACCCCGGTGCTGATCGCCCTGGCGTTCCGCGAGACTCAGTTGGGCTTTGGGATTGTGCTGTTTACGATCATCACCGCGCTGGGCTTGTCGCTGCGCTCGTACCTGGAACACCTGAAGTTGCAGATGCTGCCGAGGCTGTCGGTGGTGCTGACCTTCGTGGTGGTGCTGATCGCGGCCATCAGCCTGTTCAGCCATAAACTGGGGCTGGAGCGCGGGCTGTCGGTGGCGCTGTTCCCGATGGTGATTCTGACCATGACCATCGAACGCCTGTCGATCACCTGGGAAGAACGCGGCGCCAGCCATGCGCTGAAAGTGGCGATCGGCACGCTGTTCGCGGCGTCCCTGGCGCACCTGATCATGAGCGTGCCGGAGCTGGTCTACTTTGTGTTCACCTTCCCGGCGATCCTGCTGATCCTGGTGGGCTTCATGCTGGCCATGGGGCGTTATCGCGGCTACCGCCTGACCGAGCTGGTGCGCTTCAAGGCCTTCCTCAAGGCTGACTCGTAATGTTCGGCTTCTGGAAGACCTGGAAGGCCCTGGAAGCGCGGGGCATCATGGGCATCAACCGGCGTAATGCGGACTACGTGCTCAAGTACAACAAGCGCAGCCTGTACCCGATCGTGGATGACAAGATCATCACCAAGGAACGGGCGCTGGCGGCCGGCATCCATGTGCCGGAAATGTACGGGGTGATTTCCACCGAGAAGGAAATCGACAAGCTCGACGAGATCATCGGTGGACGCAACGACTTCGTGATCAAGCCGGCCCAGGGCGCCGGCGGTGACGGCATCCTCGTCATCGCCGACCGCTTTGAGGGGCGTTATCGCACGGTGTCCGGCAAGATCATCAGCCATGAGGAAATCGAGCATCAGATTTCCAGCATCCTCACCGGCCTGTACTCCCTGGGCGGCCACCGCGACCGCGCGCTGATCGAGTACCGCGTGGTGCCCGACCAGATTTTCAAGAGCATCAGCTACGAAGGCGTGCCGGATATCCGCATCATCGTGCTGATGGGCTACCCGGTGATGGCCATGCTGCGCTTGCCGACCCGCCAGTCCGGCGGCAAGGCCAACCTGCACCAGGGCGCGATCGGCGTGGGCGTCGACCTGGCCACCGGCCTGACCCTGCGCGGCACCTGGCTGAACAACATCATCGCCAAACACCCCGACACCACCAACGCGGTGGATGGCGTGCAACTGCCCAACTGGGACGGTTTCATGAAACTCGCCGCCGGCTGCTATGAGCTGTGCGGGCTGGGCTACATCGGCGTGGACATGGTGCTGGACCAGGAAAAAGGCCCACTGATCCTCGAACTGAATGCGCGGCCGGGGCTGAATATCCAGATCGCCAACGACTGCGGCCTGACCCTGCGCACCCACGCGGTCGAGGCACGACTGGAAACCCTGAAAGCTGCTGGCGTGACGGAAACGCCGGAAGAACGGGTGAAATTCGTGCAGGCCATGTTCGGGCACATCCCCGCCGTCGAAGGCTGAGCCGGCCTTCGATCTGTCTATCCCCGACATCCCCTCTAGGACCAAATCCTACGGGGGTCTACAATCCCCTCCCCCACGCCATCAGCTGATCCACCCCGCATGTCGACCTGTTCCGTACACCCACTGCCCTACCGGGCCAACCCCGCCGAGTATTTTGCGGCGATTCGCCATGCCCCTGGCGCGGTGCTATTGGACAGCGGCCGCCCGACCGCCGAGCGGGGCCGTTATGACCTGCTCAGCGCCTGGCCCGAAGCGACGCTGGCGGTGCAGTCTGACGAGAGCGGCAGCGAGTTCCTGCAACGCCTGCGGGAAAACCTTACACAGTTGGGTGAGGCGGCATTGCCGGCTGGCTACGAGTTACCGTTCGCCGGCGGCCTGATCGGTTACCTGAGCTACGATTTCGGCCGGCACCTGGAACATTTACCGCACCACGCGGTGGACGATCTGCACCTGCCGGACGCACGTTTTGGGCTGTATGCCTGGGCCCTGGTCAGCGATCACCAGGCGCAGACCAGCCAGTTGGTGTTTCACCCGACACTGGCCGATGGCGAGCGGCAGCGACTGATCAAGCTGTTCAGCCAGCCAGCCGCCGAGATAGCCGCCAACTTCAAGCTCCACGGCCCCATGACACCCGACATCAGCGCCCAGACCTACGCCCAGGCCATCGCCCGCATCCACGACTATATCCGCGCGGGCGACTGCTACCAGGTCAACTTCACCCAGCGCTTTCGCGCAGCGTGCAGCGGCGATCCGTGGGCGGCCTACTGCGCCTTGCGCGAAGCCTGCCCGACGCCATTTTCCGGGTTCCAGAGCCTGCCGGATGACGGCGCGGTACTGAGCCTGTCGCCGGAACGTTTCGTCAGGATCAGCCAGCGCCAGGTCGAAACCCGCCCGATCAAAGGCACCCGCCCGCGCGGCCTGACGCCTGAAGAAGACGCCGCCAACGCCGCCGAACTGCTGGCCAGCCCCAAGGATCGTGCCGAGAACCTGATGATCGTCGATCTGTTGCGCAACGACCTCGGGCGCACCTGCCGCACCGGCTCGGTGAAAGTGCCGGAGTTGTTCAGCCTGGAAAGCTACCCCAACGTGCATCACCTGGTCAGCAGCGTCACCGGCGAATTGGCTGACGACAAGGACGCCCTGGATTTGATCGCCGGCAGCTTCCCTGGCGGCTCCATCACCGGCGCACCGAAGATCCGCGCAATGCAGATCATCGACGAACTGGAGCCAACCCGCCGCGGGCTGTACTGCGGCTCGCTGGTGTACCTGGACGTGCGTGGCGAGATGGACAGCTCCATCGCCATCCGCAGCCTGCTGGTCAAAGACGGCCAGGTGTGCTGCTGGGGCGGCGGCGGGATCGTCGCCGACTCGCAATGGCAGGCGGAATATCAGGAGTCGCTGACCAAGGTGCGGGTATTGTTACAAACCCTGGAAAGCCTGTAACGCAGCGCCCTTCCTGGCGTTGGGAGGCAACGCCCGGCCGCGGAAAAAACCTGAATCAGAACCGCTGTGGACGGCCTGTGAACCGGAGGATAGCGTCCGGTTTCGACCGTCCACCCGCCATCTGTGAAGGATCACATGAAGCGATTGCTTACTCGTCAGAAAATATTTCCAAGATTGCATCTGCACTTGCCTGAGCCTAATGTCTCCCAAATTGGGAGGTCTGACTCATGCGGATAATCGCGTTCTCGACCTTACGTCTCTTCTGGGAGAGCCACCCAGCTTGTATCGACGCCAAAACACCGCTGGTCGAGTTGTATCGCCATATGGAGAAGGCTGCATACCCAACGCCGCAAGCGCTCAAGGCGGAGCTCGGAACCGCGAGCATCCTCAAAGGCAGCAGGGTTGTATTCAACGTGGGCGGCAACCGGTATCGAGTGATCATGGCGATCAATTATCAGCGTCAGCTTGGGTTCATACGTTTCGTGGGAACCCACGCACAGTACGATCAGATCAACGCGGAGACCGTGTGATGAACATCAAACCCATACATTCCCAAGAAGACCTCACCGCCGCGCTCGCACGCGTCGAACAGATATGGGAAGCGCCAATCGGCTCGCCTGAGGGCGATGAGCTGGAAATTCTTGCGGTCCTCATTGAAAAGTACGAGGCCGAACATTATCCGATGCCGCCGTCGGACCCGGTGGAAGCCATCCGCTTTCGCATGGAGCAGCTCGGCATGACGGCGCGCGACCTGGAGGCCTTCATCGGCACCAGCGGCCGGGTGTCCGAAGTGCTCAACCGCAAGCGCAAGCTGAGCCTGTCGATGATCAAGCGCCTGCATGAAGGCTTGAGCATCCCGTATGAGCGGTTGCTGGCAGGGGCTTAAGAACTCAGGCGGCTGTAAGCCCGCGCCCACATTCGACCGCGCTTCCAGAGGATAAACGCGGTCGAATGTGGGAGCGGGCTTGCTCGCGATGGGGCCGCCAACTGCGCGGAACGACTTACAGGCTCAACGGCCGGTTCGAAGCCTTGATGAACTCGTTCTTCAGCTCTTCAAACGTATGCACCGCCGGGAACTGCGGGAACTCGCGGATCACATTCTCCGGCGCATGGAACAGAATCCCGCGGTCGGCCTCGCCCAGCATGCTGGTGTCGTTGTACGAATCACCGGCAGCGATCACGCGGTAGTACAGGCTCTTGAACGACAGCACCGACTGGCGCTTGGGGTCTTTCTGGCGCAGTTGGTAGCTGACCACGCGGTCGGTTTCGTCAGTGATCAGGCGGTGGCACAACAGGGTCGGGAACCCCAGCTGGCGCATCAGCGGCTGGGAGAATTCGTAGAAGGTGTCCGACAGGATCACCACCTGGAAGCGCTCGCGCAGCCAGTTGACGAACTCGATGGCACCGTCCAGCGGCTTGAGGGTAGCGATCACTTCCTGGATATCGGCGAGCTTGAGCCCGTGTTCGTCGAGGATGCGCAGGCGTTGCTTCATCAGCACGTCGTAGTCGGGAATGTCCCGGGTGGTCGCCCGCAGGGATTCAATACCGGTTTTTTCGGCGAAGGCGATCCAGATTTCCGGAACCAATACCCCTTCCAGGTCGAGACAGGCAATTTCCACGAGACACTCCTATTTGTATTGTTCAAGTCGAGCGAGCAAAAAGACTGCCGAACTCTAGCGATTCAAGGCGGCGGCCGCAACGCAGGGCGGATTTTGATACCATCACTCTCCTATAGAGCGCTCAGCGCCACTGACCTGTAGGAACCGTCCTGATGAACCAAGCCTTCGATGTCGTTGAACTCGCCACGACCTATGCCAACAAATCTGCCCAGGACATTCTCAAGCTGGCGTTCAGCCAGTTCGGCGATGACCTGTGGATTTCCTTCAGCGGTGCCGAGGATGTGGTGCTGGTGGACATGGCCTGGAAGCTGAACAAGAACGTCAAGGTGTTCAGCCTCGACACCGGCCGCCTGCACCCGGAGACCTACCGTTTCATCGAACAGGTGCGCGAGTTCTACAAGATCGACATCGAGCTGATCTCGCCGGACCAGAGCAAACTGGAACCCTTCGTCAAAGAGAAAGGCTTGTTCAGCTTCTACAAAGACGGCCATGGCGAATGCTGCGGCGTGCGCAAGATCGAGCCGCTGCGCCGCAAGCTCTCCGGCGTGCGCGCCTGGGCTACCGGCCAGCGCCGCGATCAGAGCCCCGGCACCCGCAGCCAAGTGGCGGCGCTGGAAATCGACACGGCCTTCTCCACCCCGGAACGCACCCTGTACAAGTTCAACCCACTGGCGCAGATGACCAGCGAAGAGATCTGGAGTTACATCCGCATGCTGGAGCTACCGTACAACAGCCTGCACGAGCGCGGTTTTATCAGCATCGGCTGCGAGCCCTGCACCCGCCCGGTGTTGCCAAACCAACACGAACGCGAAGGCCGCTGGTGGTGGGAAGAAGCCACGCAGAAGGAATGCGGGCTGCATGCCGGGAATCTCATCAGCAAGGCCTAAGCGCTGACGCAGTCAACCATGTGGGAGGGGGAGCAAGCCCCCTCCCACATTTGTTTTGTGCCGAGCGTAAAAATGTACACACAAATGTAACCATCGGTGCCATTTATGTGTGCAATCCATCGACCTTCGCACCAAAACGTAACATCTCCTCTCTGCCGCTGTTTATCCTCTAAACAGAGGTTCTGCCCCGTCAAAAATAAATACCTGTTCAAACGGTCAATTTATATCGCTTTGAATTCAGTCAGTTATTTATAGAACCTATAAAAACGAAATTAACCAAGGTTTTCATAGATCGAAAACTGGCACGTATGTGGCTTAAGGTGAAGTACGCTTTGTATACAATAAATACAAAACATACATACACTTTCCCGCTGCGGCTTTGCTGCAGCAGTGCTGGAGCCTGCCGGAATGCGTACACGCCTCTCGAACACCCTCGCACTGGATCTGCCCTCCTCCGCCCTCAACCCCGAGGCCGCGAGCCCTGGCCCGCTGGTACTCAGCCCGCGCCTGCACAACCGGGACCTGGCGCCGACCAAGGTCGAAGGCCGACGCTGGGGGCGCTACAGCATCTTTGCGTTATGGACCAACGACGTACACAACATCGCCAATTACTCGTTCGCCATTGGCTTATATGCGCTGGGCCTGGGTGGCTGGCAGATTCTGTTATCCCTGGGGATCGGCGCGGCGCTGGTGTACTTCTTCATGAACTTGTCGGGTTATATGGGGCAGAAGACCGGGGTGCCGTTTCCGGTGATCAGCCGCATCAGCTTCGGCATTCACGGCGCACAGATTCCGGCCTTGATCCGTGCGGTTATTGCGATTGCCTGGTTTGGTATCCAGACCTACCTGGCCTCGGTGGTGTTCCGAGTATTGCTGACGGCGATTCATCCGGGGTTTGCCGACTATGACCACAACTCGATCCTGGGCCTGTCGAGCCTGGGCTGGGCGTGCTTTGTGACGATCTGGTTCGTGCAACTGGTGATCCTGGCCTACGGCATGGAAACCGTGCGTCGCTACGAAGGCTTCGCCGGGCCGGTGATTTTGCTGACCGTCGCTTCGCTGGCCGGTTGGATGTACTTCCAGGCCGACGGCCACATCGCCTGGTCGATCCGCGAGCCGCTCACCGGTGGCGAGATGTGGCGCAATATCTTTGCCGGCGGCGCGCTGTGGCTGGCGATCTACGGTACGTTGATCCTCAACTTCTGCGACTTCGCACGCTCTTCGCCGTGCCGCAGGACCATCCAGGTCGGCAACTTCTGGGGCCTGCCGGTGAACATCCTGGTGTTCGCCGCCATCACCGTGTTGCTCTGCGGCGGGCAGTTCCAGCTCAATGGCCGGGTGATCGAAAGCCCGACCGAGATCATCGCGGCGATCCCCAATACGTTCTTCCTGGTACTCGGCTGCCTGGCGTTCCTGATCGTCACCGTGGCGGTGAACATCATGGCCAACTTCGTCGCCCCGGCCTTTGTGCTGAGCAACCTGGCGCCCAAGTACCTGAACTTCCGCCGCGCCGGGTTGATCAGCGCAGCCGTGGCGGTGCTGATCCTGCCGTGGAACCTCTACAACAGCCCGCTGGTGATCGTGTATTTCCTTTCCGGCCTGGGCGCGCTGCTCGGGCCGTTGTACGGGGTGATCATGGTCGATTACTGGCTGATCCGTAAAAGCCAGGTCGACGTGCCGCAACTGTACAGCGAAGACCCGAATGGCGTTTATTACTACAGCCGTGGCGTGAACATGCGCGCGGTGGCGGCATTTATTCCTGCGGCGGTGATCGCCATCCTGCTGGCGCTGTTGCCGGGGTTTGCCAGTGTCTCGCCGTTTTCCTGGTTGTTTGGCGCCGGTATTGCAGGGCTGTTGTACCGGCTGATCGCCAAGCGCCAAGCGTTCTACGCTGATGTCAGCGGTGAAAGCATTGCAGTCGATAACGTCAGTCATTAAAAAGGACATTCCATGCGTATCCTCGTGGTCAACGTCAACACCACCGAATCCATCACCCAGACCATCGCCGAGCAAGCGCGGTCCGTGGCCTCGCCGGGCACCGAGATTATCGGGCTCACGCCGTACTTCGGCGCCGAATCGGTGGAAGGCAATTTTGAGAGCTACCTGGCGGCCATCGCGGTGATGGACCGCGTGATGGCCTACGACCAGCCGTTCGATGCGGTGATCCAGGCCGGGTATGGCGAACATGGGCGCGAAGGCCTACAGGAATTGTTGAATGTGCCGGTAGTGGACATCACCGAAGCGGCAGCCACCACCGCGATGTTCCTCGGCCACGCCTACTCGGTGGTGACCACCCTGGACCGCACCGTACCGCTGATCGAGGACCGCCTGAAACTCGCCGGCCTGTATCAACGCTGCGCCTCGGTGCGGGCCAGCGGCATGGCGGTGCTGGAGCTGGAAGAACACCCGCTGGCGGCCATGGAGGCCATCGTGCGGCAGGCGGAACTGGCGATCCGCGAGGACAAGGCCGAGGTGATCTGCCTGGGATGCGGCGGCATGGCCGGGCTGGACGAACGCATTCGCCAGCGCACCGGGGTGCCGGTGGTGGACGGGGTAACGGCGGCGGTGACGATTGCCGAAGGGTTGGTGCGATTGGGGTTGTCGACGTCGAAGGTCAGGACCTACGCCACCCCGCGGCCGAAGACTGTCATCGGCTGGCCGCGCAGCCGATAGAACAGGTCGCGGCGATCAAATCGCGCTGAAGCGCTGCGCCAGTCCCGCGATTAAAAACTGCTCGAGGATGAAGTCGACAAACGCCCGGGTCTTGCCGGGCAGCAGTTTGTGTTCGGCGTAGTAGAGGGAGATGTTGCCGTCATCGACGTACCAGTCGGGCAGCACCCGCACCACCGCGCCACTGTCGAGGAACGGCACTGCCATCGGCATGCTCACCAGCGCAATGCCCATCCCCTGGGCACTCGCGCAACAGGCGGCCTCCGAGTCGCTCAGGGTCATGCGCGGCTTGAGCGCCAATGGACGCTGTTCGCGCTCGCGGCTGGTCAGTTGCCAGGAGCGCACGCGGCCGGTTTGCGGGGAGCGGATCAGGATGCCCAGGCAGCGCGCCAAATCCTCGGGCGCCAGTACCGGCGGGCGTTGCGCCAGGTAATCCGCTGACGCCACCAACACCCGGTGCGCGGGCGTCAGCTTGCGTGCAACCACGCCCTGGGGCAGCTCAAAACCACCGCCGATGGCCGCATCGAAGCCCTGGCCGATCAGGTCGACCTGGCGGTTGTCAAAATGCCAATCCGGGCTGATATCCGGAAAACGCCGGACGAATTCCCCCAGCAACGGCATGACATAACGATTACCGAACACCGTGCCCATACTGACCTTGAGCGTCCCCACCGGCCGCCCCTCGGCGCTGGCCAGGTTGGCCACGGCGTTCTGAATGGTGATGAGGCTGTCGCTGACTTCGGCGAGGAACCGCTTGCCGGCTTCGGTCAGGGTCAGGCGCCGGGTGCTGCGCTGGAACAGCCGCACCCCCAGGCGCGCTTCCAGCTTGGCGACACTTTTGCCCACCGCCGCCGGGGTCAGGCTCAAGCGCCGGGCCGCTTCGGCAAAGCTGCCGCCTTCGGCGCTGCGCACAAAGCATTCGATACTGCCGAAGCTCTCCATATCCGCCCACTCTAAACTTTTGGTTTACACAGACTATAGCAATCCGGGTCTACCGACAGCGGCGGGTGAGGTCGATACTCGGCTGCATCCACAAGGCATCCCGCCTTGAACAGTGAGGAGATCAACATGACTACCCAGAACCTCAGCGGCAAAGTCGCCTTGATTCAAGGCGGTTCACGCGGCATCG
The DNA here is from genome assembly GCF_049898265.1 of Pseudomonas sp. PSPC2-3. NCBI lineage: Bacteria > Pseudomonadati > Pseudomonadota > Gammaproteobacteria > Pseudomonadales > Pseudomonadaceae > Pseudomonas > Pseudomonas sp. PSPC2-3. The sequence continues at coordinate 34,682 of NZ_JAFCXJ010000007.1, read as the reverse complement.
GCGCCGCCATCGTCAAGCGTCTTGCGGCGCAAGGTGCGGCCGTCGCCTTTACCTACGTCAGTTCCGCCGCCAAGGCCGCAGAACTGCAGAACAGCGTGATCAGCGCCGGCGGCAAAGCCCTGGCGATTCAGGCCGACAGCGCCGATGCCACGGCGATTCGCAACGCGGTCAACGCCACGGTCCAAGCCTTTGGGCGCCTGGATATCCTGGTGAACAACGCCGGCGTGCTGGCCATCGCGCCGCTGGAAGACTTCAAACTGGAGGACTTCGACCAGACCCTGGCAATCAACGTGCGCAGCGTATTCATCGCCACTCAGGAAGCGGCCAAGCACATGGGCGAAGGCGGCCGCGTGATCAACATCGGCAGCACCAACGCCGAACGCATGCCCTTTGGCGGCGGCGGGCCGTATGCGATGAGCAAGGCGGCGCTGGTCGGCCTGACCAAGGGCCTGGCGCGGGACCTGGGGCCACGTGGCATCACCATTAACAACGTGCAGCCAGGGCCGGTGGACACCGACATGAACCCGGCGAACAGTGAGTTCGCCGAGAGCCTGATCGGGTTGATGGCGGTGGGCCGTTATGGCCATGTCGAGGAGATCGCCAGCTTTGTGGCCTACCTGGCCGGGCCGGAAGCGGGTTACATCACTGGGGCCAGCCTGACCATCGACGGTGGCTTCAGCGCATAACCGCCTGTAGGCGCCGGGTCAGGACATGGGCGGCAGGCCGTAGGCGGCGAGGTCGAAGTCCGCGAGTTTGCGGATGATCTGGTCGGCGTGGTGGTACTTGCTGTCGGCCATGGCTTCGTCGGGCACGGCGATGGCGGTCATCCGGGCCGCCTTTGCTGCGGTGACGCCGAACGGCGAGTCTTCAAACACCAGGCAATCTTGCGGCGCGATGCCCAGGCGCCGCGCGGCGGTGAGGAAGATGTCCGGCGCAGGTTTGGCGGCACCGACTTCCGGGTCGTCAGCCGTGACGATGGTGCCGAACAGGCCAAACCATTCGCGGTGCAGCGTGGTCTTGTGGCCAAAGGAGTTGCGCGACGAACTGGTGCCCACCGCAATCGGAATATTGTGCGCGTTCAGGTGCCGTACCAACGCTTCGGCGCCGGGCATGCCCAACGCCCTGGGGAAACGCTCGCTCATCAGCGGCTCACGGATTTCGAGGAACTCAGCCGCCGTGATCGGCAGGTCCAGCGCCTTGACCACGTAGTCGGCCAGGTCCTGGGCCCCGCGCCCGATGATGTGCTGTTTGATCCCCCAGTCATAGGTACGCCCGAAGCGTTCGGCGATGATCTGCGTCACTTCGGTGTAGATGCCTTCGGTATCCAGCAACAAGCCGTCCATATCGAAAATCACGGCCTTGATCGGACCGACTGCGCTACGCGGTGCATTCATCGTGACGAAACCCTGGAGGTAGGACTAAAAGGATTCAGCACAATAACGGCCACGCTTGTCGGCAGGCAACCTTTTAGGCTGTGCGCCTGATCAGGCCGGCGTGGGCAGGCAGCCCAGGCTGGTCAATGCGGCCTCCACCGCGTGCTCCAACGGCGTATGGGGTTCGTGGCCCAGGGCCGCAAGCAAGCGTTGGTTATCCATACGCAACGGGGTTTGCCACAGATAACGCATCTCCTGTATCTCGCGAAAGGTCACGACAAACGGCGCAGCCAACTTCAACAGCCACCAGGGAAATACGCCTACACGCGGTTGCAGGCCCGTCCTGCGTAACACTACGCGCTGGATCGCCTGGCTCATCTGCGTGCCATCACTGTCCACGTGCCCGGCCATATGAAAGCAGGCAAAGGCGTCGAGGGCGGCGCGGCGCTCAATCAACTCGAGCATGGTGCGCGCCACATCCGGCAGGTAGGCCCATTGGTGGGCGACGCCTGGCGCACCTGGGACGCTGACCGCGCGCACCGGTTTACCGGGTTTGACCAGGCCTTGGGAGAACCAATTGTTGGCCGCTCCGGCGCCGAAAAAATCCCCGGCACGCACGATCACTACACGAGCGCCCTCGCGGGAAGACTGAAGCAAGCGCTGCTCCAGTTGCACACGTATCGCGCCCTTGCGGGTCAGCGGGTGCTGGGGTGAGTCTTCGGAAAGCACCGGGAACGCATCCGGCCCGAAGTTGTAGACCGTGCCGGGCAACACGATGGTCGCGCGCTCGGCGATGGCGGCTGCAATGGTGTTGTCGATCATCGGCAGCACCTGCTCGGCCCAATTGCGATAGCCCGGCGGGTTCACCCCATGGATGATCACCGCGCAGCCACGGGCGGCAGCGATGACGTCCTGGCGATTGAGCGCATCGCCTTTGAGCCAGGTATAGGCGGCATTCTGGCTACGGGCCTTGGCGACATCCCGGGTCAACGCACACACCTGCCAGCCCGCCACGCTCAACTGTCGCGCCACTTCGCCGCCGATACCGCCGGTTGCACCCAATACCAGTACCTTGCTCATCACCCGCTCCCACGTTGGTTGGAGTGGCCATTCTGTTCGCAACCTGGCTATAGAGGAATTGCCGAAGACCATCCAGACGCTATACATTTACGCATGGCATTGAACATTGGTTGGGAGCTTTACCGATCGTTTCTTGGCGTACTCAAGGAAGGATCGCTGTCGGGGGCCGCACGGCAGCTCGGCATCACACAGCCCACCGTCGGTCGGCACATTGCCGCGCTGGAAACGGCCCTGGGCGTGGTGCTGTTCACTCGCTCCCCCACCGGCCTGCTGCCGACGGCAGTGGCTCACACCATGAGGGCCCACGCCGAGACCATGGAGCGCACGGCCGCCGCCCTGGAACGCAGCGCCTCCTCCCAGGGCGACGAAGTGCGCGGCGTGGTGCGTGTCTCCGCCAGTGAAGTGGTCGGCGTGGAAGTACTGCCGCCGATCATCACGCGGTTGCGCCAACAGCATCCTCAGCTCAAGGTCGAACTGGTCCTGACCAACCGCCTGAGCGACCTGCTGCAATTGGAAGCCGACATCGCCGTGCGGATGGTCCGCCCCAGCCAGGAGCAATTGCTGGCACAGCGCATCGGCCTGATCGAAGTCGGCCTGCATGCCCGCGACGATTACCTGCACCAGCACGGTACGCCGCAAGAGTTGAAAGACCTGACCGACCACGCGGTGATCGGCTACGACCGGGAAAACGCGTTTATCCGCAGCCTGGCCGTCAAAGGCTTCGAGCGCGGCACCTTCGCCCTCAGCAGCGACAGCGACTTGGCGCAACTGGCGCTGATCCGTGCCGGCGCCGGCATCGGCGGATGCCAGGTCAAGCTGGCCCAACAAGACACGCGCCTGCGCCGGGTACTGCCGGAGGCATTCGCGCTCAAACTCGACACCTGGGTCACCATGCACGAAGACCTGCGCAACAGCCCGCGCTGCCGGGCGACGTTTGATGCGCTGGTGGCGGGTTTGCAACGTTACGTACAGGATTGAGACAGCTTCGCTGAGGAACAATGAAAATCCCTCAATCCCTTCACAGCCGCCGCCATGACCGAAGCCTTCGAAGTCCCCAGCCCCCACGAAAAACACATCGAACACACTACCGAACATGCCCACGCGCGCGGTGACAATTTCGCCAGCCGCATTGCCGTGATGACCGCGCTGATGGCCACCCTTGGCGCCATGCTCAGCTACCAGGCCGGCTCCACCGAAAGCGAAGCGGCGATGGACAAGAACAACGCTGCCATTTTCAAGACCGAAGCCGCCAACCAGTGGAACTACTACCAGGCCAAATCCAGCCGGCAAAACCTGGCGGAACTGGCTACCCATATTCCCGGTGTGGACGCCGCGCATTACAAGGATGAGAGCGAGCGCTACAAGGGCCAGAAGGAAGACGTGCGCAAACAGGCCGAAAAGCTGGAGGCAACCTCACGGGAATGGGATCAGAAATCCGAAGAAGCCTTGCACCAGCATCACCGCTGGGCCCAGGCGATGACGGCGATTCAGATCGCGATTTCGTTGGCGGCGATCACGTTGTTGACGCGCAAGGAATGGTTGAAGCGCCTGTCGTATACCGCGGGCGGTGTGGCCTTGGTACTGGGCGGCCTGGCGGGGCTGCATTTCTGATAATTTCGCTTGGGCGCCCAACACCCGTCGCTATATAGTAAACCGCATAACGCTAACCACCGCACAAGGAGATACCGGTGTCCGTACTACCCAAAGAAGCCGTGGGCGCCGCCTACAGTATCGAATCCATGCGTTACGCCCAGGCCATGACCTGGCAGGCAATCGAACAACTGGCCCAACGCATCCGCCCCGGCATGCTCGAATCCGAAGCGCGCGAGTTGGGCAAACACGTCCTCGCCGACCTCGACATGCAGCGCATCTGGCACCCGCTGCTGGTGCGCTTCGGCGCCAATACCCTCAAGGCCTTCAAGCAACACTCCGACGGCGACCCGGTACTGGGTGAAAACGATATTTTCTTCATCGACATGGGCGCCGTCTGGCAAGGTCACGAAGGCGACGCCGGCGCCACGTTCACCACCGGCACCGACCCGGACATGATCGCCTGCGCCAACGCGGCCAAAGCGCTGTTCGACCGCGTGCAAGCGCGCTGGAAAAACGACCAGGTCATCGGCCTCGAACTCTACCGCTACGCCGAGGCACAAGCCCAGGCCATGGGTTGGCAGTTGAACCTCGACATCAAGGGCCACCGCGTCAGCGACTTTCCCCACGCGATCCATCGTGGCGGCAACCTCGGCGACTTCGAGCACTACCCGAATGCAGGGTTGTGGATTCTGGAGATCCAGATCGCTCACCCGAGCAAGCCGTATGGCGCATTCTATGAAGACCTCCTCGCTTAATCGTTCAAAGGAACCAGAATGGAACGCTACGCCGAATTTCCCGTGCTGTTGTTTTCCTACGGCACCCTGCAGGACAAAGCCGTCCAACTCGCCAACTTCGGCCGAGAACTGGCAGGCCAGCACGACGCCATGTTGGGCTACTCGAAAAACTGGGTAGAAATTACTGACCCGCAAGTGCTGGCCACCAGTGGCAAGACCCACCACCCGATCGTCGCGCCGAGCACCGAACAAGGCGCCAGCGTTGAAGGCATGGTGTTTCAGATTAGCGAGCAGGAGTTGGCGGCGGCGGATGCGTATGAAGTGTCCGACTACAAGCGGGTCAGCGTGGCGCTGGCATCGGGCCTCACGGCTTGGGTGTATGTGCAAGCCTGAACGACGGGCGATTGATTTCAATCTGTTACAGGAGCGTTTAGAGTATCGCCCCCGAGAATTGAATCTCGGGATTCAGTCCATGGAGTTACTCAGTGAAGTACGTCAGTAAAGTGGTTGCAGCAGCAGTTCTCGGTTTCACCCTCGCCGGCTGCACCGGCACCGCCATCAAATCCCCGCAATACGACAGCAGCCAATACACCGTGCTGGGTCACAGTGAAGCCAGCGCCACCGGCATCATGCTGTTCGGCGTTATCCCGATCGGCCAGAACAGCCGTTTCGTCCGCGCCCAGACGGCTGCCATCCAGGCAAAAGGTGGCGACGCGCTGATCAATACCGAAGTCCAGGAAAAATGGTTCTGGGCTTGGGTGCTGAGCGGTTACACCACCAAGATCTCCGGTGATGTGGTCAAGCTGAAAACTGCACACTAAGCCGGACGTTGCTCTATTTGCGCGGGATTTAACCTGAGCAAGCGACGTATCATGGGCCAACCTTTCGAGGATGGCCCATGAACCTCAGTATCCTTTACGCACTCGCCGCCGCCGCGCTGTTCGGCGCCAGCACCCCGCTCGCCAAAAGCCTCGGCCTGGGCCTCTCGCCCGTGCTGCTCGCAGGCCTGCTTTACCTCGGCAGCGGTGCCGGACTCGCCATCGTGCGCCTGATCCGCGATCGCGGCTGGACCCCAACCGGCTTGACCCCCTCCGAATGGCCCTGGCTGCTCGGCGCCATTGCGTTCGGCGGCATCCTCGGGCCCGTGGCCCTGATGTTCGGCCTGACCCGCACCTCGGGCGCCACCGCGTCGCTGATGCTCAACCTTGAATCGGTATTGACCGCGTTGATCGCCTGGCTCGTGTTCAGGGAAAACGCAGACCGTCGCATCGTCCTCGGGATGATTGCGATTGTGCTGGGTGGCGTGGCGTTGTCATGGCCCCAAGGCGGCGCCGACAGTCACGATTGGACCGGGCCGCTCGCCGTGGCGGTGGCCTGCCTGTGCTGGGGCATCGATAACAACCTGACACGTAAAGTGTCGGCCTCGGACGCATTGTTTATCGCCGGCGCCAAAGGCTTGATCGCGGGCGTGGTCAACTGCAGCCTGGCGCTGTATCTCGGCGCGCAGATCCCCGGCCTGGCGCAGCTCGCGCCGATCTTGCTGGTCGGGTTTCTCGGCTATGGCATCAGCCTGGTGCTGTTTGTGCTGGCCTTACGCGGGCTGGGCAGTGCGCGTACCGGCGCTTATTTCTCTACCGCGCCGTTCCTCGGCGCCGCGCTGGCCTTGCTGGTGCTGGGCGAGTCGGTGACCGGCGCGTTCTGGATTGCAGCCGCGCTGATGGCCGCCGGAGTGTGGCTGCACCTGACCGAGCGCCACGCCCATGCACATCAGCATGAGGCGACGGAACACGGGCATCGGCATGTCCACGATGAGCACCATCAACATGAACACCCGTTCGAGTGGGACCCGGCGATGCCGCACAGTCACCTGCATACCCATAGCCCGATCAAGCATAGCCATCCACATTTTCCGGATATTCATCATCGGCATCGGCATTAAAGGCTTGACCCGATAGCCACAGCCTCCCATCGAGCCTGCTCCGCTACCACCCGATTACGCCCGCTTTGCTTGGCTTGATACAAAAGCTGATCAGCCCTCTCCAGCACAGCGGATATCGAATCGCCACCGGGATGCCATAGCGCGACGCCCAGCGAAACGGTGATGTGCCCGACCGTTTCGATGTTGGCGGCATCGATCGAGGCACGCAGTCGCTCGGCGACATCCGTTGCAACCTGAAGCGAACTATTGGGTAACAACAATACGAACTCCTCGCCACCGACCCGACAAGGCAGGTCGTTGGACCGAGAATTCTGCTGCATGAGCCCCGCAATGGCGCGCAGCGTTTCATCGCCCACACCATGGCCAAACGTATCGTTCACGCGCTTAAAGTGATCGATGTCCATGGACACGACCGCGAACGCTTTGTCAGCATCCTGCCAGCGCAACAGAACGTCCTGCATCGCCCGGCGATTGGCCAGCCCGGTCAACACGTCGGTTTGCGCTTGCTGGTTGAGTTTGCCGATCTTTTCCTGCAGCAGGGTGGCGCCGAGCAGCAGCGCTCTGCGAATCTGCCAGCTTTCGAAATAGCGCGTCGGGATTGCGCTGATACGTTCGTAGCTGTCCGGCGAATCCAGCCGTTTGGCGCAATCGGCAAGCCTGGACAACGGCACCGAAATTCGCGCGCCCAGCCACCAGATCAACACGATTCCGAACAGCGCCAGCGGCGCGATGCCCTGCGCCACCTTGGCCATGGTGTGTCGCAGGATGGCTTGGATGTTATCGAGCGGCTGCTGCGAGATCACCCCCCAACCGCTGATGGGCACCCTGGCGAAACCGGCGAGCATTTGCACGCCATCGGCATCTATCGCCTGCAATGTTCCCCCGTCGCGACTGAGCGCCGCGTCGTCGATCAACCCCTTTCCAGCGACAGTCCCGATGTGCTCGGGATCGGAGTGATAGAGCACCCGGCGGGCGCTGTCGACAAGATAGACATGCGCCCCGTCCTTGCGCACATTGGTGTCCATCAGCGCCTGGAGCGTATTCCTCTGCTCAAGTCGGACACTGCCCCCGATCAGCCCCAGGTACTCTCCTTTCGCGTCGAATATGGGGTGGCTGACAAAGACCACCAGATTGCCAGCCATGGACTTGAACGCGTTGCTGATTATCGGCACGCGAAGGCTGAGAGGCTCGCGGTGTTGCAGCGTGCGCCCATCGAGGTGGAGGTTTTCGGGAGCCGAGGCAATGATTGTCCCCGTCGCATCGGCGATCAACACGGAGTTGAAACTGGCGTCTTGCCCAAACAGTCGCTGGGCTTCCTCCGTCAAATTCTGCTTATCACCAAACGCTTTGCCAATGACGAACGAGCTGTATTTCAATTTATCGAGGTCGGAATTGAGTACCTGCTCCACACTCCGGGCGATCCGAGAGGCGTAGGCCTTGTTCACTTCCAGCGCATTCTCGATCAACTCCTGCTTCTGAATCGCGAACGTCACCCAAAAACTGTTGGCCAGGGTTGCGATTGCCGAAAGCATTACAAAGATAAGAATCAGAATACGAAGGTTGAGTTTCGGCTTCGGTCGGGTGGTCATATTACGCAGTCCGGATGGGCGGAAGAATTGCAAACGATTCGATGCAGGATGAATCGTCCTTGTTTTCGCAGGCACCTCTTCGACCATCGTTGACCGAAGCAGCCCGTTTAACCAGCTTGGAAGCCCACCTGCCAATTCTGAACGCGCCGAGCGAGCGTGTCCGAAGGCTGACGGAAAAAAACAGCGTCAGTCCCACATTGGGCCTATATGGCCTTTTTTTTCAGCCGCAAGAAACCACAAACCCCCGACTTTCACTAGGAAAATCAGGGGTTTGTGTTTGCAGAATGTGGCGGTGAAGGAGAGATTCGAACTCTCGATACAATTTCTTGTATACACACTTTCCAGGCGTGCTCCTTAAGCCACTCGGACACTTCACCGTATCTCGTCAAACCAGTTCAGTCTGTCGAGGCGCGCTAATGTAGTCGAAAGACTTGCTGATGGCAAAGGTTTTTTTCAGAATTTTCATGCGGTTAGACCGGTATTCCGTGACGGGCCAGGCGAGGGCGATGATTCTGCCATTCTCAGGCATCGACGGCACGCGTCTGGGACGGTTGCTGCGCCCTGCCCCAGGCGGTTTATCGCCGGGTATAGAGGGAAAGCCTGACTGGCCAGTCAGTCACAGCGCTTTACCAGGCCGGGCGTGGTGAGTAACGTCTGCGCATGCACCTCTATAACAAATCCTACAAGGAACCACGTCATGAGTGAGTTGATCTCCTACCACCTGGAAGACGGTATCGCGACCCTGACCTTGAGCAACGGCAAGGTGAATGCCATTTCTCCGGCGGTGGTCAGTGCATTTAATGAAGCGCTGGATCAGGCCGAGAAGGATCGGGCGGTGGTGATCATCACCGGAACGCCGGGGATTCTGTCGGGTGGCTATGATTTGAAAGTGATGACCGCCGGTCCTAAAGAGGCGATCGGCCTGGTGACGTCGGGCTCGACGCTGGCGCGGCGCCTGTTGGCGCATCCGTTCCCGGTGATCGTCGCGTGCCCTGGGCATGCGGTGGCCAAGGGCGCGTTCCTGCTGTTGTCGGCGGATTATCGGATCGGGGTCGAGGGCCCGTTCAGCATTGGCCTGAATGAAGTGGCGATCGGCATGACCATGCACCATGCGGGGATCGAATTGGCGCGCGATCGTTTGCGCAAGTCGGCGTTTCAGCGTTCGGTGATCAACGCCGAGATGTTCGACCCGCTAGGCGCATTGCAAGCCGGCTTCCTCGACAAGGTGGTGGCGCCAGAAGCGTTGCACACCGCGGCACTGGAAGCAGCGCGGCAGTTGAAGAAGCTCAATATGAACGCCCACAAGCAGACCAAATTGAAAGTGCGCAAAGCCCTGCTCGAAGCCTTGGACGAAGCAATCATCCAGGACCAGGGCCATATTTTGAGCTAAGCCGCCTGCATGTGCCGTATCAAAGCCCGACCTTGAGTCGGGCTTTTTCTTACAAAAACAACCGACTAATCCTTGGCCGCTCTAGTCTGCCCCTGCTGGCACTTATTGAAACATGTACTTAAACATCGCCTATCTCCTACCTCTATCGGGGCAATTGCCGAATACAGTGTACATCCGTACACTGCGCCACCTTTTGTCTCGATGGTGCCGTGTCGATGCTGTTTCTGTTGCGTATGTCGTTGATGGGCCTGCACTTTATCCTCGCCGGCGGCTTAGGCGTGTTGCTGGGGATCTGTCGGCCGTTCAACCCGGACAATAGCCGTCTGTGCGCGCGCCTGTATGCGCTGCCGGCGATGCGAATACTGGGGCTGCGCGTCAAGGCCGATGTCGATTCGCTGCGCAACAAGCCCGGCAGTTGCCTGATCATCGCCAACCACCAGTCCAACTATGACCTGTTTGTGCTGGGCACCGTGGTGCCGCACCGCACCGTGTGTATCGCCAAGAAAAGCCTGAAATGGGTGCCGTTGTTCGGCCAGTTGTTCTGGCTGGCGGGCAACGTGCTGATCGACCGCGGCAATGCGTACAAGGCACGCCGTGCGATGCTCACCACCACCCGGACGTTGCAGCATAAGGACACGTCGATCTGGGTCTTCCCGGAAGGCACGCGCAACCTGGGCAAGGGCCTGCTGCCGTTCAAGAAAGGCGCGTTCCACATGGCGATTGCCGCCGGCGTGCCCATCGTGCAGGTGTGCGTGAGCAATTACGTCACCCATATGCAACTCAATCGCTGGAACAGTGGCGATGTACACATACGCTCGCTGCCGCCGATTCCTACCACCGGACTGACTGCGGATGACATCCCGGCGTTGATGCAAGCCTGCTACGCGCAGATGGATGAATGCATCAAGGCGATGGACCACGAACTGCAAAGTGCCATAACAATAGAACTCGCTTCCAGCTAAGCTGCCCAACATCTGTTCCCCTGATAAGAAGTGATCGGCACCATGGGTAGAGTTGTTGCGGCCGCGGTTTACAGTGCCGGAAAGAAAGTTACCGATATCACCCTCGACGAAGGCGCGGCCTGGGCCGCCAAACCCGGGCATTTTGTCTGGATCGGCCTGGAAGAGCCCGACGCCCGCGAGCTGGCCAACCTGCAACGCCAGTTCAACCTGCATGAACTGGCCATCGAAGACGCCCTGGAAAAACACAGCCGTCCCAAGCTGGAAACCTTCGGCGACGCACTGTTTATCGTCACTTATTCTCCGGTGCGCGAGAACGGCAAGCTGGAGTTTATCGAAACCCATATCTTTGCCGGCAACGGCTACATCATCACGGCGCGCAACGGGCACTCAGCGTCCTACGGTTTTGTGCGCCAGCGCTGTGAGGCACGGCCATTGTTGCTGGAGCATGGGGAAGATTTCGTACTCTATGCACTGCTGGATTTCGTCACCGAAAACTACCAGCCGGTCAGCGAGGCGATCCACGCCGAGATCGATGAGCTGGAACGCAACGTGCTGTGCAGCTCACTCAATGAGCACGATATCCAGAACCTCCACGGCCTGCGCCGTGACGTGCTGCGCCTGCGCCGCTACGTGGCACCGATGGTGGAGATCAGCGAAGAGCTGCAGAAGCTGAGTTTTCCATTCATTGACAAGAACATGCGCCCGTATTTTCGTGATGTACAAATCCACGTCACACGGCAGATGGAAGACCTGGCCACCCTGCGCGACATCGCCAGCCAGACCATCGAGATCGGTGTGTTGCTGGAGGCGTCGCGCCAGAGCCTGGTGCAGCGCAAGTTCGCCGCGTGGGCGGCGATCCTGGCGTTCCCCACCGCGGTGGCAGGGATTTACGGGATGAACTTCCAGAACATGCCCGAGCTGCAATGGCATTACGGTTATTTTGGCGTGCTGGGGTTCATCGCCGTAGGGTGCAGCGGCTTGTGGGCCAGCTTCAAGCGTTCGGGCTGGCTTTAACCTTGGCTTCAGGCTTGTGCGCAACGAAGCGCATCATCCACTCCGCCACGGTCACACCGTGGTGGTCGCGCTCGAGGCTAGCCACGCCATTCTTGTAGACCTTCTCGCCCAAGGTTGTCTGAAGAATCTCCAACAGCTCGCGGGAATAGTCGTGGATGAACTCGGGGTGCCCCTGGAAGCACAGCACCTGATCGCCGATGTGGTACGCCGCAAACGGGCAAAACTCGCTGGAAGCGATGACCGTGGCATTGTCCGGCAAGGTGGTCACCTGGTCCTGGTGGCTGATCAACAACGTCAGCTCCGGTACCTCAGGGCTCATCCACGGCGCCTTGGCATCGATTTTGTAATCGTGGATGCCCATGCCCCAGCCCTGGCCGGCGCGCTCGGTCTTGCCGCCTAGCAGCAACGCCAACAATTGGTGACCGAAACAGATGCCCAACAACTTGTCGCCGCGCTCATAACGGTCGAGCAGGTAGGTTTTGAGCGTCTGAATCCAAGGGTCGGTGCCAAACGAATCGGCCTTGCTGCCGGTTACCAGATACGCGTCAAACACTTCATCATCCGACGGGTATTCACCCTGCACCACGTTGTACACGACAAACTCGGCCGGGATCGGCTGCTTGGAGAACAGGCGCTTGAACATCTGCCCGTAACCTTGGTACTGATCGATCAAGCCTGGACGCAGGATATCGGTTTCCAGGATGCAGACGCGTAGCGACATAAAAAATACCTGACACGGCGATGGGAATATTGAACACCTCCAGAGCCTGCCTTGAAATGTACCTGCAAAGCAAGCCCCGCATCGTTCACCGAAATACTTCACCCTGTGCGGCTTTCTGCAGCAACAACGCCGGCGGCGAGAAGCGCTCGCCATACTGCTCGGCCAGGTAGCGCGCCCGTGCAATAAAGTCGTTCAAGCCGTACTGGTTGATAAATTGCAAAGCGCCACCACTCCACGCCGCGAAGCCGATACCGAAGATCGAGCCAACGTTGGCGTCCGCGGTGGACATCAACACGCCCTCCTCCACGCAGCGCACGGTTTCGATGGCCTGGATAAACAACAAACGGTCGCGCACGTCCTGCGCTGAAATGCGTTGGTCGGGGCGTTCGAAGCGGCTTTTCAGTTCCGGCCACAAATACTTCGGCCCACCTGCGGGGTACTCATAGAAACCGCCCCCCGCCGCCTTGCCCATGCGCTGGTATTCGTTGACCAACAGATCAATCACCTGCGTCGCCGGATGGGTTGGCACGGCTTTACCTTCGGCCTGCAGATCCTTGGCTGTCTGCTGTCGGATATGGCTCATCAGGCTAAGCGACACTTCGTCGGACACCGCCAGCGGTCCCACCGGCATACCGGCCTTGCGCGCTTCGGTCTCGATCATCGGCGCAGCCACGCCTTCGCCGAGCATGGCAATGCCTTCGTTGGTGAACGTGCCGAACACCCGTGAGGTGAAGAAGCCGCGACTGTCGTTGACCACAATCGGGGTTTTCTTGATTTGCAGGACGAAGTCGAAACCACGGGCCAGGGTTTCGTCCGAGGTCTGTGTACCCTTGATGATTTCCACCAGGGGCATCTTGTCCACCGGGCTGAAGAAATGCAGGCCGATGAACTTGGTCTGATCCGGCACCGCCGTGGCCAGGCCACTGATAGGCAAGGTGGACGTGTTGGAAGCGATCACCGCGTCCAGGCCGACCACGTTTTGCGCGGCCGCAGAGACTTTGGCCTTGAGCTCACGGTCTTCGAACACCGCTTCGATGATCAGGTCGCAGCCGGCCAGGTCGGCGTCAGACTGCGTAGGATGGATACGCGCCAGAGTGGCTTCGCGCTGCTCGGCGGTCAATTGCCCACGGCTGACCTTCTTGTCCAACAGTGTGGCCGAGTGCGCCTTGCCTTTCTCGGCGGCTGCGAGGTTGATGTCCTTGAGCACCACTTCAACGCCTGCACAGGCGCTGACATAGGCGATCCCCGCGCCCATCATTCCGGCACCGAGCACGCCGACCTTGCGCGTCAGGTAAGGCGCAAAACCCTCAGGGCGCGAACGCCCGGCGTTGATGTCATTGAGCTGGAACCAGAAGGTGCCGATCATGTTTTTCGCCACCTGCCCGGTGACCAATTCGGTGAAGTAGCGGGTTTCGATCAGGTGCGCGGTGTCGAAATCCACCTGGGCACCTTCCACCGCCGCGCAGAGAATTTTCTCCGGCGCCGGCAAGCAGCCATTGGTTTTGCTGCGCAGGATCGAGGGCGCGATGGCGAGCATCTGCGCGACTTTCGGGCTGGACGGCGTGCCTCCGGGGATCTGGTAAGCCTTGTTGTCCCAAGGCTGCGCGGCGTCGGGGTGGGCGAGAATCCAGGCGCGAGCCTTGGCCAGCAGTTCGTCGCGATCCACTGCCAGCGCGTCGATCAGGCCCGCCTGCAGGGCCTGCCGTGGGCGGATCTTCTTACCTTCGAGCAAATACGGCAGGGCTTTTTCCAAGCCCAACAGGCGCACCATCCGCACCACACCACCGCCGCCCGGCAGCAGGCCTAGGGTGACTTCCGGCAGCCCCAGTTGTAGCGACTGGTCGTCCAGCGCGACCCGATAGTGACACGCCAGGCAAATCTCCCAGCCGCCGCCGAGGGCCGCGCCATTGATGGCGGCGACCACCGGTTTGCCAAGGGTTTCCAGGCTGCGCAGTTGCGCCTTCAGTACCCGCACACTGTCGGAAAATTCCTTGGCGTGGGCCTTGTCGACCTTGATCAGTTCATTGAGGTCGCCACCGGCAAAGAACGTCTTCTTCGCCGAGGTGATAACCACGCCGGCGATCCCGTCCTTTTCCGCTTGCAGCCGCGCCACGGTGGCCGCCATGGCCTCGCGGTACACAGCGTTCATGGTGTTGGCGCTCTGGCCGGGCATGTCGAGGGTCAGGACCACGATCTGGTCCTGGCCTTTTTCGTAACGAATGGCTTGGGTCATGACAATTCCTTGGGCTCAGAGGCGTTCGATAATGGTGGCGATGCCCATGCCACCGCCGACACACAAGGTGGCCAGGCCGTAGCGTTGTTGGCGCACTTCCAGTTCGTCGAGCAAGGTGCCGAGGATCGCGCAACCGGTAGCGCCCAGCGGGTGGCCCATGGCGATCGAGCCGCCGTTGACGTTGACCCGGGCGGCGTCGATGCCCATGTCTTTGATGAACTTGAGTACCACCGAGGCGAACGCCTCGTTGACCTCGAACAGGTCGATGTCTTCGACGCGCAGCCCGGCCTTGGCCAACGCCTTGCGCGTGGCTGGCGCCGGGCCGGTGAGCATGATGGTAGGGTCGGTGCTGGTGACCGCCGTGGCGACAATCCGCGCCCGCGCTTGCAGGCCCAGCTCGCGGCCCTTGGCCTCGGAGCCGATCAACATCAACGCGGCACCGTCGACGATACCGGAGCTGTTGCCGGGGGTGTGGACATGGTTGATCCGCTCGACATGGCTATAGACCCGCAGCGCGGTGGCGTCGAAGCCCATCTGCCCGATCATCTCAAAGCTGGGCTTGAGCTTGCCCAGGCCTTCGAGGGTGGAGTCGGCACGGATAAATTCATCGTGGTCCAACAGCACAAGGCCGTTCTGGTCCTGCACCGCGATCAGCGACTTATTGAAGGAACCGTCTGCGCGCGCCCGGGCCGCTTTCTGCTGGGAATGCAGGGCGAAGGCGTCGACGTCCTGACGACTGAAGCCTTCCAGGGTCGCGATCAAATCCGCGCCAATGCCCTGGGGCGTGAAATGGCTGTGCAGATTGGTTTGCGGATCGAGCACCCAGGCGCCACCATCGCTGCCCATGGGCACGCGGGACATCGACTCGACGCCACCGACCACCACCAGGTCTTCGAAGCCGGAACGCACTTTCATCGCGCCCAGGTTCACGGCCTCGAGGCCCGAGGCGCAGAAGCGGTTGACCTGGACACCGGCGACGCTGACGTCCCAGTCCGCCACCAGCGCGGCGGTCTTGGCGATGTCGGCGCCCTGGTCGCCCACGGGGGTGACGCAGCCGAGGACGATGTCATCGACCTGGCGGGTATCGAGGTCGCTGCGCCGGGCCAGCGCCGTCAACAAACCCGCCACCAGGTTTACCGGCTTGACGCTGTACAAGGCACCGTCGGCCTTGCCTTTGCCCCGGGGCGTGCGTATCGCATCAAAGATCAAAGCTTGGGTCATGACATCCTCGAACCGCTGTGCATGTGTGCCCTTACCTTAGGCCCGATTGACACGGTTTCAATGACGGATGCGCTCATTGCGTTTGACCCCCTCGCTCGGACGAACGGTAGCAGATGAGTGCAACCGTTTGATTAATCGTTTTAGCGGTCTAGCCAAGGCATTGGCGCCAAGATGGCGATAGGCCTCATACCTTTTTCAGTAAAAAATATGACAAGTTGATATGAAATGGATCTAAGCCACGCAGAACGAGGGCTCTAAGGTTCACTCAGTAGGAAGTTGCTGCCGGGTTTTGCTGGAGCAGCTGTAAGAAAAGCGACACGTCACGTTGCGATACTGAAATAAACCGGCACGCATTTGACGCTCAGGAATAACAACAAAAGGCAGTCAGCCATGTTCAAGCATTCGAAAATACGTCAGGCGGGACTTATTCTGTTCGCCACCACACTGATTCTGATCTTGCCCAACCTGACCAAGGTGCTTGGGTGACGAATCACACGCGCCATTCTGTACATCAGGCTTGCAGTTTTTGGCAGCTCCTGCGAGGACATTGCGTATAGCGGTCCTGTTGCAGGGGCTGCCGTTTTGCCTGGGAATTTTCCGGTATCTTAGGCGCCACTTCTTCTCGCACCGGGCCTCTCTCTTGAAATCGATCCTCGCCCTCTTCGCCTTGTTCCTCGCCCTGCCCGTTGCCGCCGCGCAGTTGACCATCGAGCTGGACCACACCAGCAAGACCTGGCAGACCGAAGACCTGCTCAAGCACCCCGATGCACAGACGGTGCCTATCGTTGATGACATTTCCTACAAGCGAAGCATGACGTATCGCGCAGTCCCACTGGCGGTACTCCTACCGGGTCTGCAGACGGAAAACCATCTGCAGGCCATCGCGCTCGACGGGTTCGCCGCCGAACTGAGCGCCGCGCCTTTGCTGGAAACACACGGCGCCCGCGCCTGGCTGGCGGTGGAAGATCCCACCGATCCGTGGCCCGCGCTGGCCGCCGACAAGCCGAGTGCCGGGCCGTTCTACCTGGTGTGGACGAACCCTCAGGCCGGGCACATCAGCCCCGAGCAATGGCCGTTCCAGATCTCCGGGATCAAGCAGTTGAAGACGGTTGCCGAGCGTTTTCCGGCGTTGTTGCCCGATCCGAAGCTGGGTGCGAATGATCCGGTCAACCAAGGTTTTGCGCTGTTCCAGAAAAACTGCCTGGCCTGTCACCGCCTCAATGGGGCTGGCGATGCACAGGTAGGGCCGGACCTGAACCTTCCCTACAACCCCACCGAATATTTCAGCGGCGATTTCCTCAAGCGCTATATCCGCGACCCACAAAGCCTGCGGCGCTGGCCCCAAGCGAAAATGCCAGCCTTCGCCGCCGGCGTGTTGCCCGACAGCGAGCTGACGTTGCTGGTGGGGTATTTGAAGCATATGGCCGGGCGTAAGCAGCAGCCCTGAGCTATTGCTGCTGCACCGAAACCAGCGGCGTCGGCGCCACCGACACCTTGGCATGCATCTGCTCATGCCCGCCGCCGCGCCGCATGCCGCGTACCGGGCAGGCGTCCAGATAATCCAGGCCCACGGCCAGTTTCAGGTGCCGCTCCGGCCGCGCCAGTTGGTTGGTCACGTCAAAGCTGTACCAGGCGTCGTCCAGCCAGGCTTCGGCCCAGGCGTGACTGGCCAGGTGCGTGCTGTCCTCGGTGTACAAATACCCCGACACATACCGCGCTGGAATCCCCAGGCTGCGCGCGCAGGCCAGGAACGCATGGGTGTGGTCCTGGCACACCCCCGCACGCCCCGCGAAGGCCTGCGCGGCGCTGGTGTCGACCTCCGTGGCGCCGGGCGTGTAGACCATCGAGTGGTTGAGCGCGTGCATCAGGTCGATCAAGGCGCTGCGGTCGCGGCGCTGATGGCAATGCTGCTCGGCAAAGCGGCGCAGGGCTTCGTCGGGCTCGGTCAGCCGCGTACTGCGCAGGAACGGGTAGGCGGACTGGCTCTCGTGCTCAGCCTCGCGCAACTCGTCGATATCGACTTGGCCCCGGGCGCCGATGATGATGGCGTCGTGAGGCTCGTCCAGGGTCAGCACATGCAGGATATTGCCGAACGGGTCGACCTGGGCGCGCACCGGACGCGGTAGATCCAGTTGCCAACTGAGTACGTGCTGGCGTTCGCTGTCGTGGGGCGTAAGGCGCAGGTACTGGATGCTGGCGCGCACCTGATCGTCGTAGTGGTAGGTGGTTTCGTGGCTGATGGAGAGTCTCATGCCGCCTCCAGGTAGGAACTGTAGATGGCGTCGCCCAACTGGCGGACCAAGGGAATAAAGTCGGTCAGCCAGGCATGCAGGCCTTCCTCGAGGATTTCGTCGATGGCGGTAAAGCGCAGGCGCGCATCCATTTCGGCGGCCAGGCGCTGGGCCGGGCGGCCGTTGAGGCCGGGCAGGCTGGCGAGGATCTGGTCGATCTCTTCGCTGCAGGCCCGCAGCGAACGCGGCACATCGGCGCGCAACAGCAACAGCTCCGCCACTTGCCGGGCGCCGGGGGCGTCGCGGTAGATCTCGGTGTAGGCCTCGAACGACGACAACGCACGCAACAAGGCACTCCACTGGTAGTACGCGTGGGCCGTGCCATCGCTGACCGCTTCGGCCTGGTCGCCAGCCATTTCATAGCGTGCGTCCAGCAGGCGCAGGGTGTTGTCGGCGCGCTCGATGAAAGTGCCCAGACGGATAAAGCGGAAAGCATCGTTGCGCATGATCGTGCCGTAGGTGGCGCCGCGAAACAGGTGCGAACGCTCCTTGACCCACTCACAGAACCGGCTCATGCCGTAGCGGCTCAAGCCTTGCTGGGCGATGTCGCGGATATCCAGCCAGGTGGCATTGATGTTTTCCCACATGTCGGCCGTGATTCGCCCACGCACCGCATGGGCGCTGGCCCGCGCAGCACCGAGGCAGCTGTAGATGCTGGCCGGGTTGGCCGCGTCCAGGGCGAAAAAGTGCAGCAGGCGTTCGGCGTGCAGCTCACCGTGTCGCGCGTGGTAGTCGTCCAGCGTGCCGGTGATCAGCAACGGCATGGCCAGTTCATGCAGGCCGTCGCCGCGCCCGTCCTGGGGCATCAGCGACAGCGAATAGCTGACGTCGAGCATGCGCGCGAGGTTTTCCGCGCGTTCGAGGTAGCGCGACATCCAGTACAGATCCGAGGCAGTTCTACTCAACATGGCATCAGTCCTCAACCACCCAAGTGTCTTTGGTGCCGCCGCCCTGGGACGAGTTGACCACCAGTGAACCTTCGCGCAGGGCCACGCGGGTCAGGCCGCCGGGCACCACGCGGGTTTCCTTGCCGGACAACACGAACGGGCGCAGGTCGATATGGCGCGGGGCGATACCGTTTTCGACGAAGGTCGGGCAGGTGGATAAACACAGGGTCGGCTGTGCGATATAGGCGTGGGGCTTGGCCTTGATACGCGCGCGGAAGGCTTCGATTTCCGCCGCCGTGGAAGCCGGACCGACGAGCATGCCGTAGCCGCCGGAGCCTTGGGTTTCCTTGACCACCAGGTGCGGCAGGTTAGCCAGTACGTGGGACAGTTCGTCGGGCTTACGGCATTGGAAGGTCGGAACGTTCTTCAAGATCGGTTCTTCATCCAGGTAAAAACGGATCATCTCGGTGACAAAGGGGTACACCGACTTGTCATCCGCCACCCCGGTGCCGATCGCGTTGGCCAACACCACATTGCCCGAACGATAGGCGGCAAGCAGGCCGGGGACGCCGAGCATGGAGTCCGGGTTGAAGGCCAGCGGGTCGAGAAACGCATCGTCGAGGCGGCGATAGATCACGTCCACGGCCTTGGGGCCGTCGGTGGTACGCATGAAAACGCGGTCATCGCGCACGAACAGGTCGGCGCCCTCCACCAGTTCCACGCCCATTTCCCGGGCGAGGAAAGCATGCTCAAAGAACGCACTGTTGAAACGCCCGGGGGTCAACACCACCACGCTGGGGTTATCCAGGGGGCTGGCGCTTTTCAGGGTGTCGAGCAGCAAGTTGGGGTAGTGGTCGATCGGTGCGATACGCTGGGCCGCGAACAGTTCGGGGAACAAGCGCATCATCATCTTGCGGTCTTCGAGCATGTAGCTGACGCCGCTGGGCGTGCGTAGGTTGTCCTCCAGCACGTAGTAAGTGCCGTCACCATCACGCACGAGATCGACACCGGAGATGTGGGAATACAGATCGCGGTGCAGATTCAAGCCCTGCATAGCCAACTGATACTGCTCGTTGGCCAGCACCTGTTCGGCGGGAATGATCCCGGCCTTGATGATGCGTTGTTCATGGTAGAGGTCGGCGAGAAACATGTTCAGCGCCTTGACCCGCTGAATGCAGCCACGTTCGACAATCCGCCATTCACTGGCGGGAATGCTGCGCGGGATGGTGTCGAAGGGAATCAGGCGCTCGGTGCCCTGCTCATCCCCGTAGAGGGTGAAGGTGATCCCGGCGCGGTGAAACAGCAAATCGGCTTCACGCCGGCGCTGGGCCAGCAGTTCAGCGGGGGTTTCGGCCAACCAGCGGGCGAACTCGCGGTAATGAGGGCGAACCTGCCCTGCCCCATCGTACATTTCGTCGTAATAAGTGCGGATCATGCCGTACTCCTTGTCACCCGGACGCAAGAATCATCGCAAGGCCCGTGCCAGCGGCATAAACACTTAAAAATCAGTGAGTTAAATAATAGCGGGGAGTTAAGTGCACCATCCTGGTGCGCGGAATGCCCGGTGTCTTGTCGCGCGCTTCATCACAATGCGGGCTTTGACTATCAACAGCATAGCCAGTGTTGATTTCACTGCCCGCCCCCCGGTGCGGATAATCACCGTCATCTGCTGAACAGGACTCGTCCTACAGCCTTACCCATCGAGCAATCGGTACCGTGTGATCTCGTGTATCGACCGACTCCTCCGGTCTTCCCTTTCGACCACCCCACTCGGGTGGTTTTTTTTGCCTGGAAATACCGCGCGAGTTGCGTCTGATTTCAGACGCCACAAACAAAATCGGCCGACCCAAAGGTCAGCCGATACGCTGTGTTTCTCATACTGCTACATGGGTAACCCACGCACCTCCTGCTTGACGCCCCATCCTTCGATGATCCCGCCCAGCGGCTCGACCACCGCTTCAAAGTCTTGCTCGAAGTCTCCTATGCCGTCGTAGGTTGCAAACATGATCTTGCTCAGTTCCAGGTACCAGGCGCCATCGTCGCGCGCGCTGACCTGGGCATTCAGGGATTCGCCACGAAACCGACCCGCAGCCCTGCGCGCCCGTTCCTCGTCCGGGAAAATGGCGTAGAACTCGATGGGGTGGAACCGTGAAAAATCGAAGCCGCCTTCTTTCATGCGGCGCAGAACGTTGGTGCTGATGTCTTCTTGATAGGCTGTGCTCATGAAACGTCCTCCTCAAACCGATGGATAGACTTTCCGTGCTTCCCGAAGCCCACGCCTTACTGGCGCGGGTACTACGGCAATGACATCACCGCTGGAAAACAAGCATGTAGCTGACAAGACCAGACCTTAGCGATTCATTCGCTGATCTCACTTGCAGAGTAGCGCGAAGCTATCACCTCCACCAGAGGCGCTTGAATGGCAGACAGGGAATGTTCAGACGACGGGAGAGATGTCGAGGATCTGGATACTGTTCTGGTCTTTGAGGATCTTGACCGTCGGTTCGGGTTTACGGCCTTCCAGGTCATTGAGGTCCAGTTCGGCGGCCACCGGCACCAGCTTGTCGCGAATCAAGTGTGCCGCATCTTCGAGGCTGGGCTTGCGCTCGCAGGTGAACTGCTCCACGGACTGCACGCCGTGATCATCAACGAAGGTAATCTGCCACTTTTGCATCGGTGCCTCCTCGATAAAGCCCGCGTGTGGGCTTACCTCTATCTGGACCTTGAGGGCTCGCTAAACGTTCCACTCAAGGTCGCAGGCACCGGGTCTACCGCGCTTACTTCTCGGCGCGTTCCCTGAGGGCTTTCAAGGTGTTGAACGGGGCGTCCACCACGAACTTGTTGGCCAACCACGAAGGCACGCTGCCGCCTGGCTCGGTGTGTACCTGGTAGGTCACTTCGGTTTCGTTGGCGCCTTTAGGCACCAGTTTCCAGTAGCCGTCGACCTGGGCCACGCGCACATAACCCTTCACTTCCGGCTGATAGGTCGGCACTTCCAGCAGCGCGCGGGTCACGCTGCCGTCGGCGGCCTTGGACGTGGTGATTTCCAGGATCGAATCGCGGTCGGTCACTGGGAACGGGGCCTTGAATTGGGTGTAGGTCCAGCTCTTGACGCCCTCCTGCTTGAGCAGTTTTTGCGACTTGCAGTCATGAATCCAGGCGCAGGCACCGACCGCATCTTCCTGCAAGGCCTCGATCTTGGCCACGGGGGCCTTGATCACTGTCACACCGCGATACGCCTTGTACTTGGAACCGGCGACTTCGCTCAGCGACACCTTGATCCCGTCTTCATCCTTGGCGACTTGCCAATCCTCAGCCTGAGCAGTGGCAGCAAACAACACCGTAAAACCGCACAACACAGCCATTCGTTTCAGCGAACCCATTGTTGTATTCCTTATTGTTGAAG
Source organism: Pseudomonas sp. PSPC2-3 (assembly GCF_049898265.1). Taxonomy (NCBI): domain Bacteria; kingdom Pseudomonadati; phylum Pseudomonadota; class Gammaproteobacteria; order Pseudomonadales; family Pseudomonadaceae; genus Pseudomonas; species Pseudomonas sp. PSPC2-3. The sequence goes on along the minus strand of NZ_JAFCXJ010000007.1, from coordinate 12,249 downwards.
TTCCGATAGTAAAGCCATCAAGCCGCCGTCATCTGCTCCCACCAGCCGATCAACCTGATCGCATCGGCCTGGTCGGTGCCGCAGACCTCGATATCCGCCTTGAAATCACTGCACACCGCCGGCCGTTCCGGTTGTCCGAACAGCAGGCATAACTGTTCGACCGACAGGTGCAGGCAGCGTTCGCCCGCGGGTTTGCCGTGGGGCATTCCCGGCAGCGGTGAACTGATGGAGGGGGCGATGCAGCAAGCGCCACAGCCTTCACGGCATTTCATGAGCAACAGGTCCTCGACGGCTCAATAGGGACGGCCGGGCTAGAGTACGCCCTTAAACAGCCGTTTTAAAATGGTCTAACAGGGGTTTTTCGCAGAAAATAAAAGTGACTGACCAGTCTGCGACAGATGGTCGGGTGTCGACGTCACCTTCGTCGGAAAAGTTTATTGTTTGAATTCGAAATCCAGCGCCGCGCCTTCCACCTCACGCCGTTCTTCGTTGCGCAGTTGCAGCTTCATCTCATTGCTGAGCAGGCGACCGTTGATCTGGAACGCACTGTTGTCAGCCGGCTTTTCACCAAACATCGGCGGCAACAACGGTACGTTTTTTGGCGCGGGCATGCTGCCGATGGGCTGCAGATGCCTGACCATGTCGGAAGGCAGGGACAAGTCCAACTGTGCCGGTGGCAAGTGGGTCTGGGCCACTTCGCGGGCGGACTTGGACTTGCTCGCAATCGGCGCGCGTTTTTTTGCCGACGCGTTTTTTTTGTTGGTCGCCGGGGCTTTTTTCGCCGGGGTCGGTTTTTTTGCGGGGGTTGTGTGCTCGGTACTCGCGGTCGGTGCGGGGTCCGCCACAGGCGTCGCCGCCAGCGTGACGCCGACGTGACTCAGGCTGAACAGGCTAATCACTAAAACAGCGCGAAAAATAGAAGTCATATTGCCAACAGCTTTAACGGCAGAAGGCCATATGCTCGCTTGTTGAGGGCAGCATGACAAGCGCGGTGATTGGCCAGCTATCAGAACTGGCTGCTTGGCGAGCCTCACAAGCCGGCCGCTGTCTCCAGGCATAACTGACTGGCGAGCATCCCCAAAGTCATCAGCGCCCGCTCTGCCTCGCGATTCCACGGCGTGCCGCAGTTCAGACGAATACAGTGGTTGAACTGTTCCGTATTACTGAAGATCAACCCCGGTGCGATGCTGATGCCCTGCTGCAATGCACGCACGTGCAGTTCCTGGGTATTGACCCGCCCCGGCAAACTGACCCACAGGATAAAACCGCCGGTCGGACGGGTCATCTGGGTGCCTTCGGGAAAATACTGCTGAACCGCCAGTTGGAACGCGCTGAGGTTCTTGCGGTACTCCTGGCGGATGTAACGCAGGTGCCGATCGTAACCGCCGTTCTCCAGGTACGCGGCGACACCCATCTGGGTGACGCTGCACGCCGAATGGGTGCTGAACATCTGCAAACGCTGGATTTCCTGCTGGTACTTGCCGGCGATCATCCAGCCGATACGCACGCCGGGTGACAAGGTTTTGGAAAAGCTCGAGCAATAAATCACGCGGTCGAGGCGATCGTAGGCTTTCAGGGCTTTGGTGCGCCCCAGTTCGAACATCAGTTCGCCGTAGATATCGTCTTCGACAATCTGGATATCGAAATCCGAGGCCAGGCGCAGCAAGTGTTTCTGGCGCTCCTCGGGCATGGTGCCGCCCAACGGGTTGCTCAGGCGCGTGGTCAGCACCAGGGCTTTGATCGACCACTGGTTAGCGGCCAATTGCAGGGCTTCCAGGCTCATGCCGGTGGCGGGGTCGCTGGGGATCTCGATGACCTTGAGGCCCAGCAGATCCGCCAATTGCAGCAAGCCGTAATAGGTCGGCGACTCGGCGGCGATCAGGTCGCCCGGCCGCGTCAGCACCCGCAACGACATCTGCAGGGCATCGACGCAGCCGTGGGTGATCACCACTTCGGAGGGGTCCACCACCACGCCGGCATCGCGCATGCGGATCGCCACCTGGCGGCGCAACGGCTCGAAGCCAGGGCTGAACATGTAGCTGAACGCCCGCGGGCTCTGGAAGCGCGTGACCTTGGCCAACTGCTGGTGCAGTGCGCGTACCGGCAAGTAATCCACACTCGGCACGGCCGCGCCCAGCGGGAATACGCCTTCGCGACGCGACTCCACCAACACTTGCTGAATGATGCTGCTGCGCGTCACCAACCCCGGGCGCTCGACCCGGGCGATATCCGGCGTCGGCGCCGTCAGCGCCGGTGTCTGGTGTACGTAATACCCGGACTGCGGCCGTGCGCGAATCAAGCCCTGATCTTCCAGGTTGGCGTAAGCCTGCAACACCGTGGCATGGCTGACGTTGAGCTGGGAGCTCATCTTGCGCACCGAAGGCACGCGCTCGCCCGGTTGATAGACACCGCGCCGGATATCCTCAGCCAGTTGCTGGGCGATACGTTGGTAAAGCAACAGATTGGTCATGACGCAGCACTCGATTTCACGGCTATTTTATTTTTGTGTGAAACATACCGGCACAGTTTAGAAGTGTACGGGGACAGTTGCCACAATAGTCGAGCGCGAGCGGCAGTGATAGAAAAAACTGTAAGGGTGGCCTGAGGCGTTTCGGGTACCCCGAAAAAAATGTGGGAGGGGGCGCCCCCTCCCACATTTTGCTTGCGCCAGGTTCCTAGCGGGCGGCGCCCAACTGGCCCTTCGCGTCGGAGAACACGATCTCTACCCGGCGGTTCTGCGCGCGGCCGCGCTCGGAAGCATTGGCCTCCACCGGGTACTGGTCGCCATAGCCTTCGACCTGGATGCGCTTTTCGTCGATCCCCAGGTCCACCAGCACATCCGCCACCGATTGCGCGCGGTCGCGGGACAGTTGGAGGTTTTCCTGCTCGCCGCCGGTGCTGTCGGTGTAACCCTCGATACGCACGATGCGCTTGGGGTTCAGTTGCAGGAACTGGACGATTTTCAGCACGGTGCGGTTGGCCGAGTTTTTCAGTTCGGCTTCACCGGTGTCGAACAACACGTCGCCCAGGGTCATCACCAGGCCGCGATCGGTCTGGGTGGTGGCCAGGCTGGCGATCTGTTCCTCGAGCCATTTGCCCTGCTGCTGCACGCTGATCAGCTTGCTCTCGCGCAGGGCCAGTTGCAGGCGCTGGCGTTCCAGTTCGAGTTTGGTGCCGCGTTCCTGATTGAGCGCCTGCTCGGTGTGTTCGCGGGCGATCACGCTGTAGCGCTGGCTGAGGTAGGCGTAATGCACCACGTCGGCACCGCTGCCCCAATAGCTGGATAAGCGATCGGCACGGGCCAGGGACTCTCCGGCGCGGATCACGTCCTTGGGCGCGAAGCGCAGCACGTTGGCGTCTTCCTTGACCTTCTGGAAGTCGCTGCCCGCCTGTTGCAGGGCCTGCTCGCCATTCGGGTGGCTGGCGCAACCGCCCAGGGCCGCGCTGCCCAGCAGCACGACGCAACTCAAGCCACGGATCATCGGGCTCATTGGGCTTCTCCCAGCTGCAATTGCTTGCGCAGGCGGGTGATACGGGTATTGAGCACGTTCAGTTGTTCCTGACTCTTGCGGGTCAACACTTGGGCTTCGGCGAGACGCGCATCCAGCTCGGCCTGTTCGGCCTGCATGCGCGCGTTCTTGTAGGACTGGTCGGCCATATCAGCCTGAGCCTGGGCGAATTTGCCTTCAGCCAGTTTCAGTTCGGACGATTCATCGGAGTTGGCACCCACGGCGTTGGCTTGTTCCAACGCTTGCTGGGTGAGGCGTATTTGTTCATTCGGCGCAGGATCGGCTGCACATCCCGCCAGAGCAACGACGGCGAGGGCCGCTAAAAAAGGTCGAAAAATCACTGAAAATCCCTACTTTGTTGGGGTGCCGACGGGTTGTTGCAATTGCGCTTTCCAGCGCTCCAGATTGCGCTGCAGCGCAGCTTGCGCCACACCAGACCCGGACAATTCTGTCATCTTTTTCGCCAGCTGTCCGCGCAGCCAGGGGTCATTGCACGCGGAGTTGTGGGAAATCGCCAGGTACAAGCCAGGCTGATCGACGGGCACGTCGCGGGCGAACAGGTCATTGCTCATGCCCAGGGTCTCGGCCATGGCCATGCCGGAGTAACGCCCGGCGAGTACGTAGTCCACTTCCCCCAGCAGCAGTTTCTGAAACGCCGGAGTCAAGGTGGGCAGGCGTTGCAGGGTCAATTGCTGGGCGGCGAAGGTTTCAAAGTCGTGGCTCAACCGCGCCCGTTCCGACACCGCGCCCTGATGGCCGTGCAGGTCGGCGGCCGTGGCATAGGCCAGCGCCGAGTCCTTGCGGGTCCAGACCAGATAGTCGATCTGCACCAGCGCCGGGTGGAGGTAGTCGAGGGTTTCCAGCTCGCCGATATTCAACGGCGCATCGGCCAGCAGATCCATGCGCCCGCTGCGCACTTCGTCCAAGGCCTGGGAACGCTTGCCGCCATAGAGCAGGTCGATTTTCAGCCCAAGGTCCTGGGCCACTTGCTGCAACATGTCGGCGGTGGCGCCGATCAAGTGCGTGGGGTCCTGGGGATCGCGCCAGAGCAAAGGCGGAGCGTCCGGGCTGCCGGTAGCCACCAGGCGCTCGCATTTGCCGGCCGCCAGCGACAGGGTCGGCAGCAACAGTGTGAAACCCAGCAGTGTGGCCCAGGGGCGCAATTCCATGGCGAGGTGCTCCGATAATAAAAAGCCCGGTCAAAAGACCGGGCTCTTTATAAGTGAAGCGACTGGATTAGACCAGCTTCTCCAATTCAGGTACGGCTTCGAACAAGTCCGCCACCAGGCCGTAATCAGCCACCTGGAAGATCGGTGCTTCTTCGTCCTTGTTGATCGCTACGATCACCTTGGAGTCTTTCATGCCGGCCAAATGCTGGATCGCGCCGGAGATACCGACGGCGATGTACAGCTGTGGCGCAACGATCTTGCCGGTCTGGCCGACCTGCATGTCGTTGGGCACGAAACCTGCGTCGACCGCAGCGCGGGAAGCGCCGACGGCAGCGCCCAGCTTGTCGGCCAGGGCGTACAGGTGCTTGAAGTTGTCGCCGTTCTGCATGCCACGCCCGCCGGAAACGACGATCTTGGCAGCGGTCAGCTCAGGACGATCCGACTTGGCCAGCTCTTCGCCGACGAAGCTGGAAATGCCCGCGTCATGGGCCGCGGAGACGGCTTCAACGGCGGCCGAACCGCCTTCGGCGGCAACCGGGTCGAAACCGGTGGCGCGCACGGTGATGACCTTGACCGCGGCGGTCGATTGCACGGTGGCAATGGCGTTGCCGGCGTAGATCGGGCGCTTGAAGGTGTCGGCGCTTTCGACCGAGATGATCTCGGAGATCTGGTCAACGTCCAGTTGCGCGGCAACCCGCGGCAGGATGTTTTTGCCGTTGGAGGTGGCAGCAGCCAGGATGTGGCTGTAGCCAGCACCCAGCTCGGCGACCAGAGGCGCGACGTTTTCCGGCAGTTGGTGAGCGTAAGCGGCGTTGTCGGCCAGCAGTACTTTGCTCACGCCAGCGACTTTCGCCGCGGCTTCAGCCACGGCGCCAGCGCCCTGACCCGCAACCAGCACGTGGATGTCACCACCGATTTTCGCCGCGGCGGCCACGGTGTTCAGGGTGGCCGGAGCCAGTACCTTGTTGTCGTGTTCAGCGATTACCAAGATAGTCATGATTAGATTACCTTCGCTTCGTTTTTCAGTTTCTCGACCAGTTCAGCCACCGACTTGACCTTGATGCCCGCGCTGCGTGCAGCCGGCGCTTCGACTTTGACGGTCTTGTTGGTAGAGGCGGTGGAAACGCCCAAAGCATCCGGAGTCAGCACTTCGAGAGGCTTCTTCTTGGCTTTCATGATGTTTGGCAGAGACGCGTAGCGCGGCTCGTTCAAACGCAGGTCGGTGGTGACGATGGCCGGCAGTTTCAACGAAACCGTCTGCGCGCCGCCGTCGATTTCGCGGGTCACGGCAACGCTGTCGCCGCTCACTTCGACTTTCGAGGCGAAGGTGCCCTGGCCGTAACCGGTCAGTGCAGCCAGCATCTGGCCAGTCTGGTTGTTGTCGCTGTCGATGGCCTGTTTGCCGAGGATCACCAGCGATGGCTGTTCCTTGTCGACAACGGCTTTGAGCAACTTGGCCACGGCCAGGGAGGTCAGTTCTTCAGCGGACTCGACCAGGATGGCGCGATCGGCGCCCAGGGCCAGAGCGGTACGCAGCTGCTCTTGAGCAGTGGTCGGGCCGATGGTAACCACGACGATTTCAGTCGCCACGCCTTTCTCTTTCAGGCGCACGGCTTCTTCCACGGCGATTTCGCAGAAAGGGTTCATCGACATCTTGACGTTAGCGAGGTCGACGCCGGAATTGTCCGCCTTGACGCGAACTTTCACGTTGTAATCGACAACGCGTTTGACAGCTACAAGAACCTTCATGGATTCCTCGTTACTCTCCGGTGAAAAGAAAGTCGCCTAGGCGAACCTGGCGGTTGATGCTCATCGGCACACAAGGGCACCTTCAAAACCTTCGGCAAGTGACGCAGCGATGGAGAGTGATGACCGTTCGTCAGTGGTGACTGGGAGGTCATTCATGATCGCGACGTGTAAACTGCGCGCCAGCATTGGGCACGCGTCACTCTTTTTCGCCTTCGCCTGTCTTTAAAGGTGCTCTTGAAACCTACAGTCAGCCTACGGCGAGCGCAAAACCGACCGTATCTTGACCGGAACGCCTATTCTGGTCAATACGGCAAAATGGCCAGTCATAAGCCCCGTTGCTTTGATTTACCTAGCTTCCAAGCAATTCAAACAAACGTTTGTATTGGACGCTGAGAGTGGTGTAGATATAATGCGCCACCTAGAGAGAAAGGTGGTCATCCGCCTGCCCAGTGAACGCAGCGATGACGCTTACGACACCCAACCTCCACCCATTAGAAAAAAAGCCTGTGAGCCTGAGTAGGAGATAGCCTGTGGAACGCGAATACATGGAATTCGACGTGGTCATCGTCGGCGCTGGCCCGGCGGGCCTGTCTGCCGCCTGCCGACTGAAGCAGAAGGCCGCCGAAGCCGGTAAGGAAATCAGCGTCTGCGTGGTCGAGAAAGGCTCCGAGGTCGGCGCACATATCCTTTCCGGTGCCGTGTTCGAACCACGCGCCCTGAACGAACTGTTCCCGGACTGGAAAGAACTCGGCGCTCCGCTCAACACCCCGGTGGTGCGCGATGACATCTATGTGCTGCGCAGCGCCGACACCTCGACCAAGGTGCCTGACTTCTTTGTGCCCAAGACCATGCACAACGAAGGCAACTACATTATCTCCCTGGGCAACCTGTGCCGCTGGCTGGCTCAGCAGGCCGAGAACCTCGGCGTGGAAGTCTACCCAGGCTTCGCCGCGCAGGAAGCGCTGTTCGACGAAAACGGCGTGGTGCGCGGGATCATCACCGGCGACCTCGGCGTCGACCGCGAAGGCAAGCCGAAGGAAGGCGTCTACACCCCCGGCATGGAACTGCGCGGCAAGTACACGCTGTTCGCCGAAGGCTGCCGTGGCCATATCGGCAAGCAACTGATCCAGCGCTTCAAGCTGGACAGCGACGCCGACGCCCAGCACTACGGCATCGGCCTGAAGGAAATCTGGGAAATCGACCCGGCCAAGCATCAACCCGGCCTGGTGGTCCACACCGCCGGTTGGCCGCTGGACATCATGAGCAACGAGAACACCGGTGGCTCGTTCCTCTATCACCTGGAAAACAACCAGGTGGTGGTCGGCCTGATCGTCGACCTGTCCTACAGCAACACTTTCCTGTCGCCGTTCGATGAGTTCCAGCGCCTCAAGCATCACCCGGTGCTGGCCCAGTATCTGGAAGGTGGCAAGCGCGTCAGCTACGGCGCGCGCGCGCTGGCCAAGGGCGGCATCAACTCGTTGCCGAAGATGGTGTTCAAGGGCGGCGCATTGATCGGCTGTGACCTGGGCACCATGAACGTGGCCAAGATCAAAGGCAGCCACACCGCGATGAAGTCCGGCATGCTCGCCGCCGACGCCGTGGCCGAGCGCCTGTTGGCCGACGCCGAAGGCGGTGACGAGCTGACCAACTACGTCGACGCGTTCAAAGCCAGCTGGCTCTACGAAGAACTGTTCGCCACCCGTAACTTCGGCCCGGCGATGCACAAGTTCGGCCCGATCATCGGTGCCGGCTTCAACTGGTTCGACCAGAACATCCTCGGCGGCAAAATGCCGTTCACCCTGCACGACACCAAGCCGGACTACGCCTGCCTCAAGCTGGCCAAGGACTGCCAGAAGATCGACTACCCCAAGCCCGACGGCAAGCTGAGCTTCGACAAACTGAGCTCGGTGTTCATCTCCGGCACCAACCACGAAGAAGAACAGCCGTGCCACTTGAAACTCAAAGACCCGAGCATCCCGATCGGCACCAACCTGCCGCTCTACGATGAACCGGCGCAGCGCTACTGCCCGGCCGGTGTGTATGAAGTGGTGACCAAGGAAGACGGCGAGAAGCGCTTCCAGATCAACGCCCAGAACTGCGTACACTGCAAGACCTGTGACATCAAAGACCCTTCGCAGAACATCACCTGGGTCACGCCGGAAGGCGCGGGTGGGCCGACTTACCCGAATATGTAAAAGGGTTGCATGACCCAGGAGGCTCCCAGATCGGGAGCCTTTTTTGTGGCTGGCATCAACTCAATGTGGGAGGGGGCTTGCCCCCGATAGCGGTGGAACAGTCAGCACATCGATGGCTGACCCACCGTCATCGGGGGCAAGCCCCCTCCCACATTTTTAATCCCGTTGAGCCAGGGAGAATCAGGCAGCGCGCTCTTCGCCCGGGTTGCGCTCGAAGTAGCGCTTATATTCGCGGCTGAACTGCGACGTACTCTGATACCCCACCCGATGCGCCGCCTGTGCCACGCCCATGCCTTCCACCAGCAACAACTGCTGCGCCTTGAGCAAACGCAAACGCTTCAGATACTGCACCGGCGACAACAAGGTGCAGCGCTTGAAGTGTTCATGAAAAGTCGACGCACTCATGTGCGCGTAACCTGCCAACGTCTCGATATTCAGCGGCTCGGCGTAATGAGCATGCAGGTGATTCAACGAGGTGGCGATCCGCGAGAACTGCCCCTGCTGTTCCACCAACGCCCGCAACACATCGGCCTGGGGCCCGCGCAAGGCGGTGAAGAGTAATTCGCGCACACGCGCCGGGCCCATGATCCGGCTTTCCAACGGATCGTGCAGGCATTGCAACAGGCGCTCGACGCAACCGCGCATGGCGTCATCCAGCACCACCGAACTCATCGACTCCAAGGTCTGCGCCGTCGGCGGCGGCCCGGCCTGCATGCCCATGGCCATCACCAATTCGCCCAGTACCACCCGATCAATCCCCACCGTCACCCCCAGCAGCGGTGCGCCGGGCGCCAGGGCGAACGTCTCGCACTCGAACGGCACCGGCATCGCCTGGATCAGGTAGTGCCCCGCGCCGTACTCCAGGGTACGCGGGCCCAGGTACGCGACTTTGCTGCCCTGGGCGACGAACATCAGGCTCGGCTCATAGATCTGCGGCCCGCGTGCGACGTCGCAACTGGCGCGCAGCACCTGCACGCCCGGCAGGTGGGTCGGGGAGAAACCGTCGCAGGGCGTCAGCCTCTCGATCAAGGAAACCAGGGTGGCGTTGGCGTCGAGATGGCGGGTCAACAACATGGCAAAAAACTTCGCGAATAAGGGATGAGAGCATCATCGCAGGTCTGGCGCGCCGTGCATCCAAACCAGGCGTACTGCCGGACGAATAGGCATGAGACTCGGAGCAATCGCCATGGCCGCCTCCGGGGTCGGCGCGGAAAATGGCCCACCTCACTTGTCACTGCTTCTGCGAGGTTCACTCATGTACACCGCTATCGGTTATGCCGCCCAGTCGGCCACCACTCCCCTCGCCCCCATGTCGTTTGAACGCCGCAGCCCGCGCGCCGATGACGTGGCGATCGAAATTCTGTACTGCGGCGTCTGCCACTCTGACATCCACCAGGCCCGCAACGAATGGGGCATCGCCGTGTACCCGCTGATGCCGGGCCATGAGATTGTCGGCAAAGTCACCGCCGTCGGCGCCAGCGTCACCGCGCATAAGGTCGGTGATCTGGTCGGCGTCGGCTGCATGGTCGACTCGTGCCGCCATTGCGACGCCTGCCAAGCGGACCTGGAGCAATACTGCCTCGAAGGCCCGACCATGACCTACGCCACCCCGGACCGTGTGGACGGCAGCAACACCATGGGCGGCTACTCCGACAGCATCGTGGTCAGCGAACACTTTGTGGTGAAGATCCCGGCCAAGCTCGACCTGGCCAGCGCCGCACCGCTCCTCTGCGCCGGCATCACCACCTACTCGCCGCTCAAGCACTACGGTGTGAAGGCCGGCGATAAAGTCGGGATTCTCGGCATGGGTGGCCTGGGCCATATGGGCATCAAGTTCGCCAAGGCGATGGGCGCCGAAGTCACGCTGTTCACCCGCTCCGCGAGCAAGGCCGAGGAAGGCCGCCGCCAGGGCGCGGATCATGTGATCGTGTCCACCGACGCCACGCAAATGCAAGCCGCCGCCGGGCACTTCGACTTCCTGCTGGACACCATCCCGGTGCAGCACGACCTGAACCCCTACCTCGATGTGCTGCGCTTTGACGGCGTGCATATCCTTGTTGGCCTGATCGAGCCGGTGGACCCGCCCGTCAACGCCGCCAAGTTGGTGCTGGGGCGTAAAATGCTCGCCGGTTCGCTGATCGGCGGCATCGCAGAAACCCAGGAAGTCCTGGATTTCTGCGCCGAGCATGGCATCACCTGCGACATCGAAATGCTCGACATTCGTCAGATCAACGAGGCGTTCACGCGCATGATCGCCGGCGATGTGAAGTACCGCTTTGTCATCGACATGGCGACCTTGAAGGCCTGATCAGGCCTTCGCGCCCAACTCCGCAGACAGCCGCGCCGCAACCTGTTTGATCACAGGAATCAGCTCGGCCATTTTCTCCAGCGGCATGTAGGGCACAGTACTGGCGATGCTGATGCCGGCGACGATTCGCCGGCTGGCATCGCGCACCGGTGCCGCCACGCAGCGGATCGACGGTTCGTTGTCTTCCAGGTCGAACGCATACCCGCCCAGCACATACTCATGCATGCGCTGCTCGAACTGCGCCCAGGATTGCTCGGGGTGTTGCGGCCACTGCAGGTGTTTCCCTGCCGCCGGCTGGCTGACTTCGTACAGGCGCTGCCACTCTTCGACGCTGTCATCCAACAGCAACGCCTTGCCGATGCCGGTCCGCGCCAGCGGCATGCGGTGGCCGACCCGCGAGCGCATTTCCGGACCGTTGCGCCCGGGGTTCTTGTGCAGGTAGAGCACGTCGTCGTCTTCGCGAATCGCCAGGTGGATGGTGTCACCGGTCAGCGCCGACAACTCATCCAGGTACGGCACCGCCAGGGTCACCAACGGCAACTCTTCGCGCGCCTGAAACCCCAGCTCGATCAGCTTCGGCCCCAGCAGGTAACCGACTTGCGGCACCACGCGCAGGTAGCGCTCCTCCACCAGGCAACTGGCCAGGCGGTGCGTGGTGCTGCGGGTGGTGCCGATGCGCCGGGCGATCTCTTTCAGATCCCGCGCACCAGCCGCCACCGCCTGCACCACGCCCAAGCCACGCAGCAAGGTCTGGGTGCCAGTGGGGGCGGCGTCTTTGACGGGGGTGTGGGCGGTTTCCTGCATATCGGGCCTATGTGGTGGTACGAAAACGAGCGGCATTATGGCAAATACCGAACCTCAATACAGTTGAGATCCAAATGTGGGAGGGGGCTGGCCCTCGATAGCGGTGTGCCAGTCTGCACATCTGTTACTGATAGACCGCCATCGGGGGCAAGCCCCCTCCCACACTTAGACCTTCACATGGCATGAATTCAGCGCTGCTTCATGCGGTCGATAATAACCGCCAGCAGCAGGATCGAGCCGCGGATCACGTACTGGTAGAAGGTGTCGATGTTCTTCAGGTTCATCGCATTCTCGATGATCGCCAGGATCAGCACCCCGGCGATCACATGGCGGATCATGCCGATGCCACCGCTGAGCGATACCCCGCCCAGCACGCAGGCGGAAATCACCGTCAGTTCGAAGCCCTGGCCGATCATCGGCTGGCCCGAGGTCATGCGTGACGCGAGGATCACCCCGGCCAACGCACCGATCAGGCCATGCACGGCAAAGATCAGGATCTTCGTGCGGTCCACGTT